>JBAWFD010000149.1:0-40319 GCA_049591615.1 Gammaproteobacteria bacterium | reverse complement strand
GGCCGCGTGCTTAATAAGACGGCTCCAGAGTCATGCCGTTAATGCACCGGAGGCATCCGTTGGCTTGATGAATTCCTTACGGATGTCCTCCGACACCAGTTTCTTCACGATCCAGCCAAACAGCACTACGACCACAAGCATAATCATCGCCAGCATGCCCATGAAGGCCTGCATGAAAGGCCGCATGTCGAGTGGCCCAGAGGTTTCCGGAATGAAATGCACGCCCACAGCCATCAGGATTGCAAAAATCAGATATAGACCGTTCCAGATCAGGCTGAGCACCAGAAACACGATGAAGGAGATGCGCCCCCAGTTCTTGCGCAACAATAGGCCGATCGAGGACGTCAGTACCCAGCCCTGAAATAGCAGGGCTACGGCGATGATCCATCCCAGGAACGCTTTGAAGAACGCGGGTGCGAACGCTGCTGGATTGGCACCGTGCACTCCACTGGCTTCCGCGAGCTTATCGAACGGGAGCATGGAGAATACGAACCCTTCCATGATGATAACCAGGATGCCCATGGCGCTGAAAATGATGAACAGCCACGCCACTACCGTTACAAATTCGGATCTCTGTTCCATCACCTGTCTCCCTTTAAAGCGAGCCCGAAGGTCAAATGTTTAGCGTTTTCGACGTCTTTTATTATCCATTCGTCATGCCAGCGGACGCCGGCATCCAGGAAATTTAGGCTCTCTGGATGCCGGTGTGCACTTGAATGATGGACCATACCGGCTTATTTATGCCGGAACCAATGATCGAAACTCCAGGTACCGCCACCGGCGGCGGCAAAATACAGGTACACGAAGCAGTAGAACACCGCGGCTTCACCGTGGTTCACCAGTGGATACGGGCTATGGGGCGCGTGCGCGATGAAATACGCGAAGGCCATCTGCCCCGAGAGGATGAAGGCTACCGGGCGGGTGAACAGCCCCAGGAACAGCAGAATGCTGCCGCCGATCTCCAGCACCCCGGCGAGGCCGATGAGGGAAAACAGCGGGATGTGGCCCATGCCCACGGGGAAGCCGAAGAACTTGGACGTGCCGTGCTCGATATAGAGAATCGCCACCACGATGCGTAGCACACTCAGCAGCCGCGGGGACCAGGCATCAAGAAACGGTTTCATATTCATAAGGGGGATTCCTCTAGATTATTACTGTTGGAAATTGCTTGAGCAGCGCCCAGCCCTGGCGCACATCGATATGAGTTCCTGCCGAACTCCTGAATCAGGCTAAATGATACCCCTATCCCTTGGGGGAGAATAAGTCAGGGTGTGAGAAAAACGCTGCCTGTGCGCCAGCAATGCAAATTGAGAAGGTGTTAAGTCAGGGCTGATGGTGGAATCTTTGGTCTTGCGATAGGCGCGGTTTCGTCGTCCTGTGACGGACCGGGCGCTGCCCCCAGGATATGCAGCAGGCGCTGCAGATCCGCGGTATTCAATGGCAGCGACTGTACGTGATAGCTGGCGGGATATATATAGAGGCGCGCGTGGGCGGCGGAATGGTAGATGCTCCAGCTGTCGTCTTCCTGAACGATGCGCGCATCCTCGGGGATGTTCCAGTTGGTGCGTTTGGGATTACCCCAGGTCATTTTAAATTCAGTTTAATGCTTTAGCCGCTTGGCATGCGGATCCGATTTATCGAGCGGCAGCCGGCTGGTTGCCGTTACATAATAATTGGCGAGGCGCGCATCCGAAGACTTGTCGTGTTGGGGCGGCAAGTGCCGGCCCATCTCCAAGTAACCCTTGGTGGTGTGGAACTCGTAATACGTACCGTCATCGAACATCAGGAATAGGCCGCTGGTGGGACTGTTTTCGTGGCGGTTAGCCCATTTGAGATCTAGACCCGCCACCTGCATGCCAAGGATTGGATTAGCTGATTTCATCGGGCACTCCATTTTTTGAAGATTTCAAATTCGTGATTGTGGTACAGGGCCGTGGCTGCGCTGGCGTCGACCGCTTCGCCACGGGCCACGCTCAAGCGGCTGCTCCAGTGATTCTGCATGTAGCTATCCAGCTCCCTCTGGCCACCCACCACCCGGCTACCGACCGGATCGATGCTTCCGAAATGATTGATGATCTCCACGGCACTCCCGTCATCCAGCTCCAGCACCAGGATCTCCTTGGGGCCTTGGGTACCGGGATAGCGCTGGTAGAGGCGATAGCCGACGATGGTCCGGCCCAGCATGGCGAGCGCGCTGTCGGGTTTAATCTCGGTGGTGCAGCGCCGCCACAGGGCGGCGAATTTCGCGGATACTTTTTCAAAAATATCGACGCGCGGTTTGTCCACCTGGGTGCGCAGCGCACGCATGGCCGAGCGCCGCCAGGAATTCATGTATTCGAGGGCCGCGGCCGGATCGATCTGGAAACCGTTCTCGCCGGTGAGGTGGCAGAAGGCCATGCTCTTGCAGGCTTCGCTGCTACCCTCCCGCACTGCGGCCTGCATATAGTGCCGGCCTTCATGCCACCGATCGCTGTTATCGGCCTGATCCAGGACGGTGCGCGCCTGGGCTAACAGCAGCTTGGAGAGCTCTAAGGGGGTGGCATAGTGCGACGTTGGCTTGTTAGTGGTTGAGATCGGCAATGGCGGCATGCTCGAGATACCTTATGAGTAAGGACTGGCTTCTGATGCCTGCACCCTAACCCCCATGAGCGACAGGATGCGTCGTTTGAAACAGACCCCGAACGACAAAAATTGTCGCTGTACTCTATACTGACCCCCGCCTCTCCACCCGGAAATTCCTATGGCCGACACCTTTTTGCGCCAATGGGCCATGCTCAAACTCATCCCGCATGCGCCCCGCAAGGTGGACAGCCTGAGTCTGCGCGCCGGCCTGCAGGCACAGGGTTTCGATGTGGACCTGCGCACACTGCAACGCGACCTCAAGGGCCTGTCAGCCTTGTTTCCGTTGCGCTGCGATACCCGCGCCAAACCTTTCGGCTGGCAATGGATGAGCGGCGGGCGGGCACTGGACGTGGCCGGTATGAGTCCACCAGCGGCCTTGGCCCTGAAGCTCATGGATCTGTACCTGCGGCCGCTGCTGCCGCGTTCGACCTTGAAGGCCCTGGAGCCGCAACTACACAGTGCCGACGAGGTGCTGGCGCAGATATCCGATCGCGCCATCGGCGACTGGCCGCGCAAAGTGCGCGTCATTCCCAGCGGCCTGGCGCTGCTGCCGCCGGACATCGACGAAGCGGTGCTGCCGGTGGTGTATGAAGCGCTGTTCACCAACCGGCGCTTCCGGGCGCGCTATCAGGCGCGCGACAGCACCGCGCGCACGGCTTATGAAGATACTGTGATTAACCCGCTGGCGCTGGTGGCGCGTGGCGCGGTCCTGTACCTGGTGTGCACTCTGTCCGATTACACGGAGCTGCGCCTGTTGGTGGTGCATCGCATGACGCACGCTGAGCTCACTGATGAGCCGGCGCACACCCCTAAAGGTTTTGATCTGGACAGTTACATCGCCAAGGGCGAGTTCGATTTCTCCTCCGGGCAACTGATCCGGCTGCGCGCCATTCTGCACAAGAATGCCGCCCAGTACCTGGCCGAAACCGCGCTCTCCAAGGACCAGCGCTTGCGCGAACTGGATGACGGCCGCGTGCAGATCACCGCTTCGGTGATGCAGACCGCGCAGTTGCGCTGGTGGCTGTTGAGTTTCGGCGACCAGGTGGAAGTCCTGGCGCCCGAAGCACTGCGCCAGGATTTACAGGCGACCGCGCAGCGCACGCTGGAACATTATAAAAATCCTGCCAAGGCATACGCACGCTGATGCGCGAGCATAAGCTCGATATCAATAAGGTGTGGCGCCAGTAACTCGATGTATAGACCGCAAAAGCTTGGCTATACTCTGCACTACCGCCTGACTCGCGAACCTAACTAAGGAGCCGTCCATGAGGTACGCCCTCGTAGCCCTAATGCTCGCCATTTTATATCCATGCGGCGCCATCGCCACCAATCCACCGCTGCTGCTGCAGACGCCGACGCTCTCCAGCACCCACATCGCCTTCACCTATGGAGATGAGATCTGGATCGCACCGCGCTCCGGCGGTGACGCCAGGCTGCTGGTGGGTGGCAACAGCCTGGTCAGCGACCCGGTGTTTTCCCCCGATGGCCGCATGATTGCCTACACCGGCAACTACGACGGTAACCGCGATGTGTACGTGGTGGCGGCCGCGGGCGGCGAACCGCGCCGCCTCACCTGGCACCCAGCTGGCGACGTGGTGGTGGGTTGGACGCCGGACGGCAAGCGCGTGCTGTTTGCTTCCGGCCGTGACAACACCAACGATTCCGACCGCCTGTTCACGGTGCCGGTGAGCGGCGGCCTGCCGAGCGCATTGCCGCTGAACATGGCCGAGTACGGCAGTTATTCAGCCGATGCTTCGCACCTCGCCTACGTGCCGGTGTTCCAGTGGGAACCGGACTGGAAAGGTTACCGCGGCGGCCAGACCACCCCCATCTGGATCGCGCGGCTCTCGGATTCCAGCGTGGTGAAAATACCACGCGACAATTCCAATGACCGCGATCCCATGTGGGTGGGCGACACGGTGTATTTCCTTTCGGACCGGGACGGACCGGTGTCCCTGTTCGCCTACGATACCAAGACCGGCACGGTCACCAAGCTGCTGAACAACGACGGCTTCGACATCGATTCCGCCTCCGCGGGTCCGGGCGCCATCGTGTATTCCCAGATGGGCCAGTTGCACCTGTTCAACCTGGCCACACATGCGGATACACCAGTCACTGTGCGCGTGGCCGGTGATATGCCGCAGTTGCGGCCGCACTTCGTGAAAGTGGCCAAGAACATCGTGAACGCCGGCATCTCACCCAGCGGCGTGCGCGCGGTGTTCGAAGCCCACGGCGAGATCCTCACGGTGCCGGCGGAGAAAGGCGACATCCGCGACATCACTTCCACGCCCGGGGCCGCTGAGCGCGATCCGGCCTGGTCACCCGATGGAAAATCCATCGCCTATTTCTCAGACGCATCCGGCGAATACCAGCTTTATATACGCGATCAGGATGGCCTGCAGCCGCCTCGCGTGATCAATCTGGGCAATCCACCGTCGTTCTTCTATTCACCCACCTGGTCGCCGGACAGCAAGAAAATCGTCTATAGCGACAAGCGCCTGAACCTGTGGGTCGTGGATCTGGTACATCCCATGCCGGTGAAGGTGGACACCGACCTGTTTGACACGCCGCTGCACGAGTTCGACCCGAGCTGGGCGCCGGATGGCAAGTGGCTGGCCTATACCAAACAGCTGCCGAATCACCTGCGCGCGGTGTTCGTGTATTCCCTGGCCAACGGCAAGACCACCCAGGTGACCGACGGCATGAGCGATTGTCTGTATCCGGTGTGGGACAAGAGCGGCAAGTATCTGTACTTCACTGCCAGCACCGACATGGGACTGACCACCGGCTGGCTGGACATGACCAGCGAAGCGCACCCGGTGACCCGCAGCGTGTACGTGGCGGTGTTGCGCCGCGACCTGCCCTCGCCGCTGGCGCCCCAGAGTGACGATGAGAAAAGTGTCTCCCCGGATAAGAAAGCTGACGGCAAGAGCAAGGATGAGTCAGCGGACAAACCCGAGGAGGTACGCATCGATTTCGACGGTCTGTTGCAACGCACCCTGGCGCTGCCGATACCGGCTGCTAATTTCGTAGGATTGAGCGCCGGCAAGAGCGGTGAGTTATATCTGCAGGAAGCACCACTGGTGCCGATGGGTAACGGACCGATGGGTCTGACGGTATCGAAGTTCGATTTGGAAAAACGCAAGACCGAACCATTGCTGCACGGCGTTAATGACTTCGCCTTGTCGTCCAATGGCGAGAAGATGCTTTACCAGATCAAGGACGACTGGTTCATCGCCAAGAGCGATGCCGCGCCTAAACCCGGCGCAGGCAAACTCAAGACCGCAGACATGCAGGTGTGGGTGGTGCCGCGGGAGGAATGGATGCAGATGTATCACGAAGTGTGGCGCATCGAGCGCGACTTCTTCTACGATCCGCACTTCCACGGTCTGGATATCAAACTCGCCGAACGGCGTTTTTCACCCTACCTGGCCGGCATCGCCAGCCGCGACGATCTGAACTTCCTGTTCCGCAAGATGCTGTCGTATATGTCCGTAGGCCACATGTTCGTGCGCGGCGGCAGCGAACCGGAGATGCAGAAGATTTCAGTGGGCCTGCTGGGAGCCGACTACAACGTGGATCACGGGCGTTACCGCTTCAGCAAGATCTACAGCGGCGAGAACTGGAACCCGCAACTGCAGGCGCCGCTCACCCAACCGGGCGTGAACGTGAAAGCCGGTGAATACCTGCTGGCGGTGAACGGCCATGCGCTGACCGCCCAGGAAAACATCTATAGCCTGTTCCGCGGCAGCGTCGGTCAGCAAACGGTGCTGCGGGTGGGGCCGGAGGCGGACGGCAAGGGCGCACGCGACGTCACTGTGGTGCCCATCGACAATGAGTTCCCGCTGCGCAATCTCGACTGGATCGAGCACAACCGGCGGCTGGTGGACGAACTCAGCGACGGCAAGCTCGCCTACGTATATCTGCCGGATACCGGCGGCGGCGGGTTCCGCAATTTCAACCGTTATTATTTCGCCCAGACCAACAAGCTGGGCGCGGTGATCGACGAACGCTACAACCACGGCGGACAGCTGGCGGATTACATCGTGGATTATCTGTCGCGCCGCCCCATGAGCCGGGTAGCGACCCGCGAGGGCGAGGATTACACCGAACCCACGCAGGCGATATTCGGTCCCAAGGCCATGCTCATCAACCAGTTCGCCGGTTCCGGTGGTGACGCCCTGCCCTGGTATTTCAAGCGCATGCACATCGGCCCGCTCATCGGTGTGCGCACCTGGGGTGGCCTGGTGGGCATCGGCGGCTATCCAGAGCTGATGGATGGCGGACGCGTAACCGCGCCGCGCTGGGCCATCTATGGATTACACGGCCACTGGGAAGTGGAAGGCCACGGCATCACACCGGACATCGAGGTGTGGCAGGATCCCAAGCTGGTGCGCGAAGGCCATGACCCGCAGCTGGAGAAAGCCGTGCAGGTGCTGATGCAGGAATTGAAAGCGCATCCGGTGCCGGTGTTCCCGCGTCCGCCGTACACGGATCATCATCCGCAGCTGCCGCCGTTGCATTGATCAGGGTGATAAAAACAAAAGGCCGCTCGCAATGAGCGGCCTTTTTAATTCATCGGCGCGCTGGCGATTCAGCATCGATACGTTGACACCGATTTTCACTCATGGGTTATATTCGTCTGTGTCATCGCTGACTAGGATTGACCTGACTGCTCTGTGTCTTTTAGCGATTCACTGAAACCCATAGTAGAACTGGTAGTGAAAGGCGTAGGCCCCCAGTGGATCGCCCGGTTCGATTTGCATGAAACGTCGGGTCTGATGAGGCGCGAGCTTGAATTCAGGATGCATGGTAGTACATATCTGCTTGATGTTGGCGCAATCGTAAAGCTCGAACGTCGTAATTTCGAGCGGCCACTTCGTATTGTTGCGCATGTAGATAATGTCCGCCAGTGGATGCTTCTCATGCACAATCCATGCGGAAGTCTGCTGATTGCCGGCCAGTAACGGCCCCGGCGTGGGCGCAACCGCTTCGGCAGGCGCCGGTTCTGGTCTTAGAAACTGTGCCGCGATGTGCGGATAGTCCCGTTCCAGTTCCGCCCGCGCGTTGGCAATGTCCATGTTCTGATCGGTCACAATCCGTCCGTTGTCCCCACGCGGGGAGTAGATGCCGCTGAAACCTACATCCCCGGCCGGCACCACAAAGCAACTCACGTACTGGCCTTGGTGGTAGATAAGAACATCTCCGACATAAAAACGCTGCAGGCAATAGCGGCCAGCCGGGACTTCAAATAGATATGTGCTCTGACCGATAGGAACGCTCGGGATATTCATCGTCTCACCGCTAGAAAGCACGGATACGATTTGTACCTGGGTGATGTGATCCAAGGTATCGAATTGCACGGCAGCAATCCCATCGCCGGCTGCGAGCATAAGCGGCTGGTCCTGCTGGATGGGATTGACGCTGGCACAACCTGTAAGCGTGGCAGCGCCGAATACCGCAATAACTAACCGTCTGCGCATGTTACACCCCCTAAATTTTGATGTTGGCATCGCCTAGATTATGGACAGACTCGAGACTGCCGTCGAGTAGATCTCGGGTCCGTCTGCGTGGACGTCAAGAGGGCTGTCCGCCGAACTCCGCTCACAAAATAGGTCTCCTACACACTGGAACACTTCCTATATCTACTATCTACATCCTAAAAACAAGGCCCTGATGCTTTCACATCAGGGCCTCAATGAGTGACGGCGTCACTGTGCTTCGCAGTTTCTATGCATCACCCCCGGGCGACCTTAGCCCTCCATCACAATCCCAGGAAATCGCCCTTGCCGATGTCCACGCCGTTGTGCCTTAGAATGGCATAGGCAGTGGTCACGTGGAAGAAGAAATTCGGATACACGCGCTCGAACAGATAGTCCTGGCCCTTGAGTGTGATGGTCTTGTCGCGGACTGGGAGTTGCACATTGCGGTCCTCAGAACCGTCGATCTGCGCCGGTTTGACGCTCTTGAGGAAGGCGATGGTCTTGTCGATGCGTGCGTACAGATCCGCGAAGCTCTGCTCGTTGTCTTCATACTTTGGCACTTCCATGCCCGCGAGTCGCGCCGCGCAACCCTTGACCTGATCGGTGGCGATCTGCACCTGGCGCACCAGCGGGAACATGTCGGGCGCCAGACGCGCGCTGGTGAACACCGCCGGGTCGATCTTCTTGCCCTGGGCGTGAGCTTCGCCCTTCTTGAGCACGGCCGATAGATTAGTTAGCATGCGGATGAATACCGGCACCGAAGCCTGGTACATGGACAATGACATAAAAAAACCTCCTTAAAATTTAGGATGCGTACGCCGGAATGGCGTGGGGGCGCAAGTTTACGCTTTTTTATGTCGGCAGGAAGCAATCATTACGCAAGAATTCAGCCCGAGCAAGAATCGTACTCAGGCCGCTCCTTGCCGTTGCAATGTCGTCTGCCAGTCTTTCATCCAGGGAATCAATTCCTTGGCTTGCATCGGAAGGCTGATATACATGCCCTGCATGGCGTCGCAGCCGAGTGCCCGCAGGCGCTCGAAGGTCTCTCCGCTTTCCACGCCTTCCGCCGTCACCGTGAGTCCCAGATTGTGGGCCAGTTGGATGATGGCATTGACGATGATGGCGTCTTTCTTGACAATTTGCATGCCGATGACGAAAGTCTGGTCGATCTTGATGTCCTTGACCGGCACTTTTGTCAGGTAGGCCAGGGATGAATAGCCGGTGCCGAAATCATCGATGGAGATATGGATGCCCATCTCGGAAAGTTGGGTGATGATGCTCATGACGCGTTCCTGATCTCCCATCAGGGCGCTCTCGGTGATCTCCAAGACCAGCGTACCGCGGGTATACTCGCCCGCCGCCAGCAGGCCGGCGACCACGTTGGGAAATTCCGGATCCAGCAGACTGTGGGCTGTGAGGTTGATGGCCACGGCGAATTCCGGATGCGCGGCTTTCCACAACTCCATGTCCTTGAGCGCGTTGCGCATCACCCAGATGGATAGTTCCTTGATGATGCCGGTGCGTTCGGCCATGGGAATGAATTCGTCGGGCTGCAGCAGACCATAGCGTGCATGGTTCCAGCGCACCAGCGCCTCGGCGCCCAGCACCTGCCGATCCGCACCGCTGACTTTTGGCTGATAATGCAATTGCAGTTCGTTATTCTGAATGGCCTGACGCAATTCGCCGATGAGCGTCAGGCGTTGCGGGCTGTGCGCATCCAGATCAGTGGAATACAACATGTAGCCGCGCTTCTCATCCTTGGCTACATACATGGCCACATCCGCGCGTTGCATGAGAGTATCGGCATCACGCCCATGGCGTGGCGCCAGAGCCGCACCCATACTGGCCGCCAGATGGATGGTGACGCCTTCGAGGACTGCCTGGGGTTCCAGCGCTTTCTGGATGTTATGTGCCACCTTCTCCAGATCCTTCGGCCCGGATAGATCCGTGAGTATCAGGCCGAATTCGTCCCCGCCAAGACGCGCCAAGGTAGTGGTCTCGCTGACCACGTTCCGCATCCGTGTGGCGGCGCTCTTGAGCACCCGATCGCCGTTGTAATGCCCGAGGGTATCGTTGATCTCCTTGAAGCCATCCAGATCCATGATCAACACGCCCAGCTGCTCATGTTCGGAACGCACCATCTGCAGCGCCTGTTCCAGCCGGTCGGTGAACAGCGTGCGATTGGGCAGGCCGGTGAGTGAATCGTGGGTGGACTGATGCGCGATCTGCTGTTCGAGAGTGGCCGCCTGGGTACGCAGTTCGCTGGTCTGATCCATCACCATGGCGCCGCCTTCATAAGCCATCATGGAACTGGTGTACTGGCCCCAGAAGGCAAAGAAAAACGGCAGCAGATCCAGCACCCACAAGACCGGGTTACTGGCCTGGGCGTTCACCACCGCTGCCAGGCTCAGTGAATTACCGTTGCTAAAATAGGCACTGATGACTGTGGCGAAGATCACCGCGAGCGCCGCAATCAGCACCCCGAGAATCGAATACTTGGAAGCCTTCTGTTTGAGAAGCCGGGCATTTTCTGTAAGAACCTGACTGGCTGTAGCCATTTCTGCCCCTTTGACTCAAGCGTGATACTAGAGAATGCGTAGATTAAACTAAAAAACTGCCGCAGTCCGGCGCTAATGCGAAATATCGGGTAAGTAAATTCCGTGATTGATTGAGCAATTATTGGCCAATTTGGTACTAGACGCAAAAATGCAGTTTCGTGATTGACGCTGGACTGGCAGTCCGGTACGGTTCATGCGGTTTTGTTCGCGGGAATTCCCTCTGGACACATTGCCAGACCTATTGAAACTGCCTGGGTATCGGATGCTGGATTTTCACGAGGAGTCAGGCGCGTACCACATCCGGGTGGAGACCATGGCATTACCGAACCACTGTCCCGGCTGCCGCTCCCAGGATTTCACCGGTTTCGGCAAACGTACCCAAGTAGTTCGGGATATTGCCTCCCACGGTAAGTGGGTGGGCCTTTATGTGCACACCCGGCGATTTCGCTGCAAAACCTGCAGACGTACCTTCTATGAGGCGCTGCCAGCCGTCCACCCCAAACGCCGTATCACTGCCCGGCTGATTGCGTGGCTGGAACCCCTGACCTTGCGCCAAACCTTTGCGCACCTGGCGGAGGAGACGGGTTTGAGCCGCATGACCATCCGTGGGGTGTTCGATGACTACGCCGCGCGACTAGAGAAGGCCCGCACCATCGATACGCCGGTCTGGCTAGGCATTGATGAGGTATATCTTTTGCGGCGGTCACGCGGAGTGCTCACCAACCTGGATACGGGCTACGTCCTTGATATGCTACCGGACCGGAACAAACCGACGGTGATCAGGTTTCTCCAATCACTACCGAACCCGGAGCGGATCCGAGGCGTGGCGATGGATATGTGGCCGCCATATCAGCAGGCAGTTCGGACGGTTTTGCCAAACGCCGCCATCGTGGTGGACAAGTTTCACGTCTTGCGGCTCGCGGATTTCGCTTTGGATCGGGTCCGCAAGGACATCGGTCAGACACTACCGCAAAATCAACGGCGCGCACTACTTCACGATGCCAAGGCGATGCGCCAGCGGGAATCCACGCTCATCTCGACGCAAACACTCAGGCTGTCTTTGTGGTTTGAGAACTACCCGCTGCTCAAGAAAGTCTATGGGGCACGGCAGGCGTTCTATGCCATGTATGACGCCCCGAATCGCCGTGACGCGGAGCAGCGTTGGCACGACTGGGAGCGCGGGATGGACCCAGAGTTGGTGCCGGCTTTTGGACGCTTCCGGAAAACCGTCAGGGACTGGGCACCGTTCATCTTTGCTTATTTCGATCAGCGCATCACCAATGCCGCCACGGAGTCCGCCAACAACCTGATTCGCATCGCCAACCGCCTGGGGCGCGGCTACAGCTTTCCGGTGATCCGCGCCAAGATCGTATTCGAACCACACGCTGCTCAGGTAAAGCGCATCGTGTTCAAAACCCGGTCGAAACAGGATTGGGCACGGACCGCCGATTTGATGGATAGGTTCTCGACGAACCCGGGTGAAGACGGTTTTGAGATTCGATCACAGGGAGTAGACACGGCGGGGCTACAGCGGCTGATCGAGATGGGAGAATGGAGTTAAAAGGCGCGTACTTTTTACTCATAAAATGGCGCGCTACATCACGCCTGCCTATTCCTCTGGTCCATCACCCTGATGAAGAAATAATGTTTTTTCTAACGTGTTGAAAATCCGATATATTTATTTGTCAAGTTGCCCCCCCCAAGAAATTTCATATTTTCTGGCCGTCGAAGCGACCTGATAGGAGTCTCTTGAGACAAGCATTTTGTGCTGCGGTGCTTCTTTGATGGCACTTCGTTTATAAACCACACCACATTAAGGAGTGAGTTATGAACGCAGTAGCGCGTTTGTTTTGCAAGCAATGGCTTTGGTTCGTCGCGGTTATTGGATTAGGATTGGCTGGATGTACGGTATTTGCCACTTCGGCGGTTATAACAATCGCATTCAGGAAAACCGGCATAGCAAGTGTGCTGTGCTTGCAAATGAAGAAGTGCTATGTTTAAAGAAATCATTACCTCATTGTTCAAATACGGTACCGGACTGGTTCTGCTCATTCTGAGCGCAGGAAATGGTTTCGCGCAAACCGGAAATGATTTAGTGAAATTTGCAGGCGGTGTCCCCGTGGCACTGACGCGTGCCCAGTTCGTTGGACACCATGATCCGTCGTCCACACTTAATGTGACAGTCGCCCTCAAGCTCCGTAACACGGTGCAACTTCATGCCTTCCTTGAGGCTGTAACCGACCCAACTAGTTCGGAATATCACCAGTTCCTTACACCTCGGCAGTTCACGACGATGTACGGTCCGACCCAAAACCAAGTCGCGGCGATAGTTGGATATCTGGAGGGACAAGGGCTGCAAGTGACAAGTGTGACGCCTGACAACCGGCTGATTCATGTCACGGCACGAAGTGGCGCGTTCGAACAAGTCCTGGGTGTCCA
This sequence comes from Gammaproteobacteria bacterium, assembly GCA_049591615.1. Lineage (GTDB taxonomy): Bacteria > Pseudomonadota > Gammaproteobacteria > Natronospirales > REEB76 > REEB76. Next base: position 27,217 of record JBAWFD010000149.1, on the reverse strand, counting down.
GATCGACGACTACACCTACCACGGCCGAAATGTTTATGGCACGCAAGACGAACCGCGGTTTCCGAGTAATATTGCGAGCGTAGTGGAATCAGTCCTGGATCTGAGTAATATCGCGCGATTCCGCTCCATGCTAGTGCCATTGACAGGCGTGGTCCCCCTTTCAAGTACTCCATCAGGTTATTCACCACAGCAGATCGCCACAGCCTATAACTGGCCTTCGATGACCGATACCAACAACGGCGCCGGTGTGATTATCGCTAATGCCACGGCCGACAGTCCCAACCTGTCGATCAGCGATTTCGACGGCTTTTGGAGCTACTACGGCCTGCCAACCCATACTGTTAAAGTAATTACCGTGGGCGACACTGGCGATGCGACGGACGGCACCATCGAAACTACCACCGATGAGGAATGGGGAGGGGCCATGGCGCCCGGCGCGACACTCTGGGTATATGTGAATAATACCAGTGGTATTACAAGCGGTGCTGACTTTTACTCTGCCTTTACGGCTACCTACGACGAGATTGTGAACGACGATGAGGCGCAAGTCATGACGACTAGTTGGGCCGCGTCAGAATCAGAATTGACCGTGGACGAAATGACGGTGGATGATGATACATTCCAGATGGCGGCCGCTCTGGGGATAGAAGTGTTCGCCGCCGTCGGTGATTACGGGTCCTCCGACGGGACCAGCAATCCGGACGAGGCGGTCTATCCCTCATCCGACCCGTATGTAGTCGCCGCGGGCGGTACGACACTCACGCTCAACAGTAATAACACCATCGCCAGCGAGGTCGCTTGGTCCTACACCGGCGGAGCGCAAAGCAGCGTATTTCCAGAACCCCCTTGGCAAGTCGGAACAGGCGTACCTCAGAATGGAGTTCGCAATACGTCGGACATCAGCATGGACGCTGACCCAGATCCTGGCTTTTCGTTATATTATGGTGGCAGTTGGACCGTACCTTTCGGCGGCACCAGCTTTGTGGCACCGGAACTCGCAGGCCTCTTTGCAGTCCAAATATCTTTGTCGGGTTCCACCCGTCTCGGGCAAGCAAACTCGGCCATTTATGCCAACGCCAACAGCACTACCTACGCGGAAGATTTTAACGACATCACATCCGGCAACAACGGTGACTTCAACGCCGGGGTGGGCTGGGACCATCCCACCGGCTGGGGGTCGCCTAATGCGTCAAACCTTGTCTCACATATTGGTTCTGGATCGGCCATATCTGCGCCGACAGATCTTGCTGCGGAATATCTGAGTTGCAAAAACAAAATCGACGAGTACCTTATCACGTGGCAAAAAGGTTCTGTGGGCACTCCCACGGCCTATGATTTAGACTATGAATACGATGACGAGGGGTGGGTCAATCTCTTCTATGGTGGGGCGACACATTATACGCTGACACTCACACCCGGTTATTACGTGACTCTGCGCGTAAGAGCGACGAATGGAGTAATCTGGAGCGCGTATACCTCGAAGGGTTTGACAGGCGGCCCATGTGTTCCGCCACAGGTCGTTTCCGGCGGTTAATGTCCCTATCGGTGATGGTGGAAATCCCTCGCCTTCAGGCGAAGCACGTTGTGGCGAAATGGGCGTAGCCCATGAGCCTGAATTCTTGAACATGTTGATGCGATTGTGAGCACTGTATTTCGCTTTAGCTCGGTCGGCTTCAAGCCGACAATTTATGAACCCACCGGCTTAAAGCCGGTGGAGTATTCAGGTATGCGCAAAGTGACGCTGTATACTTTATTTGCCGCCTCAGTATGTTTTGTGAGTGCGCTCGCTGCGGCAATCGGATTCGATGTGGCACAACCGAGCCGGCAATTCGGCTCGGCGGGTCACAGTATCACGCTGTATACCGCTGACCGCGGATTGACGGCTCGCATTGATCCGGAGAGCGTGGCCCTGCAGTTGGGTCAAGCGACGGTCTCGCTCCATCTTGCGGAATTCCAGGCCGGTATCCACAGACTGACCCTGAAGGCCGAGCAACCTACCCTCAAGGACGGTTGGGTAAATCTTGCCTATAGCCATGGGCTCTCCGCCTGGTACGCGAAAAGAGGTAGTAGAATCGAGCAGGGCTTTTCCTTGCGCCGTCCGCCCGTTCCCCATGCCACGAGCGTCATGCTGGTCTTTGATGTCAGCGGGATCCTGCGGCCACGTCTGCTAGACCACCAGAATTTGGAGTTCGTCGGACCGCATGGCCAACCGGTGATCCGCTACACGGACCTGGTTGTTTATGATGCCGGACACCAAGTGCTGCCTGCGAGCATAACACTGACCGGTAATCGGCTCGGGCTCGAGGTTGATACGCGCGGAGCCGTGTATCCCGTGACGGTGGACCCCGATATTACTGCGGAAGTGCACTTTACCGATCCCGACGATCGAATTGGCGACAATTTTGGCGAAGTTGTGGCACTTTCCGCAGACGGTTCCACGGCGTTAATCGGTGCTATCAGTGCGACTCTAAATGGCGTCTGTATCGGCAAAGCCTATGTTTATACCCAAGTTAACGGCGCGTGGTCCACTACTCCCACCACGGTCTTCGATAATCCCGATACCACGACGGGTGAGTGTGGTTTCGGCAGTGCCGTGACGCTCTCGGCCGATGGCTCCGTCGCCCTGATTGGCGCCCCGACTAACCCACTCTATCCTACGAACAACACAAGATTATATGTATATACACGGACAAATGGTGCTTGGTCGCCGACGCCCACGGCAACGTTCATGAACCCCGATGCCAACGATGAGGATTGCTTTAGCTGTTCCGTTGCCCTCTCATCCGATGGCACCATCGCGCTCATCGGAGCTCCAGGTACGGCCGTAAATGGCAGTACGTCGGCAGGAGCGGCATACATCTTCACGCAGAGCAACGGCATCTGGTCTACGACACCCGTGGCGGTTGTCACGGATCCAGGCGCACGCCAAGATGATGGGTTTGGTTCTGGCCTCGCGCTGTCAGGGGATGGTACCACCGCGCTCATTGGAACAGATCAGTTATTTCCAGATAGATTCGGGGGAAGCAGAGCATTCATATTCACAGCGACAAACGGCGTCTGGCTCCCAGTGCCGAGCGCCACCTTTGACGATCCTGTCAACGAAGGCTTCGACTCCTTTGGCGCAAGCGTCGCGCTCTCGACCGCTGGCACGAGTGCCCTCATTGGTGCGTACGGTGCGAACAATGCGGTCGGAGTGGCATACATGTATACCTTGGCGGGCACCACCTGGTCCACAGTGCCGACCGCCATATTCGATAATCCAAACGCAACAGCTGGTGATAATTTCGGTTGGAGTGTGGCGCTGTCAGGGGATGGCACCACCGCGCTGGTCGACGTTTTGGGTTCCGACAATAATTATGTTTTTACGCAGATTGACGGTTTATGGGCCATGACGCCTGCGGCTACCCTCTCCCCTGGTTTTGAGAGCACCAGCGTGGCGTTATCGTCCTCAGGCACTCTCGCACTGATAGGCACCCCTCAAACCCCTGGCCCCATTGCTCTAGGGGTCAGTCCCGGCGGAGGACCAGGGCAGGCTTATGTGTATGAAAATACAAACGGATGGAGCAGTCCTCCGACGAACCCCGCGCCGGTCACTTCCGGGGGAAGCGGCGGTGGAGGTGTATTCGGCTTATTGAGCTTAGGGGCACTTCTTGGAATGTTGCTACGACGGAAGTACCTGGGTTGAACATACAGACCCTGCATAGAAAATGCAGGTTTCGCGTTACAAGGTTCATCACGTCGATACATTCCAGTGAGGTCACTTTCGCTTTGAGGGACACCAAAGCTGCTAAGCATTGAGTTTTGTGAGGAAATCAAAAATCCACTCAACGATCTATGTGACTCTCAGCGGATGACTCTTGGTTATCAATCACGGAATTTACTTACCCGAAATATCATATTGTTCAGGCTTTGAGCAGGGTGGAAAGATTCGCTGTAGCGCCCAGCCCATCGGGAAATATCTGAGTGAGTCCGGCATCCGGCAGGCGTAAATGACGACTGAGTACGGTACTGATTACCTGGCGAAAGTCCGTGGTGATGGCGAGATCGCGGTTCTGATACAACTGCTGGTCGGATAATCCCGGCCACTCGCCCTGCACCTTGCCGCCACTCACCTGACCACCCAGTAGCCACATGACATTGCCATGACCGTGGTCGGTGCCGGCGTTGCCGTTCTCCCGGACGGTGCGGCCGAACTCAGACATCACCAAGATGACGCTGTCCTGATAAATATTACCGAGTCCCTGAGACAAGGTTGCTAGACCTTGAGCAAGCGCCTGCAGGTGATTGGCGAGTTGACCTTTGGCTGCGCCCTCGCCCACATGCGTATCCCAGCCGCCCACCGACAGGAATGCCAACCGGATACTGGCGTCGCGCCGCATGAGATTGGCGAGCCGTTGAGTATCGTTGGAAAAACCAATGACGCTAGGTGCGCCGTTGGCAGAATTCACCATCTCCTGTTGCAGATCACCCATCAGTTCGCCACGCGCCTGCTGGCCCTGGTGAAATGCTTGATCGACCGGACTGTTACCCTGATAGAGCGCTGCGAATGCGTCTGCGATCTGCGGACGATCCATGGGCATGGCATGCCCGGCATTGCGTCCCAGTGGCAGGTTAGAGACCGGATTCGATCCGGTGAAGATGCGCGGCAATGCATTGCCAAGACTTAGGGCTTCGGTGGGTGTATGCGCGCCGGGGAGCGCGCCCAGCAGACGGTTCATCCAGCCGCTGCTGACCGCGCTGTCGCCGGGCGCACCGGTTTCCATGTAGGCCTGGGCTTCGAAGTGCGAACGATTGGGATCCGGCGAACCGCTGGCCTGCACGAACGCCATGCTGTGGTTTTGCCACAGGGGTAACAACGGTGCCAGGGCCGGATGCAATCCGAAGTAACCATCCAGATCCAGCACCCCATTGTCCTGTCCGGCCCTGGGGATAGCGATGCTGGGCCGCGCCTGGTAGTAGCGGTCATCGGCGTACGGCACCACTACATTGAGCCCATCCACGGCACCGCGTAGGAACACCACGATCAACCGGCGATTACCGGCCAGTGACTCCGCCACGCGCGCGGCCCAGCCGCGGGTGCCGATATTGAGCAGCGTGCCGCCGGTCGCGAACAGTACATAACGCAGGAATTCACGGCGGTTCATGATTGGTCTCCTGCACTCTCACCGGTATTGGAATTGCGGACTGCCGAGGATTAGGCCGGCACGCAATACTTGCGGTTGCGAATCGATGAGTGCGATCTGCGCCGGCGTCAACAATCCCGACAGCGTGCCCAACAATTGCGTGAAGCGTGTTTGCGAATCCGTGTCACCTGGGTCAAGACGCTCACTGCCGCTACCCATGAGGGTGGCAAAACTCAGGCGCATCATCATGGCATCCGGATTCATCCACACATCTTGGGTATTCTTGTAGCCGTCGGGTGTGACACAGGCATACAGCGGCATGCCGAGACGCGCCAGCATACCCGCCAAAAGCTTCGATTGTGCGTGCACGTCCATCTGCAGGCCGGAAGCACGTGCCATGGAGATCACGTATTCGTAGGGCGTCTTGAATTTGTTGCCACGGTATTTTGCCGACCAGAATTCCGGGCTATTGAACAACTCCTCCAACACCGTGGCGATGTCACCATCACTCTGCATCCAGGTATGCGTGAGCCGCTCCACCAGTGCCGGCGGCGGATCATCCGCAACGAAATACTGCGCCAGTTCATAACTCAGATGCCGGGCGGTGGCCGGACTATAGGCCAACAGATCCAGTGCCTGCTGTATTTCCTGTTGGCCGCCGCCCGCGATCTCGCTGCCCAGAAAAATCTGGCTGTTAAAATCGTGGCGCCGTGGATCGAAACAAAAACCTCCGGGTGTCGAAAAGAATCCGTGGGTCGGGCACAGTCCCCAGCCGGTGAGAATGTGCGCCAGTGTGGTGACGTCGTTTTGGGTGTAGCCGCCATTCACACCCAGGGTATGCAGTTCCATGACTTCGCGCGCATAGTTCTCATTAATGCCCTGGAAACGGCCTTTGGCCCGCGGCGTGCCTGGCTGCGTGTTCAGCCAGTTATCCAGATAGAACAGCATGGCGGGACTCTCGGCGGTGGCCATGAGCAGATCATGGAAATGGCCAAGCGCGTAGGGACGGATAGCGGTCTCCTCGTAACTCCCGATCCACAGATAATCGAGACCTTTGCCGGCAAACACATTGAAGTGATTGAACCAGAACGCAGTCATCACTTCCTGCAACTGCCGCGGACTTTCGATGGCGCGTAACAGACGCGCTTCCACCGCCTGCTGCAAAATCACTTTGGCATGCTGGCGCATGGCTTTGCGATCCTCAGGCGTAAATTTCCCGCCGCCCGTATCCCGCTTCGGACCGTACTCATCAAAAAGTTGTGTAGGTGAGAGTCGCAGCGTGTCGAGGGCCGCGAGTTGTTGCTGCAACTCTTGTGGCAGCGGTATCGAGTCCGGGTGCAGCTGCTGCTGGATGTATTGATCAACGCCCATGGCAGCGACCCGCTGTACATCGCCGGGTGCCGGACCAAAGGCCAGGCGATTGAGCAGGTGCAGTGCCTGGGCATCGGTGGATGCCCAGGCACTGACTGATACCAGCAGCAAAAGAATGTTGGTGACGAGAGTGGCGCCCGTTGGCATGATCGCAGTCTCCGCGAAGATTCACGTGGGCGGATTTCACCGCCCTAAGCACCAACAACGGGACTCTCGAATGGACGTTGACTGAATGGAGATAGGAAATAAAACAAGCAGTGCGCCAATACCCTGCGACGCAGCTTTCGACTCTGATTCAATCAGGGCGTATAGCCCAGGTTCGGCGCCAGCCAGCGCTCGGCGGTCCCTAGGTCCATACCCTTGCGTTGCGCGTAGTCGTTTACCTGGTCTCGGTTGAGCTTGCCGACCGCGAAATAGCGCGATTGTGGATGCGAGAAATAGAAACCGCTGACCGCCGCCGCTGGCCACATGGCGTAGTGTTCCGTGAGCTGGATGCCGGCGCGGCGCTCCACCTCTAACAGCTGCCAGATACCACCTTTCTCCGTATGCTCGGGACAGGCAGGGTAACCAGGCGCCGGACGGATGCCGGAGTACTGTTCCTGGATGAGCGCATCATTGTCGAGTCGTTCGTCCGCCGCATAGCCCCAGAACTCCCGGCGCACACGCACATGCAGCAGCTCCGCGAAGGCTTCCGCCAGCCGGTCGGCCAGTGATTTTAATAGGATGGCGTTGTAGTCGTCGTGGTCGGTCTCGAAGCGTTGCACATGTGTCTCGATGCCGAGACCCGCGGTCACCGCGAACGCGCCGAAATAATCCGGGACGCCGCTGGACTGGGGCGCGACAAAATCTATCAGCGACTGGTTGGGTTTGCCCGCTGGCCGTTGCTGCTGCTGACGCAGGAAATGGAACGTCATGAGTTTTTCGTCGCGATCGCTGTTACGAAAGACTGCCAGATCATCGCCTGCCACCGCATTCGCGGGGAACAATCCATACACACCGCTCGCCCGCAGCCATCTTTCTGCGAGCACGCGGTCCAGCATGTGGTTAGCTTCTGCGAACAGCTTGCGCGCGGCCTGGCCTTTCTCCGCATCTTCGAGGATGCGCGGATAACTGGCCTTCAGCTGCCAAGTGTGGAAGAACGGCGTCCAGTCGATATATCTGCGGATGGCTTCCAGGTCATAGTCGGCGAACACCTCCACGCCCAAGGAGCGCGGTCTGGGTGGCGTATAGCCCTGCCACACGATAGGCGTGGCGTTGGCACGCGCCGCCGCCAGTGTCAGCCATTGGCTGTGGTCTTCGCGGCCGCTGTGCTGGGCGCGCACCTGCGCGTATTCCTGTTTGATACTTTTCTCAAACGTCTGACGGCCATCGCCCAGTAGGCTGCTGGCTACACCCACGGCCCGCGAGGCATCCTTTACGTAAGTCACCGACCCGGAGTAATTGGGCGCGATCTTCACCGCCGTATGGGTACGCGAAGTCGTGGCACCCCCGATCATGAGCGGCAAGCTGAAATTCTGGCGCTGCATCTCTTTGGCCACGTGCATCATTTCATCCAGTGAGGGTGTGATCAGGCCCGACAGGCCGATGATGTCGACTCTCTCGGCGCGCGCGGTCTCGAGAATCTTGGCCGCCGGCACCATCACACCCAGATCTAGCACTTCGTAGTTATTGCACTGCAACACCACGCCCACGATGTTCTTGCCGATGTCGTGCACGTCGCCCTTCACGGTAGCCATGAGGATCTTGCCCTTGGCGCGGCTGTGGGTATCCTTCTCCGCATCTATATAAGGAATCAGGTAGGCCACCGCTTTTTTCATCACGCGCGCCGACTTCACCACCTGCGGCAGAAACATCTTGCCGCTGCCGAACAGGTCGCCGACCACATTCATGCCGTCCATAAGCGGACCTTCGATCACATCCAATGGCCGTTTCGCTTGCTGGCGCGCTTCCTCGGTATCCGCGTCTATGAATTCTGTGATGCCCTGCACCAGGGCGTGCTTCAGGCGTGCGTTCACCGGCTGTTGCCGCCAGATCAGATCTTCCATGCTCTTCTTCCCGCCCTGTTCCAGGGTCGCGGCGAATGACACCAAGCGTTCAGCAGCGTCCGGCCGACGGTTGAGTAGCACGTCCTCCACCTGCTCCAGCAGCTCTTGGGGGATATCTGCATACACCGCCAACTGACCGGCGTTGACGATGCCCATGTCCATACCGGCATTGATGGCGTGGTAGAGAAACGCTGCATGCATGGCTTCGCGCACGGCGTTGTTGCCGCGGAAAGAGAACGACACATTGCTGACGCCGCCGCTGATGAGCGTCTGCGGGAGTTTCTGCTTGATCTGCTGCACGGCCTGGATGTAATCCACGGCGTAGTTGGCATGGGTCTCAATGCCGGTGCCCACGGCGAAGATATTGGGATCGAAGATGATGTCTTCGGCCGGAAAGCCGGCGCTCTCGGTCAAGAGTTTGTAGGCGCGTTCACACACCGCCACGCGCTTGGCCAAAGTGTCGGCCTGACCATTCTCATCGAAAGCCATGACCACTACCGCGGCGCCGTAGCGGCGTGCGAGTTTCGCCTGCTGCAGGAACTTCTCCTCGCCTTCCTTGAGGCTGATGGAATTGATGACGCACTTGCCCTGCAGGCAGCGCAAGCCCGCCTCAATGATCTCCCAGCGCGAGGAATCAATCATCACCGGCACCCGGCAGATGTCCGGCTCCGAGGCAGCGAGTTTCAGAAAGCGGGTCATGGCAGCTACCCCGTCCAGTAGGCCCTCGTCCATGTTGACGTCGAGCATTTGCGCGCCGTTCTGCACCTGTTCGCGGGCCACGTCCAGGGCGGTTTCGTAATCACCCGTCAGGATGAGTTTCTTGAACTTGGCGGAGCCGGTGACATTGGTACGCTCGCCCACGTTCACGAACAAGCTCTGTGGTCCGATATTCAAGGCCTCGAGGCCGCTCAGCCGGCATTGCGGCTCGATCACCGGGATGGTGCGCGGCGCTTGCCCGCCCACCGCGTCCGCGAGTGCACGGATATGCGCCGGTGTGGTGCCGCAGCAACCACCCACGATATTGAGGAAACCGCTGCGCGCCCATTCACCGATATGTCCGCCCATGTGTTGCGGGGTCTCGTCGTAACCGCCGAAAGCGTTGGGTAAGCCGGCGTTGGGATGAGCACTCACATAGCAATCGGCGATACGCGCCAGTTCCTCCACATAGGGGCGCAACTGCTCGGCACCCAGGGCACAATTCAACCCCACGCTGAAGGGCCGCACATGACGCACCGAATTCCAGAAAGCTTCCGGCGTCTGACCGGTAAGCGTGCGTCCGGAAAGATCGGTGATGGTGGCGGAGATCATCAGCGGTACGCGCATTCCGCGCTCTTCGAACTGCTCCTCGATGGCGAACAAAGCGGCCTTGCAATTGAGTGTGTCGAACACAGTTTCGACCATCAACAGATCCGCGCCGCCCTCCAGCAGACCGCGGATGGCATCGGTATAAGTAGCACGCAGCTCCTCGAAGCTCACATTGCGGAAACCGGGATCGTTCACGTCCGGCGATATGGAAGCGGTGCGACTGGTGGGCCCGAGGATGCCGGCTACGAAGCGCGGTTTGTCAGGCGTAGCGCGGGTCATCTTCTCCGTGAGCCGCTGTGCCAGGCGTACGGCCTCGTGGTTCAGCTCGTACACCAGATCCTGGGTACCATAGTCCGCCTGGGAGATGGCAGTGGAGTTAAAGGTGTTGGTCTCGATGATATCGGCGCCGGCATCCAGATAGGCCTGATGAATTTCCTCGATCACATGTGGGCGGCTCAATACCAGCAAATCGTTGTTGCCGCGCAAATCGCGGCTATGATCCTGGAAGCGCTGCCCGCGGAAATCCTGCTCGGAGAACCCATAGCTCTGGATCATGGTGCCCATAGCGCCGTCCAGCAGCAGGATACGTTGCTTTAGGATTTCTTCGAGTTGTGGCTGACAGGACATGCGCCGTCTCAGCTGCCAGCCGGATCGTCGCTGGTCCGTGTTGCATTCATGGGCCGCGTGTCGGCGACACGAATCCCCAGCAGATGGCAGATGGCGCGCGTAAGTTCCGCACGGTTGAGGGTATAGAAATGAAATTCGTGCACGCCTTCGGCCTGCAGCTGCCGACACAATTCACCGGCCACATGCGCCGCCACCAGCTTGCGAGTTTCCGGATCCTGGTCGAGTCCCTCAAAATGGCGCGCCAGTGACGCCGGCACGCTGGCGCCGCAGCGCGCGCTGAACTTCTGTACCTGCTCGAAATTGGTCACCGGCAGGATACCGGGTACCAACGGCATGCTGACACCGGCTTTGACGGCAGCATCACGGAAACGCAGGAACACCTGTACGTCGAAAAAGAATTGGGTGATACCGCGGGCTGCGCCGGCATCCTGTTTGCGCTTGAGATTCTCCAGATCTGCCTGCGGCGAGCGCGCGTCGGGATGCACTTCAGGGTGGGCCGCGACGCTGATCTCGAAATCCGCCACACGTTTCAGGCCGGTCACCAAATCGGCTGCGCAGCTGTAGCCGCCGGGATGCGGTGTAAAGCGGCCCGCGCCTTCAGGTGGGTCACCGCGCAACGCTACCACGTGCCGGATGCCGGCCTGCCAATAGCGTTGCGCTACTGTTTCGACTTCGGTTTTGCTGGCGCCCACGCAAGTGAGATGCGCCGCTGGTCGCAAACCCAACTGCTGCTCGATGGCCACTACGGTCTCATGGGTACGCTCGCGGGTAGTACCGCCAGCGCCGTAGGTCACCGACACGAAACGCGGCGTCAGCGGCGCTAGGCGTTCAAGTGCCTGCCACAACTTTTGCTGCAGCTGCGACGTGCTGGGCGGAAAGAACTCGAAGGAGACCGCCGGATGCACCGGAAACGCCTGCTGATCCCAGGGAGTGGAAAGCCGAGTCATAAGTGTGCCTGCCAATAAAAAACCCGCTCAGCGTTTTCCCATAGGGCGCTAGAGCAGGTTCTTTCGGACCCCGCTTTAGCCGTATTTATAAAGCGCCCGCAAGCTGAGTATCAAATCGGCGCTGGTGAAATTATTGACTGATGCTGAGAGCGTGTCAACCTGAAGCCGGCGGGTGGCGCAGATGCCGGATATGGCGCCGCACATACCAGCCGAATCCAAGCACTACCAGCATCACGATGAGCGTATCGAAACGATGGAACCAGGGTTCCAGCGTATTCCAGCGTGCGCCCAGCCGCATTCCGATCCACGCCAGCGCCCAGCACCAGATGAAGGATCCTATGAAGGTGTAAACGATGAACTTGAAAATCGGCATGCGCGCCACACCTGCGGGAAAAGCGATGAAGGTGCGCACCAGTGGCAGCAGCCGACCGATGAGGATGATGATATCACCGCGGCGCTGGAACCAACGGTCCGCTACGTCCAGATCGTGATGGGATACCAATATATAGCGACCATATCGTTCCACCAGCGGCCGTCCACCCCTGGCCCCTACCCAATAAGCCAGCAGCGAGCCCAGCACACAACCCAGCGCACCGGCCGCCGCCACCACCCACAGATCGAGCTCGCCACGGTGCACCAGATAACCCGCAAACGGCATGATGATCTCCGAGGGTAGCGGGATACAGGCGCTCTCGATAGCCATTAGCAACACGATACCACCGTAGCCCAGCGTGGAGATGGCAGCGATGATGAAGCCAGCAATCAACGAGATCAGTTTTGCCAGCATTTAATTTTCACAAACGTGAGGGTGGCGGCGCGGACGGCGGCGTGCGCAGCGGACGGATCTCAGCAAACCGTAGACGTAAGCCCAACTCTACGGTGCGATCCGGCGGTATCTGGTAGAAATCGGTGGCGCGGATGGCGTTGCGCGACATGAAGGAGAACAGCTTTTCGCGCCAGGCCATCATGGTGGGCATGTGCTTCGTGTGCACCAGGGTTTCCCGGCCGATGTAATAAGTGACAGTCTGGGGATCAATCACCAGTCCGAAATCTTTGGCGCGTCGCAATGAATATGGCACGTTGGGTATCTGCATAAAGCCATAATGAGCTTGTACCCGATAAAAACCCTGATCCAGTTTTTCCACTTCCAGACGCTGCTGTGGGTGCACGAACGGGATATCCTCGGTAAGCACTGTCAGCAACACCACCTGTGCATGTAACACCTGGTTGTGCTCCAGATGATGCTGCAACATGGGAGGTGTGCCCAGATTGGGGGCAGTCATGAATATGCCGGTGCCTGGTACGCGTACTGGATGGATGCTGCGTATACGATCCAGAAATAGATTCAGTGGCTCGGTATTTTCACGCAGGCGGTTGATGAGATTTAACCGCCCGGTGCTCCAAGTAGACATGATGGTGAATCCAATAATTGCCACCAGCAGTGGTAACCAGCCACCGTCCCAGATCTTAAAAATATTGGCGATGAAATACATCAGGTCCACGATCAGGAAAGCAGACATGATCGGTACGATGATCACCATCTTCCAACGCCAGACATCGCGCATGGCGAAGAACAGCAGCACGCTGGTGATGACCATGGTGGAACTCACCGCCACACCATAGGCGGCCGCCAAATTATCCGAGGTCTTGAATCCCAGCACGATGGCAATCGTGGCTAGCATCAGTATCCAGTTAAGTGATGGGATATAGATCTGTCCTTTTTCATCCATCGACGTGCGGATGATGCTAACCCGTGGGCTCTGACCAAATTGGATCGCCTGGCTCATGAGAGAAAACGCCCCGGAGATCACCGCTTGCGAAGCGATAATGGTAGCCGCCGTCGCCAACGCCACCAGTGGATACAGGAACCACCCCGGTGCCAGGTTATAGAAAAGATGCTGCACCGGCTTGTCTGGGTTGGCGAGAATCGCCGCGCCCTGTCCGAAATAATTCAGCAACAGTGCCGGCATGACGTAACTGAACCAGGTTAACCGAATCGGTATACGCCCGAAATGGCCGAGATCAGCATATAGAGCTTCCGCGCCGGTCACACACAGGAATACTGCACCCAGTACCACGATATCGGCGAAGCCGTGGTGAATCACGAATCCGAGGGCATAAGCCGGGTCGATGGCGCTGAGGACCTGAGGCTCGCGAATAATCCACACCAGTCCGAGCACGCCGATAACAGCGAACCACACACCTGTTATCGGACCGAATACGGCACCCACTCGACTGGTGCCGCTGCGTTGAAATAAAAACAACCCAACCAGTATGATGACTGTAATCGTGATGATGATTGGACGGGAGAATACTGACGCGCCGACTTGCAGCCCTTCCACCGCGCTCAATACAGATATTGCCGGTGTCAGCATGCCGTCTCCGTACAACAGGGCGGCACCGAAAATACCCAGCGCGATCAGAATACCGGAGCGCTTGCTGTTACGGGTCCGCCATGGATCCAAAAGAGCAAGCAACGCAAGAATGCCACCCTCACCCTTGTTGTCGGCACGCAGCACGAACAACTGGTACTTGATACATACGATGATGACCAGTGACCAAAATACCAGCGACAATACGCCCAGGACATTTTCAGGCGTGGTCTGAAGGCCGCTGCCGGCGGAAAATGAACTGCTGATGGCATACAAGGGGCTGGTGCCGATATCACCGAACACCACGCCAAGAGCGCCCAAGCTCAGAATCATGGTGCGTTTGCGGTCGGCGTGAACACCGTTACCGTTGCGGCCAGCCGGCGTCTGAGTTGGGGTATTTGTTTCCCGCTTGTTCACCAACGGTTCCCCTACTTTGGGATTCCAAAACACAACCGGCCGGTCTCGATGTGAGCACCAGCCGGTATGCGCTAAATAATGCGTTTCAAGATGCGGAGAATTTCTGACCCCGCTCCGTTCAGGGCGCGAATTATACTCCTAAGGCCCAGGTCTGAAGTCATGTATGCACGGCAGTACTACTGCCAAGTCGCTGTCCTGATTAAGCTTTTCCGCAGCGGGCGCTTGGAGTAATACCTACAAGGCCTTGCAAGGAAAATGCGTCTTGCGTAATAGATGGCGTCCCCAGGGGGAGTCGAACCCCCGTTACCGCCGTGAAAGGGCGATGTCCTAGGCCTCTAGACGATGGGGACGAGGCGGTGAAACGTTTCCGAAATTGCCCTTATGCGACCTGGTGGGGGCGTTAGTCAGTGCGGGACGCAAGCAGGCGAAGCATCGCTTCGCCCCGCCAAGTTACCAGACAGGATGTCTGGGCTGGTTAGCGCGCCACGGGTGGCTCCCTGCTATTCTCCCCATTAAAAACCTGGTGGAGCTAGCCGGGATCGAACCGGCGACCTCTTGCATGCCATGCAAGCGCTCTCCCAGCTGAGCTATAGCCCCACACGGGGCGCGTATTTTCAGGTTTGCTGCCTGAGCTGTCAACCAAAAGCCCGGAATCACTCTTGCTTTGCTTCAATCCAGCGGATAGCACGGTCCAGGCGAGCCAAACATATTTCACGTCCGAGGACTTCTATGGTTATGTCTATGGGCGGCGATACGCCGCCACCAGAGACCGCCACGCGCAATGGCTGGGCGACTTTGCCAAGCTTGAGTCCCAGCGTGCCCGCCACGGCCTCCAACGCAGCATGCACTGCCGGCGCGGACCACGCATGCAACTGTGCGAGGCGCGTGCGTATGTCCCGCAAAGCCGGCAGGTTCTCTAGCATCAGGTTTTTCTCAGCGGCTTTGGGCTCGTAGTCGCTAAATTCCTCAAAGAAGAAACGGCTCGCGTGCGCCATCTCTTTCAAAGTCTTGGCGCGTTCCTGCTGGGCGCGCACCACGGCTGCGAGTTTCGCATCATCCTGCATCTGTATGCCGATGCGCGCCAGCTGCCAACCTAGTTCAACCGCGAGCTTGCGTGGATCACCGGACCTGATGTAATGCTGGTTGAGCCACAGGAGTTTTTCCGGATTGATGGCGGATGCGGACTTGTTTACGTCCTGGATATCGAAAAACTTGATCATCTCATCGCGGCTGAAGATTTCCTGATCGCCGTGTGACCAGCCAAGCCGCACCAGATAATTGACCAACGCTTCCGGAAGATAGCCGTCCTCGCGGTACTGCATGACACTCACGGCACCGTGGCGCTTGGAGAGTTTGGCGCCATCCGGCCCGAGAATCATGGGTAGATGCGCGTAGTACGGCGGGTGCACGCCTAAGGCAGTGAATATATTGATCTGCCGCGGGGTGTTGTTCAGGTGATCATCACCGCGGATCACATGGGTGATACGCATATCCATGTCATCCACCACCACCGTGAAGTTGTAGGTGGGCGTGCCATCGGAGCGCGCGATGATGAGGTCATCCAGCTCGCTGTTCTCGAACACCACCCGGCCGCGCACTAGATCATCCACCACGGTCTGCCCGCTTACAGGGTTCTTGAAACGGATCACCGGCTGGATGCCCGGACGCGGTGCCGTCAGCTGGCGGCAGCGGCCGTCATAGCGCGGCTTCTGCTTGCGCGCCTGCTGCTCGGCACGCATCTGCTCAAGTTCCTGCTTGCTACAGTAGCAATGATAGGCATGGCCGTCTTCGAGCAATCGCTCCGCCACCTGGCGGTAACGGTCGAAGCGCTGGGTCTGATAGAACGGGCCCTCGTCATGCCGCAAATCCAGCCATCGCATACCGTCCAGAATGGCTTGCACCGCCGGCTGAGTGGATCGCTCCCGGTCGGTATCTTCGATGCGCAGAACGAATTCACCGCCATGATGGTGCGTATACAGCCAGCAGAACAGCGCGGTACGGGCGCCACCGATATGCAGATAGCCGGTGGGACTGGGGGCGAAACGGGTACGGACGGGCATGATGATTCGAAATGCCTGCAACCAAGGGCTGCGTATTCTACCTGAACCCCCGACGCGTCTTAAAAACCTTTCCTAGGTCTGAAAATGCAGTAACTGGCTGAGCAATGTGTCGGCATTGAGTTTCTCTCCACTCAGCGCCACCGCCAGCAGTTCGCCGCCCAGGATCTGCGGCGAGATGATCAGGTCAGGGTGTACGCGCTTGACGCTCGCCAGGTTGCGGGCATCATTTACAGCCGCCACAGTCTTGACCTGTTCGGCCAGCTCACGCATGGCCAGTACCACGAAGGCGTTGCGGGAATCGTCGTCACTCAGAGCCAGAACTGCCTTCGCCAGATGTGCGCCAGCCTGACGCAGCACCTCGAGATCACTGGGATCGCCAACGACCACATCCAATCCACTCACATCGCTGTCGGGCTGTACACGGATGAAGGTGATGCGTTGCTTGCGTTCGATTAGCTGTTTGTAAGTATTGCGCGCCAGAGCCGTGTTACCGACGATGACGTAATGTTGCATACGTTCCATGCTGTCCTTCCCCGGCTGCAGTAGCCGTGTGATACGACGATTGATGACCGGAACCAGCACCGCACTCAATGAAGCAGCAAACACGCTGATGCCAAGCACGATGACTGACACCGCAAATAACCTGGCGTCGGGTGTTTTGGGCGTGATATCGCCATAACCCACCGTCGACATGGTGACAATCGAATAATAAAACGCGGTGGTAAAACTTGTAATGGGGGGAGAGAAATCCGCGCCCAATCGATAACTACCAAATACGGCATATACGAGTACCGCCAGAATGCTGGTGATGGCGAAAAGAGTTCCGGTGGTCAGGCTGCTGCGGTAAAAGTTGCCGAATGCTGCTAATAAGATGATCAGCAGCAGTGCGTTGTAGGCCAGCATGGCGGCGGAAACTGACGCATAGTCCGTAAACGCCAGAGTAAGATCAGCGGCCAGGATCAAGGCCACGGCCACCCAAGCGAGTTTCGAACGTAACCACAGCCCTGCTGCCATCACCAATAGAAATATGCCTGCCGTCGTCGCCGGTACGCCCAATAGTGCCGAATGCAGCAATTCTACATTCGCCCGCTCCCCAACTTTGAAAAATGGCACGCCCAAGGCTCGCGGTATATCCGGCGAGATTTGAAAAATACCGAAAATAGCCGTAGCCAATGCCAGCGGTATGTGCGGGAACCATCGATCCAGGTAAAGCTTGCGCCGCAATTCAGCGTAGATACTTCGCAGCTGCCCCCCGGGCCCGACATCCAGCAATTTGGCAAGATAAAGGAAAGGGTTCATTCAGGAATGCCGGCGCGAGCCAATTATAGAGCGATCGGGTTTATTTGTAATACCAATTCAATTCGGCCTGCAAACGATTGCCATTGGCGGTGTGTTCGCCGAATAAGCCCAACGCCAATATATTGCTACCCAGGCTCAAACCCAGACGTTCACCGAAAGGGCGGCGGCCGAAATCCGTATTGCGTTCGGTGAAGATGGCACCTGTGAACGCTACGAAATCGGATAGGTGGGTATTGAAACCATAATCAACACGCCAGTAAATATCTTCAGCGCCACCCAGGCTGCCGCTCAAACGGTCGCGCAGTATTTCCAGGTCGATGAAAAACGAGGTGGAATCATTGTATTGCTGATGGGCGCCGACACCAAAACCTGTTAAGTCGTGATGCCCATCCAAGGTCTGGAAATCCAGCCGATTCCACTGCCCGAAAAGGTATACTCCGCCGTCAAAGCCATAGGAAAACTCCAGCCCATTACCCGCCGAGCGATCATTGAAATAATCCGACCATTCCGAGAGACGGTTGATCTGCAGATAGCTGTAACTGAATACATCCTGGGTGGTCTGGCTCTGGGAATTCTGAGAAGTCTGGGTATTCTGGGCACTTGGGGTGTTATTGGCAGACTGGCTCTGTGTGGTCTGTGTCTGAGGATCTGCATGTGCTGCCAGCGGAGCAATGAATAAGAGCGTGGTAAATACTAGCCCGGATATTCTCATCACAGATCTCCTCCTCAACTTTGTCGCGTGCAAGACACGGCGCAGCATGGCACGGTGGGCTTGCCCAATCAGTGTATCCGATTCGTATTCATCCGACGAGGAGCAATAGCGCCAGCAAGCCTACCCCGGTCAATACGATGGTATAGGGCAACGCCATCCACAGCATGCGCACATACGACAGTCGGATCAGGGACGCCACGCCGGATGTCAGCAGGAAAAGAAACGCCGCCTGGCCATTGGGAGTAGCCACGCTGGGTATATTGGTGCCCACGTTGATGGCGACTGCGAATGTTTCAAACTGTTCGCGGCTAATGGCGTGCGCAAGGAAGGCTGCATGTATTTGCTGGATATACACGGTGGCCACGAACACATTATCACTAACCGACGACAGCAGGCCGTTGGCAGCATACAGCAAGCTCAATTGCATGCGCCCATCGAACCCCAGCACCCAGTGGATGATGTGCGTGAACAGCTGGCTCTGCTGGATGACTGCCACGATTGCGAAGAACACCACCAGCAAGGCCGTGAACGGCATGGCCTCTTCGAAGGCATGCGCGATACGCCGCTCATCGACCACACCTGTAAAAGCCGTCAACAGCACCAATATTGCCAGCCCCACCAGGCCCACTTCCGCAACGTGTAACGCCAGCGCGGCGATCAGCAGCATCCCAGCCAGCGCCTGCAACAGCAATATCAAAGGACGCTGCCAATCATGTTGATTGGAACTGCTCATGGCGTGCTGCTGCAGCACGCCACGCACCGCGTCAGGCAACCTGGCCCCATAGCCGAAACGGCGGGTTTTCTCCAGCACTACCACCAAAATCAGCCCCGCAGCGATGACCGGCAGTGAAATAGGGGTCATCACGTGCAGGAAATCCATGAAGTGCCAGCCGACGGTTTCACCGATCAGCAGATTCTGCGGCTCGCCCACCAGGGTGGCCACACCCCCAATCGCTGTGCCGACCAAAGCATGCATCATGAGGCTACGTAGAAAAGCACGGAATTCATCCAGCTCGGCGCTATCAGGTGCTGGCATCTCGGCCGAGCTGATGCTGGCGTGATACACAGCATAAAACCCGCCGCATACGCTAATCAGCACCGCGGTCACAGTCAGCGCATCCAGAAAGGCCGATAACAGCGCCGACACCCCGCAAAACAGCAGGCTCAACAGCCATTTACGCCTGACTGACAACAACAGCCATGTGAACACGCTGAGCAACAGCTCTTGCATAAAATAAATGCCTGCCACCATGAACATCAACAGCAGCAAGACCGGGAGGTTCTGGCTGACTTCAGCGTAGACGGCTGCGGGTTTGGCCATTCCTAGCAGAATTGCTTCCAATGCCAATAAGCCACCGGGCTGCAGCGGATAACATCGCAAGGCCATCGCCAGTGTGAAAATGAATTCCAGTACCAACAGCCAGCCTGCGACAAATATACCGCCGCTGAACAATACCAATGGGTTTATCAGCAGAAAAGCAAGAATGCAATTTTTGTACCAGGCAGGGACAGAACCCAGAAACAATGTGAACACGTTACCGGCCATACCGCGGAAATGCATATGTAAGGGTGTACGTTCATCGCTCATCTAGTCCTCCTGCCATAGACACAGGCCGCCATTGGACTCGGCCATGGCCTTTAGTTTTAGCCTGTGAGCATCGCGTTCCTCTTGAGACGCACGCAGCACACGTAATTGCAAGCCGTCGCGTTGCACCTGCTTACGCTCGGTTTTGCGTGTCGTGCCTGACATATCGGTTGAAGCGTCCAGCAACAAAGCCGCCTGGCCGCCGGTCATGGCGAGATACACGTCCGCGAGTATCTGGGCATCCAGCAGTGCCCCATGGAACTCTCGCGCTGCATTGTCCACGTTATAGCGTTTGCAAAGCGCATCCAGGCTGTTCTTCTGTCCTGGATGCAATCGGCGCGCGAGTTCTAGGGTATCCAGCACATCACAGCTTTGCGTGATGTCTGCTGATGCATCGCCCAGGATATGGAGTTCATTGTTAATGAACATGACATCGAAGGCAGCATTGTGTATTACAAGTTGAGCTCCCTCGATATATTTCAGGAAGGACGCAGCAATGTCGGCAAAGGTCGGTTTGCTGGCCAGGAATTCGTTGCTGATATTATGGATCTCGAGGGCGCCCGGCTCCACCTCACGTCCAGGATTCACGTATTCATGAAACCTGTGGCTGGTAACGCGCCGATCCAGTAGCTCGATGCAACCGATTTCAATAATGCGGTGGCCTTCGGCAGGGTCCAACCCGGTGGTTTCAGTATCCAGGACTATTTGACGCATACGCAATCTGCTGCTTCTGATAGGAACCTTGTGCTTTTTCTACTTTTAATTTCATCCAATTTCCGGTTCCTCAAAGTAGATCATTCTCCAGCATCTCATCGATGGCTGCATTCGCCAGCCTATCCACCTGCTCATTGCCTACGTTACCTGCATGTCCGCGTATCCAGCGCCATTCCACCTGATGGCGGGCTGCCACCGTATCCAATTGTTGCCACAAGTCCTGGTTCTTGACCGCCTTCTTATTCGCAGTCCTCCAACCACGTGCTTTCCAAGCCGCAAGCCATTCGCTGATGCCGCGCTGCACATATTCTGAATCGGTATATAGAATCACATGGCAGGATTGCGTCAGCGCATTCAATGCGCGTACTGCTGCGGTGAGTTCCATGCGGTTGTTGGTAGTTTGCGTTTCCGCGCCCTGCAGGATCCTTTCTTGCCCGTTGCCGTGTAACACCGCTGCCCACCCGCCCGGACCCGGGTTACCGCGGCACGCACCGTCAGTATATATTTCCACTTCACCCATCGCCTAGTCACCGAACTGTTGGATTAACTGCACCCGCAAATGCCGGCCGCGGCTTGGCGCGTTTCAGGCGTAACGGTGTTACGGTAAATACCCGCTTGCGGGCCACCAGCATATAGGCGCTGGCAGTCACACGCCAGTGCAGGCGGTCGAGAAATGCGCTACGCGACAACAGCCGATGTTGAAACGGCGGTCGAAAAAGATAATGCCTGAAACTTACTATTTCGAAACCTAAGACTGTCAGCCATTCACACAATCGCCGTGAACCCACATAGCTACCAGCCCAGGGTGTAGCTGCACCCAACCGCTGAAGCATGGCCCACGGTCCCCATGGATGAAACCCCAACACGATCAGATGCCCTTCGCCCATCAATACGCGTTCGGCTTCACGCAATGCGCGCGCTGGATCCTTGGAATGTTCGAGCGTATGCGGTAGCAGTAGTACATCCACGGAATCGCTGGCAAATGGCAAATCACCTGGATTTGCACGTACCTGTACCCCTGAGGTGTGCTGCTGATCCAGCATGAACCGGGTACGGATAGTACTGGATTCCAGTAACACACCCGCCGGCCCCCAAACACCAGCTTGCACCAGGAAATAGCCGAAAACCGTCGGTAACACTTCGCGCAGCACCACGCGCTCCTGCCGCAGCATATACGCACCCATGCGCCCTTCAAACCAGGCATTCAGATCTGCTTGCATGCCCGCCATACACCGCTGCGCTCCCCGCCTACTCGCCTGCGGGACACTAGCATAATGCACCTGGATTTGGAGCCTTCCGTTGAGTTCGTTACCATGGTCACATGGGATATGAGCTCATACCACTTCCGGCGTTCCGCGACAATTACATCTGGCTGATGGCCGGCGCCAGGAGCGCAGCCGTGGTCGACCCCGGCGATGCAGGGCCCGTGCGAAAAGCACTTGAAGAGCGCCATCTGATGCTGGCGGCTATTCTCATTACACATCATCATGCGGATCATATGGGTGGCGCCGCGGCCCTGGCTTTGCAGTATGGTTGCCCTGTATTCGGACCAGCGGGGGAATCCATTGACGCGGTGACCGAAGCGCTCCGTGAAGGCCAGGAGGCGGACATCCCGGGACTGGATATCCGCTTCAAAGTACTGGACATACCTGGGCATACGGCCGGGCATATCGCATTCTACGGCAACAATATAGTATTCTGCGGTGATACGTTATTCAGTGCCGGGTGCGGTCGGTTGTTTGAGGGCACTGCCGCACAGATGAGCCGCTCATTGGCGAAGCTATCGGCCTTGCCGGATTCCACAACGATCTGTTGTGGGCACGAATACACCGTAGCAAACCTGCGATTTGCGCGGGTAATGGAGCCGAGTAACCGGGATATCATGGACTATGCTGCAAAGACCGCAGAACTGCGCAGCCGTAACTTGCCAACCCTGCCCTCCAACCTGGGCCGGGAACGCTGCGTGAATCCTTTCCTGCGCTGCGATAAGCCAGCTGTGGTGACTGCCGCCCAACGGCATGCCGGACATGAACTACCAGGCCCGATTGAGGTATTTGCCGTGATTCGAAACTGGAAAGATACTTTCACCTGAATGAGCTGTATGCGAATGAACCAACGCACAACCTTATCCACTTTTATGTGCGCCTGCGTACTAATCGTCAGCGGCTGTACCACATTCGACCATAAACCGTCTGCAAACCCAGCAACCATCGCCCCACCGGCTACTTCAACTTCTCAACCGCCTGCCGCTACCACTTCCGATCCAGCTGTAAATGCTGATATCGCCACGCCCATTCCGGATGTGGATGACACTTCACCGCAGATACAGTGGGAAGATATCACCATCGCGCCGGCGGAAATCAAGTACGACAATCTCTGGGATTATCTCGGTAAGAATTTCAGCCTTTCAGCTGAAGGTGGTGATGGGCGTGTACACGGTGAGCTGAATTGGTTTGCCGATCATGGTAGCTATCTGCAGCGTACCGCAAACCGCGCCCGCCCGTATCTGTATTATATCGTGCAGCAGGTGCAGGCGCGCAAGATGCCTCTGGATATCGCACTTCTGCCGGTGGTAGAAAGTGCGTTCGACCCGTTTGCCTATTCCAATGGCCGCGCCGCAGGTCTGTGGCAATTCATTCCCGGTACCGGGCGGCATTGGGACCTGAAACAGGACTGGTGGTATGACGGTCGCCGCGACATCGTGGCTTCCACAAATGCGGCTCTGGATTATCTCCAATATCTACACAACCAATTCAATGGCGACTGGCTGCTGGCACTCGCGGCCTACAATTCCGGCGGCGGTACAGTGAGCCACGCCATCGAGCGTAACCAACGGCGCGGACTACCCACGGATTTCTGGCATCTGGATCTGCCGGCAGAAACGCGCGCCTATGTTCCGCGACTGCTAGCCATCTGCCAGCTGGTAGCCACTTCAGGCAATTATGGCGTCAACCTGCCGCCCATCCCAAATGCGCCTTACCTGGCAGAGGTCGACGCCGGCGGTCAAATCGATCTAGCGACCGCAGCTAAACTTGCGGGTATTACCAATGAACAAATGTACTTGTTGAACCCGGGTTTCAACCGCTGGGCAACCAATCCACAGGGTCCCTATGAGCTGCTGGTGCCACTTGACAAAAAAGTTGAATTCACAACAGCACTGGCCGCCTTGCCCCCGCATGACAGGGTGCAATGGGCCACCCATAAAGTTACCAGCGGTGACACTCTGGGTGGAATCGCGCGTCATTACCACACTACGGTTGCGGTGATACGGGAACTTAACGGTATCCACGGAAACCTCATCCGTGAAAACCAGATGCTGCTGATCCCAGTGGCACGCAAGACTATGGCTGATATCACACTAGTAGCGGAAGCGCGCGTAGCGCGCAGGCCACACTATGGTCATGACCACTATGGATCTCACGGCCAAATAGTGCATCACGTGAAACCAGGCGAATCCCTGTGGAGCATCGCGCGTCATTATGACGTCAAAGTGGCTGACCTGATGCAATGGAACGGACTAAGCAGGCAAGACGTGCTGCGTGTGGGCCAGAAGCTTACCATCCGTCCCCATCATTCAGGCAGCCTGGATACCGCGTCTGCCGGGGAACCGGGCTCCCTGGATATCCAGCGCACGATTTATTACACGGTACACCAGGGTGATTCGCTGAACTCCATTTCTTCACGCTTTCGTGTCAGTGTCGCGGATATCGCCAGCTGGAATGACATCAACAAACATGATTATATCCACGCGGGTGACCAGCTCAAACTCTATGTGGAAGTTACCGATCAATCCACCAGCAGTTGATCGCTTGATTGCCGCCAAATCAACCACCCAGTCCGATCCAAGGAGTTTCCATGGGATTCCTCGCCGGTAAACGCGCACTGATCGTCGGTCTCGCCAGCGAACGTTCTATCGCTTATGGCATCGCCGCTGCATTCCGTCGCGAGGGCGCTGATCTGGCCTTTACCTTCCAAGGTGAGCGCCTCAAGGAACGCGTGGAGAAAATGGCGCAAGAATTCGGATCGCGTCTTACATTCCCCATGGACGTAAGCAGCGACACCGAGATCGACGCAGCCTTCTCGGCCCTGAGAAAACATTGGGATGGACTCGATATCATCGTGCATTCCGTGGCTTTCGCGCCACGCGACCAGCTGAGCGGCAATTACGCCGAGGTGGTGACCCGCGAGGGCTTCCGTATCGCTCATGACATCAGCGCCTATAGCCTGGCGGCGCTCGCCAAGGCTGGCCGGCCAATGATGCAGGGTCGTCACGCATCCGTACTGACCCTCACCTATCTCGGCGCAGTGCGGGCAATCCCAAATTACAACGTCATGGGTGCGGCCAAAGCCAGTCTTGAAGCTAACGTGCGTTTTTTGGCGTATTCCCTCGGTCCAGAAGGCATACGTGTCAATGGTATTTCAGCCGGACCCATCAAAACTCTTGCGGCGGCAGGTATCAGTGGGTTTCGCGCGCTGCTTGATCACGTACGCAATCAGGCTCCGCTCAGGCACAGCGCTAGCATCGAAGATGTTGGCAATGCAGCGGCATTTTTGTGCTCGGATCTGGCCGCAGGCATTACCGGTGAAATCCTATACGTGGACGCGGGCTACAGTCATGTAGCCATGAATATTGCATGATTTAAGTCCGCTGTGCTATGAAGTAAGGCCATTGATGCGAGGCCTTACACCCGATAATTACACCCAGTTGTTATTCCTGGATATTATTGCCGTTGATTTTGATCTTGGCATGTTGACGCAGATTCTCCAGATAGGCTGCAAATTCTGCGTTAGCATCGAGCCGGGTCAGTTCCTGAAGCTTGGCGACAATCTGGTCGTTGCTTAAATCCGATAGATTGCCGGCTTTCACCCCAGTGAGCACGAATACCGCTTGGTCGCCATCCGCGAGTGCGACTGTTCCAGATTCAGAAACACCGCTCGCTGGTTTGGGTGAAATGAAAGCCGCGCCCAACACCGGAGGTGGAACGCCAGCCTCGGTGCGGCTTACAAACTTCGGCGCTGTGAACTTCAGGCTGTACTTGTCTGCCACCTGGGCGATGCTCTGCCCTGACTTAACGGCGGCTTCTGCAGTCTGGGCGATTTGCTGCGCTTTCTGGCTAGCCTGCTGCTGCTTGAGAATCGTAACGATCTGATCACGGACATCTATCAGTGGTTTCTGTTCGCTGGGTATATGTCCTTGCACGCGGATCACCACCACATGGTTGGGGCCGATCTGGATGGGATCGCTGTTGTTGCCCTGGGTCAGGACTTCATCGTTGAATGCCTTCTGCCGGACTGCCGGATTGGCGGCGATACCGCTGCCAGCGTCACGGGTCACGTTATCCACCGTTTCGATCGGCAGGTTGAGCTGCTTGCTTACTGTTTGCAGAGAATCCGGGTGCTCGTAGGCGAGATTTGCCAGTTGGTCGCCGAGCGCGAAGTATTGATCATCTGCCTGTTTTTTTTGGTATTCGGCCAGCAATTGCCCACGCACCTGGTCAAATGGTTTGGTGCTGGGGGAACGGATACCATCCAGCTTGATGATGTGATATCCGTACTGGGTGCGGATCGGGCCCACCACATCGCCCACTTTGGGAATATTGAAGAGTGCATCCTCAAACGGTTTAACCATGGCGCCGCGCCCAATCCAGCCAAGATCGCCGCCATTCTTTGCCGAACCTGGATCGTCAGAATATTTTTCTGCCAGTTTGGCAAAGTTTGCTCCAGCCTTGAGTTGCTTGAGTATGTCCTCGGCCTTGGCCCTGGCAGTTGCATCGGCTTTGGGGTCATTGCCATTTACGGCTATCAGTATGTGTTGTGCCTCACGGGTCTCATCTTGCTTGAAAGAAGCCAGTTGCTGTTCATATAGGGCTTGCAGCTCTGCATCGCTGGCCTGTACGCCCTTGGCCAGCTGTGCCTCATCCAGCTCCACATAGGCCAGTGTGACTTTTTCCGGGGTCATGAATTGATCAGCATGGGCTTTGTAATAGGCCGCGATGTCGGCATCCGAGATATTCACCTGGTCGAGATATTGCTTGGTCGAGACCGTGGCATATGCGATCTGACGTTGCTGGTTCTGTACCGCCTGATCGATTTCCAGCTGTTGCGGCGTCCCGAAGGCACTCGCCTGGATAGCATTCTGCAGTTGGCTGACGGTGAGACCCTGACGTTCGCGCTGTTCAAAAGCTGTGGCTGTCAGCCCATTGGCGGCTAGCGTCGCCTGATAAACCTGGGGAGAAAACTTGCCGTCAACCTGGAAAGCCGGTATCTGCTGGATGGTAGACACCAGGTCCGCATCACTGATGCTGTAATGCCGTTTTGCAACTTGCTGGTCAAGCAGCGTCTCGTTGACGAGCTGCCGCAGCACTTCCTGACGAAGTTGCTTCTCATCAATCAACCCGGGTTTAAAGGAAGTGCCGAAAGCCTGCTGCAACTGCTGGTAACGGCTCTGATAGGCTTGCTGGAAATCCTGGGAGGAGATTTCAGCGCCATTCACTTTGGCCACCGAGGTATCGCCAGAGGCGGAAAAATATGAATTTATGCCCCACAGCGCAAACGGCCCGATAATCAATACCAAAATGATGCCCGTCAGCCACTTGGGAATATTGTCCCGGAATGCTTGTATGACCATGGCGGTTAATCC
>JBAWFD010000148.1:0-20981 GCA_049591615.1 Gammaproteobacteria bacterium | reverse complement strand
TTGTAAAACCTTCAGCATCGACCAGACTGGCACCAAGAGCGCCACCAATTCTTCGGGCGTCAGCAACCCTGCCTGCTGGGGTTCCTGACGCCTATCGGTTCCCGCCCTCCCGGCCGGCTCATGCCGGCCTTTTTTTGGTAGTCTGAATATATAATTAGAAGCAATCTCAAAACGGCCTTTCTCGGGCAGAGCCAGGGGAATTAAGCCGCGATATAGCCATTTGCAAGTCCATTTGTAACTGTGAGACCTGCATCACTCACCCCGGTGATCATTGGATAAGCGTTGTGGTGCGCGCGCACACGGTTTACTGAACAACCCAGCTATTCATAGTGCCGCAGTAACATACCGCGAGTCGTGTGCTACTCAGCAACCGCTTGCGCTCACAACCCGCTATACGCCACCATAAGCACACCCTCTGGAATGCCCCATGTCATCCAACACCGATCATGAACAGCGGCTCACGCAACTGCTCAACCATGGGAGTGCCGGGCTGTTGCGTGGCGGTCTCAAGGGCTTGGAGAAGGAAAGCCTGCGGGTCGACAAGGAAGGCTGCCTCGTGCATACGCCCCATCCCAGATCACTGGGTGCGGCTCTCACGCACCCGCACATCACCACGGATTATTCTGAAGCACTCATCGAGCTGGTGACGCCGCCGCAAGCCACGGTCAAAGATAGCCTCGGGTTCCTGTGCGATATCCATAGTTTTGTATATCAACACCTGGAGGGCGAAATGCTCTGGGCCACCAGCATGCCGTGCGCGCTGGATGACGATGCCAGCATCCCCATCGCCGACTATGGGCGCTCGAATGTCGGAATGATGAAGCACGTTTACCGCCGCGGACTCGGCTGGCGCTATGGGCGCAGCATGCAGACCATTGCCGGCGTGCATTTCAACTATTCTTTTCCCGAGCACTTATGGCCGATGCTGCGGGAGCTTCAGCATGACAACCGGCCGCTCAGGGAATTCGTTGACGAGGCCTATTTCGCCATGCTGCGCAATTTCCAGCGCGTCAGTTGGCTGCTGCTGTATTTCTTCGGCGCCTCACCGGCGGTTTGTAAGAGCTTTTTCCGCGGTCGTCACCCAGGTTTCAAGGAATTCGATGCGCATACCCTGTATGAACCTTATGCGACATCCCTGCGCATGAGTGACATCGGCTACAAGAACAAGAACCAGGCACGCGTGGGTGTACGTTATAACAGTCTCGAGGATTATGTCGCCACCCTAACACATGCCATCAGTACCCCAGAACCAGAGTACCAGCGCATCGGTGTCAAGGTCGATGGTGAATATCGCCAGCTGAATGCCAACATCCTGCAGATCGAGAACGAGTTCTATTCGTTCGTGCGCCCCAAACAGCCCATCAACCCCGGTGAACGCGCCACGCTCGCGCTCAAGAAACGCGGCGTCATGTATGCGGAGGTAAGGGCTCTGGATGTGAATGCCTACGATCCGGTGGGTGCGGATGCGCCGGCGCTGCGGTTCATAGAAGCCCTGCTCGCCTGGTGCCTGCTCAGCGACAGCCCGCCGGTTTCAAATCAAGAACAGCGAACTATCAATCGCAACCAGTCGGAGACCGCGCGCCGTGGACGCGATCCGGCACTCAGGCTGCTGCGCGCCGGACATGAAGTCCTACTGTGTGAGTGGGCTGCGGAAATCACCGGCCAGCTGGACGGTATCTGCGAGATACTCGACGACGACGATCCATCCAAGCCCTACAGCACCAGCCTGCGGGCCCGGCGCCAGGATCTGGCCGATACTGAACGCCTGCCCTCCGCACGTGTGCTTGCCGATATGCACACCCATGGTGAGAGCTTCTTCCGTTTCGCCAAGCGTCTCTCTGAAACCCATCGGGATTATTTTCGACAGCGCCGCCTGCCAGCAGCTACCCAGGCGCACTTCCAGCAACTGGCAGCGGAATCCCTGGAAAAACAGCAGCAGATCGAAGCGACGGATAGGGTCTCGTTTGATGAATATCTGCAGCATTATTTTTCTCAGACTTGAATACCCCGCACTGGTTATAGCGCCTTAACCGATTTAGACTGGGTTAAAATATTCTGTATGAGTAGCATAGCGAGTCAAATATGACCGACCAGCAACCGCAGAAACATTTCGGCATCCGCTGCAGCCTTCCGCCGGACGATCCCATGTCCGCCCCACACCTGTTGGGACCGGACTGGGAAGCCTACCGCTGGTACGCTACTGAACAGCAGCGTGATACTGACTATGAAGAATACAGCCGCGAACATATCTATTCTCGCCGTGGAGATGGGCCCAGCGTGATCTATACAAAAATCAGTCGGTAAACCGTACGCACCCATGACCTCAAGGAGTATGGAGGCTGGAAGCGAATCAGGCGTACCACTGTACAGTTTGCCTGCACAGGGATTAGTTAGATGCTGAGTATCGATATCGGCATACTTGTATTGGCGTTGCTCATCATCCTCGCCGGTTCCGAACTGTTCACCAATGCCCTCGAGCATGTGGGGCAGCGCTATTCACTCTCAGAAGGCCTGGTGGGTTCGGTACTCGCAGCCGTAGCGACTGCACTGCCTGAAACCATGGTGCCGATCGTCGCGGTATTTTTCGGCGGCGCAAATTTAAATCTACGTGGACACATCGGCATCGGCGCGATCCTCGGGGCGCCGCTTATGCTGGCATCTATTGCCATGGCGTTGCTGGCCCTGTTCGCCGGCATGAAGCGCGGCTGGCACGTGCTGCTGAAGCCGGAGATCAGCGGTTTGCTTCGCGACCTGATGTATTTCATAGTCGCATTCATCGTCGCCCTGTTGTCACTGTTCATACCTGCACAACAGCCTGTGGGGCGCAGCATGGCGAGTGTGGCACTGGTATTCCTGTATATAATCTATGTCACCAATACCGTACGTGCTTCAAAAATGCTGGTGCTGAATGGCCACGGTACCCAGACTGAACATTTGTTGTGGCTGAAGTTCGTTGGTATCCCCCACAGATTATGGTCAGAAATAACCCAACTGGCACTAGCGCTCGCGCTCATCATCGCCGGTGCAAAAATGTTTGTATTCGGCGTGGAACAATTGACAGGATTCACCGGAATTAGCGCGCTGCTATTGTCGCTGCTGATCGTTCCAGTCGCCACGGAAATGCCCGAGAAGGTCAACAGCATCCTATGGATACGCCGCGGCAAAGATACCCTGGCCTTTGGTAACATCACCGGCGCGCTGGTTTTCCAGGGTACCCTACTGATGGCCTTCGGGATTCAACTGGCTGGATGGCAGGCTCGAGCCGACATCCTCTGGCCCATGGTTATTACGTTTGCGGCTAGCCTGTGGGTTCTGCTGTTGTGTATCGGACGGCGGCTCACGCCGGCCTGGCTGGTTTTCAGTGGACTGGCTTACGCCCTGGTCTTTATTCTTATAGTGTGAACATACAATGCTTGGCCACCGCACCGATTTAACGGCATGAGTGATTTGGTCGCCTCACCCTGCGTGAGCATCTGCTGCCTCGATGAGGATGATATCTGCATTGGCTGCGGTCGCACACTGGATGAAATTCGCCGCTGGTCGGACATGCCAGTACAGGAAAAGCGCGAGACTCTACGATACTCGGCGGAACGGCGAACGGCACGCAAACAGCGTTACCCTGGTCTGAATCAAAAGCCGGACAACTAACAGGATGGTGAAAACAGCTCTCCCTGGTGCTTTCAACTCGAAACCGAGAATGCGATCTCTGGTTTTCTCCATTTTTTCAATCGATTAGACTGATTGAAAAATGTGGATACTTTGACGGCCATGGATGGCGGGAATGCAGATTATGCAGGAGCAATAATCTGCCCTGTATCCACCTAGCAGGTTGTTTTTCAACAACCTGCTAACCGCTATCTCAGATTCTCTATGAACTTCAATCACATCAGCCTATGCCATGGATGTGCTTGCCCAACAACCCTGACGCAATTGATATAGCTTGGTTATTTGTAACAAGATAATTCAAGTACTTACGCCGCTGGGATGCGGGAGCGGGTGTACACTTATTCTTGGGCCGCAATCATTGCATGCCATTTGAGCGGCAGAATTCGGCGGGCTGGCGTCATTATAAGAACTGACGATTGCACAGCGCACTGCTAACTGGAATACAGACATGAAGATCCAGTATCGCGTCGAACAACTTGAAAAGGGAATGTACGTCTCAGAACTGGACCGACCATGGGTCGGAACACCTTTCTTGTTCCAGGGTTTCATTATTGAGAGCGACGAAGAACTCACACAGCTCAGACAGCTCTGCAAGCATGTATTTGTTGACGACCTCAAGTCTAGCACCGATCTAAATCTTCAAAAGAAGCTGCATAGTGCCGTGCGTGGCAGCACCATCACCGTAGAATTCCAGGAATGGAAAGGCCTTGAGAAGCTGCGTGAGACCATCAGTAAGATCAAGACGCAGAGCGACGATACTGTGGTCAGGCTCACCCAATATGCGGAGAGTGACCCCAGTGATCGCCGCGAGCATTTTCGCGAAACCCGAGGTGCAGTCACACGCCTGATCGATAATATTTCAGCCGACCCACAAACCAGCCAGTGGATGCGCATCCTGTCTGAGCAGGATGCCAGTATGGGCCGTCATGCCATGAACACCACCACACTGGCGGTTAGTTTTGCCGGCGCCCTGGGTTGGGACGCCGCTCTCAAGGCGGTCGTCGGTGAAGGCGCGATGCTGCACGACATCGGGATGGCGAAGATACCCAAGCAGATCCGCGACAAGCCCGGGAAACTCAGTAAGGACGAATATAACCTAATCAAACTGCACCCTGGTTACGCCGCCGATAAACTTGCAAACAACACCGAACTCGATCCGAGGATTCTGGAAATCGTCCGCCATCATCACGAACGCCTCGATGGTAGTGGTTATCCCGATGGTCTCAAGGACGACATGATTCCGGAGTATGTGCAGCTGGTATCCATATGTGATGTATACGATTCCTATATCACCGACCAATGCTACCGTGAGAAGTTGACATCTTCAGCGGCCGTGGCACGAATAACAAAACGTTCCATAAGACATTTCAGCAAGGAACTGGTCGAGAAGTTCATACGCTGGATAGGAATTTATCCCCTGGGAAGCCTGGTTTACCTTCGCAACAAGTCCCTGGCCATTATCGTGGCTTCTGACGAAAAGAAACGCCTGCAACCCACCGTGCTGCTGGTAAGGGATGCGGACGGCAAGGCTTTACTGCCGCGGCGCACATTGAACCTGGGGTTCATCGAATCCGCCGGGCTTTCTGCCGAATGGGGTCTGCGCGAGATCGTCGATCCGAAGACCGTGCAGATCAACGTCCGTCAAATTCTGTTACAGGAACTACAGATGCGATGACACCATTCGATAACGGCATCTAGCCGTGAACAATCAGATCAACTTTAGCCCAACTCCCACTAAACCACCCAGCAGTAAGATCAGCGTTACAGCACCACTGATCACGGCCGGGTAATGACGCGATGCTGGTTCCCTGACGTAGGTGTAGGCATAGAATCCCCGCGCCACCACGAACACCAGCCCGAGCACCGCCGACCCGATGGCGCTCAGATACCAGGCGAAGATCAACATCGCCGGGATCAGGATAATCAGGCTCTCAAGTGTGTTTTGCTGCACGCGGAAATATCGCTCGAACTCCGGATGGCCGGTGGTGGCGGGCGCCTTGATGCCAAATCGACCGCGTGCGCGGCTAACCAGCGCGCCGAACAGACTGTATTCCAGCAAGGCAAGCAATATAATGAGACAGACCCATACCATGATTTACTCCCCTTTTTTGCAATGGTGTGCAAGCCGCACGAATTGATGCCTAATATATATCAGAATTGAATGTGATTGATCTGGTTGGTGGCTACGAGTGGGTTCGATCGACAGACCGAATGGGTAACCTGGGGTGGTTACCCCGGACAGGTGAATTGCATAGGAAATGCAATTCGCCGACGAACCATCGGCCTCAGCAGTATGAGTGCCACCGGTATTTTCTAACTCATTATTTTTATTAACAATTGATAGAAGGCTGCTCGTACAATGCATAGGAACGCATTTGAGCGCTGAGAAGTTCCCTCGCAAAAACCCCGCAAGAATTGTCTTTGCCTATCTGACACAGTTGAATGTCGGCTGCCCATCAATAATATCTTGCAGGAGGAAGAACTCAACAGTGGGTATCTGGATTCGAATAACGCCCACCACATCGGATATAACACGTTATTAGATTTGAATGAATGACTGTGCGTGAATACGGTCGTTCGCAGCAACACGTCATCAAGACCATTTTCCCAGTCGCTTGCATTGACGTTATCAGCCAAGTCTAGATGATGCACTCGAATCCACCTGATAATGTGTCCTGATTTGATTTGGGCTTTCTTGACCCACTCCTGCCGCACAGAGCAGGTACATGGCGGCATACGCACGCCAGGGCTTCCAGGTTTCTGAACGCCTCAGTACTGCTTCTCGCAATGGACCTACGCTTATTACGGGCTGCAGTACCGGATGTCCTACCGGAAACGCGTCCGGATCATTAAGTGCACGCATCGCAATATATTGAATCGTGGATTCTTCAATATCTTTGATGTTTTCTAATCTAGCTAGAAGCTGGTCAAGCGATGTATCTGCCCCAGACACGGTCAGAGCCTGCGCCGCGGTCCGGATTATGCGTGCACTTGATTGTGGTAGGCATGAAAGGCGGGCACTGGCGAACGTCTTAGTTTGTGGAAAAGTACGGAAAAGCTCCTGTGTATCAGAGGATGCCACTGGTTCACCAAAACACTCGGCCAACTGGCCTGCCAGCGCCCCGGCCTCGTGCAGAGGGAATTGCTGACTTAGAATTGCGTGCACGATCAGCTCAAAACTATCCCAGGTTCCAGGTACTCGCAATCCTGGATGACGTCGTAATAGAGGCGACAGTAAGCGATCACGATCTAAATGCTGACAGATAATTTCTGGATCCGCAGCCAAGTCGAACATGGCGCGCACCCGCGTGACGATCTGAAGCAAACACTCCGGTTGAGGGAATCGGATGTGAACTCGCAACATATGAGTGCCCGTCATCGGCCTTACTTCTAGGATTCCATGATGGTTGCGGATTGTGATGCTGCGGCGGTAGATGCCCTTTGTTATTGATTCCACCCCAGGCGTCAAGCTGATGGCAAGATACGTCAGCAGTGAGTTCCAATCGTACGGCGGGCGGTAAGCAAGATGAAATACGTACTCGTCTGGGGCTCTAGAGTCAGGGCCCTGACGCCGCAATTCGGAGGGTGGGCGCCCATAGCATATATGGAAGACCTCATTGAACCGCCGGATGCTTCTGAAACCTGAAGCCATCGCGACCTGGCCCATGGACAGGCTGGAATCACTAATCAACTGCTTGGCAAAATGCAGTCGCCGCGTCTGGGCAACAGTCGTGGGTAATGCCCCCAAATGCCGCAAAAACAGTCGTGATAGATGGCGCGCACTCATTCCAAGGCGCGTTGCGAGCATTTCTACATTACCCTCATCCAACGCACCCTCGGCAATGAGTCGCAGGCCACGGCTCACTGTGGCCGACGTCCCATTCCACGCAGGTGTGCCTGGCGCCACTTCCGGGCGGCAGCGCAGACAGGGACGAAATCCCGCCTGGGTTGCCGCCGCTGCCGAGGGGAAAAATCGCACATGCACACGTTTTGCATGCGGCGCGGGGCAAATTGGTCTGCAATAGACGCCTGTGGATGTAACTCCTATAAACACGCGTCCATCATAACGCGCGTCCCGATTGAGTCGCGCCTGTTCGCACGTTTGTTCGTCAAGTTGTTCCACTGGGATGTTCGAGCTCTGGGAACACTCCTTAGTCATTTTACTAGTATTGATTCTTCTTCGGCTGGCCGTTTTCAGACGTGATTGTTTTAGTTCGCTATTGCACATGGCTGTTCGCAATTGAACTAATGTACGTTAGGACGGTGGCGAAAGGTTAGTTATCAGCAGCATCACACAAGACACGTGCGCATATTGCCGGGCATGTATATTGCATGCACATTGAGGTCCGAATACCGCCAGCAATTACGTGCATACAACCTATAGTTTATTCGTAGTGTGACGAAATTGTCCTCGCGAATTGCGATGCTTTCGCACACGTAATGTGCCGGTGATTCCGAATCCACCCTAGAGTCGTCACAAGCCGGTGGCTCGGTCCTTAGTTAAGGAGTCAGTTATGAAACTAAAATTTCTATTCAGACCATGCTCTCTGCCAGTCCTCCTGCTGTTTGCCTGCAGCGTGTATGCCGGCAATCCCGGACATACCATTTACCAAGTAATCAACCTCGGAAATCCACTTGGCGGCGCCTTGAGCCAAGGTACCAGCAATAATCAGCCGGGACAGGTTCTTGGGTTTTCCACCTTTCCGAGTACCTACATCATGCACGCGGAGCTGTGGCGGGATAACTCGGCAATTGATCTTGGCACGCTCGGCGGACCCAACAGCGCTGTGGCTTGGCCGAATCGCAATAATAACGGCGTGATCGCGGGCATATCCGAGACCACCGAGATACAGCCTCTGGGTGAGCAATGGAGCTGTTACCTGGCGGTTTTCTATTACGGTGACGGACATGTGTGCCGTGGTTTTGTCTGGCAACACGGGGCGATGACCGCGCTTCCCACCTTGGGAGGTGATAACGGCTTTGCCACCGGTGTCAATAACAGCGGCCAGATCGTGGGCTGGGCCGAAAATACCACGCATGATCCCACCTGTGGCGAGTACACCAATAATAATCAGGTACTGCAATTCGAGGCAGTCACATGGACGCAACGGAACGGTCACTATCATGCGAGCGAACTGCCCCCCTATCCCGGCGATCTGGACGGTGCGGCCACGGCCATCAATCAGGAAGGCCAAGTCGTGGGCATTACAGGCATCTGTGACGGCGCAATCGGAGGCGCAACGGCCGAGCATATGGTCATGTGGCGTAATGGGAAGGTGGTTCGCGAGTTACCGACATTGGGTGGTGCATACTGGAACACGCCCATGGACATTAACAATCGTGGAAACGTGGTTGGGTTTTCCGACCTTCCCGGCGATGGTCCCACAGGTGGCGGAGCGAATTTCCATGCTTTCTACTGGTCCCGAAAACCCTTTAACTGCAGCGGCACACGCATCACAGGCACCTGCGACCTGGGCGTGCTTGCGGGAGATTTTGTAAGTGAGGCCCTAGGCGTCAATGATCGGGGCCAAGTCGTGGGCGTGTCCTATCCTTCAGGTCACGCATTTATCTGGCAAAACGGCGTGATGACTGATCTCAACAACCTGCTGGCGCCAAGTACCACGCTGGTACTCACGGATGGTCAGGATATCAACGACCAAGGTGAGATTACCGGTCAAGCATACGATTCCAATACTGGCGCATCTGTCGCATTCAAAGCGATTCCTACAGATACGGGACATTGAGATACTGTCTTAGACCGCGCTTCGCTGACGTCGAGTTAGGGCACATGAAAGTACATGAGAGATTGCGTAGCACGAGGGCAGGATTAGATCCTGCTCTCGTTTTATGAGATTGGACCCAGATTTAAATCAACATAAAAATGGAGATACGGCATGAGAACGAACTCTCAACGTGGAATGATACCGGGAATCGCGGCGATTCTCCTGTTCGCTGCGATTACGGTCAGCGCTTCCAGTTCTCCCTTTGTAGGATCTATAAAGACAAAGCATGCTATTTTGTATCTGAATGTGGATCAGCGAGCCCGGCAAATCTGGCCTGTTGAGATCCGGGCTGTGGACGGGGTTCTGAGCAACAGGGCCAACCAAGGAGTGCTGTGGATCCAACCGGGCATCTACACTTTTACTCTGCGCGTCAGCCAAAGCGTGAACTTAGCCGACGTGCCGGGGCTCGCGCGCTCAGCAAATTATGGGCACACTGAACATGAACTATACCTGCGGGTACAAACGGGCAAAGCGTATTACATCGGCGCCAGATTTGAAGCCGCTGGCACCTGGAAGCCGGTGGTGTGGAAGGTCCATGACACCAGCCCAGAATGAGCGTTCCTGCAAAAGCAAAACTTTGCCTCAGGCATTGGACTTTGAAATGAATTTGGCGCATGTCCAAGTATGCATGCCAATGTTTTCAAATGTATGATGAAAAACGTGCACTGCCACACCTTGGAGAAATGGTTAGCTGCCCTATACGACTTCCGAACCATTAGGTATGACACAGGATGTTTGTAATGCACCTCTCGTCTTTACCAGAACATGATTTTTCAGATTGGAGATGTCGATGCTCAGAATGTTATTGACGATCATGGTTTTGATACTGGCCGGCCCAGTTGTGGCTGATACACAGCCCTGCAGCACACCTGAATATCGCCAACTGAACTTCTGGCTGGGGAATTGGAATGCATTCGATGACGATGGCAAGGGTCCGGACATGGCTCAAGACCAGATCAGCTCGATCCTAGGAGGCTGTGTCATCCTCGAGCGTTATATGCAGAATGACGGGCACGATGGAGAGAGCTTCAGCATTTACGACACAACGCGGCACGTCTGGCATCAAACCTGGGTCACAAATGATGGAGAGCTTCTTACCTTGGAAGGTCATTTCAGGAACGGCGTGCTCACGATGTATGGACACAATTTGGACAAAAACAGTAACCCTGTGTGGTATCGAGCCACTTGGCAAATGCAGGGCCAGGGAGTGCGTGAGATTGCCTATCTTTCGAATGATAAGGGTAGGTCATGGCAACCCGATTTTGACATCCTATTTTTGCATCGCCATTGATTATAACTTCAATTGCTTTCGAAGTTCGCAGTTTTAATTTGAGAATGGCGGCTGCGGGTGGGCGCGAAGCTTCGCTTTGCGCGGTCGGCCAGGATGGCCGTCCTGGACCGGCGCTAGCGTAGCCAAGGACGGTGTAGCTCGCCGGAGAAACACCGACCTTTTATATCAGCATCATAATGCTGCGGTAGGTT
Source organism: Gammaproteobacteria bacterium (assembly GCA_049591615.1). Lineage (GTDB taxonomy): Bacteria > Pseudomonadota > Gammaproteobacteria > Natronospirales > REEB76 > REEB76. The sequence continues at coordinate 10,050 of JBAWFD010000148.1, read as the reverse complement.
TAGCAAGGTCACCGCATAATCCTTAAAAAGGATTATTCAACATTGGTGGCTACGGGTGGACTCGAACCACCGACCTCAGCATTATGAGTGCCGCGCTCTAACCAGCTGAGCTACGTAGCCATGGGATAAAATCGAAGGGCGCTGATTCTCGGTTTTCCAGCCTTGCAAGTCAAGGAATTAGCGCACTTGCTATTTGCGAGCGTACACTTCCACGCGTCATCCCCGGGGCTTGCCCCATTTAAGGAGCACCACTGATGAACAACAAACGCATCCTCATCGGCGCCCTCGCAGGCGGCGTCGTCTGGACCATCTGGAGCACGATCGTCAACATGGGAATTTTAGGATCAACGTACATGGCTGAGGGATCCGCCGGCCATATTCTGACTCAACCCCGTTATGGGCTGACGGTATTTATGATCACCTGGATCGTGACGCTCTTTCTTCTCTCCGGTATCGCAGCCTTTCTGTATGCCGCAGTGCGCACAAGTTGGGGACCAGGGCCAAAGACTGCTCTCAAGTTGGGTGTCATCCTGGGCTTCGCTGCCGGCTTCCCTATTAATTTAAGCGTCGCCAGCTGGGATCCGGTGGTACGAACCGTGCCCTTGTGGTGGATGCTAGACCTGTGGGTGGGCGCCATCATCGCCACACTGGTGGCTGGCTGGTTCTACAAACAAAATTAACCGCTGATCGTTGCATCACGACCCTGCAGAAAGCAACTGCTTTCTGCAGGGCAACGCTTATACATTGAAACGGAAGTGCATGACATCGCCTTCCTTGACTAGATAATCTTTCCCTTCCAGCCGCCACTTGCCCGCTTCGCGGGCACCGGCTTCACCCTGGTACTTCACGTAGTCTTCGTAGGACACCACTTCTGCGCGGATGAAGCCTTTCTCGAAATCCGTATGGATCACACCCGCCGCTTGGGGCGCAGTAAAGCCTTTATGGATGGTCCAGGCGCGTACTTCCTTGGGACCAGCGGTGAAATAGGTCTCTAATCCAAGCAGTCTGTAAGCCACGCGAATAACGCGGTTCAAGCCGGGTTCGGAAAGTCCCATATCTTTGAGGAACTCCGCCTTGTCGGCATCGTCCAATTCGGCGATCTCCGCTTCCATGGCGGCACACACCGCCACCACTTCGGATTTCTCTGCGGCTGCAATCGCCTGTACATTTTCCAGCAGCGGATTCTTGCTGAAGCCATGCTCATCTACATTGGCAATATACATGTTGGGCTTGAGCGTCAGCAGCCCGAATTCATAGACCAGCGCCTGCTCTTCCGACGATAGTCCAAGAGAGCGCGCCGGTTTGGCCTGATCCAGGTGGGCTTTGAGTCTCTCCAGCACCTGTTGCCGTGTCATCGCTTCCTTGTCGCCGGATTTGGCCACACGGGCATTGCGCTCCAGCGCCCGTCCAACGGCTTCCAGATCCGCCAATGCCAGTTCGGTGTTGATGGTCTCGATATCCGAGGCCGGATTCACCTTGCCGGTGACGTGCACCACATCGGCATTCTCAAAGCAGCGCACCACATGTGCAATGGCGTCAGTCTCGCGGATATGGGACAGGAACTTGTTGCCCAAGCCCTCACCCTTGGAGGCGCCGGCCACCAGCCCGGCGATATCCACGAACTCCACAGCCGCGGGTATCAGTTTCTGCGGATGCACGATGGCTGCCAGCTCATGCAAACGCGTGTCCGGCACCGGCACCACGCCCACGTTGGGATCTATAGTGCAGAAGGGATAATTTTCTGCGGCGATGCCCGCCTTGGTGAGGGCGTTGAACAGCGTGGACTTGCCCACATTGGGGAGACCGACGATGCCGCATTTAAGGCTCATTTCTTGCTAGCCTGCGTGCTATCGGCATCACTCGGTGATTCGCTGGGCCGGTTGCGCGGCACCACCCCGCGGCTGTGCAGTTCGTGCATGGCTTTTTCCATCTCGCCATGGACGACCCGCGGCATAACTGCGATGGCCGCCATCACAGCTTCCATGATCAGGGATTGGTCAGCCTCGCCGACACGCTGCAATACGTAATCGATGACTTCTTCACCGTGCTGCGGCCGGCCAATGCCAAAACGCAAACGCAAAAAATTCTCGCCCAGACGCTCGATAATGTCCTTGAGGCCATTGTGTCCGCCATGACCGCCACCCTGCTTAAGTCGCACTGTGCCAGCCGGCAAATCCAGGTCATCATGGGCCACGAGTATGGCTTCAGGAGGAAGCTTCAGATAAGCCGTCATGGCCTGTACCGACTGACCACTGCGGTTCATGAAAGTGTCGGGTTTCAGCAGTCGCAGATCGGATTCAGCGAGCGTCAGCCGGCAGACTTCGCCACTGAACTTGCGCTCGTGCCTATAACTGACCCCGTGGGCACGTGCCAACGCATCCACGAACCAGAAACCGGCATTATGGCGCGTCAAAACGTAATCGGCCCCGGGATTGCCGAGGCCGACCACGAGTTGTATCTGCGTAGCGGCTGCCATTGGCTATGAAAAGTAAGAGCCAGCCCGCAGGCGCGGGCCGGCACACGCTTACTTCTTATCCTTGCCCTTGTCGATTGCCGGGGCAGCCTTACCGGGAGGCGCGCCAGCTACACCTTTGCCGGCGGCTGGCGCGGCTTTGCCCGCAGGCGCACCCGCAGCGGATGCACCCTTGCCGGTGGGAGCGCCTTTGCCGGCTGGCACCGCTTTGGCATCGGCGGCCGGTTTGCCTTCGGCACCCGCTGCTGCGGCAGCACCTTCTGCCGGTGCTGCAGCTTCACCTTCCGCAGTGACCGCGGCTTCCGCCACGGGCTCTTCCTCGACAGTGATACGTGGATGGTGGATGGCTACCACCGGCAGGTCGTGCTCTTCGCCGTAGGCGAGTTGCACGATGCGCACACCTTCAGAGAGTTTGAGGTCCGACAAGTGCAGCGAGTGGTTCAATTCCAGGTTGGTGACATCTACGTCGATATACTCGGGTAGATAGCGTGGCAGACAGGCGATCTCCACTTCGATGAGATTGCGCGATACCACGCCGCCCTGCTGCTTAACGCCGATGGCTTCCTTCTCGCCCAGGAAATGCAGCGGTACATGCACGCGTATTTCCATATCATCCTTCACGCGCAACAGGTCCAGATGCATGATCACTGGCTTGGCCGGATGGCGTTGCAGATCCTTCACGATCGCTTGGTGTTCGTCCTTGCCGACCTTGATCTTGAGTATGTGCGAATAAAACGCCTCATGCGAGAGGTTGTTGCGCAGTTCATTGTGATCGAATGCCAATTCCACTGGCGGTTCGCCAGCACCGTATAGAATGCCAGGCACCTTGCCAGTACGACGCAGGCGGCGGCTCGCACCTTTCCCCTTATCGTTACGGACTTCGGCGCTCAGATTAAAGCTCATAGCCATGTCTGATTTCTCCAGTTACGTTTAACAAATGCCTCCCCGCGACCAGAAGAGGCTCCTCAAAATGAATCGCTGCTATAAGCCACTCCTAGCCTGTAGAGCGGCCTCCCGTCGCGATTCCTAATCAATATACAGCGAAGAGACCGACTCTTCGTCACTCACGCGGCGCATGGTCTCGGCCAGCAGTTGCGCGATGCTCAATTGCCGAATCTTGCTGCACGCCTGGGCTTTCTCGCGCAACGGGATGGTGTCGGTCACCACCAGCTCATCCAGTACCGATACCTCGATATTCTCAATCGCCTTGCCGGACAGTACCGGATGCGTGATGTAAGCCAATACCTTGGCGGCACGCTGATCCTTCAAGGCCCTGGCGGCCAAACATAGGGTACCGGCTGTATCCACCAAGTCATCTACGATCACGCAGGTCTTGCCTTCGACCTCGCCGATGATGTTCATCACCTGTGCCTCATTCGGTCGCGGCCGACGTTTATCGATGATGGCCAGATCTGCATCATCCAGGCGCTTGGCCAGTGCCCGGGCCCTGACTACACCGCCCACGTCGGGCGATACCACAATCAGGTTCTTGAACTTCTGTTTCCACATATCGCCCAGCAACACGGGCGATGCATACACGTTATCGACCGGGATATCAAAGAATCCCTGAATCTGGTCGGCATGCAAATCCACCGTGAGTACCCGGTTTACGCCCGCGGATACCACCATGTTAGCCACCAGCTTGGCGGTAATCGGCACACGCGCGGCACGCTGGCGCCGATCCTGACGTGCATAGCCGAAATACGGCACCACCGCTGTGATGCGCGCTGCGGATGCACGCCGCAAAGCATCGGCCATCACCAGCAATTCCATGAGGTTGTCGTTGGTGGGTGGACAGGTAGATTGCACGATGAAGACGTCGCGGCCGCGCACGTTTTCCATCAGCTCCAAGGCCACTTCGCCGTCGCTGAAGCGGCTCACCTGCGCCTTGCCCAAGGACAAATGCAGATGGTTGGCGATCCTGCCGGCCAACTGCGGGTTGGCATTACCCGCGAATACCATCATGCTACTTGTTGACACCGCGTCCTCGTTTGTCTGACGTGCCCACTCAAACGGGATACCTTTGTGCATCCCATGAAATCCAGTTGGCTGGGGCGCCAGGATTCGAACCTGGGGATGGCGGGATCAAAACCCGCTGCCTTACCACTTGGCTACGCCCCATTATTATTGCCGGTCCTGTGCCATCACCAGCCGGTCTAGCAGAGGTGAGCGATTGCGTCCCCGGGCGATGAACGCCTGCCATCCCTTTGGCAGTTCATCCAGCGCGTGTCGTGCTGCACTTTCCTGGTCGAAGCTGCCGAACACACAAGCCCCGGAGCCCGTGAGCCGTGCTGTAGCCCGCTGGCCGAGCCAGTCGAGGGCTTCCGCGACCGCCGCATAGCGCTTGCGCACCAGCGGTTCAAAATCATTGTGGGTTACGCCCGCATAAAAGCCCGCTATTGTGATTGCAGCGGAATTTCGTGTCAAATCAGGGGCCTGGAAAATCTCCCGGGTGTGGATCTTACAAGCCGGCTGGATCACCAGATACCAAGGCTCTGGGGGTTCCACCGGAGTCAGCAATTCACCGATACCCTCGGCCCAAGCCGCATGACCCATGACGAATAACGGCACATCCGCTCCCAACTCCAAACCAAGACGGGCCAGTTCCTGCTGGTTCAAGCCTGCATCCCAAAGACCATTTAGCGCTACCAGCGCGGTGGCGGCATCGGAACTCCCACCCCCTAGTCCGCCGCCTTCCGGCAAACGCTTATGCACATGGATCGCTACACCCTGATGAGTTTTGGTGCGGGTCTGCAATAAATGAGCCGCGCGCACCGCCAGATCGTCTGTTTCAGCCACATGCTTCGATCCGCGCGGACGTGTGATCTTGCCGTCGTCGCTGATTTCAAAATCCAGTAAATCACCGAAGTCCAGGAACTGGAACAGCGTCTGCAGCAAATGATAGCCATCGCTGCGTCGGCCGGTGATGTGCAGGAACAGATTGAGTTTGGCGGGCGCCGGCCAGCCGCTGCTGATTGAGTATGTCATTGTGTGCTTGCAGGATGTTGATCTATACCTGTTTGTAGCTGCCACTCATTGACGGCAACTTTTATATGTACGGCATCGCGCTCGATTTGGAGCCGGGTCGGCAAATCATAGCCACTGAAAGTCGCATAATCCTGGTAGTCCACGTGCCAGCCACGTTGCGTGAGGGTTACCAGATGGCCATGGGCGTCAACGGTCTTGGTGAATGTCGCATTTGGATCGGGTAGGCCCAGCATCCAATAGCGCATGCTCAGCACCGGCAGGGGAATCCGCAGACGCTGGCTGAAATCCTGTTCTGGATCAGTGGTGATGAAGTCATCACCGCGGGAACTGCGCACCCACAAGGCATTGGCATCACCCTGCACTTGCAGGGCACCGGCCCCAAAGGGTCCGTGGAAACTGAAGGCTAGAGTCTCCCCGCGTTGTTTCCAGTCCATGGAACCGCTACCCCCGTGTTTGCCATTGATGACGCCGACGCGGCCCTGAAGTTCCCAATCCGTCAGTTTTTCCAATTGCACGCGCCGCCGTTGCCAGGCATTTTCATCGGGTGCCCCTGTCGGTGCTCTGCCCGGCACACTCGCGCAGCCGGAGAGTATCAGCAGACTGGCAAGCAGCATAACCCGTGCGTTCATGGGGAGAACCGCTTGCCCACCTCCAGGAGCGCCGCATCTCCAGGATGTTGCTTGAGTGCACTGCTCCAGACGCGTTGCGCCTCTTGTTTGTCGCCGCTAACCCATAGCACCTCGGTTAGGTGCGCAGCGACTTCCGGATCGGCGAGCTGTGCATAGGCTTTGCGCAGATAGCTCAAAGCCTGCGGGTAATTGCCGAGCCGGTATTCCACCCAGCCCATGCTGTCGATGATGGCAGGATCATCCGGTTTGAGTCGTAAGGCTTTTTCTATATAGCTGTGCGCTTCCTGATAATCGGTCGAATGCACAGTCAGCATGTAGCCAAGAGCATTGAGTGCATCGGCATTGTCCGGTTGCTCAGCGAGAATCTGCCGGAGACCGCTTTCGGCAGCCAGCGCATCGCCCATATTCTCCTGAACCAACGCGCGTGCATACAATAGATCGGGATTTCCGGGATTTTCCAGCAGTCCCTGATCGAATACCTGCAAGGCGGTTTTATTGTCACCCGCGTCACTGAATAACTGTGCTTCCGCGATTCGGAATTGCACAGTGTCGTCCGGATCGATGCCGACGATGTCATCGATATAACTGCGCGCAGCATCCGGCTTGTGCTGATTTATGAACACACGCGCCACGCTGATCTGGGCAGATAGCCAATTATTGCCGCCATCCACCTGCTGATACCACTGCAGGGCCTCAGGATAGCGTTTTTCCAATTCCGAAGTATTGCCGAGATAGTAGCGGGCATCATTGTCGCGCAGTCCGGTTTTCAGCAGACGCATGAAATAATCCTCTGCCGCGGTCAAGTTGTTATCTTGCAGAGCCAACAGCCCCAGTGAATACAGTGCATCGGGATTGTCGGGAAGCCGTTTGTTTATCGCGATGAACTCCGCCTGCGCCAGGGTACTCTGCCCCGTCTGGGCCAGAAGCGTGGCGTACGCCAGATGCACACGGGTATTATCCGGCTGCGCTTCGGCACGTTTTTGGAGTAATTCCAGGGCTGCGCTGTTATCGCCGACCGCGAGTAATGCCCGGGCTTCAAGTATCAATGCCTGGTCAAAATCCGGTTTCAGTTTCAGTGCCTGGCGTGCCTCATCAATAGCCAATGGTGCATGTCGATAGTGCATGGCCAGCTGTGCCAGGGCAAAATGCGCCTGTGCTGATTGCGGCTGGCCAGCCACAAGTTGCTGCATCACCGGTAATCCCTGCTTGGCATCGGTTTCCTGGCCGAGCAGCTCGTTTATGAGCTGCAGATTCTCTCCCGGAGTATCCACCAGCAATGTTTCAAATTCACGGACTGCAGTGTTCGCATTGCCAAGACGCGTGTTCAGAACCGCTTCGAAATGGCGGGCGCTATTGTCCTTGGGAGTCAATTGCAGCCAGCGATGGGTTAATTCCAGCGCCAGCGTGTCATCGCCATCCTTATATGCCAGCAACGTCGCGTACTGCGCCAACTTGGGATCGGTGCTCGATTGCGCCGCCCTTGCGTATTGCTGGACACCGGTCTTTGAGTCACCGCGTTGTAATGCGAGTTCGCCCAGCATCACATGGTAGGTGAGCGCCTGCTCAGGGCTGCTGACGCTGCCCGCCGATGCCGGCAGCGGCACATGCACCGGCGCAGCCACGCAGCCTACGAGTACCAAGGCCGCGCATGCGAGACCGGTATGCAAATACTTCTTCATGGGGTTCAGCTCACTGATTCCTGCATATCCACTATACTCCGTCGCGGCGCCCGGCCACAGGCTTTTGCGGCGACGAGTGCTTGTTAGAACAGTGAGATTCGCCCAAAATTCACCTATTCAATCCGACCCAGTCGTCCCATGTCATTTTTCGTCCTAGGAATAAGCCATGCCACTGCACCTGTCGCCATACGGGAGCGGCTGAGTTTCGCCCTAGAACAGATTCCAGAAGCCCTAAGGACGGTGACCGGCTTGGAAGGCATACATGAAGCCGCCATCCTGTCGACATGCAACCGCACGGAAATTTATGCGTATCTGGAAAATGGCTCCGAAACGCAATTGAGTGACTGGCTTACGCGCCTGCGCAGTGCCAATGACCCGGATGTGCGCGCACGTTTCTATTCCTACACCGGAGACGCGGCTGCTCGTCATCTGTTCCGCGTCGCCTGCGGTCTGGATTCCATGATCCTGGGCGAGCCGCAGATCCTTGGGCAAATCAAGGCTGCCTATGAACAGGCACAACACAGCGGTACCGCCAGGAACCATTTGCATCGCTTGTTTCAGTTCGCATTTGGAGTTGCCAAACACGTGCGCACCGATACGCGCATTGGTGAACACCCGGTATCCGTGGCTTACGCTACCGTGCATCTGGCACGGCAGATCTTCGCTGATTTTAGCCAGCTCACCGCACTCCTGATCGGCGCCGGCGAAACAGTCGAGCTGGTGGCGCAGCATCTGCGTGAACAGGGAACCCGCCACATAATCATCGCCAACCGGACGCTGAGCCGCGGTCATCAACTGGCCGAGCAAATCGGCGGCTATGCCATTGGTCAGCACGAGATTCCCGCCCATCTAGGTGAAGCGGATATCGTGGTCTCGGCGACCGCTAGCCAGGAGATAATACTTACACATGCCACCGTCTCAGAAGTTCTGCGCTCGCGTAAACGTCGTCCGGTGCTGATGATGGATATTGCCGTACCACGGAATATCGATCCCCAGGTGGCGGAATTGAACGATGTGTATCTGTTCACAATTGATGATTTGCGCACGCTAGTGGAAAACAATCAGAATTCCCGTCGCACCGCTGCCAACAAGGCTGAATTGATCATTGATATCCAAGTGACAAAGTTCATGGAACAGTTACGTGGCTTGGATGCTGTGCCTGCCATCCGCGCCGTCCGCGAGCATGCCGCTACCGTCAGAGACCATACACTGGAGCAGGCGCAACAGCTGCTCATCGGCGGCACACCCCCCGATCAAGTACTCAAGTATCTGGCAGACACGCTCACTAACCGACTGCTGCATGCTCCGACTGCATACCTGCGCCAAGCAGCTCACGAAGGACGCGAGCACGTTATTCGCCAGTCTCATGAAATTTTCGGTGTGAAGGACAAAGACCCGGATAAAGAGCAATGACCACGCCTTCGATTAGGCTTAGATTTCTAGAGCCGATCCTGTGAAAGACTCCATCCGACTTAAACTTGAGCGGTTAAGCGCGCGCCATGAGGAGCTATCGGCGCTGCTCGCCAGTCCCCGCGTCATCAGCGATCAAAAGCAGTTCCGGAATCTATCCCAGGAATATGCGCGCCTTGAAACTTTGGTACGCCATTTTCACGCTTACATGCATGCCGAAGCCGATGCGCGTGCCGCTGAGGATATGGCAGCAGATCAGGACCTGGGTATGCGGCGGCTGGCACAGGATGAGATGCGAGCTGCCCAGGCGCGCCTTACGGCCTTAGAGCCCGAATTGATGAAACTGCTGCTGCCAAAGGATCCTCACGACGATAGCAACATCTTTCTGGAAATCCGAGCCGGTACCGGCGGCGATGAGGCCGCGCTGTTTGCCGGCGATCTGCTGCGCATGTATAGCCGATATGCCGAGACACGGGGATGGCGCGTGGAGATCCTGAATGAAAGTCCCGGCGAACATGGCGGCTACAAGGAAGTCATTTCCCGGGTCGTTGGTCAGGGGGCTTATTCGCGGCTCAAGTTCGAATCCGGTACGCACCGCGTACAACGCGTACCACAGACCGAGGCCCAGGGACGCATCCACACTTCCGCATGTACCGTGGCGATACTGCCGGAAGTGGAGATGCTGGATGATGTGGACATCAACCCAGCCGACCTGAAAGTCGATACCTACCGTTCCTCGGGAGCCGGCGGCCAGCACGTGAACAAGACCGATTCCGCCATCCGCATCACGCATCTACCCAGCGGTATCGTGGTGGAATGTCAGGACGAGCGCTCCCAGCACAAGAACCGCGCCCGCGCCATGTCCCTGCTC
>JBAWFD010000147.1:0-4335 GCA_049591615.1 Gammaproteobacteria bacterium | reverse complement strand
ACACACTCAGGTCGAAGTCGCTCGCGCTGAAGGCACGCTTGGCATACGACGAATAGTCAGGACCGGCGCGAAGGGAATGACCGCCGTCAACCGCGAGCGTCTGGCCGGTTATCCAACGCGATTCGTCCGAGAGCAGGAAACGAGCGACATGCGCGACATCCTCGGGATGGCCGACGTCACCGAGCGGAGTCTGCTCGACGTAGCTGTTCCACACCGGCCCTCCACGTTCGATACCCTCCATCACCTCGGTCGTGATGAAGCCGGGCTGCAGCGCATTGAAGCGAACTCCCGCATGTCCGTACTCGTCGGCGGCGTTCCGGACCATCGACTCAATACCTGCCTTCGCCACGGGGTAAGCCCCGAAGTACCTGTGCGTGACATGCCCGGCAATTGACGACAGGGCTACGAACGAACCGCCGCCGTCTCGAGCCAGGTGTGGCAAGGCGTGCTTGATGCACAAGAGCGTGCCGACGACGTTGAGATGGAGGACCCGGACGAACTCATCAACATTCTGCAGATGGTATGGCGCAAGTCCTCCACCCCCACCAGCGTTCGCCACCACCCCGCTCAATCCTTTCCCGAAGGAGGCTGCGGATGCCATGACTCTCGCCACGTCGTCTTCGACGGTGACGTCAGCGACAACCGTGGACACCTGCCCGCCGCCCGAGCGAATATCCTCCGCAGTCGCTTCAAGCCGGCTTTCGGTGCGACCGCAGATAGTGACGATTGCGCCTTCTTCGGCAAACTTTCGCGCGCACGCGGCGCCAATGCCGGTTCCCCCACCGGTTATCACCACAGACGCACCTTCTAGGGATCGAGTTGTCATGTTGTCGCTCCTCCACTCAAATCAGACGTGTTGCGGTCGTGCGAGTCTTGCTTTCGTCTCGACTCACGGCATTTGCGGGACGGCGACGCGTTCTTCAACGGCCCTGGGCTTCCCTCAGCTCGACTCGCCGCTCCTTTCGCGGCAACACCGGACCGGGGGGCAGCGGCTCATGCACTCCCAACTCCTCGAGAGCGAGAAGGGTGAGGGGATGGACCGCGTAGGCGTAATCAACGAAACGAAGATCGTCGCTGTCTCCCACATCGACGAGATGGGATCCCACAAGATTGATGGTGGCCATCTTGAGCCTCTGGAGTGCCCGATACCAGGGACGATGGAGCGCCTGGATCCCCGTCTGCTCTTCCCAAAGCGCTACAAACTCGTCGACCGAGAGTGCTCCCGGGAGGGTCGTGAAGGACCCGGGGATCGTCCAGAGCAGCTCGGCCCAGCCGATGTCAGCAAGTGGATCGCCGATAGTGGCCATCTCCCAGTCGAACACGGCTGTCACCCGACCCTCCCGAAAGGCCACGTTCCCCGGCTTCGCATCGCCGTGAACGAGCGTGATCGATGGACACTGCGCCGGTTGCTGCTCCTGAAGCTTCTTCACGAGGAGCTCGAGCGCGGGTAATGGCCCTCGCTTGACCCGCTCGATCTCATCAGACCAGAACCCGAGTTCGCGGTCGAGATACCCCCTCCCATCGCCCAGAGCGTCGAGTCCGGTCGCCTGCAAATCGACAGCATGAATGGCAGCGATCTGCTCGACCATGCCATTGCACATTTGCCGGACACGCACAGGGTCGTCTGCGAGCTCATCGGGCACCTCTTGTTCGTAGACGTCGCCCTGCAGACGCTCCATGACATAGAACTCCCGACCAAGCACCTCGCCCGTCGGTTCGAACCACAGTGGGCGTGGTGCTCGAACCGGAGTCGCCTCGAGCCCCCGTAACACCTCGAACTGCCGCTTCAGGTCATAAGGCTCGAGAAGTCCCGGGGCGGGAGGCCGGATGCGCAAGACGACCTCTTCACGATGCGTGCCTGCGGCATCCCCCCAGCTGATGGTGAAGTAGAGCGTCTCGGCGGAATGACCCATCTCCGCCCGACCGAGACCCTCGACGAGAATGCCGTGAGCGGCGGGGAGCTGGGAAGCCACCCAGGTTGTGAGGCGAGTCTCTGACTCCATCAGGACGGGGTAAATCGGATACGGATGCGGTCGTACGCCCTGGCGAACGTCGCCGGAATGATCTCGGGCTCTCGGGGATCACACAGATTCCAGTCCGGCATGCGGGCGAGCAGCTCCTCGAACATCACCCGGATCTCAATCCGTGCCAGTTGCGCACCCAAGCAGAAATGCGTGCCGAATCCGAACGCCACATGTCGGTTGTGGGCTCTGGTCACATCGAGGACGTCCGGATCCGTGAACGTGCTGGCATCACGATTCGCCGAGGCATAGAGAAGCAGAAGCTCGTCCCCTTGGCGGATCTGTTGTCCGTGGAGCTCGTGGTCGACAGTCGCCGTCCGACGCATATTCGACACCGGAGAGACCCAACGAATGAACTCCTCGACGCCTGTGGTCGACAAGAGGTTTGGATTCTCGACGAGGATCCGCCGCTGGTCCGGCTGCAGCGCCAGCTCCCGAATCATGGAGCCGATAACGGTGCGCGTGGTCTCTGCGCCACCATCGAGGATGAGGATTGTCTCCTCCAGCACGTGCTTGTCGTCCCAGCCCTCCCGGTGGGCCCACAACGAAATCAAGTCGTCGCGTGGATCCGCCCGCCGCTCCTGAATCAACGCCATGGTGAGCTCGGCCCAATCCTGCATCACGGGGATGATGCCGGGATGCGTCTCGTGCGGCGGTCCTTCGGGTGACGTCTGGCCGGCCAGCATCATGACCTGCTCCGACCAGTAGCGGACCCGCTCCCACAGCTCGGGCGGGTAGCCGAGCAACTCTCCGACCATCATGGCGGGAAGGCGTGATGCGATCGCTTCAATGGCTTCGCATTCACCGAGGGGCGCCACCTCGTCGAGAATTTCGGTCACCACCTGGCGAATGTGATCTTCATGATTGCGCACCGCCCGCGGAGTGAACCGACGGGCAACCAGGCTGCGCTGCGCCTGATGGTCCGGATCGTCCAGGTTGATCATGGACTGATCCGAAGATTGGTCGAGGTGGGGACGCGAGCCACGGAAGGAGGAATACCGGGCGCCATCGCGCTCGACGGCCATGATGTCGTCGTAGCGCGAGATCGCCCAAAGCTTCTGGATCGGATCCCAGTACACCGGCGCTTCCTCACGAAGCCACCGGAAGGCATCCCACGGGTCGACATAGAACGCTGGATCGAGCACGTTGATACGTGGCGTGGTCGAAGTCATCGTCGTCAGAGGTAGGACACGGCTCGGTCCGACTCAGCGGTGAGCCCGTACTCGGGCCACTCCCCGCCGATGATGCTCTCCATGATTCCGTAACCCGTTGCGTCCCCCTCGCGCACTCGAATCGGCGTATCCCGCAACTGGCCCAGCAGCGCCAGGTGCTCGTCGTCCCAACAGTCAGCGATGTGCTCACCATCGAGCTGCAACGAGCCCATCCATGAGCCATGGATGTGACCCTTCCAGGACCCGTAGCCAGCGGTCTTGAGAAAGAATCCCGACTCCCCCAGCGCTTCGACCTCAATGAGGCGCGTTTCGCCGCTGTCCATCACGAGGTGCAGCTCCCCGCCCCGGATAAAGCGAGTGTGGGGGTCATAGCGCATGTGCGGCTCGGCGGATCGCACCACCGCCTGATGCCCGTCAGGCTCGTTGATGTAGGCCGACGTCCGGTTCCAGACACCACCGGTGGTGTGGATGGCCGCCTCGTAGAAGGAGCCGTCCAATCTGCGAAAGAACGACGGCGTCCACTTCATCATGCCGCGCGGAATGGCCGCTCCGTCTTCCTTCTTCCGGGAAGAACCGATCAAATCTCCTGGCGCAACGCCCACTGCCTGGCGGACACCCCAAGAGTGGTCACGAAATCCAAAGGCTCCTTCGTCCGCAAGCTCGTAAGTCTCATCGCCAACGGTGATCGTTCCCGTTGCCCAGCCGCCCTGGTGATAGCGAATCACGTTCACATCCACACGATTCGAGCGCCGGTTACGAACCAGGTTGCGTTCTTCGAAGAAGGGTGGCATCACGCCCGACAGGACGACGTCGAAGGAGATCGGCTGCACATCGTTCGGCTCGAGCCGCACCCGGATCCGCCGGAGCGGCTCGACCACCTCGTAGACGATCGGTCCAACCGCAGTCTCCTCTGGGGCCGTCCGGAGCTCACGGCTCCCTCGGACCGTCCACTGCTCACGACCACGGGACACTCCTCCGAAGCCGTCGATGATGCCCCGGTTGTGGTACTTGCCGAGCCCGAAGTCCAGTTGGACCGAGCCGTCTGCACGAGCGATGGAGACCCAGAGCTTCTCCGTCCAGGCGTAATCGGACTCCCCGACCGTCGCGAAGGTATCGACGATCTGATGGTTCAGGGTCTCGTC
>JBAWFD010000146.1:0-4089 GCA_049591615.1 Gammaproteobacteria bacterium | reverse complement strand
TCTTGATCGTGATCTGGCGGGACCGGTGACTATCCAGACCGGCCGGCATCCCTTGCCGGTGGCGGAATTACTGGCAGAGAAACTGCGAAAAATGGGTGTGTCTGACACCAGCCAGATCGTGGCCTATGACGATGCGGGTGGAGTGTTCGCCGCTCGCCTATGGTGGCTGCTGCGTTGGCTGGGACATCCGCAGGTGGCGGTCTTGGATGGGGGCATGGGTAAATGGCTCAAAGAAAACCGGCCCGTCACGCCAGAGCTACCCCTGGGTGTGACCGCAGGTGATTTTCTGCCACACCCCGACAATGCCCTGTGGGTTGATTCCATTGAGGTCGAAAAGCAGTCCAGAGAGCACAAAGGCCGGCTGCTGGACGCCCGGGCAGCAAGTCGGTTTCGGGGGGAGGAGGAAACCATCGATGCTGTGGCCGGGCATGTGCCGGGGGCTGTCAACCTGCCATTCACCGGGAACGTTACTGAAGATGGTTGTTTCAAATCAGCCAGAACTCTAAGGCAACGCTTTGAGCCCGCTTTGGGAGGTGTTTCACCTGCAGACGCGGTGTGTATGTGTGGTTCAGGGGTTACCGCCTGCCATAACCTGCTGGCCATGGTGATAGCTGGCATGCAGGGTGGCCGGCTATATGCAGGTTCATGGAGCGAGTGGATACGCGATCCATCACGTCCGGTGAAACTTGGATGAGTATAAATACCTATTCTGGTAGACATGCTTTATAGTTGTTCTAATGTCCGGATAAAATCCGGAGGAGGTGCAGGATGAATACCGTGAAACGCGGTTCTATTGGCTGGCTGACTGGCGTGGTGTTGGCGACGATTTGTGCCATGGCGGTGGCCTCGCCTTTCGTGGGCTCACGCAATGAACCCCATGCAGTGCTGTACTTAAATGTGAACCAGACCGCCAAACAGATCTGGCCTGTCAAAATCTGGTCAGTGGATGGAAAACTTACCAACCGTTCAAACCAGGGTGTGCTATGGATAAAACCCGGTGAATATGTCTTCAAGATCAAGCTGGGGGTAGTGAATCTTGCTGATGTTCCGGGGCTGCAACGCAATGCTGTTTACGGCCAGGAAACCCATGAGTTGAAGGTCAGCGTAGAAGCCGGCCAGGCTTACTACATCGGCGCCAAATTTCAGGCATCGGGCAAGTGGCAACCGGAAATATGGAAAACAGAAATGGCAAATTATTGAATAATTCTCAGTGACTTATTCAAACCGCCGCAATCCCAAGGTATGCGGCGGTTTTTCCTAATGCCGGTAAAAAAACTGAAGCTGTTTCATCAAGCAGCGAGCTGACGCAGGACGTATTGCAGGATGCCTCCGTTGCGGTAGTAATCCCGTTCCTTGGGCGTATCCAGTCGCACACGCACTTTGATATTTTTTGTTTTGCCATCCGTGCTGCTGATCTTGATGCCGACTTCCCTGGCGTTGCCTTCATCCAGCCCTTCGATGGAAAATTCTTCCTTGCCGCTCAGACCCAGTGATTTGGCGTCTTCACCTTTATTGAATTGCAGCGGCAATACACCCATGCCGATGAGGTTGGAGCGGTGGATGCGCTCAAAGCTCTTGGCGATCACCGCGCGTACGCCCAAGAGTAGTGTACCTTTGGCGGCCCAGTCGCGCGATGAGCCACTGCCGTATTCTTCGCCGGCAATCACCAGCAAGGGTATTTTGTCATCCTGATATTTCATGGCAGCATCGTAGATACTCATGACTTCGTCGGTGGGAATATAGGTGGTGACGCCGCCTTCGGTGCCCGGCGCCAGCAGGTTACGCAGACGGATATTGGCGAAGGTGCCGCGCATCATGACTTCGTGATTGCCGCGGCGTGAGCCGTAGGAGTTGAAATCCTTAGGCTGTACACCATGCTCGATTAGATAGCGGCCGGCGGGACTATCCTTCTTGATGTTGCCGGCCGGCGAGATATGGTCGGTGGTGACGGAATCGCCCAACAGCGCCAGCACGCGCGCGCCATGGATGTCACCTACAGCGCGTGCCTGCATACCCATGTCCTCGAAATAGGGCGGATTGCGCACATAGGTGGAATCTTCATCCCAATGATAAATCTCACCCGCCGGAACTTTGAGACTGTTCCAATTTCTGTCGCCATCGAATACCTGTCCGTACACTTCATCGAACATGCCTGAATCTATGTTGGCGGCGATGAGATCAGAGACTTCCTTTTGGCTCGGCCAGATATCCTTGAGGTACACAGGTTTACCGTCCTTGCCGGTGTCCAGCGGTTCATTCAGCAGATCAAAATGCATGCTCCCGGCCAGGGCATAGGCTACCACCAGTGGTGGCGATGCCAAGAAATTCATCTTCACTTCTGGATGGATGCGACCTTCGAAATTGCGGTTCCCGGACAAGATGGCACTGGCAGACAGGTCGCCTTTATGTATGGCTTCACTGATTTCAGGGCTTAACGGGCCGGAATTGCCGATGCACGTGGTGCAGCCGTAGCCTACTAAATCAAAACCCAGGGCTGCCAAATCCTCCAGCAGACCGCATTTTCTTAAATAGTCGGTCACTACCTTCGAGCCAGGGGCAAGACTGGTTTTCACCCAGGGTTTGGGCTTCAGGCCCTTGGCTCGTGCGCGTCGCGCCAGCAGACCCGCACCGATCATGACCTCAGGATTGGACGTGTTGGTACAACTGGTGATGGCGGCGATCACCGCGTCTCCGTCCGTTATCTTGAACGCCTGCTTACCCAAAGAAACATTGGTACTGCCCAGTTTATCGGGATTTAGTTCAGTGGTCTTGACGGCGCCGCCTTCATTCTCGAAGCGTGATACCCCACCGTTCCGTTGAGTACGTTCCGCTGACAGACCGGCGATGTGTTTTGCGATGACGCTTTTGGCCGATTTCAGAGGGATGCGGTCCTGCGGGCGTTTTGGTCCGGCGATACTTGGCTCGATGCTTGATAGATCCAGTTCCAGCACTGCGCTGTACTCAGCCGCCGCTTGTCCGGATTCGTGCCATAAACCTTGAGTTTTGGCGTAGCTTTCGACCAAGCTGAGATGATTTTGACTGCGACCGGTCAGACGCAGATAGCTCAAGGTCTCCCGATCGATAGGGAAGATGGCGCAGGTGGAACCGAATTCGGGTGACATGTTGCCGAGGGTGGCGCGGTTAGCCAGCGGTAGATTTGATACGCCAGCTCCAAAATATTCCACGAATTTACCCACCACGCCTTGTTTGCGCAACATTTCGGTGACCGTGAGTACTAGGTCGGTGGCTGTGGTGCCTTCTGGCAAGCTGCCGGTGAGCCGCACTCCGACGACCTGAGGTATCAGCATGGTCACCGGTTGACCGAGTATGGCGGCCTCGGCTTCGATGCCACCCACACCCCAACCGAGCACACCCAGGCCGTTGACCATGGTGGTGTGGGAGTCGGTGCCGACCAGGGTATCAGGATATGCCTGCAAAACGCCGTTGACCTTGCGTTCGAAGACCACGCGGGCGAGATATTCCAGATTCACCTGGTGGCAGATGCCGGTATCCGGTGGCACCACCTTGAAATCCTGGAACGATTTCTGACCCCATTTAAGGAAAGAGTAGCGTTCTTTATTGCGTTCGAACTCCATCTCGCCATTCTTGGCAAGCGAATCCCGGTGGCCGTAAAAGTCGACCTGCACGGAATGGTCTATGACCAGTTCCGCCGGCGACAGAGGATTGATTTTCTTCGGATCGCCGCCCAGCCGTTGCATGGCATCACGCATGGCGGCCAGATCCACCACTGCCGGCACACCGGTGAAATCCTGCATCAACACGCGCGCCGGCGTGAAGGCGATTTCCTTGTCAGACTCGATCATGGGCCTCCAATTAGCTAGGGCTTCCACATCGGCGGCGGTCACCGTAACTCCATCTTCCAGGCGCAAAAGATTTTCCAGCAGGATCTTGAGGCTGAATGGCAGACGTGAAACCTTGTATTTCTGTTCCAGGGCATCGAGTCTGAAGATCTCGTAGTGCTCGCCGCCGACCTTGAGCGTGGCGCGTGATTTGAAGCTATCTTTCATGAGGGCTCCAGAATGAGAAGCAAAGTACCTGCAGGCCGTTGGCGCAGTGGCGATATTGACG
>JBAWFD010000145.1:0-5537 GCA_049591615.1 Gammaproteobacteria bacterium | reverse complement strand
GGCTTATGCTGGAAGCCGGGAATAATAGCGAACTCCCGCCAATCCCGGGTAAACGGTACTTCACTATCGGTGAAGTCAGTGATTTATGCGGCGTGAAGCCACATGTGTTGCGTTATTGGGAGCAAGAATTCCCTCAACTTAAGCCGGTAAAACGGCGTGGCAATCGGCGTTATTACCAACGTCATGACGTGCTGGTCATCCGTCAAATCCGCAGTTTGCTCTATGAACAAGGGTTCACCATCGGTGGTGCACGTCAGCAACTCTCCAGCGATAATGCGAGGCAGGATGTCTCTCAAAGTCAGCAGATCGTGCATCAACTGCGCGTAGAACTTGAAGAATTGCTGCAAACGCTGAGACGTTGAAATATTCCATTCGGTCGTCAAAGATTTCCCGTCTGTCAACCATCGGGTATCATGAGGGCCGGCGCTAAACGGCGCATTCCATAGTCGGTAACATTCGGGGCGTAGCGCAGCCTGGTAGCGCACTTGCATGGGGTGCAAGTGGTCGGAGGTTCAAATCCTCTCGCCCCGACCATTTTGTTTAATGGTTTTTAAAATTTATTCCAGTATTGCTGCATATGCCTTTCAATAAACCTGAAAAAAATGGTCGCTTGCAACAATTCGTTGGTCGGTTAACCTTCATTATTGCTACATTGATTACTGCCATACTAGTAGTTATGGGTGTCACTGGTATGCATTGGCCGAAGTGGCTTTTGGCTTTAACTGCGGTTTTATGAATTTAACATCAACCGCTTATGCTTTTTTTGAGGCAGCATTGCTTACTGCCAAATTGACGCAAGTATTAACTTTTCGGCGGAGTTAGAGCAGACAAATAACGTTCCACTTCATTTTCCGAGAATGGTTTTGAGAAGTAATACCCCTGACCTCTACCACAACCTAGTGCTCGCAGAAGTTCCAGCTGGCGCGCGTTCTCGATACCTTCTGCCACAACATCCATACCAAGGTCAGCTGCCAATACGTTAATGGTACGCACGATGGCTCGGTCGCTACGATTCTGCTCGATACCCTTTATGAAGGAACGGTCAATCTTGAGGGTATCCAGCTTGAAGGTTCTCAAAGCACTCAGAGAGGAATACCCGGTGCCAAAGTCATCCATCTGAAGGTTGACGCCAATTTTTCTGAGTCGACTGATGGTTTCCACTGCAAGTTCTGGGTTATCCATGAATACGGTTTCGGTAATTTCCAGGCAAAGATTTTTTGCAGGTATCCCAGTCATGTCTAAAACGCGAGCTACACGCTGCGGCAATACCCAATGAGCGAACTGGCGATTTGCGATATTGACACTGACAAAAATGTTGTCAGTAAGATGTTTATGGCGTTTACGCCATTTTGCTAGCTGCGTGCAGGCAGCCTCCATGACCCACCAGCCTAATGGAATGATAAGACCAGTTTCCTCGGCTACTGCAAGAAAATCTTCAGGCGCTACTAAGCCGCGGTCCGGATGCGCCCAACGGACTAGTGCTTCGAACCCAGTAAGTCGGCCTGTAGCTAGCTCGATTACTGGCTGGTAATAAACGCGGAATTCACTGCGCTGTAATGCATGGCGTAATTCGGTTTCCAACTTGAGGTTGGCCTTGACATGCTCATGCATCGCATCGTCGAATACCACATATCCTGATTTACCAGCGGCCTTGGCGCGATACATCGCTGTATCGGCATCTCGTAATAATTCGTCCGGATGTTTGTAGTGGGGCGCGCTGATAACGATGCCAATACTCGCAGTGGTGAACACGTCATGACCATTTACGCTGAAAGCGCGTGCCAGCTCTTCATGGATGCGATCCGCTACCGTAGTGGCTTCATCAAGCACTTGTAGGCGTTCCAATAAGATGGTGAACTCATCGCCTCCATAACGGGCTATGAGATCATTAGGGCGCAGACAACTCCTCAATCGCTTGGCGATGGACACCAATAACCGATCTCCAAAGCTGTGGCCGAGGCTGTCGTTTATCAACTTAAAACGGTCAAGATCCAGGAATAAGACCGCAAAGCGGTCGTTATCATGATTCCGTTCATGCGCCAATATCTTGCTGAGGCGATCCAGGAAAAAATTGCGGTTAGGCAGTCCAGTCAGCGCATCGTGATAAGCGCTATGCATTAATTCCTGTTCAGCTTTCTTGTGCTCAGTGATGTCCCGTACCGTACCCATGGTCGCTGAACGCCCACGCCAGGATATCCTGCTCACTGTCACAGAAGCAGTTACCTGGTTGTTAACATCCTTGCAACGCAAATACATCTCCTCGGGTTCTATAGCGCGGTGACCGACAGTATCTGAATTGATTTGTTCGACAAGTTTGCCGTTAGATGCGAACACTATATCTGTAACGGGCAACCCGGCCATTTCGTCAGGTTCATATCCCAGCATGTAGGCAAATGCGCGATTAACAAATACGTATCTGCCGCTCTGACTTAAAAATACGCCATCCTGGCTCATATCAACCAATGTTCGATATTTTTCTTCTGAACGCACAAGTGCCTGTTCCGCACGTTTGCGTGCAGTTATGTCCTGTAATGTGCCTAAGTACCCCAGTACTTTGCCGTCGCCATTCTTGATTGTACGTGCATTATCACAAACCCAGATGGTGGAGCCATCCCGACGAAAGATTTGAAATTCCTGATTAGCATAGTGCCCGTCTTGTTCAAGACGCCGCAGCAATTCGGCGCGTTGTTCCGGACGAACATATACGCGTGAAGCAATATTGAGGCCGCTGGCGATCATTTCTTTGGGTGTATCGTAGCCAAGAATTCTTGCTAGTGCTGGATTGGCATTTACCAAAAGACCATCCGTCGTCGACTGGTAAATACCTTCGAGAGCATGCTCGAACATGGAGTGATAGTCGCTCTCCGTAT
Source organism: Gammaproteobacteria bacterium (assembly GCA_049591615.1). Lineage (GTDB taxonomy): Bacteria > Pseudomonadota > Gammaproteobacteria > Natronospirales > REEB76 > REEB76. The sequence continues at coordinate 2,667 of JBAWFD010000145.1, read as the reverse complement.
TATCGTTATTAGGAACGTTTGGTTTTGAATGGTGTTTATCTCTGCACAGGAACAAGGCTGCCTGAGTACCGGTCGATGAAACTAGCCATGCATGGATTTCGCAGACTAAAAAAGAGCCGTTTTTGCAAATCAGACTGGCCTCGAAGACCATAGAGTGCTCGTTGGACAACTTGCTCCCAATAGCGCACCAATCCTTGGACTGGCTGAGTTCATCTGGTTTGAGTTTGCGAAAATCCTCGAGTGTGTAACCTAGTGAGTGGCAAGCCGCTTCATTGACCTCGGTGAAAGTATCGGATAAACGACCATCTCCGCCGATCGTAACCAAAAGGATGGGGTCGGGTTCGGCATTGAACAATGTGCTGTAAACCCTCTCTCTTGCATATAGATTATCTACAGTTGTTCGGTAGTCGGTATCGTCAACAATGCTGAAAAGCGCATACCGTCGTTGACCATATTCCATCGCTTCTGCACATAAGCGTCCGTGACGAATTTCTCCGGTATAGGTCCGCAACCCAATATCGTAATTGAGGATGCGGCCCCCGCTCTTTAATTCTTGAAGGATATCGTCACAAGCATGCAGGTCTCCCCATAAACCCAATTCCCGTATGCTACGGCCAATCAATTCTGCAGGGCTATAACCAAGAAGACGTTCCACGGCTGGATTAATATCGGTGCACTCGTTATTTTCAAGATCTAATGTGCCGAGGATGCCAGGACTAATACGAAAACTGGCGGCAAACTTTATTGCCGCATGGCGCTGGATATCTTCCAGATGTCGGCGGCGCAACTCAGCGGCGGTACGCAACGCTAATGCACGTAGTGAAGAAAACAGTTCTGCATCCGCCTGAAAGGACTGCCTTGACATGATGCCTAGATGGCCGAGCGCGCGGCCATCCAGGCCGGGAATCGCTACCGCGCAATAGGCACGGATGCCATGCTTACGCAACCAGCGGTCCTTGGGGTAAGCAACAACGGTATCTTCCTCGCAGCACAATTGCCCTTCCAACAGGGTGCGTTCCGCGGGAGTGCCTTCAATCAGCAAATCATTACCGCCCACAGCAGCGCGATTCACGTGCCAACCGGCTATGAGCTGTAAGCGTTTTGAATCCTGGGGTTTACGCACGGTGATAAATGCGTATTCCACGTCTAGAGTGATGGCGAGATTGCGCACCAGTTGACGGAAGAAATCTTGCCCAACCACACCGGCAAGCTGCTCCTGCAGAGCGCGAAATATGCCGGTCGGGACCGGGAGCAGGGCAGTTTCCGGTTTCATGAGTTGAATTTAACCATAAATCGCTATTATCGGGTCGACGGAAAGCTCGGAATGCATCTAATTCCCCGAAGCCGCATTAGACAACATTGGTGAATTTTATGGAAGATTATTCTATAAGTGAATGATTAAAAACAATATTATTTATTAAATAAATTCACCAATGACCGTCAAGTTTGAAAGGGTGATGGCCTGCTCCATCCTTAGGCAGGTAGCCCAGTAAATTGCTCAGAGCTGCATCGCCCGGATCGCGGCTCGTGAGTGTTCCTGAGACCCAGTACCGTCCGTCAGGTGCCAGGGCCAAAGTTCCCTGCACAACCAGAGGTCCGCTCGTGTCAATGAAACTGCCGCTGATACCCTTTTGGGCCTGGCTGGTCAGTTTCAATTGATAACTACCCAAAGTTAAGCTCTGTGGCCAACTGAGCGTGGTATCCGTGAGGCTCACCACGCCGTCCGCCAGGACAGGCCGCATTTTTATCAATAGTACCCGGTTTAAATCCACATCAAGGTTGCCACTGACACTACCAGACGGCAATGGCAATAACGCTTCTAACCGCGTGATGGGGATATGGCCGCGTACATCCTGCAGAAGCAAATCGCCACGATTGCCTGCAACACGCCCTTGGATATCCATACCGGTCGTACGTAACTGTAAGCGATAGCCCATGTGGCCAGTGAACAGCGCTCGCCAATCAACATGCCATTGCAGCTCACCCCAGGGTTGGCCATTGAGAGTGAATTCCTGAGCGGCCCCCGACCACACACTGCCACTGATTTTGGATAGTCGCGCGTCAGGTACACGCTTCTGCCACCAGGCCAGCGGGTAGTCGGCCGGCAATGTAGCCAGTAGAAATATTAAATAAGCAAGGAATCCAGCCAGCCACCAGCGGCCAACATGCCATCTCATTGTGTGGCACCCTGCAGCTTGAGATTTGCATTCACCAATCCAGGGCCCAATCCGCGCGTCACGCTCATATCAGCCACTGTGATCCCATAGTTCTTATGCAAGATGTCAAGCCAGCGCACCAAACTGTCAAAGTCCGCGCCACTTAATTGAGCGCGCACCGTTCCGTCCTCGGCTTGTTGGGCCTGTTGCAAAGCATTGGCGAGTCCAGCAGCTGCGACCGTGTTATTCACGGCGCTCAGAAGCGAACCACCAGGCAGACTCCCAGGATGAATACCTCGCAGCGATTCGATCTGAGTAGCTGCTGGACGCATCCACGCCAACAATGCGCTTTGTTGTTGTATCTGTGCTTTGAGGGCTTGTTTGTGGTGAAAATACGGGCTGATAATGCCTGCATAAGAAATGAATAAAAACAGGAATACCACGCCGCTCGCCAGCACCAAGCGTTCACGTCGCTCAAGCCCCATAAACCATTCTTGCAACTGCTTTAGAC
>JBAWFD010000144.1:0-11715 GCA_049591615.1 Gammaproteobacteria bacterium | reverse complement strand
GATCAGGTGTTCGTCGAAGGCTGTTGACACACATGCAACACGCCCATACACGCGGGCATTTCTGCACTTATTTTGGAAACAGCAGCGTCACCTGCAGTCTGAAGCCGTGATTCGCGCCGCCGGTCGGGTTGGTGACGTAGTAGCGATAACCCAGGGTGAGTTGCAATATCTGACCATGGATCTTCATCAACTGGCCTACGAATAAGTTATAAGGCTCCGTCCACTTTCTGGTTTCAAAGTTGTATGTGGACTCGCTATTCAGGCCGAAGGCGGTATAAGTGTGTGTCGTGTATACAACGAACGGCTGCCAGTAAGTGGAACTGACATCTGCGCGTGAGCCATCGCCAGATACCGAGCGTAAGTAATTAGCCAGCACGCCATAGGTCCAGCCATGCTCCTGTCTCAGCACCACGGCCGTCGGACCGATGCTCAATTTCCCTGAGCCGAAGGTGGCGTTGCTAGCACTGGGGACCGAGATCGCCGGGCCGGCTCCCCAGATCCAACCACCGCTGGTCGGTGCCTTGGGCGAGAAGAAAAAGCTCTGAAGAATATCGCCCATGCCGTCGAAATCACCATCGCTGTCGCCGCCGCCCGGGACCGGCGATTGCAGATTAATGAAGGCCGGCACGACGGTGCGCGAGATCACATTCCAATCCTCGTTCAGCGAGATCGGAATGACCGGCTGCACTACGTAAGTGGCTTGCTTTGCGTCAGTTGTACCGATACCGGTATCCCAGTCGAGCTTGATGGGTACGCTCACCAGGTTGGCAACCGGATTGTTCACCTTCTTCGCAAGATCAGCCTCTTGCGAAGTGTCGGATGAATCAGCTGGAACCTGCTGTGCCCATAGGCTGCTGGTTGAAAAGGTACTCAAGATCAGCATGGCAGTTAGCAAGTTTCGCATAAGTGTAATCATCATTGCAGGCTCCGTTAAATGCTAAGGCCATGATTGAACCGATTGCCGAATACGTGAGGCATCCGATACAGGGTCATCGTCACCGGGAATCCGCTCGTCATCTACTCAAACAGCCTATTGCACTTCCACAAACTAAAAGTAGTGAAGTACGAGATTGTGTCGTTTACCATGCAAAGCAAATCCCGCGTTCTAGATGAGACATCTCGTATCTTAATTTGGACGCATGCGTGTCGAAGACGGCGAGTTAAATCCGCACACGGCGAAGTAGACAATGGTGTACAGCACTACCGCAGCATCCATCCCACCACCGAACCAAAAGCCTTGTGAATAAGGGTGACTCATATTCGCCACTACCAGATAAATCATGAAGGATTTCTCAATGCCGCTGTAGATCAGGATCGGTTTACGCCACTCCGTGCTAAAGGCAGCGGTAATCATGAAAACCCCCATCAAACAGACCATAATGCCCCAATGCTGTAAAACAATGGTGTACTCCTGGACGTAAGCAAATTTCGCGACATGCGCTACCGCCCACTGGGGCCAAAAAGCAAACAGACCGGCTGTCGCCGTGCCGATGCCCGTGAGCACGAAGAACGGCTTAAACGTGAGATCGAAGAAGCGTTTCATTATTAATCTCCAGCTAGATGACGGTTACCCGCAGTATTACAGATGCCGAGTACCGTCATGCTGTTTTAATACCCGCGCGCCGGCCCGATCTGCGGCGCCCGCACCGGCTTCGCCATGCCGTAGAACACCACGATCCCGTGGCCGCCACAGCGGGTCGAAACGCCCTCATCCGGCCTGCCGTAGCATGACCACTCATCCTGCCAGTTATTCGACACCCATACGTCGCCGGCTGGTTCGATGGAGGCATCGACCAGAAATTGCATGCCGCCCCCTTTGTAGCCGCCGGGCGGTGAAATCGGATCGCCTGTCTTCATCCCCGCTGGGCAGGTCTCGGTCCGCGCGCCGCATAACTCCGTCAGGCCCCCGCCTGGTGCGAAGTTTGAGACCCAGACATGATCGTTGCCATCGATCGATACCGCCCAGGCACCCCATATGCTGCCGGGATTGAATGGCGATCCTGGCGCGGGGCTTCCATCGGGCCGCAACTCCGATACGCTTCCCAGGCCCGGGTGAGAAACCAGGTCTTCCAGGACAACACGGTCGATCGCCGTCAGGGTTGCGCCGGTCGCCTTGAGGTAGACGAGGTGCGCCTTGGTTTTCAAAGACAATCCCGCGCCTATGGTATTGGTGATCCAGGCGTTGCCCTTGCTGTCGATCGCCATACCCTTGCCGCTGCCGCCGCCGGTGCGGAACACCTCGACCTTGCTCGGGTCACTCGCCGGAAAGCGCGTGACGGTGTCGCCGATCGCATTGGTGATCCAGATTCGGTCCTGCTGATCGATCGCAAGGTGGAACGGACCGTTCAGTTTGCACGGGCTGTCCCGGTTAGGCTTGCCATCGGTGGACTGGCAATAGAACTTCGCCTTGCTCGGGTCGCCCTTAGGCATATAGACGACCTTGTCGTCGCCGAAATCCAGTGTCCAGACATCACCATTGGGTGTGACGATGATGCCCTGCATCGTGCGGAGTTTACCGCCAAAGTTGTAACCCTCGGGCGGCGATAGCGGTTTGCCGGTCTTGTCGAACAAGGAGATCGTCTGGCCGCTGGTGCTGGTCACCCATACGCGGTCATTGGCGTCGATCGCCGTGCCGAATCCGGGACCCAACATACCACCGCCGGTAAACCCGGTAGTCATCGGCGACAGCGGACGGCCGTTGGAAGCGAACTTCGACAGATTGCCGTCCCATAAATTGTCGTGCCCCTGCCACCCGACGAGGAAATTGTCGCCGCTCCAGGCGTTGCCCTCGCTGTCGAACATGATCTTGGCACCGCCCGCGTTGCCGCCACCGGAGAACTTGAGTGGCAGGACCCATGCGCTCGGCGCGAAACTGAGATAGGGCATGAACGGCGTTGGGCGGAGGTGCTTGCCCTGCGGCACGGGATAGAACGCGTCCAATAGCGCGAAGACGCGGCTCGGCTTGTAGGCCATGTTGTGCGCGATAGAGATTGCAGCGGTAAGTGTGTCGGTTGGCGTTTTGCCATCCCGCCCGGTCGCGGCAGCGAAGAGGAGGCTGCACGCATCAGGCTTCACTCGGACTGCGCAACCGGCCAGCACGCTGGAAAGCGTAGCAAAGTTGGCCATGGTTGGCGTCTGGGTGCTGTTGAGGCCATCCTGAATCATGCCGCCGTAGCCGCCGGTCGATAGATCGACGAAGTTTGGTACATTGCCAGCGGCGATGCGCAAGCCGAGCACGTTGCCCCTGATTGCCGTGCCATCGATAAATTGCGCGTTGGTCCACACTGAGGCCACGGTCGTCATCTCATTGATGGTGATCATGGCGGGCGGGTTGCTGCCTACCACGGCCAACAATGCGATGGCGGGACTGTCTCCGCTCGAGTTATTGGCCGTGGGCACACCGCCCTGGGCGAGCAGATACAGGCTGGCATCTGTAGGTGCCCCAGCCGTGCTGATCATGAAGCGTCCATCCGCACCCGTCTGTGTTTGCGCCAGTTGTTGAGGTGCCCCACTGGTCGCAGCCCATAGGGTCACACTCGAGCTGGCGATGGGCGCACCGCCGCCGAGGACTTGGCCTTGTATGATATTCGCCGCGAAAGCCTTTGTGCTGATGACTGCCCCAATAGCGGCGGCGAATAATACAACGATGCTGATGTGGATAAGTTTCATAGTTTTATCTCCATTTATACCGAAAAGTCAGGGCAATACCTTCAACTCTTGACTACTTCACTACGTACCCTCGTCCCTCCAGGCACGCTGCGCGCGCTTTCCGATAGCCAGCCAGTGACGCTTGTTGTAGTTGCTGTTGCTGCGCTGCGGCCTGGTTCGCATTCGCTGCTGCGTTGCGATTCGCTGAGTATTGGACCACGCCACCGACAGCTGCTCCTTTTAACGCAGCATTACCTACGTTGTTACCACCGATTGCACCGACAGCCGCACCTGCCGCGGCACCTTTCACAAGTCCGCCACTGCCGACAACCGGCTTGGATTGAACCTTCTGAGGCGCCGCTGGTGGATTGGCCGGGTCGTAACCAGTCTGTTGCACAGCCCATAGATAGCATTCCGCCTCATCCTTCTTTTGCTGCTCGGGCGACTGGCCTTTGGCAGGATAGATAAACTCCTGGTTGGAGGGTTGCTGACTGATCGCCGCACCAGGCAATACCAGGCCCAAACACAGCAACGAAAAAGCAAAAGAAAAGGTTCGCATAACGACCTCCTGACTTCAGTGATTCATTCAACTTTCGTTCGCAGATAACAGAGTCGGCCTGAAGTTCGTGCCGCACCCGACAAATCACCACATGTTGTCTTGAGCCTGAGCGATTGCCGGCTTGTTACCAGTAACCGCCCACGCCAAGCATGAAGCCCTTGAACTTGCCATCCCACATGATTCCGTTATTGTTCGAGGTCCGGTAGTAGAGTTGCCGATAGCCGGCACTCGCCAGCCAGTGATCAGCGAACTTCCACTGGAACTGTGGCCACAGTTCGTAGGTCAACATGGATTGGCCGCCGCCGGCGTCAATAGTGGGACTGAAAGCCCAATTCGCCCCCAGAGGAATGTAGGGCCGGAACATGATGATGGCGTCGGTCACATTACGGGTGTTCGACCCATAGAAACCAGTTGGAAGAATCATATTGGGGTTCAGTGTGATGGTGCCATGGATGGATACCGTGCGGAGTCCCGCCATGAGGTCATACTTCTTCCCATTGGACCCATCGAACCGATAGCCGGCTTCCACCTGGTAAATGTAGGTCTTCATGGTCACTTCACCGGGTGCCGGTGGATTATTCAGCTGGCTGGTGCTCAGGGAAAAATAATCAGCCTGTCCATAGGCAACAAAATGATCGTTGGAGACGGTGCCCAATAATGAGCCGGCGAAGTTGGCGTATTTGACCAGATCACCGAAGGACTCATCGACCGATATGGTCTGGTTCTTGACGGTCAGATCACCGTTGATGCCAACACCCCAAGCGTAAGGCTCGATCAGGCCATGCCAGGTGTCATCGTTGGTCTTCAAATAATCCGGGGTGCTGGCATCTTGGGCTATCGCAGGCAATGCCATAGCTCCAGCAATCAGCAAGGTTGCCAACCATGCTGTGATTTTTAAAATTTTCATAAGCTCATCTCCTTTCAAGATAGGATCGTAATGTTATGCAACAGTTTTACTGAACCAAGGGAATCTGTGCGGCCAGTTGGTATTTCAGGATCGCGCGGATCTTGTTCTCGATCTGCAGGGCGCGGGCGACCTTCTTCTCGGGAATTACTTTGCTGAGATTCATCGCATAGGATTTCTGCAGCTTGAGTTCAGACTCGTTGATAGCAAACATCTCGTGCACCAGCTTGCCGGCCTGCTTGTCGGTGAGAGAGTTGGCATTGTAGGCCGCTGCATACGCATCAATCAACTTCAGGGTGCGCTGGTTGATCTTCTGCAGGCCCGAGATGTACGCATCGTAGATCGGCCAGAACTTATTGGCCTCATCCTGAGTGAGCTGCATGTTGCTGGCCACGAGTAACTTGCGGTCAGCCTTGACCTTGTCTGCCAGAATCTGCATGTTGTCAGCCGGTTGGCTGCCGGCAGGCTGGGCCATCATGGGCTGATTGGCCGCAGGCATGCTACCGGCGGGCTGGTTTTGGGCGAATACCGAAGTCATGCCCAGTATCGCAAAAAACAGACTTGCTAACTTCATGAATCGCATAACAATCTCCTACTCACAAGTGTTGATGAAAGTGTGCAACTAGTAATCAAAAAACGTTTATAACCACCTCAATCTTTCGCTGTCAGGTTACCGTTGCTGGTAGCCCATTTGATGGCATCCAGCAATGCCCGGTCATCCACGGGTTTGCGCAAAAACATTACCGCGCCACGCTGTTTGGCGTCGCGCCTGGATTCATCCACATCACTCGCCGACAGTGCGATCACCGGCAAGCGGATGCCTTTGTCCTCAAGGGTTTTCATCACTTGGCAGCCGTTCATCTGCGGCATGGTGAGATCCATCAGGATGCAGCCATTCGGTATATTGCGTATATCCTCTAGAAACTCATCCGCCGAACCGTAGGCGCGCACTTCAACATGCGCGGAGCGAAGCAGCCGCGATAAAGCATTACGCACAGATTCGTCATCATCCAGGATGTACACAACATTGGGTTTACCTGTGGTCATGGTATTCAGGATTGGCCAAAAAAATACACAGCTAGCGCTACCGCGATGACGCCATGTAAGCTTTCCACCATGTTCCCGCTCTCCCGTGTTCAAGACGATATCTCTATACCACGGTCCAACGGCCGTATCCATACCGGTTTTGTCTGGTTTCCAATGTGCATAGGATTACCTGTTTGCTCGGGGGGCGCTATTGGACCTTAGTCCAATAGGCGCGGCTCGATCGGGCAAGTATCAGGAGGGGCAGGAATAAATCAAAGAGACTGACAATGCTCTAAACTGGCAACAGGGGTCATATGCGCGACCACCTCAAGGGACCTGAATCAGGCTGGCGGCTTGCGCATTTCAGCCGGGGTTGCGTGTCTGTGAATGCCCGCTATTTCACACCGATGTACCAATTCGGCCACGGAATGCACGGCCATTTTTTCCATGACCCGGCTGCGGTGTACCTTGACGGTCTTCTCTGCGATTCCCATCTGCAGGGCAGTCTGTTTGTTCATATAACCATCCAGCATGCACTCCAACACCTGGCGTTCACGCTGCGTGAGCTGCTGGAGATGCAAGACGACTTCCTGCTGCTGATGCTGCTTTGCCAGAGCGGCCCTATGCCTGCCCAGCGCTGCGGCAACCGCCGCCAGCAGGGCTTTGGCATCCACCGGTTTGAGCAGAAAGTCCACCGCGCCCTTTTTCATCTCGCGCACACTCATGGGCACATCGCCATGGCCGGTCAAAAAAATGACTGGCAATGAACAATTATGGTCTGACAACTGTTCATGCAGCACCGAACCACTCTTGCCTGGCATGCTGATATCCAGAACCATACAACCCACGTCATCGATAGGCAGGCGTTCGAGGAATGCATCGGCAGAAGCGAATGCTTCGACCTGGCAGCCAGCCGAACGCAACAGGCGTACCAGACTATTGCGGACCGACTTCTCGTCGTCCACGACGAATACTGTGCTGTTTCCCGGTTTCATGCGCTATGCTCGTTTACAGCATCTAGTTTGTGTACGGCCGGCAGCGTAAAGAAGAACGTCAGGCCCTGGCCCAAGTTGCGTTCCGCCCAGATTTTACCGTCGTGCGATTCGATGATCGAACGGCAGATGGCCAGGCCAATGCCCATGCCTTTGGATTTGGTGCTCGCGAACATGCTGAACAAATTATTAAATCTTTCGCTGCTGATGCTGGGCCCGTGGTCACAGATCATGAATTTCCTGTGAGTACCGCCCTCATTGACAACCGAGATTTCCAGGCGCTTTTGTGAAGTGGGCTGATCGTGCATGGCTTCGATGGCGTTTATGATCAAGTTGAGTTGCACCTGCAGGATTAAGGTCTTGTCAGCCATGACATAGCAGCCTTCATCGTAGTATGTATTGACTTCGATCTGGGCATTCAGCATCTCGGTATACAGCAACTTCTGCACCTCACGGGTGATCTCAGCCAGATCGATGAGATTACGCTGCGGTTCACTGCGCAGCAGCATGTTGCGCAGACCGCCAATCACGCCGCCGGCGCGTTTATTGTCACGTACGATGTCATCCAGGATCGCCTTGATTTCACCCAGATTGGGAGATTGCTCGTCGAGAAAACGCAGTCCCGCTTGGGCATTGCTCAGGATCGCACTCAGTGGCTGGTTCAATTCATGCGCCAGGGAAGCTGTCAAGGTGCTGATACTCGCCACCCGGTCCGCGCGCCACAGTTGCTGGCGCACACGGATTGCCTCGACCTCGGCCTGGCGTAATCCGGTCATATCCGTGATGACTCCGACGGTTTTCTGTTGCTCGCCGTCGACAGGCAATTGGACAGTCATCGTCGCGTAGGTGTGTGTTTCACCGTCCTTGCTAATCTCCACCTCGGATAACTGTGCCTGCTGGTCCGTGGATGGCCTTTCTGTGTCAGCAATACTTAGCGGCGCCAAGGGCGCCAGTTCTGAATCCGTCTTGCCAGTAATAGTGTCGCGTGTAACCCCAAACCAGTCTATGAATTTACTGTTGGCCCACAAATACCGAGACTGGGAATCTTTCAGATAGATCCCGGCCGGTACATTATCCAGCACCACATGCATACGCCGCTCGCTTTCGCGCAGTTCATACATCAGGTTAAAACTCATGATCACGATGAGCGCCAGAAAACCGTATTCGGACACGTCATAGAAATCCATATAGCCATAATTGATCGCATTTTTGAGCAACATGAAAAACAGGAACAAGCCCACGCCAACGCCCAAAGTCAAGGCTCGCCGTTGGACACTTTGACGATACAGACGTATGCACCCATAGAAGCTGAAAACAAGGGCCAGCGCTATAGCGCCCGGCATGAGTAGCCGGATCCAGAAGGCCATGAGAAACAATACGCCCAAGCTTATCAGCAACCACCAAGGCCGCGTCCGGGTATATTCAGCAACAAACAATATATACACGACGAAGAACAAGACACTGGTGAGTGTTTTCCATTGCTGCAGCCTGACCATGGTTTCAGCCGGGGGTAAACGCATGATCGCGGTCTTGTCGAGGAAATACATTGCGGCCGTCAGACACAAAAGCGCGAACAGCAGATGCGTGCGACTCAGCGGGCGTTGCAACGCCACCAAACCATGTTGCAAAGCAGCGAAAACGCACACACCGATGAATACACACTCACCGAGGATGGCAGTCTCGGTTGTTTCCATGCGTCTATATTCCAGGCTTGACGGTTGCGTGCAACATCATTATTTATCTCGGAGCGATGAACTCTAACGGCCACCTAGGACAGTCGGCGCCGACTGAAAATATACTATTCAGAAGCTCATTTATAACCTTGATTCATGTTAAATGTCTGAATATTTCTAAGCGCGTTCATGCCGCTCACGCTTCGGGGGTTATTGTTAAAATTGCCTGGTGAATACAGCGAGACACCCTGTGAGGCGTATAGACGAACCTATGTTATTGATTCGTAGAGATAATTATCGCGTGCGCCCGCAAGGCGCGGCGAGCTCAAAGTCGGACTCTAGTTATCTTTCTCAGCAAGCATCTTGAGGCGATCGGAGTATTTTTTGGCCAGTGCGTGCTCGCCGCGGGCTTGGTGGTAACTGGCCAGGGCTTCGAGGATATCCCGGTCGTTGGGGTGGGCCTGAAGTGCCTTATCCAGTATGGCGATGGCCTGGTTGGATTTACCGGTCGAATATAGGGCCACGGCATACACGTACGCGAAGCGCGCGTTCCCAGGGTCCAGTGTGGTGGCACGTCGAAATTCAGTGAGCGCCGAATGAGTCTGCTGCATGCGCACCAAGACCAGTCCCAACGCGTAGTGCAAAGTCGCACTGTCAGGATTGAGCTTAAGTCCCTGCTGCAGAATCTGTTCGCCGTCCGCATCGCGACCCTCGGCACGATAAACATCCGCGAGATTTACGTATGCGGGCACATACATCGGTTGCAGACTGATAGCAGTTTTGATTTCCTCTTCGGCTTGCGTCGCATTGCCCTGATAAGCATAGAAAGAGCCGAGATTGACGCGCGCGTCTGCTCGGTCTGCGTTATAGATCTGGCTTTGCATGTATTCACCGGCGGCATGTTCAAAAGCGCTGTGCGCGTCCGCGTCCAGATGCGCCGCAGCCACCGGCGCGAGGATGCTGGCCGCCTCGATGCGCACCACCCTCAACGGATCGGAAAGCAGCGGCACCACCAACTGCACACGCACATTCAACGGCGCGTTCGCCAACGGCTGCAGTGCTCCCAAGCGTACTAGTGGATCAGGGTCGCGCAGGCCCTCCACCAGGGCCTCCATGGTTGGCTGGTCGATAACGGGTTGCATCTCGGAGAAAGCTGTCGCACGCACGATCGCCGGCTGTGTGGTATCGGTGGCCACGGCGCGCAGTTGCGACTGCGCGCCCGGCTGATCGGTGTCGTATGCCGCGAACGCCGCTGCGAAGCGCTGATAACCCTGCGGATCATGCCCATACCATTGCTTGACCTGCGCAGCAGCCCAAACTGCAGTGCGGTCGGTGTGACAGCGATTGCAAGCATTGGGTACGCCGTACTTCACCGTCTCGTCCGGACGCGGAATGCGGATGCTATGGTCGTGGCGCGGGTCTACCACCATGTAATTAGTGGTGGGCATGTGGCAGGCGATGCACTGGGCGCCGGCACTCCCGGGTTTGTGGTGGTAATGCTGTTCGGTATCGTACTTGCTGGGCAGATGACACTTGGCACACATGGCATTGCCATCGGCGCGTAAAGTCCCAGTGTGGGGATTATGGCAGTCGCTGCAGGTGACGCCATGGGCATACATCCTGCTCTGCAGGAATGAGCCCCATTTATACACTTCGCCGTGTTGCTGGCCATCAGCATAGTAGAGCGGCGCGCTCAGGAACGCTGGACGGTAATAATCAAGATAGGGTTTCCCGGCCTCATAGCCTTCACCGATCTGTCCGCGACGGGAATGGCATTGTGCGCACACCTGGATCTCACGGTCACTCAACAGCGGCTGAGAACGCACCGCGTTGCCGGTTTGAGCATCGATGGTCCAGGTGACACCGTGCAACTCGTCAAGCTGCGCTGTCAACCCTTGGTTCTCATAAACGCCGACTGGTTTGCCGGCTTCTTTTAGTTGCGCCCATCGCACGTGCCGCGAACCGGGACCATGGCAGGCTTCGCAACCGACGCTGATCTCCGACCAGCTGGTTTTGAATGTATTGTTGGCGGCATCGTAATTCTTGTGCACATCGGTGGAATGACAATCGGCGCACATGAAGTTCCAGTTTTGCGAAGGCTTCGTCCAAAACAGTTCATCCTTGTAGGTGATGTGTTCCTTGAGATAAAGATCAAACCAGCGCTGTCCGCCCTGCTGCTTACTGCGTGTGTCCCAGGCGATGGACAAGGCCTGCAGGCGTCCGTCCGGAAACTTGATGAGGTATTGCTGCAAGGGATAGAGGCCGTAGGTGTACTGGATCTGATAGTCCGTGAGCTTCCCGTCGGACCCATCGGTACGCACATAGAATTGGCCATCGCGCTTAAAGAACTTGCTGGTTACGCCGGAATAGGTAAAGGTCGTATTGTTGAAATCAGCCAGCACGGTTTGCGCATTAGCTTCCTGCATAGCGTCATGGTGTTGCGATGCCCGCCACTGGCTTGCCTCTTGCGCATGGCAGCTCACACAAGCCTCACTGCTCACATAGTGGGCGGCGGCTTCTGCTAGCGCAGATTGTTGTTGTCTTCCGGACGCTGAATGGGAAAACGTGTGAAACCATGCGACAGCCACAGCGGCGAGGACCACTATAACTACAGCTGCGATCCCGCCCCACCACAGGATGCTGCGCTTGCCCGAATACTGGACGTCGATGGTTGCTTTGCGGTTGGTCACTGCATGTCTCTTGCTTTGCAATAGATTTTAATCAAGGCCATTAAACGTTCATCCCTGAACATCGGCAACCTGCAGTCCAGGGACAAGAGACTACCGTGTCGCGTTCGTCTGCGCGAGAACACTGGCCACTGCTGCGACGATCAGCTAAGGTCAGTGCACAACGTAGATCGTCCCGTCGCCGTCCCTCTAGCCATATCCGGCCACCACTTTGTTTAGCTCGGAG
>JBAWFD010000143.1:0-23586 GCA_049591615.1 Gammaproteobacteria bacterium | reverse complement strand
CTGACAAACCATTTCTCACCGATATCAAGATTTTGCGCGAGCGTGCCCGCCATCACATGGATCAGGGCGCCGTCACCGAAGGTTACCATGCCGACCGCGGCGTGGTGCTCAAGGTGCTGAATACCGTACTGGCTACGGAACTGGTGTGCGTGCTGCGCTACAAGCGCCATTACTATATGGCCAGGGGCATCGATTCAAAGAACGCCGCCGAAGAATTCCTGCAGCATGCCGGCGAGGAGCAGGGCCATGCCGACCAGGTGGCGCAGCGCATCACGCAGCTGGGCGGCGAACCAGATTTCAACCCCGTAGGCTTGGCCACGCGTTCGCACTCCGAATACAAGGAAGGCAAGGATGTGGTCGATATGATCAAAGAGGATCTGGTGGCGGAACGCATCGCCATCGACAGCTATCGCGAGATCATCGGTTGGCTCGGCATGCAGGATCCCACCACCCGCAGCATGATGGAAGGTATCCTCAGCATGGAAGAGGAGCATGCCGACGATCTGGTGAACCTGCTCACAAAATTCGGTTGAATCCAGAACCTTGAGTATCCAGACGTAAAACGCCGCCCTAGGGCGGCGTTTTATTTCTCCCGATCCCGCTGTGATTACTTCACGATCAGCGGGATGATCAATAACGCTACGATGTTGATGATCTTGATCAACGGGTTGATGGCCGGACCGGCGGTGTCCTTGTAGGGATCGCCGACGGTATCCCCGGTGATCGCGGCCTTGTGAGCATCGGAACCCTTGCCGCCGAAGTTACCGTCCTCGATATATTTCTTGGCATTGTCCCAGGCGCCGCCGCCGGTGGTCATGGAGATGGCCACGAACAATCCGGTGACGATGGTGCCCACCAGCACACCGCCCAGCGCCTGCGCACCCAGGAAGATGCCGACGACGATAGGCACCAGGATGGGCAGCAGCGAGGGGATGATCATTTCCTTGATGGCCGCCTTGGTGAGCATGTCCACGGCGCGTGAGTAATCCGGCTTGGCTTTGCCAGTCATGATGCCGGGGATCTCCTTGAACTGGCGGCGCACCTCGTTCACCACAGAGCCAGCTGCACGACCCACGGCTTCCATGGCCATGGCACCGAACAGATAAGGAATCAGTCCGCCGATGAATAAGCCGATGATTACCCGGTAATCCGACAGGTCAAAGGTGAAGGATTTGCCGAGCGCCGTGAGATTGTGGGTGTAATCCGCGAACAGCACGATGGCCGCCAACGCCGCCGAACCGATGGCGTAACCTTTGGTCACGGCCTTGGTGGTGTTGCCGACCGCATCCAGCGGATCGGTGACCGCGCGCACTTCCTTGGGCAGGTTCGCCATCTCGGCGATGCCGCCGGCGTTGTCGGTGATGGGGCCGTAGGCGTCCAACGCCACGATCACACCGGTCATGGACAACATGGTGGAGGCGGCGATGGCGATGCCGTACAAACCCGCGAACGCATAGGCGACGCCGATGCTGATGCAGATGGCGATCACCGGCAGGGCGGTGGCTTTCATGGAGATACCCAGCCCCGCGATGATGTTGGTGGCGTGGCCAGTGGTCGAAGCCTGGGCGATATGGCGCACTGGCTTGAACTGGGTGCCGGTGTAATACTCGGTGATTCCGACCAGTACCACGGTCAACACCGGACCGACCACGGCGGCGCCGAACATATGCAGCGCACCGTATTGCGGCATGTCTGCCAGCAGCAGATGACTGACGAAATAAAAACCGATGATGGCCAGTATGGCCGCGACCACCACACCGGTGTAGAGCGCGTTCATGATCTTGCCGCCTTCCTTGCCGCGCACGAAAAAGATGCCGATGATGGAGGCGATGATGGAGACACCGCCCAGCGCCAGCGGGTAGATCACCGCATTGGGGCCGAGCTGCGCGATCATCAGGCCGCCCAAGAGCATGGCCGCCACTTTGGTGACGCAATAGGTTTCGAACAAATCCGCGGCCATGCCGGCGCAGTCGCCCACATTGTCGCCCACGTTGTCGGCGATCACCGCCGGGTTGCGTGGGTCATCCTCGGGGATGCCGGCTTCCACCTTGCCCACCAGGTCTGCACCCACATCGGCGCCCTTGGTGAAGATGCCGCCGCCGAGACGCGCGAAGATCGAGATCAGTGAAGCGCCGAAAGCCAGCCCGATAAGCGCATGCAAGGCCGCATCTTCACCGATGATGTGACGCAGGATCAGGTAATAGCCAGTGACGCCCGCCAGCGCCAGGCCCGCAACCAGCATGCCGGTGATGGCGCCGCCGCGGAACGCGACCTTGAGCGCTGCCTTCAGGCCTTGGCGTGCGGCTTCGGCGGTGCGCACATTGGCGCGCACCGAGATGTTCATGCCGATGTAACCGGTGGCACCGGAGAAGATGCTGCCGATGGCGAAGCCGATGGCGGCCCACCAGTTGTGCAGCACGAATCCGATGAGCAGGAACAGCACCACGCCGGCGATGGCGATGGTGCGGTACTGGCGATTGAGGTACGCCTTGGCGCCCACCTGGATGGCAGCCGCGATCTCGAGCATGCGCTCGTTGCCCGCCGGTTGTTTCAGCACCCAGCCCACGGCCAGGATGCCATACAGGATCGCGAGACCACCGCAGGCCAGCGCGAACCATAAGCCGTATTCAATCATCATGTATGCATCTCCCAATGTTGAAACATGGTTTTGTAAAAGCAATCAAACTTTGAATTCAGTCTCGAGTTTTTTGGGCACCGCAATATTTTTGAGTTCGATGTACTGCGGCATACCGTGCTTGTATGGCGGGTAGTCCTCGCCCTGGATCAACGGAGCCAGATAGCGCCGGGCTTTAGCGGTGATGCCAAAACCATCTGCGCTGATGAAATCCCGCGGCATGAATTTTTCCTTATTGGCCACGTCCGCAAGCGGGGCGACGCCGATGCTCCACTTATAAGGTTTATCGGATTTGCGCACGATGGTGGGCATCACCGCATTCTGTCCCTTGACCGCCAGTTCCACCGCAGCCTTGCCGACCGCATAGGCTTGGGTCACGTCCAGCTTGCTGGCGATGTGGCGCGCGGAACGCTGCAGGTAGTCCGCCACCGCCCAATGGCATTTGTAATTGAGTTTCTGTTTCACCAGATTGGCGATGAAGGGCGCAACGCCACCCAGTTGGGTGTGCCCGAATGCATCCCGGGTGCCGGCTTCCGCCAGGAACTGGCCATCGCTGCGGCGCACACCTTCCGAGACCACAATTACGCAGTAACCATAGCGGTCGTGGTTGTCCTTGACCTTATTCAGGAAAGCCAGCTGGTCGAAAGCGATTTCCGGAAACAGGATGATGTGGGGGGCGTCGCTTGGGTGCGCCTGGGCCAAACCCGCGGCCGCGGCGATCCAGCCTGCATGCCGGCCCATGACTTCCATGACGAATACCTTGGTGGAGGTCTTGGCCATGGAGGCCACGTCCAGAGCCGCTTCCCGGATGGAGACGGCCACGTATTTGGCCACGGAGCCAAAGCCAGGGCAGCAATCGGTCACCGCCAGATCGTTATCCACGGTCTTGGGTATATGGATGGCTTGTACCGGATAACCGAGCTTCTCGGAAAGCTGCGAGACCTTGAGGCAGGTGTCGGCGGAATCGCCGCCGCCGTTATAGAAGAAATAACCGATGTTATGGGCGCGGAACACCTCAATCAGACGTTCATACTGGAGGCGATTCTGTTCCAGACCCCTGAGCTTGTAGCGGCAGGAGCCAAAGGCGCCCCCGGGGGTGTGTCTCAAGGCGGCGATGGCCTTAAGGCTTTCTTTGCTGGTATCGATCAGGTCTTCGGTGAGTGCGCCGATGATGCCGTTGCGGCCGGCGTAGACCTTTCCGATACGCTGCTGATGCCGGCGCGCGGTCTCGAGGACTCCGCAGGCGCTGGCATTGATGACGGCGGTCACGCCGCCCGACTGGGCATAGAAAGCGTTGCGTTTGGAGGCCATGGTTTGAAAAACTCTGGGTTTTCTAGCGGTGGCTTGCCCTACGAGCAGCCCGGCATTGTAGCGGGGTGCGGGGGAATTGCAAAAAATCGCAAGTATCGGCTGGGCGGGTGCTGTCACATGTATGCCAAACACCCCGCATACATTGACGTTGCCGGGATCAACGGTTACTTTACCGCCTGCCCGCAGGGCGCCTGTCGGAAAAGACATAATCTTGGGTTGCAACCGGCCCCACAACTATAGACGAGACGCCGCATGAGAATAGTGCTGCTCGGAGCGCCAGGTTCCGGCAAAGGGACCCAAGCCAAGAAACTGGCGGTGAAATACCGCATCCCGCATATTTCCACTGGCGACCTGCTGCGTGCGGCACTGGCGGCGGGCACGCCCCTGGGTCAGCAAGCTAAGGCCGCCATGGATGCGGGCCAGTTGGTATCCGACGACATCGTACTGGGCATCATCCGCGAACGGCTGCGCGCCAACGATGCCAAGAAGGGCTTCATCCTGGATGGTTTTCCGCGCAACATCGCCCAGGCCCAATCCCTGGACGGTATGTTGCGCAACCTCGACCAGCCGCTGGATTGTGCGGTGCTCATGGACGTGGATTTCGACGTGCTCATGCAGCGGCTTACCGGGCGGCGTACCTGTGAGAACTGCGGCGCCACCTATAACGTTTTTACCAATCCCCCGCGGCTCGACGACCAGTGCGACCGCTGCGGTGCTGCTCTGCGCCATCGTGCCGATGACAATGAGGTGACGATCGGCAATCGCTTGCGTGTGTATGAATCTCAGACCAAGCCGTTGATCGATATGTACCGCAGTCAGGGACGGCTCGAGACCGTCAATGGAGTGGGTGAAGAGGAAGCGGTATTCAAACGCATGCTCAGCATGCTGGAGCCAATCGCCAAGGGCACGCGTAAACCGACGCCGGCGCCGCTGCCGCCACCGATTCCGGTCAAAGCCAAACCGCAGGCCAAGTCCGCCATGCTGGCGAAAAACAAGCCGCCAATGGCGAAATTCCTGAAGACCCAGGGCAAGATGCCGCTCAAGGCACATGTGAAGCAGGCACCACTGAAGAAGGCAGCGGTGAAGAAAGCCCCCGACAAACATGCGGTGAAGAAACCCACATCAAAATCCGGGCATCTTAAGAAAAAATCCGTGAAGGCTGCCAAGTCAATAAAAAAGAACAAGAGCGGCAAACGCCGATAAGCAAATAGCGTGTCGATTATCTAATTCAGTCGACCGGCAAGAGTCGTGCACATCCGTCAGAGATTGCCAGCCGGGTTTTATCTTGCATGAAATCCATCAGTGCCTTGCCGGCAGTTTCCAGTCGCCAGCCTTTTAGCACATCCACATCCCGCTGCCCGCGCACCAGTTGTTCCAGGTCGCGGCGGGTCGCCAGCTGCGCCGGACTGATACCCGCTTCATTGCCTTTGATCCTGACCACCGCCATCAAAGTGTCCACTAACGCTTCGTCTTGAGCTGACAGACGTTCTGGCGCTTTTGCAGGCTTGTCTTCGCCATGGGCCGAATTCATGAGCGCGATCAATTCGCTGCCGTGCTTGCGTATTAGACCGTCCTGGATGCCACGGATGGAACTTAAAGCATCGACGCTGGTGGGCCGATGACGCGCCATATCGGTTAGCACTTCGTCCTTGAATATCCACTGCCGCGGCAGATTGCTGCGCATGGCTTGCTGTTCACGCCAGGCGGCAAGCGCTTTGGCGGCGGCAAACTGGCGGGCATTGAGACGCTGCAGTCCGTGCAGGCGTTGCCAGGCAGTTTCCGGATTCGGCCGGTAGGTGGCGGGATCGGTGAGTACCGCATTCTCTGCTTCCAGCCATGTGAGCCGGCCCTGGTTCTCAAGGCTTTGCTTGAGACGCAGATAGATGTCGCGCAAATAGCGCACATCGTCCGCGGCATATTGCAGTACTGCCACAGCCAAGGGCCGGCGCGACCAATCAGCGCGCGTATGGCTCTTTTCGAGCGTCACGCCCAGCAGCGCCTGAACCACGCTGGCGTAGCCCGCTTGATCCGGCAATCCCGCGAAACTTGCGGCCAACTGGGTGTCGAATATGGGCGCCGGAACCTGGCCGTTGAGATGGAAGAACATCTCCAGATCCTGCCGGGCGGAGTGCATGACTTTGACGATGTTCGGATTTTTCAGTAATTCGAACAACGGCTCTAGTGATTTGATGGCCAGCACGTCCACGCAGGCGACACTATCGGTGGTCGCGATCTGTACCAGACAGAGTTGCGGATAATAGGTACGCTCGCGCATGAATTCCGTATCCAGCGCCAGCCATTCGCAGGAACGCATCTGTGCGCACAGCGATTTCAGGGCTTCTTCAGTCTCGATCCACAGATAATCGTCAGCCATGAGAAATCTTTACACCGGTTTGCTGTTACAGGAGTGCAAGGTATGATGCATACCGGACCGTTGACTGCCAGCGCATCATGAAAGCAATTGTACGCACCTGCTGGGAGATTTGTCTGCTCAGGCAGGGGCCCCAGATATTCCCGCGCTCCTGGCTCCTGTTCGCGGTCATGCTGGTGGTCTATATATTGGTTGACGCGATCTTATTCGCCGCCCAGGGCATACGCGATTACCAAATCGTTTATCAGACGCTGTTCGATTGCGCGCTGCTAGTAGCGTTCCTGGCGCTGGTACTGATGCTATGGCAGAAATTCGAGCGTTTCAATCAGACGGCGGTTGCCTTGTTCGGCAGCGGCGCTCTCATCATGATTGCGGCAGTGCCAGTGAGTTTTGTGGCGACAATGCCGGATTCCACCTCTGTGCAGATTATGGTCGAGGTGCTGATATACGCTATTCTTGCCTGGAGTATCCTGGTCATCGCGCATGTGATCCGGCATGCGCTGGACACCAAATTATTCATCGGCATTTTTCTTGCAGGTGCCTATACGGTGATAAATATCCTCTTGTTTGCCTTACTTTTTCCCATAAAGGGCTGACGTGCGCATCCATATCTTAGGCATCTGCGGTACCTTCATGGGCGGCATAGCGATTCTGGCAAAAGCCGCCGGCCACGAAGTCAGCGGCTCGGATGCCGATGTCTACCCGCCCATGAGTTCACAGTTGGCCGCTTTGAGCATCCCCCTTAACGAGGGCTATCGTGTGGAGCATCTGCAGCCGGCGCCGGACTGCGTGCTCGTGGGCAACGCGCTGTCACGCGGCAATCCGGCCGTGGAGAGCATGCTGACGCGTGGCCTGACCTATGAATCCGGCCCGCGCTGGCTGGCGCAACACATCCTCAAAGGGCAGCGGGTACTGGCAGTGGCGGGCACCCACGGCAAGACCACCACCAGTAGCATGTTGGCGTGGATCCTGGAATGCGCGGGACTCAATCCCGGATTTCTAATTGGCGGCATACCCAAGGACTTCGGCGTCTCCGCGCGCGCCGGTGGGGGGCGCTTGTTCGTGGTGGAAGCGGATGAATATGACACAGCATTTTTCGATAAGGGTTCCAAGTTTCTGCATTATCGTCCACAAATCCTGATCCTCAACAATCTGGAATACGACCACGCAGATATCTTCCCGGACCTGGCCAGCATCGAGACACAATTCCAATATCTACTGCGCACCATCCCCGGCAATGGATTGATCGTGTTGAATGCGGCGGATGCCAATCTGCAAAGAGTTTTCCAGCACGGCTGCTGGACACCGCAGGAGACGTTCGCATTGGCCGATGCGGATTGGACAGCCAAGCATGTTTCCAGCGATGGTTCTACCTTCAATGTCACTTACCACGGCAAGATCGCCGCCATGGTGGAATGGGAGATGCTGGGCCTGCATAACATCCAGAATGCGCTGGCGGCCATCGCAACGGCGCACGCTGTCGGTATAGAACCACGGCTGGCTGCGGAAGCTTTAATCCGCTTCCAGGGCGTGAAACGCCGGCTGGAAATACGTGCACGCGTAAACGGCGTCACGGTCTATGATGATTTCGCCCATCACCCCACCGCCATCAGCACGACGCTGGCGGGATTGCGCCAGCGTGTGGGTAGCGAGCGTATCCTGGCAGTGCTGGAGCCGCGTTCCGCCAGCATGAAGATGGGTGTGCACCGAGATACGCTGGCGGCCGCGCTGCAAGCAGCGGATAGGGTATTCGTGTATCAGGCGCCGAATGTCACCTGGGATGTAACTGCCGCCATGCAGCCGCTGGCCGCGCGTGTCAGCATCAGCGCAAATCTGGAGGAACTGCTTGGCAATGTGTCCGGCGAAACCCAGTCTGGCGATCACGTACTCATCATGAGCAATGGCGGATTCGGCGGTTTCCACGACAAACTGATCGAGCGCTTGGAGCAGCGCACACGGTGAATACCAAATACGAGCGCAGCATCTCACTCGCCATGACCGGCGCGTCCGGTGCGCAATATGGACTGCGTCTACTGGAGTTACTGCTCAGGGCAGAACATCGTGTCTACCTGATGCTGTCAAAACCCGCGCAGCTGGTCATTGGTACGGAAACCGATTGCAAGTTACCAAGCCGGGCTGTTGAGATCGAAAGTTTTTTGATGCAGCGTTTCATGGCAAAGCCGGAGCAATTGCGGGTGTTCGCGCCGGAGCAATGGAGCGCGCCGGTGGCCAGTGGATCCGGTGCGGTGCAGGCTATGGTGATCTGTCCGTGTAGCATGGCGACCCTGTCGGCGGTGGCTGTGGGCGCCAGTCGCAGTCTGATCGAGCGCGCTGCGGATGTGATGATCAAGGAACAACGCAAGCTGATCCTGGTGCCGCGGGAGACGCCGTTCTCGGCGATCCATCTGCAGAACATGCTCAAGCTGGCGCGTCTCGGCATCACCATCCTGCCGGCCAATCCCGGTTTCTATCACCAACCCAGGCAAGTCTCGGATCTGGTGGATTTCGTGGTAGCGCGGGTGCTCGATCATCTGGGCATCGCGCACACTTTGATGCCGGCATGGGGCTCGGACGAAAGTGAGACATGAAGATATAAGTCTGCCGGCTGAAATACCGCTGTTTCCGCTCAATACCGTGCTGTTTCCAGGTGGCCCGCTAACGCTGCGTATTTTCGAAACCCGTTATCTCGATATGGTGAGTGATTGCCTCAAGCGCGAGCGAGGTTTCGGCGTTTGCCTGATTGAAAAGGGCAGCGAGACCGGACCAGCACACACGTATACGGTAGGCACACTGGCGCGCATCCGCGACTGGAGCAATGGATCGGACGGGCTGCTGAATATCCTGGCACTCGGCAGTCAGCGTTTTCGCATGACACGCGTGCGCACCCAGCACAATGGCCTGAATACCGCCGAGGTGGAGTGGTTGCCGCAAGAACCAACCATGCCGTTGCCCGATAGCGCGCAGCCGCTGGCAGAATTGTTGCAACAGATACTGGCGCAGGTTCAGGAACGCTATGCGCAGGTTACATGCGCCTATGAGGATGCCAGCTGGGTCGGCTACCGTCTGGCTGAGATGCTGCCGTTGCCGATCGCGCAACGCCAATATCTGTTGGAGATTTCCGATGCACGCATGCGCCTGGATATCATCGGCACGCTGATCAGTGCGCAAGCTGTGAAATAACGCAAGCCCTCAGGGGTTTCCCCAGACTTCTTCCGGACTCTGGCTGGCATCCAGCGTATCGGTGGTGTCGCGCAGGCGCCGCGAGAGGATCGCCGCCAGCGATTCATAGAAGCGCCCGGCAAACGTAGGATCATCCAGGATGAATTTCTTGATGTTGGCATGCGTGATGATGATGGCCTGCACTTCGGGATCGCAGGCTTCCACGCTGGCGCTGGCGGGTTGGCCTTCGATGAATGACATGTCGCCGAAGATCTCGCCGGGGCCACGCTGGCTGATATCTACCATGAAGCCGTCGTGGTCGCGCACCACTTTGGCGCTGCCTTTCACCAGGATGTAGAGGTTGGTCTGCTCCTCGCCCTGACGGATGAGCAGGGCGCCGGGCTTGAAGGTCTTGCTCTCGGCGGTCTGCAATAATGACTTGAATTCCGCATCTTGGAGATATCTGAAGACTTTCAGCATGGCCATGGTTTGGAACTCCCGCAGAAAGCCGCACTGTCTTGGGCAAAATACTGCGCCAAAATCCCATATCTGTCATGTATCCACGAGTCCAGGCAGCAGCTTGCGCGCCGCCGCCAGGGTGGTGTCGATGTCTGCTGCCGTATGCGCCGCGGACAGGAACCCGGCTTCAAAGGGAGAAGGCGCCAGATAGATGCCTTCGGCCAGCATGCCATGGAAGAATCGCCGGAAGCGATCTGTATCGCAGGCCAGAACCTGCGCGTAATTGGTCACCTGCGCCGCGTCTGTGAAGAACAGCCCAAACATGCCGCATACCTGATTGGTAGTGAAAGCCACGCCCGCATCATGGGCCGCACGACGTAAGCCATCGGTCAGGTGGCGGGTATTGTCATTCAACTTCAAATAAAAATCCGGCTCATCGAGCAATGCCAGGGTGCTGAGACCCGCAGACATGGCCACCGGATTGCCGGACAAAGTGCCGGCCTGATACACCCGCCCCAAGGGTGCAAGCTGCTGCATGATCTCGCGGCGACCACCGAATGCACCTACCGGCAGGCCGCCGCCGATGATCTTGCCGAGCGTGGTGAGGTCGGGCTTGATGTGATAAAGAGCCTGGGCACCGCCGTGCGCCACCCGGAAGCCGGTCATGACTTCATCGAAGATCAGCAGGCCGCCATGCCGGCTGCACAACTCGCGTAATGTCGGCAGGAACTCCTTCGCCGGCGGTACGCAGCTCATGTTGCCGGCGATGGGTTCCACGATGACGCACGCGACCTGCTGACCGAATTTCTTGAAAGCCTGGTGCAATGCTTCGCAGTCGTTGTAAGGCAGCGTGAGCGTCAGTGACGCAAGCGCCTTGGGCACGCCCGGCGATGTGGGCACGCCCATAGTCAATGCACCGGAACCGGCTTTCACCAGCAGCGCGTCCGAATGCCCATGATAGCCGCCCTCGAACTTGACGATGAGATCACGGCCGGTGAAAGCCCGCGCCAGACGCAGAGCACTCATGGCAGCCTCGGTACCGGAATTCACCATGCGTATCATTTCGATGGACGGCATCAGTTCGCAGATGCGCCGGGCGAGCTGGGTTTCGAGTTCCGTGGGCGCGCCGAAACTTAGCCCCTTGGTGGCAGTCTCCTGTACCGCACGCAGCACCTGCGGATGCGCGTGGCCCGCGATCATCGGACCCCACGAGCCGACATAATCGATATACCGGCGGCCATCGGTTGCGTAGATGTACGCGCCTTCGGCGCGCTCGATGAACAGCGGCTCGCCGCCCACGCCTTTGAAGGCGCGCACCGGTGAATTAACGCCGCCGGGAATATAGCGATTGGCTTGCTCAAACAAATCCGGTTTCACATTCAACTCCATTCATCAGATGATCATTGTGCAGAATCTTTCTTGTACAACGTGCCTGTGTATGTGATCGTCATGTAAACAGCTGCGCGTAACGGCGGGCCGCGGCTGCAATATCCGGTTGTGCAAATATACCGCTGATGACAGCCAGCATGTGAGCGCCGGCCTTGACCAGTCCCGCACCATTTTCAGGTGTGATCCCGCCGATGGCGCAGATCGGCACGTTCACCGTTTGTCGCGCAGACTCCAACAATGACACGGGTGCGCGCACTGCCTGCGGCTTGGTGGGCGAAGCGAAGAAACTGCCGAAGGCCACATAGTCGGCGCCTGCATGGGCCGCGCGAATCGCTAGATCCAGAGAGTCGTGGCAGGAAATCCCGATGATCGCGCGCGGCCCTAGTCGAACGCGTGCCTCTTCCAATGCCATGTCTTCTTCGCCCAAATGCACGCCGTCGGCGCCGATGGCAGCCGCCAGTCCCACATCATCGTTGATGATCAGCGGCACTTCATGGTCATGGCAGAGTTGCAACAGTCCACGGGCCTGTTGCTCGCGGCTCGTTTGGCCTGGTGATTTGTTTCTGTATTGCACCAAGCGGGCACCGCCTTGGATGGCGGCCGATACTGCCGGCAGTAATTTTTCGCCTGGTGTAAACCTGTCGTCAGTGATGACGTACAGGCCGCAAAAGCTGGTACTGGACGAGGTCATGATTTGATTTGCCGGTTTGGAACGAATTGCCCCTTGCCCAATCGCCAACCCTGCTTCAGGGTTTCCCAGGTATAGCGCTGGGCGATCTCGACGGCTGCCAGCGGCGCGTGACCCCGTGCGAGCAGCGTAGCGATGGCGGCTGCCAGGGTGCATCCGGAACCATGAAAACTGCCCGGCAGCCGCGGCCAGGTGAAATGTCTTTGCGTACCGTCATGACTGAAAAAGCTGTTGTGCACCTCGCTGGTGTCCTCGTCGGCGCCCTTGATCAACACATGCCGGCAGCCTCGCGCCAGCATCGCAGCCGCACGAGATTCCACATCGGTTGCTTGCGGAGCGAGCCGGTGGCTTTCGGCTGCATTGGGTGTGACCACGGTGCTCAGCGGCAGCAATCTGTCCAGATAAACCCCGACCAAGTCTTGTTCAGCCAAAGCCCCGCCACCACTGGCCACCAGTACTGGATCCAGCACCACGGGAATTTCCGGATGTGCCCGTAGCAACTCCGCCACGGCTTTGCCAATGACGGTATTCGCTAACAGGCCGAGCTTGATGGCAGCCACTGGCAGATCCGCCAAAACAACTTCGACTTGCTGCACAAGCAGTTGCGGCGAAACCGCCTCTACCTGCCGAACATTCACGCTGTCTTGGACAGTGATTGCTGCTATCACCGGCGCCGGATGTCCACCGAGTGCGCTGACGGTCTGTATATCGGCAACCAGCCCCGCACCCCCGGAAGGGTCGTTGCCGGCGATGATCAGTACCACAGGTGGTCGGACGTCTGCATGCATGCATGAATTTTACCCCGGAGAGGTTCCGCTGCCGGGAGTGGCGTGCGAAAATACCCACCTGCCGATCTGGATTCTGTACGAGCTGACAACCATGAGTGTGACTGAGCGACTGGCCACAAAGACCACGATGAAATCTTATATGTGCGTTATCTGCGGGTTTGTGTATGAGGAGGCCAAGGGCCATCCGGAAAGCGGTCTGCCACCGGGTACCAAGTGGGAAGACGTGCCACTCAACTGGCACTGCCCGGATTGCGGCTCAGGCAAGGAAGACTTCGAGATGATCGAGATATAAAAGAACAGTGAGGGCTTGCCGCAATCAGGTACTGGGTTAAAAACTAAGATAATGATCGAATTGAATGTAGAGCGTCTATAACTGCTCGACTTTATATCCCGCTTTTTTGAAGCGCGCCAGCAGGCCATCAGTGCCTACCATGTGCAAAGCACCTACTACCACGAAGTACTGCCGGCCGCTGCGCATCAAGCGCTGCAGCCGCGGCATCCAGGCGCGGTTGCGATCCGCGATCAGCAGCTTGTAGGCCAGTGGGTAGTCGCCAAAGTCGTGATTGAGGATTTTCTCCAGCGCGGCCGTGTCGCCCTTCTCCCAGGCATCGATTAGTTGCTGCATCTCCCGATTGAAATCCATGGCCTGATCCAATGTTTGCAGCAGCATATCCTGCTGCACCTTCGCCGGTAGATCCGCCAGCAGCCGTAGTTGGAAGCGGGGTGTTTCCAGGCCGATGATGCCCTTGCCGCTCATTTGAGCTTCATCGGCAAAATGGTGATCGACCCCGGCGCTGGCACTGTAACCCGCCTGCTTCAGTTGCATATCCAGGATCGCGATACTCCCCAGCCACGGACGCAGCCGGTCGAGTCGCTGCATATCGATGCCAAGCTTGTGCGCACTATCTGTTACTTTTTGATAGACATCGGGGGATAAATCGTTGCGTAAGGATTTGCCGTGAGGATAGGCACCCATGCGCAAGGCTTCCTGTTGCATGCTGGCGTTATCCACCGTGGTCAGGTTGATCTCTTCCACCAGGGCAGATGAATGCCGGAAAGCGTTCTCCATGGCATCCGCCAGGGGGTAATCGTCCGGATTGAGCGCATGCAACGAACCCACCAGGTACATGGAATCGCGGCCTTTGCTGATGCGCCACAGGAAATGCCGGGCCGGAGCCGCCGCAGCGGCAGTTGTCAGAGTAGCGGCAGCGACCGCAGTACTCGCGGTGGGTGCGCTGCTGTCTTTGGCAGCCTTGCAGGCAACCAGGGCCGTGGCCGCGCATGCCAGTATCAACAGTTTGGTGACAGGTTTATTGAGCATAACTATTTTTCTCGCGCTGTAATTTTTTAATTCCCAACCCACTCAATTTGCGTATCAATATGCCCATCCGGGTGCAGTGTCAGCCAGCGCAAACCAGGTGGCCGGGTGTCCAAAGCAAAGTCGCTGGAGCCCGGCAGAAACTGCGCGCAGGTGGAGGGAGTGGCCAGCAGGCGTACTCCCCGGCGTTCTGATTCGAAGGCCTGATGCACATGTCCCCAGACTACGGCACGCACGTGTTGATAGCGATCCAGCACTTCAAAAAATTCATCGGCGTTGTTGAGACCGATACGGTCCAACCATGTGCATCCAATGGCAACTGGATGATGATGCAGGGCGATGAGTACATGCGCGCCGCGTGACTGGGTAAGCGCGCTGTCCAGAAGTCGAAGCTCGTCTGCATCCAGATGCCCGTCGGTCTCTCCCGGTACCAGCGTATTCAGCAGTACGATGCACCAGACACCGAGCCTGTGCATACCGCCGATGCGGATATTTTTGCCAGCGATTCTATGTAAAGGGCCGAGTGCATCGTGGTTGCCGGCGATGGCCGCCACCGGCGTATCCAGTGTGCGCAGCATACTGACGAGTAGCTGATAACCCGCCGGCGATTCATCATGGACCAGATCACCGGTGGCCAGTACCAGATGCGGTTTCGGTTGCCGTTGCACGGCTGCGAGTACCTGTTGCAATGAGGTCCAGGTGTTGACGCCATAAAGAGTCTTTTCCGGCTGCGCGTATAGGTGCGTGTCGGTAATCTGTAGCAGGCGGAGAGGAGTAGAATCAGCGCTCATCGCGAAATCAATTTGTGGTGCAGGTCATGTCCAATCGTACCATCTCCATGAGCGATCAGCTGTATGACTATCTGCTGAAAGTCTCTTTGCGGGAACCGCCGATTCTGAAACGCCTTCGGGAGGAAACTGCCAAACACCCCAAGCACGGCATGCAGATTTCCCCTGAACAGGGGCAATTCATGCGTCTACTGGTGCGCTTGATGGGCGCCAGCCGCTGCATCGAGGTGGGGGTGTTCACCGGTTACAGCAGCCTGTCAGTGGCTCTGGCTTTGCCGGACGAGGGCCGTATCATCGCCTGCGATGTAAGCGAAGAATTCACCGCGGTGGCCAAACGTTACTGGAAGGAAGCCGGCGTCGAACGCAAAATCGAATTGCGCCTGGGACCGGCGTTGGGAACCCTGGAGGCCCTATTGAATCACGGTGAGGCTGGGCGTTACGACTTCGCCTTTATCGACGCCGACAAAAATAATTACCTGAATTATTACGAATGTCTGATCAAGCTGTTGCGTCCCGGCGGGCTCATGGCGGTGGACAACGTGTTGTGGAGTGGCAGTGTGATCGACAAAAAAGACAAGAGCGTAGACACGGTAACCATCCGCAAGTTCAATGAGGCCCTGCGGGCGGATAAGCGCATCGAGTTGAGCCTGGTGCCCATCGGCGATGGCCTGACCCTGGCGCGAAAACACCCTTGAGCCCTGGGCTTACTTCTAGGAGCAACGCGCATGAAAATTTTTGTAACGGGTGCTAGCGGTTACATCGGTTTTGCAGTGGCCTGTGCACTAAGGCGGGCCGGTCATGAGGTGTTCGGGATGGTGCGGCGCGTGGACGCTAAAGCGCAGTTGCAGCGCGCCGAGATCCATCCTGTCATGGGCACCATGCAGGAGCCCATGGCGTTGCAGAGCACGATCGAGCAATGCTCCGTGCTGATCCATGCGGCGGCGGATTACCAGGCGGATACCTCGAAGCTCGACCGTTTGATGGTCGAAACGCTGACAGTCGCAAGGGGTGGCGCTGAGCTTAAGACCGTGGTCTATACCAGCGGTGTCTGGGTCTACGGCGACACCGGTGATGAGCTGGTGGATGAATCCACGCCGCTCAGACCAGTTCGTCAGGTCAAACAGCGTCCGGAGACTGAGCGTTTCATATTGGAACACCCACACGTTCGCGGACTGGTGATCCGGCCTGGGTGTGTATACGGTGGCCGTGGCGGGCTCACGGGCATGTGGTTTGGCGGGGCCGGGAAGGGCGAAGTCAACATCATCGGCGACGGCAACAACCGCTGGGCCATGGTGCATGTAGAGGACTTGGCCGATGCTTACCTACAGCTTGCCGAGAGCGGACTTCGAGCAGAGGTGTTCAACATTACCGATCGCTCACGTTCCAGCGTGAACGAAATGGTGCAAGCAGCTGTCATAGCGGCGGGTGGTCATGCGAAGTTTAAACACGTGCCGCTGACCGATGCGGAAAAGAATATGGGCGGTTTCGCCGAGTGCCTGGCACTCAACCAACATGTGGATAGCCGCAAGGCGGTACGCCTGCTGGGCTGGCAGCCGAAGCATGGTGGGTTCGTGGACGGGGTTTTGAGCTATCATGCCGCCTGGAAAGCCTGGCAATAACATCAGGAAATTAATCAATGTATAAAAGTATCCGTTTAACGGCGGTAAACGCCGCATACCTAATCGGCATGACACTGACAATTGCCGCACCAGCGATGGCGCCGCCGCTGTTATCTCCACAAGCTGTTATACATATCCCCGGCGGAGAGCACGGTATCGGTTTCGATGACATCGGTTATTTCCCGTCCTTGGGGAAAGTTTCGATACCTGCCGGTCAGACCGGCAGGTTGGTGCTGATCGATCCAGCTAGTGGCACTATCGTCAACAGCTACCAAGTGACCGCACCGGCCGCGGCCGCACACGGTCATCATGAAGAGGGCACGTCATCGGCCGCGTATGGCGACGGCTATATCTTCGCCAGCGATCACGCGGCACCGGGCGTAGTGGTGCTTGACGCACGCGATGGCCAGGTGCTGAGTCGCATCAAATTGGCCAGCGGTCCGGATTACGTCCGTTATCTGGAAGCGCGGCATGAACTGTGGGTCACCGAGCCTCATGCCCAGCAGATCCAGGTGTTCAACGTGCAACTCAGCCCCAAACTGGCGATCACTCTCAACAGCAATATTCCCATCAACGGCGGACCGGAATCATTGGTGTTCGATGCAGATATGAACCGTGCTTATACCAATTTGTGGAAGCAGAAAACCGTCGTTATCGACACAAACACGTTCAAGCAGGTTGGTGAATGGAATGATGCCTGCAAGGGTCCGCGCGGCCTGGCATTGGATGCCGCCAAGGGTTTTCTATTCGTGGCCTGTACCGAAGGCAAAGTGGCGGTGCTCGATGTGAACCACGGCGGGAAAGTGCTGGCGACCGCGCCCTCGGGTGCCGGCATCGACATCATCAGTTATGACCCGAAGTCAGGCCATCTCTACGTGCCGGGTGCGCGCAGCGCCAGCATGACGATATTCAAAGTGTCATCGTCAGGATCTTTGCATGCCTTGGCGGACTATCGCACGGCGCAAGGTGCGCACTGTGTGACGGATGATGGCAGGGGCACAGCCTTCGTGTGCGACCCGCGAGCGGGCGCGATATTGGAGATTAAATCGCCTTAGGTTAAGCGGCTATTTTGTGGCGGCTTGTTGCTGTGCCAGCCATGCATCGTCAGAGCCGTCGCTGATATTCTCGAACAAGAAGGTGGACAGATAACGTTCAGCGGTATCTGGCAGCATCGCCAGTAGTACCGAGCCTTGAGGCGCATGTTCCGCCACCTTGAGAGCTGCGGCGAGCGTGCCACCGGCCGAGATGCCGACCAGGATGCCTTCCTCGCGTGCCAACCGTTGCGAAAGATCCCGCGCCTGAATGTCTTCCACAGGGATGATCTCGTCGGCTATCTTCCGGTTCAGCACCGCTGGCACGAAGTCTGGAGTCCACCCCTGAATCTTGTGCGGCTGCCAGGGAGCCCCTGCGAGCAGCGAAGCCCCTGCGGGTTCCGCGGCGATGATTTTGATATCGGGGCGCGCGAGCTTGAGCATTTCACCTGCGCCGGTGAGCGTGCCGCCAGTGCCCCAGCCGGTGACGAAATAATCCAGCCGTTGACCGGCAAAATCCAGGAGGATTTCGGGACCGGTGGTGTTGCGATGCCAGGCGGGATTGGCCGGGTTCTCGAACTGCCGCGCCAGAAACCAGCCATGTTTTTTGGCCAGTTCTTCGGTCCTGCGCACCATACCGGTGGCGCGGTCAGCCGCCGGCGTGAGGATGACCTTGGCGCCAAAGGCCCGTATGAGTTTGCGCCGCTCCACCGAGAACGTCTCCGACATCACTGCCACGAACGGATAACCGCGGGCGGCACATACCATCGCCAGCGCGATGCCGGTATTCCCGGAAGTGGCTTCCACCACCGTCTGCCCTGACTTGAGAGTACCACGCTGCTCTGCGTCCAGGATGATGGCCAGCGCCAAACGGTCTTTAACCGAGGAGGCCGGATTGAACGCTTCCACCTTCACATACATATGCACGTGTTTGGGCGGGATGCGACGCAGCTTGACGATGGGTGTGCGGCCGATGGTATCGAGGATGTTGTCGTAGATCATGGGTGACATCTCCTTGGGTTACCCCATTCCACAAGCATAGCAGAGAGCCACGCGGACACAATTAATGGTAATCAAAACTCAATGTGCGGCCGGGTACTTGCCGAGCAGTTTTTCCAAGACAAAGCAGAAAAACAGAGCCGCCGCTACGGTGACGTCAATAATCCACGCCCAACCATGCGTGCCCAAAAGTAAGACATGTAGACCGTAAAGTAGTGAGGCCAGCGCCGCCAGTAGAAAAAGCGGCCCGGTATAAAAACAGTGTCGCCGCCCGCAACGCCGGGCGTTCACCAGGCAAATTGCTCCGGCGAGGCTGAAACCCACGGTCCACAGTACCGTACGCGTGACACCATCGATAAAGCAACCGGTAAGAATCAGCACCCAGGGCAACCAAAACAGCAGCCGTGTCTGAGGTGAGGCCAGCAGGTCTCTTTTATTGGGCGCGTTATTTTCAGTCATGGTTTGGTGTTCTCATGACGGATGCTTGGGATAGCGTGAAAAACCATCGGATGCTGCGCATGTTCTCAATTCACCGGTTCGAGCCAGCTGTGCGTGTCTGGTGTACGGCCCTCGAATAATCCAAAAAATAGTTCCTGCATTTTAAGTGTAACCGGCCCAGGCTTACCGTTGCCTACGGGCTTGCCGTCCACTGAGCGGATGGGCGTGATCTCGGCGGCAGTCCCACACATGAACACTTCGTCCGCCAGATAAAGATATTCGCGCGGCAGGTCACGTTCCACAACATTAATGCCGGTGTCGACCGCCAGCTTCATGAGTGTATCGCGGGTGATGCCGTTCAAGATTGCGGCGCTTGCAGGTGTCGTATGCAACGCACCTTCGAATACCAGAAACAGGTTCTCGCCGGCGCCTTCGCTGAGCAAACCGTTGCTCGCGAGTGCGATGCCCTCGCCGAATCCCAGGCGCCGTGCTTCGCGTGCGATGAGCTGACCCGATAAGTAATTGCCGCCCGCCTTGGCGCCCATGGGTAGTGTGTTCGGTGCGGGGCGTTGCCAGGAAGAGACACAGGCATCGATGCCGTTCTCGATGGCGTCATTGCCTAGGTAACTGCCCAACTCCCATGCGCCTACCGCCACGTCAGTAGTTGTCTCTGCACTCAGGCTCAGGCCCTTGCTGGCGCCGCGAAACGCAAGCGGCCGGATGTAAGCCCTTTTAAGATTGTTGAGGCGCACCATTTCGCGGCAAGCGTTGGCAAGTGCCGCCTGATCGTAAGGCATGGGCATATCGTAGATTTTGGCAGAATTGAACAGGCGTTTGAGATGGTCCGTGAGCCGGAAGATCACCACGCCTTTGTTGGTCGGATAGCTGCGGATGCCCTCAAATATCGAGGAGCCATAATGCAATGCGTGCGCCATGACATGCACGGTGGCTTCCCCCCAGGGTTTGATTTTGCCGTTATGCCATATATGCGCAGGATATTGGGTTGCCACGCTTGATTTCCGACAGGCAGTAGGGGTGCCGAATAGCACAGGCTGGTTTCGGGTGTGCCTATTCTAGCTTTTTATCCGGTGCCATTGCGCGTCAGCAGCAAATACCCTGTAATCGAGAGCAGCTGCGTGTGTGCTTACTACAGGAACATATCCCCGAATACATTCCAGCGCGTTACAGAGTGAACATCACGCTGGCTACGGCTGGAAGAAAGACACTGTCTTGGCTTGATGGGCAGGGCATGGGGTTTCGCGTGATGCAGTACTTGGTTGGATGCAGTCATACCCTGCATCACATCGTCCACCACACTAATGGCAGTGGCGACCGCCCGCAGTGCGTTGCGATCGCGGTGCTGGCGGTGAGCCAGGCGTCTTCGCCGGGCGCTTTTCTCGAGCATTCTCTCGATCTGGCGGTTGGGTTCAGAAGTCTTGATCAACATCATGGTTTCTCTCCTTTGTTCGGATGGCGCAGACGATAGCTGTCGGCCGTGACGCAGGTATGACAACTTCATGGCTGATATATGAACCCAGGCAGGTCATGGCCACCGATGAGCGTGTATAAGACACCGATGACTGGTCAACCTGGGCCAGGCGCCGTCAACTAAAATTGTGGGTATGCAGATGTGACAAATTAATGGAATTCAGCGATGCATAACAGGACGTGTTTGTATGCATCTAAGTGATAGCCAGGGTAAGGAGAAAACGTACTATGCATCCATATGCCAGTTTCAGGCCGGGGACTTCGGTCTTCAAATCCTTTGCCATTGGACGGCATCCCGTACCTCCCCATCCAGGACTGGACTTATGCCAGCGCGCATGAGTGGGGGTCGTCTATGGAGCAATTGTCAGCTTTTTCGTGCTGCCGTTGCAGTGGATGGTTTATCATTGAGCCGGCTGCGCAACCGCAGTTACGCGGCCTAGTAAGGAAATCCATGGCCAAGCCTGACGAACGCCGAAAATATCCGCGCCTGCGCAAAGAGGAGAAGGCTGTTATCCGCAGGCTTGATGGCCATGATGAAGAAGCAATCACGACTGCGATCTATTGCAAGACTGTGGATGTTTCCGCTGCCGGTATGCAGGTGCGTCTCAAGCCGGAACTAAAACCCGGTGAACCGGTGGATATCATCATCAATATGGAAGGCTACAGCGGAACTTTTCATTTGTTGGGCGCCACTAAATGGTGTCGGCACCTGCAAGGCGAAGATGATTGCCTGGTGGGCATTGAACTGATGGATGCGGAACGCAGCGATTTTGTCAGCTGGCGGCAGGTATTCAACTAAAGCATTTGCCAACATGCGCGCCAGCGCTCATAGTATCAGACCTAAATGGAGATCCAACCGATGCGAATATTTTCCAGATTATCTCTGACATGTGTCTCAGTCGTGTTCCTGGCCGCTTGCTCGGGTTGGCAACCGGGCGCCTCCCAGGCAGATACCATGACTCCGGAGGTGAACGGTGCGGTTGCGAAATTCAAAGCCGCGGATCCAAGCCTTGAACGTTTCTTCAAGGAGGCTTACGGCTATGCCATCTATCCGTCCGTGGGCAAAGGTGGTTTCTGGATCGGCGGTGCCTACGGTAACGGGGAAGTTTTCGAGCAAGGACGTCTGATTGGTGTTACCAGTATCACGCAGGTAACCGTCGGTCCACAGATCGGTGGTCAGGCATATAGCGAGATCATCTTCTTCCGCGATAAGCACGCGCTGGATACGTTCACGGCAGGTAACTTTACGTTCAATGCGCAAGTCTCCGCGGTCGCGGCCACGGCCGGTGCTGCCGCGAATGCCGATTACAGCAGCGGCGTAGCGGTATTTACGCTAGTGGAAGGCGGGCTCATGGCCGAAGCTACCATCGGCGGCCAGAAGTTTTCATTCACGCCATTGAAGTAAAACGTAGTCTCATCTGCTCACGAAAGAAAAGCCCCTCTTAAATAGAGGGGCTTTACATTCTCGAGTATCGGTACAGCGCTTACATCATTGAGCGGCACCGATATCACATGACCTTATTTGCGCCGACGACTGCCGAGCAAGGGTAGGCCGAGCATCAATAGACCAATTAACCCAAGTGCACCGCCACCGCTACTACTGCTGCTGCTACCACCACTACCGCCACCCGATGAACTACCACCATTACTGGCAGCCGATACTGTCACTATTGCACTGGCGCTGTTATCGGTGGTGCTCGGATCCGGTTCGTTGCTCACGACCGTGGCGTTGACGGTCAGCGATCCTGTGGAACTGGCGCTGCCGGTGATTGACGGCTGCCAGTCGGCACCGGGTGCCAGACTTGCAAGCGTGCAGGTTATGGTCAGTGGGGTGGCGCTACAGGTGCCGCCGGCCTCGCTGCTGCTGACATAGGTGAGCCCCGCCGGCAGAGTGCCGGTGAGCACTACGTTGTAGGCGGTGACAGCCGAGTCTTTGTTCATGACGGTGACATCCAGGACTACGTTCTGGCCGGTGGTGACACTCGCGGGCGAGGCCGACAAGGTCACTTTGATATCGTCTGGCGACTGATAGATATAGGCTTCACCGGCATCCGCCAAGCTGCTGACCGTCGTACCATAGGCGCTGATGAACGCCATCTCTCCGTCGCTGGAAAGCGCAACCCCACTTCCACCGAACTCGTCGTCTTGAGTCGCTGCTGGATCATCGAACTCCTTCGTCTGCATCCAGCTGCCATTCGACTGGACTTTGTAGAGGTAGGCTTTGCCGGCATGGCTCTCGGTGTTAACTGGAGCTACTGAACCGATAAGCACACTCTTGCCGTCTGCCGATATAGTGACTGGAAAGGAGAAGCCATCACTTGTGGTTGCATCCGGATCCGGCAAGGCGGCTGCCTGACTCCAGCTGTTGTTGGATTCGGTAAAGATATAGGCTTCGCCAGCATCGGACACGCCGCTAACCTTCATGCCGCAGGCACCGAAAACAGCGGTCTCGCCGTCCGATGAGATTGCTGCACCACAATGACCGAAACTGTCATTTTGTGTCGCCGCCGGGTCACCGAACTCATGTGACTGGGTCCATGTACCGTTCGACACCGTGTAGAGATAGGCCTTGCCGGCATTGCCCTGACTGTTGACTGAGGCGGCTGAACCGATGAGGACACTCTGGCCGTCACCGGATATGGATACTGGGGAACCGAAGTAGTTGTACTGAGCCCCATCTGGACTGGGAATGGACGCCGACTGTGTCCAGCTGCCGTTGGACTCGGTGTAGATATAGGCTTCCCCTGCACACAATTGAGCGTTCACCCTTGTGCACTCAGCCCCGATGACGGCGGTCTGGCCGTCAGCAGAGAGCGACACGCTGGTGGCACCGAAAAAGTCTTCAATAGTGGCGGGTGGATCGTCGAACTCATGGGTCTGTGTCCAGGTGCCGTTAGAGAGCGTGTACACATAGGCTTTACCAGCTCCGCTTGCGCTAGCAACAGCGGCTTCCGAACCGATGAGCGCCACGGTCCCGTCTGCGTTTAAGGCTAGCGCTGAACCGAACACATCCTCATTGCCGGCCGCTGCATCCGGATCATCGATCTCTTGGGAAAGCGCCCAAGCACCATTGGCAAAATGGTAGATATAGGCTTTGCCTGCACC
>JBAWFD010000142.1:0-1544 GCA_049591615.1 Gammaproteobacteria bacterium | reverse complement strand
GTTGGGCGTCGGCGGGGAACGGGCGCCGGCCGGCCGCCATTTGCCGGATGGCTTCCGGCGGCGGGTAATGGGCGATCACTTGCGCCGGCGTCATGGTCAGGGACGAGAGGGGCAGAAGGTCGGCGGTGAGCACGGGGCTTTCGGGAATGCGGTCGGGGTGGAGTTGATCGTCAATCCAGTGCTTGAGGCCCATTTTTTGCACGGCGGCCATCTCGCCGGGCTCCGGCCCCCAGGTGAGCCGATTGAGCGCCTGCAAAATGCGCTGCTGCTGGCTGTCGGTGGATTTGCCGGTGGATTGTGCCGCCAGCATCACCAACGAAGCGGCACTCAGGATGGCCACGCGCTGCCACGAAACCCTCATTGCAGGCTATAACCCCTGCGAATATGCAGGGTTGCTCCCAAGGCCTAAAGTAGAGTAAAATAAGACTTTATGGCCACTGACGACACCCAGCTTCCTCTCAACGGATCGGGCGCGGGCGGACCCGCCAACCCCGAGGGCGCCAAGCCGTTTCAGCCGGTGAATATTGAAGACGAGATGCGGCGGTCGTATCTCGACTACGCCATGTCGGTGATCGTGGGGCGGGCGCTGCCGGACGTGCGCGACGGGTTGAAGCCGGTGCATCGGCGGATTCTTTACGCGATGCACAGTGAAGGACTGCTGTCGAACAAGAAGTACTCGAAGTGCGCCGGCGTGGTGGGGGAAGTGCTGAAGAAGTACCATCCGCATGGGGATGCGCCGGTGTATGACGCGTTGGTGCGAGTGGCGCAGGATTTCAATCTGCGCTACCTGCTGGTGGATGGGCAGGGGAATTTCGGTTCGGTGGACGGGGATCCGCCGGCCGCCTATCGCTATACCGAAGCGCGCTTGACGAAGATCGCCGAGGAACTGCTGCGCGACATTGACAAGGACACCGTGGACATGGTGCCCAATTTCGATGAAGCGACGTTGGAGCCGACGGTGCTGCCGACGCGGATTCCGAACCTGCTGATCAATGGCTCGGATGGGATTGCGGTGGGCATGGCGACGAAGATACCGCCGCACAATCTGACCGAAGTCATTGGTGCGGCACTGGAGCTGCTGCATAACCCGAAGGCATCGCTGGCGGAGCTGTTGCAGCACGTGCAGGGGCCGGATTTCCCCACGGGGGGGATTTTGTGCGGCCGCGGCGGCATCGTGGATGCGTACAAGACGGGCCGGGGCAGTTTCACCATCCGCGCGCGGGCGGCGACGGAGACGCTGGCCAAGGAGCGCAAGGCGATCGTGATCACCGAGATTCCGTATCAGGTGAACAAGGCGCGGCTGATCGAGCGCATTGCGGAACTGGTGCAGGAAAAACGTATTGAAGGCATCAGCGACATCCGCGACGAAAGCGATCGCGACGGCATGCGCATCGTGCTGGAGTTGAAGCGGGGGGAACAACCTGAGCTGATCCTCAACCAACTCTATAAGCACACCAACCTGCAAACCAGCTTCGGCATGATCCTGCTGGCGGTGGTCAACGGGCAGCCGCGGGAGCGGGGCGTGGGCGCGGCGTTGCTGTTGT
>JBAWFD010000141.1:0-6803 GCA_049591615.1 Gammaproteobacteria bacterium | reverse complement strand
CGCGAATACATCAGGATCAAGATCAAAATCGCGTGTTGCGATGCGGAGATCCCCGCTCCGCATCCTGCGATTGGCTTCAATCCAATGCTGGCATGCTGATTTAGTGAGTTGTGCAGACCTTCCTTAACTGAATTGGTATTCGAGCCAGGGCGGTAGTATCCTTAAATATAACGTGACGGGTTTGTAACCTCGAATCGGAACAACATCGATATTAGTGAACCGCATCGGTATTGAATCCAAGACTAACAACAGCCCACTGGATTGTGCAGGATGCATTAATACTGTGCGGTGTGTGCTTTTACTCTATGGGGCTGAAACCACAAGTGCAGATTAATAAACATAATGCATCACGATTGAGGTTAACTGTAAGAGGTTATAACAGGAGAACTCCTATGAAACTCAAAACTATTATTCGTAGCGGTATCATCGTGACCGCAGCACTAGCTTTCACGCTGGCTCTGGCGTCAGTGTCGGCCCAGCAGATCACCGGCACTTTGGGCTCACCCAGCGCCACCACCACCATCAAAGGCGACCAACTGCCGGCACCCGATCAGCCGTTCTGCGGCAAGATCGAAGAGAACGCGGCGCAATCCACACCCTGCTGGCCGGCGCGCATCGTACCGCCCAAGGGTGCTCCAAACGTCGTGATTATCCTGCTCGACGATGTAGGCTTTGGTGCGACGAGTACCTTCGGCGGTGTAATCCCCACGCCCACATTGGACCGCATTGCCAAGATGGGATTGCGCTACACCAATTTCAACGTCAGTGCACTATGTTCGCCGACCCGGGCGGCACTCATCACCGGCCGCAATGACCACTCGGTGGGCTTCGGCACAATCGGCGAACTGTCGACGGGTTACCCAGGGTACAACAGCATCATCCCCGAGGACGCGGCCACTATCGGCACCATCCTGCAAGATCATGGCTACCGCACCTCCTGGTTCGGGAAGGACCATAACACCCCGGCCTGGGAGGCAAGCCAGGCGGGACCCTTCAACCAGTGGCCCACAGGCATGGGCTTTCAGTATTTCTACGGTTTCGTGGGTGGGGACACCAGCCAGTGGCAGCCGGGCAACCTGTTTCGCAACACCACCGCCATCTATCCGTATGTGGGACATCCGGGCTGGAACCTGATTACGGCCATGGCGGATGACGCCATCCGCTGGCTCAACCAGATAAACGATATCGATCCGAAGCTGCCGTTCCTGCTGTATTACGCGCCAGGCGCCACACACGCCCCGTTTGATCCAACCCCTTACTGGGAGAAGAAAATCAGCGCTATGCACCTGTTCGACAAGGGCTGGAATAATCTGCGGCACACCATCTTTGCCAACCAGAAGAAGCTCGGCGTGATCCCACAGGACGCCAAGCTCACGCCCTGGCCGGACAAGCTCCTGAAGCGCTGGGACACGCTCACCCCGGAAGAGAAGAAACTGTTCATCAAACAGGCGGACACCTATGCGGCTTACCTCGCCTACACCGATCATGAGGTCGGGCGTGTGGTCGATGAGATCGAGCGCGAGGGCAAGCTGGATAATACGCTCATCATCTTTATCAACAGCGACAACGGTGCTTCCGCGGAAGGCTCACCCAACGGCACGCCCAGTGAAATCGCGCAGTTCAATGGCATCGAGTTGCCGGTGGCCGCGCAGATGAAGTTCTACAACGACTGGGGTACCGACAAGACTTACAGCCACTATGCGGTAGGCTGGGCCTGGGCATTCGACACCCCCTACAAGTGGACCAAGCAGATCCCGTCGTTCTTTGGCGGCATCCGCACTGGCATGGAAATCGCCTGGCCGGGTCACATCACCGATGCCGGCGGAATCCGCAACCAGTTCGCCGATGTAATCGATATCCTGCCTACTGTTCTGGACGCCATCGGCATTCCGGCGCCGGACACCGTCAACGGCATCAAGCAAAAGCCCATCGAGGGCACTAGCCTGACGTATACCTTCAACAAGGCCAATGCCAACGTACCCACGCATCACACTACCCAGTTTTTTGAGATGGGGGGATTGCAAGGCTTTTATCACGATGGCTGGATGCTGAGCGCGGTGCCGGTGCGTGCACCTTGGCAACTGGCAGGCACCGCCGAACTGAATCCTGCTGGTGCCTACAAGTTTGAGTTGTATGACGTGAACCACGATTGGACGCAGTACACCGATTTGG
Organism: Gammaproteobacteria bacterium; assembly: GCA_049591615.1. Classification (GTDB taxonomy): domain Bacteria; phylum Pseudomonadota; class Gammaproteobacteria; order Natronospirales; family REEB76; genus REEB76. The sequence goes on along the minus strand of JBAWFD010000141.1, from coordinate 4,631 downwards.
CCGCGCAATACCCGGACAAGGTCAAGGCGATGCATGACCTGATGTTCCAGGAGTTCAGGAAGTACCAGGTGTTCCCGCTGGATGCGTCGGCAATCACGCGCATCGTAGCGCCGCGTCCCAACCTGTCGGCTGGTCGCAATCTGTTCACCTATTCCGGTGAACCCATCACCGGCATTCCGGGCAGCGCGGCACCGAATCTCCTCAACACCTCCTACACCATCACTGCGGACATCACCGTGCCCAAAGGCGGCGCCAGCGGCATGATCGTGACCCAGGGCGGGCGCTTCGGCGGCTACGGCTTTTATCTGCTGAAAGACAAGCCGGTGTTTACCTGGAACCTGCTGGACCTCAAGCGCGATCGCTGGGTAGGTCCGGCGCTCTCACCCGGCAAACATACGATCATATATGACTTCAAGTACGACGGTCTTGGATTCGCCACGCTGGCGTTCAATAACGTCAGTGGCATCGGCCGCGGTGGCACCGGTGTGTTGAAAGTGGATGGCAAGGTGGTCGCAACCCACACCATGGACCGCACCATACCCTTGACTCTGGCCTGGGATGAATCCTTCGACATCGGTTCAGATACCGGCACACCGGTGGATGATCAGGACTACCAGGTACCGTTCGCGTTCACCGGCACGATCGACAAACTGGTATTCTCGATCGCACCGCCGAAACTGACGCCTGAGGATATGCAGAAGCTCCAGCAGGCCCAAGCGGCGGCAGCGGATGCAATGTAAGTTAATCAATTAACAGAAAAGATACTGATGAAATCCCAGCGTCCATAAAGCTGGGAGTACGTAACAGGGACTCGGCCGGGAAGTGGAGGCTGTGCGATATAGCCCACGCAACCCGGCCGTTTTATTATTTGATGTGTTGCACCATCGGCAGTGGGGTGCATTTCGTAATCGCGATCAGGGCGTCACAACTAAACAGTATATCAACGCAGATGCCACACTGTGGCGTAATGCAGAATTACCGATGCGTGAACTTGAAATTCAAGACGTTATCTAAACTACCTTCCCATGGCCGGTCCTTCCAAAAGTCGAGCGTGAACCGTACACAATTTAGAATCCAATCCAACGGACAGTAAAGTCCAGGCCGAACGCATAGTGGGTGGTGTACTCGCCGTTAAGGGTTGCGTTGATTTCGTCGATGTAGGCCGTAGTCTTGGCCGGGCCGAGCTTGTAATAGTTCAGGTTAAGGCCATAGATCAAGTGCTTACTGGCCTTGTACTCAGCACCAACACCCACACCCCACAGGCTGTCAGGCTTGAAGATGAAGGTTCGGTTTTGGTCACTGACCGCGCTGGATACATACATAGCCCCCGCGCTGAGCTGCCACTGGGTGTTCAGCGGGTGGGTGTAGCCAAGGGATGACGCCCACACGTTATTCAGGTCCTGACCCCTGTTGTTTATCTGTTTCTGGCCCAAGGTAATTTCCGATAAGCCAAATTCAGAGGCTTCGATCCAGCCTACATCCAGTTCAGTCTCATCGCCGCTGTCGAAACGGTGATAGAGACCAGCGAAGACCATTCGCGGGATGTCTACGCCCATTGATACCTGTTGGTTAAAAGCACCCGGATTGGCGTTAATTAGAGCCTGGCGGAGAGGCCCGAGACCTGAATACTCCGGTGTGCTGGACAGTTGGGGGTTGATCTTCGAGCGGTACACCAAGCTCAGGCGGGTTTGCGGCGAGAATTCGTATAGCAAGCTCAGAACATAGCTCGTGGTGATGTCTGAGTCCTGGAGCTTCATTTGCCCCGGGGAAGAATCGGGCTCCAGGTTAAGCACGTTGCTGTTGTATTCGAAGGAAGTATAGTTGACGCTGAGGCCGCCGCCAAGCGAGAGCTTATCCATAACCTGGTAAGACAGATTGCCTTGCAACTGGGCCGTTGTCAGGTTGTAGGAGGTGACTATGTAACTGGCGGGACCGGTGTTACCGAAATCTGAGGAGATGGAATTGCCAGTAACAAAAATACCTGCACCCATCTTGTCGTTAATGGGCGTGGCATAGTACACCAGGGGTATGAATGTATTGCCACCACTGTTATAGGAGGTCTCCGCCGGGCTCACATTCGTGGTGTATTGGAAGGTAGAAGTCGAATCAAAGTCCAAAGCCTGGAAGACGACCTCGGGCTCCTTAATGCGCGATAGACCAGCTGGGTTCTGATTGGCAGTAACGGCATTGTCGTCCTGTGCAAACATGAACGTTTGTGCTGGGCCGGTAGTTGCCATTGCGCTGCCGGCGGCAAGCATGGCGAGACCTGCAAGCGCGAGCCTGGAATGAAGTTTTTTCCTCATAATTCTGTCCACCACAACTTCAAGCTCCAGGCGGAACCGTGAGTGATATCTTGGTGTGAAATAGTACTTTAAGTGCTGTCTTATAACCTAAGGAAACCTTGATTTATTCGTTTATGTTCCGATTTCGTCATTCCGGCACGACTGCTATGTATGGCGGAAGTGCCGGATATGCAGTAGTAATCTCTGGGAATAGCCGGAAACTTGAATAATCAATTGCTTACTGGATACCGGTTTTCGCCCTTGAGATGATTCCATATGGATTTATGGATTACGCCGCCCGGGAACCGGTCAGGGAGCGCGGTCTGTTTTCGTCCAGTGCGCAACCGGGACGCAAATCCACGGGCAAGGCACTAACAGGGGCGGAAAGAATGCACCGTCTGAGGCTGAAAGCCTGCCCAGGGCGCGCGCCTAACAACAGACACGTTATAATCCGAATTACCGCTTTATTTGAGTTTACGCACTCAGGAATGAGAGGTAAGTCGCATGCGAGTCACAATACGCACATTCCACAGTTTCATTTTATCGGCAGTCATCGCACTGACAACATTCCCGGCATTCGCCAGCAATACAAGCATCACCGAACAGAGGACCCACGCCATTGCTGTTGACGCCTATCTCTATTTCTATCCGCTGGTGACCATGGACCTAACGCGTTTGCAATCCACGAACATCGAAGCCGGCAAGGAATTCGGCAAAGGCCCCATGAACATGTTCGTGAATGTCCCGGCCTATCCACCCGCCGATCTGAAGGTGGTTGTGCGGCCCAACTTCGATACCCTGTATTCGATCGCCTGGCTGGACCTCGCTAAGCAGCCGATGGTGATATCCGCGCCGGATTCCCATGGGCGCTATTACCTCTTGCCAATGTTGGATATGTGGAGCGATGTGTTCGCCTCGCCGGGTTCCCGCACCACTGGCACTGAGGCCAGGAACTTTCTGGTGACCCCACCGGGGTGGAGAGGCCGTATACCCTCGGGCATGAGCCAAATTAAAGCGCCCACACCCTACGTATGGATCATCGGTCGTACCCAGACCAATGGTCCGGCAGACTACGCGGCGGTCCATAAGTTTCAGGCTGGCCTCAAAGTCACGCCGCTTTCAGACTGGGGCAAGGCGCCAGCGAAGATCGTGGCCAAGATCGATCCCAGCGTGGACATGAAGACGCCGCCCAAGGTGCAGGTGGACAGCATGTCGGCAGAACAATACTTCAGCTATGCAGCGAAGCTGCTGAAGACCATTCCACCGCATATCACCGACCAGCCCATCATCGCGCAGATGCGGCACATCGGCATCGTGCCGGGCAAAAATTTTGACTTCAACAAGCTCTCCCCCACAGTGAAACAAGCTCTGGCAAGCGCACCACAGGATGCCCTGGCACTCATGAAGTGGAAGGTGCCAACGGTCGCGCGCGTGGTGAACGGATGGTCCATGAACACCGACACCATGGGCGTCTACGGCAACTATTATCTGAAACGCGCCATCGTCGCGCAGCTTGGTCTCGGCGCAAATCTGCCAGATGATGCGATCTATCCGTTGAATCTATTCGACAACACCGGCAAGCCTCTGGATGGCGCCAACAAGTACGTCATCCACTTCAGCAAGGATGACTTGCCGCCGGCGGACGCGTTCTGGTCCATCACGCTGTATGACGACCAGGGCTTCCAGGTGGCGAATCCGCTAAACCGTTTCGCGGTGAGCAGCTGGATGCCGTTCAAGTACAACGCCGATGGTTCTCTGGATCTATATTTCCAGAATGAGAATCCCGGCAAGGATAAGGAAGAAAACTGGTTGCCGGCGCCCAAGGGGCCGTTCAACCTAACCATGCGGCTGTATGCCCCGAAGATGGAAGCACTCACCGGCAAGTGGAACCCGCCGCCGGTGATGAAAGTGCAGAACTAACGCGCCTGTATACGCTGCAGATCGAGATGCATGATGGCCAGAGTAATTCTGGCCATCATGCGACAGAGTAGGCTTGTGATCTAAATCAGCCGATTACAGGATTATGTCGGCACAAACTGTAAATCCTGAACGTTTCTGATACAAAGCCCTTCGCAATTAGCATTTTCCGGACACAACTCTTAAACGCTGAGGACATGCCCAACGTAGTAAAAGTACAGGCGGGCTATAAAGTGCAACCGCTCTCGGCGTATCTGCATCAACCCGCACCACCCGCACCACCCGCCGCACCGACGGCCGATTTCTTCCCGGCCACAACGGCAGGCATCAAGGCCAACTTCTACCAGTATCTTGATGCCGCCCTGCAGTACATACCCATCACGCCTGAAAACAAGGACATCCGCGCCAAGCTCGCCAGTATTGGCATAGGCC
>JBAWFD010000140.1:0-16438 GCA_049591615.1 Gammaproteobacteria bacterium | reverse complement strand
CCAGACAGAACACGAACCACTGCAGCAGATTCTTTCCCATGCCAGGCGCACCGGCGGGACGCAGGATCATGAAAGCCACGGGACCTTGCTTGAACTTCTCCTGTGCCTCGGGTTTTTTCATGTCCTCCATTTTGCAGAAAGGCAGCATATACATGCCGGGTGCCGGGTTACCTTTGCGGATGGCGGCACCCACTTCATTCTCGTTCGAGAAGCCGTGGTAATCCGGCATATGCCAGAATTTGAAAACCATGTGCAGGATGCTACTGGCGATGAACACGCCGACAGCGGAAAGTAGTATCGGAAGCCAGAGAGAGACAAGCGAGGTCATAATAGACTCCCTAAAATGTTGCCTTGAGATAAGGCGCCAAAATTCTACTCTGTATAAACCCGGAAACTCCATTGCATCGTGCAAGGCCCCGGCCGTACTTGGCAGAATACGAAATCCTGATTACTGCTGTTCATAGGCGCGGGTCAGGCCGGCGATGTCGAGCTTTTTCATCTGTAGCAGAGCTTGCATAACCCGTTCTGATTTCTTGGTGTCCTTGCCCGTCAACAACTTTGGCAGGATTGTGGGGACCACCTGCCAGGACAGACCGTACTTGTCTTTGAGCCACCCGCATTGCTGGGCTCTCGGATCGCCGCCCGCCGAAAGCGCATTCCAGTAATAATCCACTTCCTCTTGGGTCTCGCAATGCACCTGGAAGGAAACGGACTCATTGAACTTGAACAGCGGACCGCCATTCAGCGCCGTAAATTCCTGGCCATCCAGTTCGAACTCCACGGCCATGACTTGGCCTGCCGGCTGCTTGTGAATCTCCTGGCCTTCCTTGCCGTAACGCGAAACTGTGCCAATCTTCGAATTCTTGAAGATGGATGCATAGTAATTGGCCGCTTCTTCAGCCTGGTGGTCGAACCATAGGAACGGGGTGATCTTTTGCATTTGCATGCTCCCATTGCGTTTCAAATGACAGCGGCAAACTCCGCATCAGCGCCGCACCGGCAGAATCGCCCGCAACTGCGGATCACGCAGAAACAGTCCGCCCCAGAGCAGGATGCCGTACACCACGGCCAGGCAGTTGAACAGAATCGGCGACTTCAGGAACAGATTGGTGGCAATCGCACCGCCCAGATAGCCGGTGATCAAAATGGCGCCCAACACCGACGTCCGCGGAATGGCGTAAAGGATGGTGCTGATGAGAAGTGTGATGCCGAGGCCAATTACCATGCTCTCGTGCCACCCGGCCGCCTTGACCACCAGTTCCGGCTTAATCAGTTTCATGAGGCTGTCAAACAGAAAAAACAAGGTGGCCAACGTGATGATGACGCGGCCTATCCACAGCATGGTTTTCGAGTCCGGAATGGTTTGAGTGTCGTGCTGCATAAATACCTCGCTTGTCGGATGTGCTTACGGGTCGGCGGTGCGCGCCCTGCGGGTTCACTACGCACCGCACTGACGGAGAGCAAGAGTCTGCCCTAATCCATGTGCTTATTATATCGGTGCGGGCGAGACGGCTTTTGGAGGCTTCCGGCGCACATAGAGCGTTTTTTGCACACGTGCCACCACCGCGCCGCTGGTATCGGTAATCTCGACATCGAATTCCGGCAGGTACTTCTCACCACCTGCGGTCTTTTCGCGGATCGTGGCCAGTATGGCATCGTCCAGCCGAAACCAGGCCTTCACCGTACCGCGGCCCGGTTTGATGTATTCGATACTGGAACGCTGATCCCAGACATAATAATCGTGGCCAAGTATCCGGATGAGCATGATCATGTGCAGGCCGTCTGTCATGGCGAACAGACTGCCGCCAAAATGCACGCCCACGTAGTTGCTGTTATACCAGTGCTGTTTGAGCACCACCTCCACTTCGCGGTAGTCGCTACTGATGCGTCGGACTTGTATGCCGCTGCATAAGAAAGGCGGCCACAGGTTGATGAGTCGTCGTAAGGTTCCAGCTTTCATGGTGATGCTTATCTTAAGTTCTGCCGGGAGACCGGAGGTTTGGGCTTAGGGGTCGAGTGGCTCCCACGGGCGGCAGTCCGGAGTTTTTCCAGTTCCCGGATATGTCCCTGGTCGTGTTCGACCCACAGTTCCAGCAACCGGACTAATGTGATTTCACCGATGGGTTCGAGAATGCCCGTGCGGGCGAGTTGGGCTGCCGTCAGTTTTTCAAAAAGCTTCAGGTTCGCATGGCGCGCCTGGATGAAGGCATCAACAGCCGGTTGCAATGGCTGTCGATTGTAGTGGCGTTCGAGAGCCAGCGGGCCGCCATTGATATCCGGCAGCCTGGGATGCCGTTCTGCGAGCAGGCGTTTCAGGCGCAGGCTGTAGCCTTCGATCTCGATGTCCCGCAAGTGGCAGATGTTTTCCAGGATCGAAAAGTTTCCGGCCTCGGCCTGGAAACGCAATTGCTCATCGCTAAGACCATCGAGTTTGCTCCTCAGGATGCCAGGCATCCCCGAGAGCGCGACGATGATCTCATCAAGTTCCACGGCTTGCCTGCGGCAGTCAGTTGCGTGCGATATCAGTAGATTGCCGTTATTGCTTAGCCGCTTGCATGCGTCGCTGCATTTCCTTCGGCGACACATCCTCGATGTGCGTGGCGAGGTACCAGCGGTGGCCGAAGGGATCGAGGATGCCGCCAGTGCGGTCGCCATAGAACTGGTCAGCCAACGGCCGCTCGACCTTGGCGCCGGCTGCCACCGCGCGCTTGAATACCGTGTCCACATCTTGCACATACAGCAAGATGCCCACAGGTGTCCGGGCGTCCGGTTGCGGTGCGTGAATGTCTCTCTCGGGGTATTCGTCCGCCAGCATCACGTGCGAACCACCAATCAGGATCTCAGCGTGGCCGATACGCTCGCCATCGGGCATGCGCAGCTTTTCTTTGGCGCCGAATGCCCGTTTATAAAAGTCCAATGCCGCCGCCGCCCCTTGGATGATCAGATAAGGCGTGACGCTGTGGTACCCGGCGGGGATAGCCTTGACCTTGCGGGTCTTGCGCGACTTGGTCTTAGTCGACTTGCGCTTTTTAGAAGTGGATTTCTTGGAAGCTTTCCTAGGTGCCATAAAAAACTCCTGAGATGAGCTGATGACGATACTCCTAGTGTAATACGCCGAGATGTCAGCGGAATGACTGATAACGGTATGCCTGATGAACCGCGCTACCCAGGGGTTGCCGGGGTATCTCCATGCATAAACCAGTGCGGCTGAATATCGAACTGCAGCAATTTGCATTCCAGCGCGCCGTTATAGAAGGAGTTGATCTTGCGAGCGCGGATACCGAGCTGTTTGCCGAGTTCCGGGTCACCGACGATGACACCCACGTGCCAGTTGAGACACTGTTGCTTGAGCCAGTTACCGAGTGTCATGTACAACGGTCCGAGGGTCTCAACGGTCCCTAGGCGTTCGCCGTAAGGCGGATTGGTGACCACCAATCCGGGTCGCAATCCGCTGGGCAAGTGATTCTGCTCCAAAGATTTGTGTTCGAAACGCACCATGGGTGAGATGCCGGCAGCGCGCGCGTTCTGTTGTGCGCTGAGTATCGCCTTAGCATCGTTGTCGAATCCCAGGATGATCAGTTTGTGCACACGGTCAGCGATCTGGCGCGCACGCGCTTCCTCTATCAATTTTTTCCAAAGCCCGTGGTCATGCTTCAACCAACCGCTGAAGCCCCAATAATCCCGCAACAGACCCGGGGCCACATCCCCGGCCATGAGCGCGGCTTCGATTACCAGGGTGCCGGAACCACTCATGGGATCCACGAAGCTGCCGCCCTCGGAGGCGATCTTCGGCCAGCCGCATTTGAGCAGCAAACCGGCCGCCAGGTTTTCCTTCAAGGGCGCCGCCACACTGGTACGGCGATAACCGCGCTGATGCAAGCTGTCGCCGGAAAGGTCCAGGCTCACGGTCGCAATATTGCGATGCAGATGACAGTTGATGCGCAGGTCCGGCTGCTCCCGGTCCACATCCGGACGCCGCCCGAATTTTTCGCGCAAGCGGTCCACGATAGCGTCCTTGACGCGCAGCGCGCCGTATTGGGTATGGGTGATGCCGGTGCTAGTGCCGGTGAAATCGACCGCCAGACTGCCGTCGGGCGATAGATCGTTTTCCCAGGGCATGCGGTTGATGCCTGCATACAAGCTGGCATCGTCAGCCGCTGTGAATTTCGAGATCGGGTACAGCACCCGGTTGGCGGCACGCAGCCACAGGCAGGCGCGATACGCCGTGGCCGGTGGCCCTTCGAATGAAGCGCCGCCACGCGCCTCTTTCACATTCCTGGCCCCGAGCGCGCGCAGTTCATCCGCCACCACCGGTTCCAGTCCCTTGGGGGCCGTAGCGAAAAACTGCAAAGCAGCGTGGGATTCCGAGTGGCATGGTGATGGCATGGGATTAGGTTACAGTTAAGTTTGCTGAGCTACCAATCATGTTCCCCAGCATGCGAACATCCGGCACCATCCCAGAATTGTTGCGTCCCATCTGGGAGCGTTATCAGCGGTCGCTCGCCGGCTTGCCGGAATTATCTGCAGTTGTGGCTGCGTCATTGTCGCGGGTATGGTTGTGCAGCGAGTTCGTGGCGCAAAACTGCATGCGCCACCCGCAACTGCTGGCCGATCTCACGGATACAGGTGATTTGCAGACCCTAGAGTCACCTGCAACGCGTGTGTCTGCGGCATTGCAGTCTGTACGGGATGAAGCCGAGTTATCCAGCCGCTTACGGCAAATCCGTCGTCGTGAAATGACGCGTATCGCCTGGCGCGATCTGGCGGGCTGGGCGCAGCTGGACGAAACCTTGCGCGACGTTTCCGCGCTGGCCGATGCCTGCGTGAATGGCGCACTGGCGTGCTTGTCGCGCTGGCATGCCGAACGTCACGGTTTGGCGCATAACGCCAGGGGCGAAGTGCAAGCGCTGGTGGTGATCGGCATGGGCAAGCTCGGCGCCCAAGAGCTGAATTTCTCCTCGGACATCGATGTGATTTTCGCCTATCCGGAGAACGGCAGCAGCGACGGCTCCAAGCCGCTGGATAATGAGGACTATTTCCTGCGCCTCGCGCAGAAGCTGGTGCGCCTGCTGGATGAAATCACGTCGGAAGGATTCGTGTTCCGGGTGGACCTGCGGCTCAGGCCCTTCGGTGAAGCCGGACCGTTGGCCATGAGCTTCGGTGCACTGGAAACCTATTACCAGAATCATGGACGCGAGTGGGAGCGCTACGCCTTGATCAAGGCACGGCCGGTGGCCGGCGATACCAAACAAGGTGAACGGCTGCTGGGTTTGCTGCGGCCGTTCATCTACCGGCGCTATCTGGATTTCAATGCCTTCGAATCACTACGCGAGATGAAGTTGCTCATCATGCAGGACGTGCTGCGCCGCGGTCTTGAGGACAATATCAAACTCGGCCGCGGTGGTATCCGCGAGATCGAATTCATCGGTCAGGTTTTTCAGTTGATCCGCGGTGGTCGCGAAACGCCTTTGCGTGAACGCGCCATCCTCTCGGTGCTGCGTCATTTGGGGCGGATGAATTACCTGCAGCCCGCAGAAGCCGAGGCACTCATCTCGGCGTACGAATTTCTGCGTTGCACAGAGAATCGTCTGCAGGAATTCCGGGACGAACAGACCCACGAATTGCCCGCGGATGAGATCGGCCGCGCACGTCTGGCCTGGTCCATGGGATTCGAGGTCTGGCCGGCATTCAGTCGGGCGTTGGACGGGCATCGCCGCCAGGTGCAAAAGATATTCGAAGCAGTGTTCGCGGCGCCGCATGCGCAGCGCAGACCGCAGACTGAATCAGTTTTTGCACCAGTATGGCGCAGCTCGCAAGCAGATAAGAATATCGAAACCGTGTTGCTCGATGCCGGGTTCACGCAGCCCGCCGAAATCCGGCAAGCACTCAAACAGTTACACGAAGGGCCGTTGTTGCGGGCCCTGGGTGAGCGTGCACGCCGCCGCTTGGATACATTGATACCGCGCCTGTTCGAAGTGGCAAGCACCACGCCGGATGTGGATGACACCTTCAAGCGGCTGTTGCGGGTGGTGGAAGCCATCGCCAAACGTTCCACCTATCTGGCACTGCTGCTGGAAAATGCCACGGCACTGGAGCATTTGGCACGCTTGGCGGCGGGCAGTGCCTGGCTCACTGATCTAGTGGTGCGCACCCCGTTACTGCTGGATGAACTCATGGATCCGCGCATGTTCAGCGAGTTTCCATCCCAGGAATCCCTGCAAGTGGAACTGGACAGCTGCCTCAAGGATATTGGCAGCGATGATCTGGAGGCCCAGATGGATGCGCTACGCCAGTTCCAGCAGACGGCAGTGGTGCGGGTGGCAGCGGCCGATCTTTCCGGCAACGTGCCGCTCATGAAGGTCAGCGACTTCCTTACCTGGATTGCGGAACAGGTGATCCGCAAGGCCCTGGAGATCGCTTGGCAGCATCTATTGACGCGCTACGGCGAACCTTGGTGCCGGGATGCCGGCACGGATCGCCGCGCAGGTTTCGGCATCATCGCCTATGGCAAGCTCGCGGGACTGGAACTGGGCTACGGCTCGGACCTGGATCTGGTGTTCCTGCACGACAGTACCGGCGAGCAGCAGCAGACCCGCGGTGCGCGTGCGCTGGATAACAATGAATTCCTCACGCGCCTGGTGCAGCGCATCATCAATATCCTATCCATTCCCACGACCTCGGGCGTGCTTTATCAGGTAGACACCCGTTTGCGGCCTAGCGGCGCGGCCGGGCTGATCGTGAGTTCCATGGAGAGCTTCGCCCACTACCAGCGGCAGCAGGCCTGGACCTGGGAACATCAGGCATTGCTGCGCGCGCGTCCGGTGGCCGGCGATGCGGCGGTCGGCGAAGCTTTCGAGGAACTGCGCCGTGAGGTGCTGAGCCGGCAGCGTGATGCACAAGCCCTGAGACGCGATGTGGCTGAAATGCGCGCACGTATGCTGAAGGAGCATGCACATATGCAAGGTGAGTTCGACATCAAACTGGATAGCGGCGGCCTCACCGATATCGAGTTTCTGGTGCAGTACTGGGTGCTCAAGAATGCCGCCCAATATCCGCAACTGCTCGACTGGACCGACAACATCCGCAATCTGGAAGGCCTGGTGAGCGCCGGCATCCTGAGCACTGAGCAAGGCGAGTTGCTCGCCGACACCTATCGGGCGTTTCGCAAGATCGTGCACCGCTGCAGTCTGGAAGGGCACCCGGCATCTATCCCGGAAGCCGAGGCAGAGCCACAGCGCGGCCAAGTGCGTGCCCTGTGGGAAGCCACCATCGGTACGCCAGCCGCCGGTGATCCGGAGTAGCTTGGTATAATCAGCATCCTTTCGAGCACGAGGTGCGATCGTGGCCACAGACGCCGTCCAGCAACCAGGCCTGCAGACCCCCAACGCCCGCCGCCATTACGATGTGACCCGTAAGGATCTACCGTTGCACTGCCCCATGGACGGCATGAGTCTGTGGAATTCCCATCCGCGGGTGTTCCTGCCGGTCGAAGCCACGGGCGAGATCGAGTGCCCGTACTGCAGCGCCATCTACACTCTGGTTGATTGACCATTCGGCTCTGCGGGGAACTGCATGACCTCAGCGCTTGCCCGCATATCCATAGTGCTCATAGTCCGTGATGCCGCTGCGACCCTGGCGGCGGCGCTGGAAAGCGTGCGCGAGTTCGGTGAAGTGCTGGTCTATGACAACGGTTCCCGCGACGATACCCTCAATGTAGCCGGACGCTTTCCCAATGTCAGGATATGCAAAGGTGAATTCACCGGCTTTGGCGCAACCCGCAACGTGGCTGCCGCGCTGGCGCGCAGCGACTGGATTTTTTCACTGGATGCGGACGAGGTGGTGGAAGCTTCGCTGCTCGCGAGTATTTCGGGTCTGGCGCTGGATGACCCACAGAAAGCGTATGCGGTGGAGCGGCAGAATTATCTTCTGGGCAAGCGCGTGCGCTACGGCGGCTGGGGTAGCCAGTGGCTCACGCGGCTTTACCATCGCCGCACGAATCGATTTACGGAAGTGGCAGTGCATGAGAAGGTGGAATTGAAAAGCGGCGAACAAGCGGTGCCTCTGGCAGGCAGTTTGCGGCACACCGCCATGCGCGATGCCGGGGATTTCCTGGTGAAGATGCACCGCTACACCATGCTCAAGGCGGGGGAGTCCACCCGCACCTATCCGCCGGGTATCATCCTGCTGAAGAGCGTCTGGGCCTTCATCCGCGCCTACTTCCTGCGGCTCGGTCTCCTGGATGGCTGGCGCGGCTTGCTGATCTCAGTATCCGAGGCCAACGGGGTATTCTATAAATACATGGTCATCTACTCGCAGAGAAAACCATCATGATCATTGTCACCGGCGGCGCAGGCTTCGTGGGCAGCAACCTGGTGCTGGCGCTCAACCAACGCGGTCAGTCCGACATCATCGTGGTGGACGACCTCAAGGATGGTTCCAAGTTCGTGAATATGGTGGAGGCAGAGATCGCCGACTACCGCGACAAGGACGCTTTCCTGCAGCAGCTCACCGGGGGCACCATCGGTCCCATCGAAGCGGTGTTTCACAACGGCGCCTGTTCCGATACCACCGAGTGGAACGGCCAGTACATGATGGGATTGAATTACGATTACTCCAAGGCCATGCTGGAGCACTGTGTCACGCGCAACATCCCGTTCATCTACGCTTCGTCTGCCGCCGTGTATGGCGGGGGCAAGGTGTTCAAGGAGGAACGGCACTGCGAACGGCCGCTCAATATGTACGGCTATTCCAAGTTTCTGTTTGATCAGTATGTGCGCCGGCGTCTGAAGACTGCTCCCAAAAGTCAGGTGGCGGGTTTCCGGTATTTCAACGTCTACGGTCCGCGTGAGCAGCACAAGGGCAAGATGGCCAGCACTGCATTCCATTTCAATAACCAAATACGGGCCACCGGCAAGTGCAAGCTGTTCGAGGGCAGCGGCGGCTTTGCGGATGGCGAACAGCGCCGCGATTTCATCCACGTGGACGACGTATGCGCTGTGAACCTGTGGGCGCTGGATCATCCCAAGGTCTCGGGTATCTTTAATCTAGGCACCGGCCGCAGCCAGACGTTCAATGATGTGGCCAAGGCGGTGATCAAATACCACGGCCAGGGCAAGATTGAATACATCCCGTTTCCGGAGAATCTCAAGGGCCGTTACCAGAGTTTCACCGAGGCCGACATGAGCGCGCTGCGCGCCGCCGGTTGTGAACATCCGTTCATGACGGTGGAGCAGGGGGTCGGGAAATATATGCAGTGGTTGAATAAAAAATGACTGATGCATCTTATCCTCGCCTCTTATGGCAGGGGGAGGGTGAGGGTTGATCAACTCCTCCCCACCCCAACCTTCTCCCGAAGGGAGAAGGAGTAAATCAATGAACAACGCAATAAAGAATTCACGTATCCTCATCGTTGGCCCCGCCTGGATCGGCGACATGGTGATGGCGCAGAGCCTGTTCATCACCCTCAAGCAACGTTTTCCCGATTCAGAGATCGACGTACTGGCGCCGGCCTGGTCGAAGCCGTTGCTGGCACGCATGCCGGAGGTAAAGAGCAGCGTCACCATGCCGTTGAGTCACGGTGAATTCGGTCTTGGTGCACGTCGGCGTCTGGGGCGACTGCTGCGTTGGCGCTACGATCAGGCCATCATACTGCCGCGTTCCTGGAAGTCCGCGCTGGTGCCGTTCTTCGCGGGCATCCCCAAACGCATCGGATACCGCGGCGAGTGGCGCTACGGCCTCATCAACGATATGCGGGTGCTGGATAAATCCAGGCTCACCCAGACGGTGCAACGTATCGTGGCTTTGGGACTGGAGCGTGATGCGCCATTACCACCTACGGATATTCCCAAACCCCACTTGCAGGTGGAGAAATATAATCAAACTGTGCTCCTGAACAACCTGGCATTGAACCGGAATCCATCCATCGTCGCACTGATGCCGGGAGCCGAATACGGACCTGCCAAACGCTGGCCGGTGGAACGCTATGGTGAACTGGCGAAGAAAGTACTGGCCTCAGGCAAGCAAGTCTGGGTGTTCGGATCAGCACATGAGCAGTCCCTGGGCGAGGAGATCACGCGCATCGCCGGCAAGCGCGTTGTGAACCTATGCGGAAGCACCCGTCTTGAAGACGTGGTGGACTTGCTGGCGCTGGCAGAGACTGCAGTGACCAATGATTCGGGGCTGATGCATATCGCGGCTGCGGTGGGGGTCAAGATGGTGGCGATCTTCGGTTCGTCCTCGCCGGATTACACGCCGCCGCTCTCCGACAAAGCTGACGTTGTTTATCTGCGGCTTGAATGCAGCCCCTGCTTCAAGCGTGAGTGCCCGCTTAAACACCTGAATTGCCTGAACCATATAACAGCGGATGAAGTGTTGCAGCGGGTGTGACCCGGTTAGGGTTGGCCGCAGGTCACACAATAAATAATCAGGCGCGTCGCAGATTCGCGATATCGATTACCGCTTGCTGCTCGACCAGAGCGCGCAAGGTCGTATCACCCAACGCGGTTTCGATGGCATGGTCAAGTTTCTTCACGACATCATCCACGGCCATCACGGCGTTGATGTAGCGATCCACGTCTTCTGAACTAGGCGGATTGCGGCGCATGGCATCGATGACATCGCGCAGCAGGATGGTACCCATGTCGCGGGCCGGTACGTAGCGGCGGATATGCCCGGAAACCAGCATCACCAGCCCGCTCTCGCGCAGCCGGCCCAACACATCCAGAATGGTATCGGTCGGCACACGCAGGCGACGCGCCAGATCTTCACGTGACCATGGCTGTTTATTGTCGTAATAACAGCGACCGATGAGATACATGATGTGCAGCGCCAGCCGCTCAAGGGTGCGTCCGCCTACCGCCTCATGGCCGTGGCCGTGACGCACCAGTTCCGGGTTCTGCACATAGAAGGCCACCTGCGCGCCTACGAACAGGATCAACCAGCATAGATAAACCCATGCCATGAACATCACCAGGATGGCGAAGCTGGAATAGATGATGGTGAGGCGCGTGGAAGAGACTGTCAGGGCTGTGAACGCCCAGCTGGCGAATTGCCATAGCACACCGGCGAACACACCGCCCGCCAGTGCGGCGCGAAACTGCACATGGGTATGCGGAACGTAGGCGTACGTGAACGTGAAGGCTGCGATCACCAGCAGGTAGGGCAGTAGCTTGACTCCCAACACCACCAGATGCCCCAGCGGGATAGCCTGCATGATGTGCTGCGTCATGCTGGGACTGCTGATGGTAGCAGTGATCACCAGCGCCGATATCAACAGCAAAGGTCCGATGATCAACACCCCCAGATAATGGCTGAAGCGTTCGCTGAGGGTGATCTCTTCGCGCACCCGCCAGATGTAATTGAGGCCGGATTCGACTTTCTGCACCAGCGAGATCACTGCATACAACAGTACCAACAAGCCGATGGTACCCAGCAAGCCGACCTTCACGTTGTCCACGAAGTTGATGATCTTCATGGAGATCTCTCCGCCCTTTTCACCCAGTGGCGAGAGAAATTGGAACAGCATGGGCTCTAGATTTTCCTGTATACCGAAAGCCTTGAGGATAGCGAACGCGAATGCCAGCAGCGGCACGATGGAAAGCAGGGTGGTGTAGACGAGTCCAGTCGCACGCAGCGTGATTTCGCCGGTCATGAAATCCTGGATTAGCAGCTGCAGCATGCGCACCCAGAAGATCGGCATGCGCTTGTGCCACGGCATGGCACGCAAATCAGTGTGCCAGACATATCTGTCAAAGGCTTTGAGGAATCTGCTCAGCACACGCTGCCCACTTTGTTGGTTGGAGCCTTATTCTAGCCTCAAGCAGGGCGCCGGCGGCGCTAACTATCGAGGGCCAGGGGCGGCTCGTCTAGCAGCGGTAGTTGTTCCCGCAGTACCTGGATGTGCTCTTCCCAGTAGCGCGGTGCGTCGAACCAGGGGAAGGCGCGCGGGAACGCCGGATCGTCCCAACGGCGTGCGATCCAGGCGGCATAATGGAGCATGCGCAGCGTCCGCAAGGCTTCGATGAGCCACAGTTCCGCCGGGTCGAAGTCTGCGAATTGCCGGTAGCCCTGGATCACGTGATCCAGTTGGATTTCCATCTCTGCACGCGTACCCGAGAGCAGCATCCACAAGTCCTGCACCGCCGGGCCGGTGGCGCAGTCGTCGAAATCCACGAAGTGCGGTCCGGCGTCAGTCCACAGAACATTCCCAGGGTGGCAGTCGCCGTGCAGGCGGATGTTGTGCACCTCCGGCGCGCGTGCGTAACAGCGCTGCACGCCCGCCAATAGCAGTTGCGTTACTTCTAGGTAGCGCGGCGCCAATTCCGGCGGCAGGAAGCGGCTCTGTAGGATGAACTCCCGGGACTCGTGTCCCAGGGTTTGTGCATCGATGCGCGCGCGCTGTTCGAAGCGGCGCACCGCGCCGACTGCATGCAGACGACCCAGGAAACGGCCGAGCCATTCCAGTGGCTCGGGCCGTTCCAGGTCCGGCGCGCGTCCGCCCTGGCGCGGGAACAGGCTGAAACGGTAACCGGCATGCGTTTGCAACGTGTTGCCATCCACATCGGCGAGCGGAGCCACCACTGGGATCTCGGCGTCCGCCAGTTCCATCAGGAAGGCATGTTCCTCGAGTATCGCGGCATCGGACCAGCGAGCCGGGCGGTAGAACTTGGCTATCAATGGCGGTTGATCCTGGATGCCGATCTGATAGACGCGGTTTTCGTAACTGTTGAGCGCCAGCAGGGTGCCGTCCGTGAGCCGGCCGGTAGCTTCCACGGCTGACAGGATCGTGTCGGGAGTCAGGTCCTGATAGGGTGTGGCGCCTGAAGGCTTGTCGTGCATGTACGCAGTTTAGCGGATGGGCAGAACAGAGCGTGTCCAGTATGCTTTTGTCCGACTGATAATTCGTCGAATTTTTTCCGACACCTGCTCCCCTTGTGGGAGCGACCGCAGGAAGTCCCTGTGGGAAAGGCGGGGATGAGGGCTATGTCCATTTCATATCCACAACGCATCGTCTGTCTGACGGAAGAAACTACCGAAACCTTGTACCTGCTGGGCGAGGATCAGCGCATCGTGGGAATTTCCGGTTTTACCGTGCGTCCACCGGAAGCGCGTAAGTACAAACCCAAGGTGTCGGCTTTCACCAGCGCTAAAATTGAAAAGATTCTGGAGCTTAAGCCGGATCTGGTATTGGGTTTTTCGGACATCCAGGCGGACATCGCCGCGGAACTGGTGCGCCACGGCATCGAGGTGCACGTGTTCAATCACCGCACGGTAGCGGAAATCCTGCGCATGGTCCTGATGTTGGGCGGCATGCTGGGTTGCGAAGCGAAAGCACAAGCATTGGTGGCGCGTCTGCAGCAAGGGCTGGATGCCATCCGCGTACAAGCAGACCAACTGCCGCGGCACCCACGCGTGTATTTCGAGGAATGGGACAGCCCACAGATTTCCGCCATCGCCTGGGTCTCGGAACTGATCGGCATCGCCGGCGGCCGGGATATTTTTCCGGAACTGGCGCGGCAATCCCTGGGCAAGGACCGCATCGTCGCCGATCCCCAGGACGTGGTGCGCCGACAGCCGGAGATCATCATCGGTTCCTGGTGTGGCAAGAAATTCCAGCCGCAGACTGTCACCAGGCGGCCCGGATGGCAGGCGATTCCTGCGGTGCGCGACGGCGAGTTGCACGAAGTGAAATCCTCCATCATCCTGCAGCCGGGCCCGGCAGCCTTGACCGATGGCGTACAAGCCCTGCACAGGATTTTTGCCCACTGGTCGGCAGCCGCCAACAGCTCAGGAACCTGACACGGGGAGAGCACGGTGTTCCGCAAGAAAAAGAAGCCGCCGCCGCACGAAGCGATCTTATTGCTGCATCACTCGATCATCCGGGACATCGGCAAATCCCTGTCCAGCCTTGGCATCAACCTGCTGCTGGGCTTGGTCGCCTCCCTGATGATGTTGCACCTGCATCAAGGTGCCTACCAGAGCTTCCAGAACTTCATGACCGGCGCCATCAGCCCCGACATCCTGCTGGTGCTGACGCCGGTATCCATGATCTTGATCGGTATTGAATTTCTGTTTCTGGCGTTTGCACCCTATGAGAAAGGCCGGGTGCCGCGCTTCTTTACCAGCCTGATCCTGGGCGTCAAGGATTCCATCGTGGTAGTTTCCGGCCTGTCCATGGGCATGGCCTGTGCCACCTTTCTGCAGAATCCTTACTCCGCCTGGAGCGCATTTCTGGCCGCGATGTTTTATTTCGCGATCGCTTTCTTCCTGGCGTTCATCTGTTTCGCACCGTTCTATACCGATCTCAACGGTTTCAAGAGCCGCATCGCATTCATCTTGGTCGGCACAGGGTTCCTGCTGCTGGCCATCTATTTCCCGTACTTTATCGGTGAGATATCCTGGCTGGGCAAGTGGATCTATCCTGCAAGTCTGCCGTAAAACACTCGCAATCTGTCGGGGATCAACGTCATCGGTATGAATTATTTTGCACTGGACTTAGGGCTGAGGACACAGGCGACAGCCTGGGCATAGTTGCGCTCAGGGATGAAACGCATTTTTTTTACATCCCAATGATAGGTTTCCACCGGCAGTGGAGTGGTGGAATTGGGAATGGGTGACTGGGAGCCGTCTTTTCGATAGGCATATATCTGGACCAGTCCGGAAGCGCGGATGGTCTGGCCGTCACGGCTGAAAGTCACAGAGTAGTTATGAGTGATGAAGGCACGCGGCGGGACTTTGGGATCACCGGTATTCATGCCCTGTTTGTAGGTATGGCTCCATAAGGACATGATCTTGCCGTCTTTCAGAGTCACGATATCCGCCGAGTCGTGCACGCACTCGCTGGTTTCCTTATCTACGTAGATGAACAACGCCGTCTGTCCCAGTATTGGCAAGGTGGGACCGGCCGTGATCTTGCCGACGGCTCCCAGCGAGAGTGCTGCCAGGGGCCTGCCCTCACAGTTCGCTGCGAACAACGCGCCTGATTCTGGTGACAGCCACGCCAGCCCGATCCAGTTTATGTGTGGCTGCAGGGTCTGGAAGACTTCGATCGGGTGATAGATCAGGGAATTCTGCGCGCTATAGTGCAGGTGATTTTCTGGATGCGCGCTGTTGTACCACTTGATCAGAGCTTGTGGCGCAGGCGTGTGGCAATTTTCCGCAGCCTGTGCGCATGTGACGTAGCCTGTACAACATAGCACTGCCATCAGGCTGATGCTGATGACCCATACTTTATTCTTAAACACGGAACAAGATCCCGGGCAAACAGTTATGCGGTCAGCCGTCGGTAGGCTTCGCGGTATTTCTCCGCGGTCTTGGCGATGATCTCCGCCGACAGATACGGCGCCGGCGGTTTTTTGGGCCAGTCCAGGGTCTCCAGATAATCGCGCACGTACTGCTTGTCGAAGGAGGGCGGGCTGATACCGGCCCGGTAACTTTCAGCGGGCCAGAAGCGCGAGGAGTCGGGCGTCAAGGCCTCGTCGATCAGTAGCAGCTGATTATTCTCGTCAAGGCCGAATTCGAATTTGGTGTCGGCGATGATGATGCTACGCGCGAGCGCATGCTTGGCTGCAAACTCATACAGCTGCAGGCTTTTCTCCCGGACTTTCTCCGCCAGCGGCTGCCCCAGCAGTTTGGCAGTTTCCTCGAAGGCGATGTTTTCGTCGTGCTGGCCCTTGGGCGCCTTGGTGGCGGGTGTGAAGATCGGCTGCGGGAGTTTGTCTGCGAGCTTGAGCCCCTGTGGAAGCTTGATGCCGCAGAGTGCGCCGGTTTTCTGATAATCCTTCCAGCCGGAACCGATCAGATATCCGCGCACCACCGCTTCGATGGGCAGTGCTTTGAGCTTGCGCACCAGCATAGCGCGATCCTTGAGCAGCGTGAGCTCGGTGGGGTCCTGGATGAAATCCGTGAGCGCCAGCGCGGTCAGCTGGTTGGGGATGATGTGTTGCGTGCGCGCAAACCAGAAGCGCGAGATGCCGGTGAGTACCGCACCCTTGCCGGGGATCGGGTCCGGCAGCACCACATCGAAAGCCGACAACCGGTCACTGGTGACGATCAGCAAGTGTTCCGGTCCGGCCGCGTAGATGTCGCGGACTTTACCGCGATGCACGAGTGGCAGGCCCTTGAGATGGGTCTCGAAGACTGGCACAGATTCAGCGGACATGCATGCATCCCGGATGTTGGCAGGTGCCTATCTTCCGTGAGCGCTTAAATCCTGTCCAGCCGCCGGCAGCGCTGCAGGTAGAATATGACTCCGTTTTTTATCATCAGGTAACTGCATGGCGTTGTGGGGCGCATTCATCGGCGCACTCTTGGGCTGGGTCATTGCCCGGGAGTGGGGCGCAGTGCTGGGCGCATTCCTGGGTTATAGCCTGGCCGCCAATCGCGGGCGTGTGAATTGGATGCATATGAACGCTGGGCGTGCCCAGGCGGCGTTCTTCAA
>JBAWFD010000139.1:0-38231 GCA_049591615.1 Gammaproteobacteria bacterium | reverse complement strand
GACAAACTCAAGGAATGGGATCCCAAAGGAGCGGAATTGCTGATAAGGGTGGGTTCGAACCCTTGGAATAGTGGGGTTCTGCCGCGCAAGGAAGTCGAGCTGATTTATCTCGCGCTCCTGTGCTCATGTACGACCCTCGACGAGGCAGGCACGCGCCGCCAAATTCGTGCAGCACTCGAGGCAGGCGCGACGCGCGATGAGGTTCTTCTGGTGCTCAAATGCGGTGTCGGGGTCGCGATCCACTCCTGCAGTCTCGGCGCGCCTATTCTATTGGAGGAGATGCAGGCAGCTGGAGTGAAAGCCGCGGGCGGGCCGAAGCCGGAGACCCCGGCATGCGATGCCATGCGGGCCATCGGCCAGTGGAACAAAGCCTGGGACCCGTTTTTCGAACTCGCCCCTGCCTGGACTGATCAATTCTTTGCCTACGGAGCCAGTATCTACAAGAGCGGCAACTTCACACCGAGGTTTGTGGAATTGCTCAGTATTGCGCTCGATGCATCCGTCACCCATATGTACGCACCCGGTACGCGCCGGCACATCCAAGGGGCGCTCAAAGCCGGCGCCACACCGGAAGAGATCATGACGGTTTTGCAGATATGCGTTTCGCTCGGCGTTCAGGCTTGCGTCAAAGGCGTGCCGATTCTCGCGGAGGAGTTGGCGCGTTCGCGATGATTAACCGAAACACCGGGAGGCAATGCTAATGCAGACTGTTAATGCTGCCGGAATTCCCGTGAAGTTGGACCTCTACGAAGCGCTGATACGCAACTTCCAAGGCCGGATACCCGATGCACCCGAATCGATATCTGCCCAGCAGAAGTTACAGGCATTTCTGTATCATCATCTTAAGGATGTGAAAGTAGGTGACCTATGCATGAAAGCCATTTTCTCATAACACTGGCCAATTGGCTTGTAGTTGTATTTGTCGTCAGCAATATGCTCGCCTTGGGTATGAAGCTGACGATCGCGGAGGTCAGGGCGCCCTTGCGCAATGTGCCCTTGAGTCTAAAAGCACTGCTGGCCAACTTCGTACTGGTACCGCTAGTGGCCTACCTCTTGGTTTGGTATTTTCACCTCGAACACGGGTATGCCCTTGGGTTGATTCTGCTTGCAACCGCAGCCGGCGATCCCTTCGTGACCAAGGCGTCACAACTGGCGAAGGGGGACCCCGCACACACTGTGGCTTTTATGGTGGCGTTACAAGTCATCACGGTCCTCTACATGCCTATCGTACTGCCGTTCCTGCTTCCCGGCGTGAAAGTTGATGCCCTGGAAATCGCCAAGCCCCTGATCATTCTTATGTTGATCCCGCTGGCATTCGGCTTCTTCGTCAAGGCGCGGTTCGAGAAAATCGCCCGCTTGCTGTCTGGACCCCTCGACATATTCTCCTCCGTCGTCATCGCCATAGCTCTGTCGATGCTGATGGTGCTCTATTTCCATCAGATCTTGGCAACTTGGGGTCACAGAGTGATTCTCACCGCTCTGATCCTTGCGTGGGCAGGCTTCGCCTTTGGTTACCTATTAGGCGGTCCCAAACAAGGCAATCGGCCGGTTCTCGCGCTGAACACCGGCATACGAGGTTATTCTGCCGCACTAGTGGTCGGCGTCAGGAATTTCCCTTCCGAGGGTACATTGGTGATCATGATTGCAACTTCGCTCATACTATGTTTGGTAACGATGCTGCCCGTTTCCGCCACGATCCTTCGCCGCAAGGCCGTTGCACAGGCAAAGACTTAGGGATGATCGGTGGAAAGGCGGTCTGTAGTCGAGTCGATTGAGCGAATGTGAGCGTGCAAGGGAAACAAGAGGTACTGTGCTTACGAGAGTTACAAGTACCAATTGCTCGACCCTTGCTTTTGAAGCTGGATTTTCTGGTAGTAGCTGACATGGCCAAGACCGCAGCACTGGAACCGGAGTTGATAAATGTTGCCATCTCGGATCCTCTGGTGGTGGTAGGCACTTCGCCGAGCTGGTCTCTGAACTTGGAGATCAACGGACATTTACCGTGGCAAGGTGAAACCCGGTCAGCAAGCCAGCGCGTCCGCTACGGTGAGAACCAATGACAGTTCCAGAATTTTTCACGCGTGTTTGGGAAATGCATCTCGGGCGTGTTCACGGACCACTGACATTTCGTCTTATCATTCAGCCACTGGTGGCTGTTTTCTTCGCGATCCGCATCGGTCTGCATGATGCGCGTGAAGGCCACGAGCCCTATACCTTCTGGCACGTTTTTTATAAGCCGGAGCGCCGCGCGGAAATGTTCCGGATGGCGTGGAAAGACATTCGCAACGTGTTCATTGCTGCCGTTGTCGTCGATGTGATCTATGAATTGATCGTTTTTCGGGGAATCTATCCAGGGCAGGCGCTGATTGTTGGCACCGTCCTGACCGTCATACCGTATCTGTTGATTCGTGGTCCGATTACGCGAATCGCGCGGCTTTTCATTCGAAGAACCAGAAGCTCCCATGACAAATCAAACTAAAGACAAAGCAGCTCCACTCGAGAATACGACGCGCCTCGCGTACGCGCGCACCCAGCTCGCTCTGGAGCGCACCATGATGGCCTGGGTAAGAACAGCGACTTCGCTGATCACGTTTGGATTCTCCGTCTATAAGTTCTTTCAGATCGAATTGAACAGTATGGGGCAGCCTAGGTCTTTCATAAGCCCACGGTTGTTTGGACTCATTATGATAACTTTTGGACTGGTTTCGTTGCTAATGGGCACCGTGCAACATGTAGTGAGTATGCGGCAAATCCGCGCACAATGGCCAGAGGCTCCGCGCTCTGTGGCTGCGATGCTTGCGGCTTTAATCGCCATTCTTGGCTTGGGAGCGCTGACAGCGGCAGTTTTTCGACAATAGACAAGCAACAAACCCCGAGAACTATGTGACATCAACCAGCGATATAAAAAATTTGAGTGGGGCGGCAATTCCGCGTTCTAAGTTTAACGGCACTGGCTTGTTTTATTATTTGCTGTTTGTCATGCAGACGATCGGCGCAATTGTTTTTTATTGGATCTGTATCCCACTGTATCGCCGTCTAATGCTTGAACCAAGCCGACAAGAGGGGAAAGAGATTCTGCTATGGTCGCTCTTGGCCATCGTTTTGATGCAGGCAACTTATTGGTTTCGTTACCGGATGGTTCCAGAGTTGCCACGTATCTTGCCCAGTGCTGCGTTCGGGCATGTTGTGTTGTTTCTGGGGCAATTGGTATTTAATGTGGCCATCATTTTTTTTAGTTTTGCATTTATTGCCTACCCGCCTGAATTGCAACGCCCGCTCTTTAATTATGCCGTTACAATAGTGGGCATTTTTTCGTTGTACTGTTACTCGTTGGAACTTGAACGATTGGGAAAGGCCTTCATGGGCAAAGTCTAAACCCATAGATCAATAAGCGAGCTTGGGCGCTCTTCGTGACCTTGCGGCTTGGGGAGCGGCTGTAAATCTAGCCTTACCGCTATGGTGCGATTACTACAGCGGACCCAGATAGCCGTCTCGCGTATGATTTACTGACGGCAACTCAAACTGAGCGGACACTTGATCGTCAGCTCCAGAATGAGCGCCTTTTATTACCGGCAGTTTCTGTAGCGAGGCTGTGATGAAAAAAAGCCGCTTACCCGCGTATGTCTCCGCCGGGCGTTCCGCGCTACCCAACAAGCCCAAGACCAACTTCTTCAAATCTGCCATCCGGATAACCGGAATCCTATGCATGGAATTGCTGTTGTTATGCGCGGCCGGTTGGGGTGTGCTGGCGCTGTATTTCTTCGATCACGCAAGCCATGATCTGCGAACTACATTGGCTGTGTTGTTTGCCCTGATCTCGCTGCTGGCACTGATCGGATTCGTCATGCCGCGCTGGCGCTGGCGTATGTTCTTGGGTTATCTAGCGCTGTTTGCGCTACTGTTGTATGCATGGAATAGCCTTACGCCTTCCAACACAGGTGACTGGCAGACGGATGTGGCGGTGCTACCGTACGCGGTCATCAACGGCGATCTGATCACGGTGCACAACATCCGCGACTTTGATTATCGAACAGATACCGACTACACACCCGGCTATTACGACAAAACCTTTGACATGAAGAATCTCGCGGGCGTGGACCTGATCGCCGTGTACTGGATGGGGCCGGCGATTGCGCATATTTTCCTAAGTTTCGATTTCCAGAATGATCAGCATTTGGCCATCTCTATCGAGACACGCAAACACAAAGGCCAGGGTTACTCGACGCTGCAGGGATTCTTCCGGCAATACCCCATCTATTACGTCGTCGCTGACGAGCGCGATGTGATCCGCCTGCGCACCAATTTCCGCAAGGACCCTTCTGAAGATGTGTATCTGTATAGAATAAACGGCTCAGTTGAGAACGGGCGCCGCCTGTTTTTGGCCTACATGCATAAGATCAATACGCTTCGAGACAAGCCGGAGTGGTATAACACCCTGACCACCAATTGTACCACCGCCATCTGGATGCTAAACCGCATCAATCCAGGCCACCCCTCATTTTCCTGGAAGATTCTGGCGAGCGGCTACGTGCCCGAATACCTGTACGCTATCGGCCGACTGGATACCAATCTGCCGTTCGCCCATCTCCGGCGCCTGGCCTTAATCAATGCTCGCGCCCAGGCGGCGGATGATTCCGCGGATTTCTCCCAGCTCATCCGCGTAGGGGTGCCAGGGGAGAAAACGTTTGGTACTCCAAAAAAATAACTGAGAGTGTCTAAGATAATGAGTATCTGTGCCTTCGCTATTTACTTATTATTCTCTCTCCCCGGGTAGGAGAGGGTAGGGTGAGGGGGCAAGGGGATTTTGTTAGACACCCAAAAGATGCTTAGATGGACGGCACAGGCATGATGGCAGCACATACCGCATGACGATCAACCGCCAGCCACGGATTATTGGGTACTCGAGCCTGATACTGGCAATGATATTGGCGTCGATGTCTGTGGCTGCGAATGCCGCGGATACAAGCAGCGTCGCCCACCGGCCGCGCATTTGTCTGGTATTGGGCGGTGGTGGCGCCCGCGGTGGTGCCCACGTAGGGGTGCTCAAGGTCCTCGAGGAGTTGCGCGTGCCCATCGATTGCGTAGTGGGCACCAGCATGGGTTCCATCGTCGGGGGCCTGTACGCCTCCGGCATGAGCGCCGAGCAGATCGCGCAACAGATGCGCGCGATGGACTGGAAAGACCTGTTCCAGGACAAACCGCCACGTGCGGACCTGACCTTCAGACGTAAGACGGACGATTACATTTATGCATTCGGGTTCAAACCGGGCTTCAATGACTTCAAACTGCAGTTCGCGCCGGCCCTGATCCGCGGTCAGAAATTCGATCTGACGCTCAACCGTTTGCTGCTGCCGGTGATCGACGTGAAAGACTTCAATAAACTGCCGATTCCCTACCGGGCCGTGGCCACCGACATCGAGACTGGCAAGCCGGTGGTGCTCAGCTCCGGTAACCTCACCCGCTCGATCCATGCCAGCATGGCGGTACCGGCCGTATTTGATCCAGTGGAGATCAATGGCCGGCTGCTGATTGACGGCGGCATCTCCGATAACGTACCAGTGAACGTGGCGCGTGCTATGGGTGCCGATGTGGTGATCGTGGTGGATGTGGGCAGCGGTCTGTTTAACCGGCAGCAGATCAAAGGTGTAGGGAGTATCACTGCTCAACTCGCCAACTACCTGTTCACGCTGAATACCGAGCAGCAACTCAAGTCCCTGGGACCGCAAGATGTGCTCATCCGCCCGCCATTGGGGGATTTCGGTGGCAGCGACTTCGCGCATGTAACCGATACTTTTGCCATCGGAGAGCAAGGTGCGCTCGCTGAGTCAGCTGAGTTGAAACGCTATTCCCTGAGCCCGCAGGAGTATGCGCGCTACCGCGCACAGCATGCCCCGCCTCCGCAACGCGTGCCGGTGATTGATGCGGTACGCATCAACAACCACTCCCGGGTCAGCGACGCGGTGATCGCCGATCGCATCTCGGCCAAACCGGGCCAGCCGCTGGACGTGGATCAATTGGATCAGGAGATCGGCCAGATCTACGGGCTGGATATCTTCCAGTCGGTGCGCTATGACTTACAACGTGAAGGTGATCAAGATGAGCTGGTGATCAGCGACCAAGACAAATCCTGGGGTCCTGGTTATCTGCAGTTCGGCCTTTCCAGCTCCAACAATCTCAAGGGTAACAGCACCTTCAAAGCTGGCGTCCTATACACTCGTACTGAGCTCAACGAACTGAACGGCGAGTGGCGCTTGGGACTGCAACTGGGCGATCAGCCCGGCATCTCCACCGAGCTCTACCAGCCTCTGGATCCGCTGGGTCGGTATTTCGCGTCCGGTTTGCTGGGTTACGGGAAAACCAATGAGAATATTTTTGATAGCAGCGGTGATCTGATATCCCGTAACCAAGTGGATACCTTCAAACTTGAATTGGCAACGGGTCGGGAATTCGGCACCTGGGGCCAGGGCCGGATCGGGTACCGGCGCGAAAGCGGCGACTCCACCGTCACTATCGGCACGCCGGCACCCAGTACGCCGGTCAACAACGGCGAAGTTTTCATAGGTCTGAGCGATGACAAACTCGACAATGTCAATTTCCCCACCAGCGGGCACTCGGGCACGCTGGAGGTGCGCTTCGAACGCGGTACGCTGGGTTCCAACACGGATTATAATCAGGCGGTCTTCGGATATTTGCAGCCCTTTACCTGGGGTTCCAATACCTTGCTTTACAGGATCGGAGCCTTCAGTACCTTCGATGGTACTGCGCCTCTGAACACGCAGGTAAATCTGGGCGGCTTCCTGCGGCTGTCTGGCTTGCAAGACAACCAATTGAGTGGCCAGTATGCCGGACTGATCACACTCGCTTACATGCACCGTATAAACGACATCCAGCTATTCCAGGCATACGCGGGCGCCAGCCTGGAGCGTGGCAATGTGTGGCAGCATTCCACGGATATCTCCTTCGGAAATTCCATCACCGCCGGCAGTATGTTCCTGGGTGTGGATACCCCCATTGGACCCCTGTATCTTGCCTACGGCATGGCGAATAATGGTGAACACAGTTTCTATATCTACTTGGGGCCGCGCTTTACCGCTTTCTAACGCATGATAATTATCAAGCCAGTCCCGTATAGTCAACTGACCTGGCTTATTGCCGCAGTTGTCGGTGCCTGTTTATTGATCGCAGCGTCGAGCGCCGAAGCCCTGGTCAATGTTTACTCGGGTGATAAAGGTACTCTGGCTGTCGGCGGATTACTGCAACTGCAGTTCAAGGATGAATATCCCATCGGTGGCAATTCCACGCAGGATTTCATCATCCGTCGCCTGCAATTGGAATTCGAGGCCTCCTTCGAAAAGAACTGGCTGACACGCATACAGCTCGATTTCGGTCAGAACACCGATCATCCGAGCGTGCTGGACGCGTATATTCGTTATACCGGTTTCGATCTCGGTAACCTGACCTTCGGCAACCAGTATGCACCATTCTCCCGTGAGCACCTGACTTCGGTCAAAGCCCAAGAGCTGGTGGAACGCTCCTTCGTTGGCTTGGACAACTACGGCGTCCCCGGCCGCCAACCCGGAATATTATTTGCCGGCTCGTCGGGTCCGTTCGCTTACAGCCTGGGCTGGTTTCATGCCGGTATCCGGCCTTCCACCAGCTCCATCAATTTCTCCAGTCCGGTGAACAGCAACGACCAGTACACCGGCAATCTGTATGCAGGTCGCTTGCAATACACCCCCTGGGGTCAGAGTGTGCCCTATTCGCAGGGAGATCTGGGCGTAAATCCCGGACTTACCTTCGGCGCGAATGCTTATCGTTGGAGCAACGACGGCAGCACGCAAAGTGCAATACCCGGCAACGACTGGAACACTGTAAATGGTTACGGTTTGGATGCAGCGTACAGGGGTGGGGGGTTTTCAGCGGATGCCGGCTACAACTGGTTCAGTGGAAACAGCCGTGATGCAACCGTGACCAGTGGCATCATTCAGAATGGTGAAGGCCATCTGCGTGACTGGGCCGTTAAAGGGGGCTATATGCTGCAAGCCAATCGGCTTGAATTAGTGGCCAGCCTGCAGAACTTGAACTCGGATGCCTGGAGTGTATCCTGGAAACGTTCGCTGGCTGGCGTCAACTATTTTTTCGACGGCAATAGTCTCAAAGTACAGTTCGCGGTCGAACACGACACGGATGAGAAGGGTGTAGTCGGCAGCGACGAGAACATCATCTATCTGCAGTTGCAGCAAGCCTTTTAAAAAATCTGAATCAGGCTCAGGTCTTGAAACGTGCTGGCGGCTTCCGGATGCCAAGCGATTGGGTTACTATCGCGCCCCTATTTGAACCTAAGGAAGGTCTGATTAATTGGTGTTTTTGTAAATACGACTATCGTAACTTGTTGATTTGCATAGGACCGCAATTGCACAGCTGCTATTATTCAGAGCTTCCCTAACAACAGCAGTGCTGCATTTGAAAAACGTGAGTCTTGTTCTCATCGCCGGTTTATTGATGACGCCGCCCCTGGCCCAGGCCGGCGACCCGCTCACGCCCCATCAATCCTGGGCGCTGGAATATGCCTCCATGGTGGGCACGAGCTATTACGCCGATCCATTTCCCGCGGGTTACCAGTATGAACGCACCCTGCAGGCGGTATTGATCGCCGAATCGAGCCTGTGCCGCCACAAGCACGGCATCGACCATCAGGCCTATGGTTGCGGACAGCTGCATTCCGCGGCTGCCCATGCGGTAGCTGACGCACCCGTCAGCGCGCATACACTCAAACGCGACGACGCGCTCAATATCCGGCTCGCGGCGCGTTACCTGTCGTATTGCCTGCAGCAGATGCCCACCTGGCAGCGAGGTGTGGTGTGCTACAACAAGGGACCCAATCACACCCGCGCCATGAGTGAAACCCAGGTGGCTGCCGATGGATATCTGGATATCGTCCGCCGCCGCATGCGCGAAGCCGACCAACTCACTGCCAGCAACGATTAATTACGCGTTCAGCGGCTTGCGATCGGACGTATATCGAAAGATGGAGCCTTGAGGCGCGTACCTTTGTAAGCCCGCACTTCACCGAAACGGCGATGCTGCTCCCAGTCTTCACGCGCTGCTTGGATCTCCTCTGCAGTTCGCGCCACGAAATTCCACCAGATGATGATGGATTCCCCGAATGGTGCACCACCGATAAGAACCGCACGTGCTGAATGTTTCGTTCCGATCTCGATAGCACTGCGTTGGATGCCGATGTAATGCAGTGCGCCAGGTGCGAGTTGCTTGCCATCGAGTGAGACTTCACCTTCGATGATGACGAGCGCATGCTCCCATACAGGATTCAGTGGCAGTTTCATTTTGGCATTTGCAGCCAGATTGATTTCTGCGCCGACGATGGGCGAGAACGTACGAGCCGGTGAATGCTGGTCGGCGAGTTCGCCGACAAATAGATGTACGCGTCCGCCTCCCGGTTCCAGTACCGGCAGGTCCGTGTAATGATCGAAGCTCGGTTGCCGCTGGCGTTCGCTGTTGGGCAACGCTACCCATAACTGCAGGCCGTGGAGTTTCCCGGAATTCCGGACCGGGGTTTCTTCCGAATGGGCAATGGCACGACCGGCAGTCATGAGGTTCAACTCACCGGGGCGTGCCATGCCGGTGTAGCCCAAGCTGTCGTTGTGTAGCACTTCGCCGTCGAACAGCCAGGAAACGGTTTGCAGGCCGATATGCGGATGCGGTGCCACATCCATGATCTTATTGTTACTGAATGACAGGGGTCCAAAATGATCGAAAAAGCACCAAGGGCCCACCATCCGATGTTGGCGGAGCGGCAGGGCACGCGTCACAGTAAGCCCACCACCGAGATCGGCACTGCGGACGGCATAACTTAAGATTCCAGACAGAGACACCGGTTGGTTTTCCAGGCGTTCAGCTTTGGGTGATGGTTCAAGGTTGCTCATGACCCTTCTCGCCCGCAGATATTGAAGGCATACCACCGGGGTATCCGTGGCCAGTGCAGTCAGTATGCAACCGTTTCCAGCGCAAGCCCTGCAGCTCTTGACGCACCGAAGTGCCGTTTACAGGCTGCCTGCATGCACTATACTGAAACCCAACAGTAATTGCAGATAGCGCAGACACTGGCTGCAGAGGTGGATGCTCATGATTTCGGTTTTAATCGCGGATGATCACGCCATTTTCCGGGCAGGCCTGGCCAAGCTACTGCAGACCATGACGGATGTGCAAGTGATTGCAGAGGCTTCCAGTGGGCGCCAGGCCGTGGATTTGGCCGTCAAGTTCCATCCGGACATCGTGATCATGGATTTGGCTATGGGTGATATGAACGGATTAGACGCCGCTGCACAGATCCATGCCCAGCAAACTGGGGTACGCGTAATCATCCTGTCCATGCATGCCAATGAAGAGTATGTGATGCAGGCTTTGAGTGCCGGCGCCTCCGCCTACGTGTTGAAAGAGGCGACCCCGGATGAACTCAGGTTAGCCATAGACGCCGTTTCGCGTGGCGGTACTTTTCTGAGCGCCGCCATCTCCAAGCGTGCGATAGAAGACTATTTTGCTCAGGCAGTGGGAAAGCCCGGCCATTCTCATCACCTCACCCCGAGACAAAAGCAGATCCTGCAACTGATCTCGGAAGGCAAGAATGTCAAACAAATTGCTTTTGAGCTCAAGGTGAGTATCAAGACTGTCGAGAGCCACCGTACGCAACTTATGGAACGCCTGGGTATCCCCAACGCTATGGCCTTGGTCCGTTACGCGGCGCGGTTATCCCCGCTTTCGAATAAGTAAATGCAGTGTAGATGATCCATGACCAGGGCAATCAATAATTAATGGTCATTACTAGCGTTTTAACCTGTGCGTGGTCAATAATACTGCTGCGGATCTCCGGATAGTTATCGATGGATATTGTCTGTGTCGCGCCGTTGCCTAAACCCGTGATACTTGCGAATCTCTTTGTGTTATCAGATTTAACTCCCGAGCTGAAACTGATCTCGTAGGCGGTATTTCTCGAGCAATTTAAGGCCACGGCCTCAGAATTTACAAGAGGATCACGCAAAACGGATGATGCATTATTGGATATCCCGGGCATGGTGATACGGCATTGTGCGATTACATTAACGGAAACCACAAAGTGTCCAAGCCCGGTGTCTGCCTGCGCCACGATGGGCAGCAGAGCCATGCTTACGGACAACCAAAACCCAAGACTTTTTGACATCGAATCTTCCTCAATACAAGCACTGGCACAGCCCAGATGGCATTGGATGCGGATCTGTTCACTTTGAGGATGGAATCAGGGACTGGAGCCTTTTGCGGCACTAACGCAATAGAGACATTATTCGCGACGTTCTGCCATCCTGAGCCCATGCCATTTAGATCAGTGACCACCCGTTCCCGCCTTTAGGCGGGTTTACCCTTTTTTCAAGCTTATTTATAAAGGCTAATCCGGCCAAAATCAGTTGGATAAATTCCGCAATGTACTAAGAGATAATCCGGTATATTTCTAGGTGGTCTCTGAAGCAGCGGCCGGGTTTGCGGTTTTGTGTCGATAAAATCATGCGAGTGTTAACCTATCAGCCTTCAATATCAGGCCGTTTTATCCAAAAATGAAGATTTCTGAATGAAACCAATCTGGCCCGCGAGTCTACGTGCGCGCCTGTTGTTACTGGTGGCGGCCTGTATTTTGCCAATCATCGTACTCGCAACCTATTCGGCCATCGAGCGCTATCGCACATCGATCGGCTATACCTATGATGTGGCCGAGCTGGCAGCGGATGCAGTCGAGGACCGCTACCGGGGCCTAGCCTCGAGGAGCCATGACCTATTGGCAGTCATGGCAGCCTTACCCGCAATCAGCGCGCCATCAGCGCAATGCAGCCATACGCTGGCAGCACTGCGCGAACAGATGCCTGCCTATGAAAACTTGGAAGTGGTGACTCTGCAGGGCGAGATGCTTTGCAGCGCGGTGCCTTATTCGCAGCCTATCAATGTGTCCAACGAGCGTTGGTTCAAGCAGGTGTTGTTGACACACTCATACTCCAGGGATGTTATCCCGCGTGGGCGCATTACGGGCAAAGGGTTGCTGATTTTTTCCGCACCGCTTTTGGACAGCCAGGGCAATCTCATCGGCATGATCAATGCGGTAGCTTCGCCTCTGGCATTGGCACCTCCTGATAGCGAGGCAACCTTGTCCCAGTATGGCCAGATTACGATCTTCAGCAGTGATGGCACGGTGCTGATGTATTACCCCAAGGTGCAGGGCTATGTCGGCAGCAATCAATCACGGGCAGCCTTGTTCAGGGCGGTTCTGAATTCGGCTGCGACGCCCGATGTCGAGTTGCCTGGATTAGACGGGAAGATGCGGTTTTACAATCTGAAATATATCAGTTCTGATGCCGCCGCTGCGGGTATCTACATCGCCAGCGGCATCGATGGGCGTGTCATCAAACGATTGGCCTTCCTGCCGCTGGTACGCGATATCTTCATCATTGCCATGATCACGCTGTTCATCATCCTGTTCAGCTGGCGGGTTTCAAGCAAATTTGTCAAACAGCGTGTACAGCCTCTTTTATCGACCTTGAATCGCATCGGTGCAGGTGAATTAGGCGCACGCTCGGGGCTTGCCAAAATTCATGGGGAAATAGGTGCCATTGCCCGTGGCGTGGACAGAATGGCGGAACATCTTGAGGCACGCGTCGCTGCCCAACGTATTGCGGAAAGCGCCCGCGATACCAGCGAGGAACGTTATAAGGAACTGCTGGAACAGGCTTCAGACAGCATCATGGTGCGGCATGTAAGCGGTGAACTGGTGTTCGTGAATGCCGCGCTGTGCAGGATGCTGGGATATAGCCGTGAAGAGTTGTTGAAACTGCGTGTCACCCACTTGGTGGATGAATCCAATCTGTGGCGTCAGCGCCTGCAGGTCGGCGAATCCCTGCGGTTCGAGTCGTGGATGCGACATAGGGATGGCCGTAGCATTCCCGTCGAGGTCAGCACCATGCGGCTGAGCAATGGCGATCTACAGTCAATCCATCGCGATATCAGTCAGCGATTGGAAACACAACGCCAGCTCCAGCAAAGCGAGCGCCATTATCGGGCGCTGGTGGAAGATTCCATGCTGGGGATCCTGCTGCGCAGGCCAGACGGCGAGATCATTTTCGTGAATCAGGCGTTTTGTTCAATTACCGGTTACAGTCGCGATGAACTGTTGAGGATGCGAATCGCTGAGTTAGTGGACTCATCTGAACTCGCTAAGACTGAGCAAGTTCAGAATCTTGGCATCAACGAATCCACGACCTTTCAATCACTCCTGCGCCACAAGAATGGCAAAATCATATATGTTGATGTCAATGCCCACCGGCTCGATAATCAGAATATCCAGGTCATGGCCAATGATGTAAGCAATCGCGTGCAGGCCGAGCAACGCTTCGCCGAAGAACGCAATTTCGTGTTTCATGCCATTGAAACTTTGCCTGGTGTATTTTATGTGTTCAATGCCGAGGGACGTTTTCTGCGTTGGAACAAGCAGATGGAAAAGATCACCGGCTACGATACGGAGGAGATGGGGCGTATCAAATCGTCTGATATATTGCCACCTGAACGCCGGGCCAACCATTGGAAGATCGTGGCGGAAATTCTGAAGGGCAACATGGCGGAAGGTGATACCGAACTCTATTGCAAGGATGGCAGACGCATACCTTATTACTTCGTGGCGCGGCATTTCGAATGGCAGGGACAGGAGTGTGTGGTCGGCATGGGTGTGGATTTGACGGAGCGCAATCAAGCAGAACAACTGGCGTTAAAATATTTGAATGAAATGCAGCAGCTTTCGGCCCGGATTCTGGAATCCCAGGAAGAGGAACGCCGGCGTATTGCCCGTGAGCTCCATGATGAACTGGGTCAAGGGTTGACGGCGACATTGCTCAGTCTCAAGACCCTGGAAGGTCAGATAGGGGCAAATCCGATGGCGGCGCAAGTCAAGCATGCGTCATCAATAATCACCGTCCTGACGCAGCAAGTGCGCGCCTTATCCTTGAATCTGAGACCTTCGGTACTCGACGATCTGGGGTTGGTGGCGGCAATCAGCTGGTATATAAGAGAGCGTGTGGAGACCACTGGCTTGCGTGTGGTTCTGAGCATCGATAAAAATCTGCCACGACTGACAACCTTACGGGAAACTGCATGTTTCCGGGTTCTGCAGAGCGCGCTGACCAACATATTGCGCCACGCACAGGCACAGGAAGCGCAGGTTGGACTGGGACAAGCGGAAGGTAATCTGGTGCTTGTGATCCGTGATGATGGACGGGGTTTCGATGTGCAGGCTGCCCGCCGGGCAGCCCTGGATGGCAAAAGTATGGGGCTGCTGGGCATGGAAGAGCGTATCCGGCTTGCTGGCGGTGTGCTTGAAATTGCCTCAAACCCAGGACAGGGTACGGTGGTGCGTGTTGAGATGCCATTGAGCTGATGTCACAGGGAGCTGGCGTGATATTGCTACGGTTCGGGCCTATCTCAAGCCAAACTCTCTGCAAAGTAAGGGATTCTCTGTTGGTACTGGCGTGTTTCATGCCACATACTAGATACTGGAATCATACATAAGTGGGTAGATTTTGCCTCGGGATGCTGCTTGGATGCTTCCCAAATTACGAGTGGTGATATGACGACGCATAAGATCATTGTCGAAGATTCGGCTGCCCCTGCATTCAACGAGAAGAAGGAAGTAGCGCAGTTGCTGGATAGCTATGCGTTTATGCCGCGATTCTCCCGCCAGCTCGAAAGCCTGTTCCTGCGTTCCTATGCCCATCACCACCGTATGCGCATGCGCGTCATGCTGGCAGCCGGCCTGCTGGTGTTCTTATTGGCCGGCATATCTGATCTGCGTCTCGAACCTGCGCTGCGCAATAATCTGTGGCTGCTGCGCTATGTGTTGATTGCCCCAATCATCGCTGTGACCCTGGGTATGGCGTTTTGGGTGCGGCGTGATACCGCGCTGCAGTTCGTTTGCGCGGCAGCCGCGATGGCGGCAGGTGCGGGGACGAGTGTGACGATGCTGCTTTATCCACAGGTGAGTTTCTCGATTTATACACTCAGCCTGTTGGTTATCTTGTCCTATGTTTACGTGATTTCCGGCATGCGCATCAATTATGCATTAGCGTGCGCTACGTTGGTGAGCGGTGTATTTTTGGTGGGCGCATTATTGAGTCCGCTTACTGACGCCACATTCAGCATGTTGATGGCCCAGCTAGCGGTCGTGAATCTGGTGGGCATGTATGCGTGTTATCGCCTGGAGAAAGAGGCACGCCGCAGTTTCCTGCATGGCCGCATGGTGAGACTGCTGAATAATGAAATCGTGGAGCTCGCGGGTGTCGATGAACTCACTGGGCTTGCCAACCAGCGGCGCATGGATGAGTTCTATGCCAATACCTGGGCCAGGGCGCAGCGCGACAAGGCAGAATTGTCCCTGTTGCTGGTGGATGTGGATTATCTGCAGCTCCTAAACGAACATCTTGGCCACAACATCGGCGACATCTGTGTGCGCAAGCTGGGCGCTGTCGTTCAGCATTATCGCAAGCGCCCCGGTGACCTAGCCGCCCGTCTCGAAGGCGGTAAATTCCTGGTGGTTCTTTATGCTTGCGGCGAACGTCATGGCCGGAGCATAGCCGAGCACCTGCGCCAGGATGTGGAGAGCCTGAACCTGATGAACCCGGCATCACCTGCGGGCTGGACGGTGACGGTGAGCATCGGCGTGCATACCGTGGTACCCACCCGCAGCCAGAGCCCGGCGAGCGGCCTGGCCGCGGCAGAAACATTGTTGTACATGGCAAAGAACCGCGGACGCAATTGCGTTGTCGCGGACAAGGATGCGGCTTCTGGGAATGCTCCTGTCTTTGAGAAAAACGCAGCGCGCGCCGACAAGACTCAGTTATTGCCCCGATCCGAAGCTGCTGGCTCAATGTAATCATGCTGCAATGCACGGTATGCGATCTGCTGTTGCAGAGTGTGCAAAAAGTTTCCGGTATCACTTCCAAGGATGATCATGGTGTGGGTACCGCACATGACCCGGGGTGCCGCCCAAGACGGTCATATGGATGCCTATGCATGCAAGAAGCTTAGGGCTGGGTGTGTTGCTTGCGGTATCGGTTGTCCCAATGCCGGCGCAGGCGAGCCATCATCAAAAATACAGCAGACTGTCCGAGTCCTGTACGCGGCCGCATCCGCCACAAACCCGTGCCGTACTCAGCGGCGCGCAGGCGACCGTAGATTTCTCACCGGGAGGCGATGGCGAAGCTTTGATTCTGCAGGCCATCGCAGCGGCACAATATACTATTCTTGTACAGGCTTACAGTTTCACCGATAGACGCATTATCACCGCTCTCGGCAAGGCTAGAACGCGTGGTGTCGAGGTGCGTGTGATT
This sequence comes from Gammaproteobacteria bacterium, assembly GCA_049591615.1. Lineage (GTDB taxonomy): Bacteria > Pseudomonadota > Gammaproteobacteria > Natronospirales > REEB76 > REEB76. The sequence goes on along the minus strand of JBAWFD010000139.1, from coordinate 21,822 downwards.
CTCGATAAGTCCAACACCCAGCCCTATGAGGGCCATACACCGGTGGCATCGGTCATCAGTGCTGAGCGCATCCCTGTATGGATAGACAGTTCGGTGCACATCGCCCATAACAAAGTGATAGTTATTGATGGCAAAGCACTCATTACCGGTTCCTATAACTTCACCTATTCGGCCGACTATGACAATGCCGAAAATCTTCTGGTAATCCGCAGCGCACCGGAGTTGATTGAAGCCTACATCGACAACTGGAAGTGGCGGCAAAGCTGTGCCCAGCCCTATAGCGGCCAGCCCATCAACTGATTCCTTTAAATGCGCCAGCATAATTTATGCTGGCGGGCCGATGCCGCTGATATATTTCAGCTGCCGCACATTTGCGCCAGGGTGAAGGCCGCCACGTAGATCGACTGCGGCACACCGTTGATTGTGAAAGCGTGGTATTTGAAGCCGCTCTTATCCTTAAACATCAGGAACTGGAAGACCGCGGTCGTGGGCTTGCTCTGGTAAGTGACGATACCGCTGACATTCACGAAGTCAGTGCCATCGGAAGTCGCGCCGGCCTCCCAGGTGGGCGAGGCGAAAAAGCCGTTGACTTCCTGTGCCACGGTTTTCCCCGGACAATTATCCAGGTGCGCAGCCTTTACCACCTGGATATCGTTGGGATCGGGTATCCAGCGCGGATCGCTTTTAAGCAGCATCTGGTTGCTGTGCGCCTGGGTGAGCGCCTGCGCAGGCAGCTTGCCATAGCCGGTAACGGTGATCACCACAGCCAGGATTGCGCCGGCGATGAACACTGCTTCCACGATGAGTGCACCCGGCAGCCAGTTGCCCAGCTTGTAGCGGCGCCGTCCCCGCAGATAGGCGGGGTAACCGACAGGCCATAACACCGCTACCAGGCCGAGCCAGGTGAACATGGGCTTAAGGGGACTGCCAGAGTCCCACGCGCTCGGCGACTGGAAGATCTCGCCGGCGGCGAAGCCGGCGGTGAACAGTGCCGTGAGTGCCAGCAGCCAAACCAGCCCCGGGATGGAATGGGCTGCGAGCGCCACGATCAATAATCCTACGACAGTGATCAGCGGTATCGCCAGCAGGAATATGCCGTAATCCGCTTCCGGCATTTCCGAAGACAACAGTTTGCGTGACCCGGACTGGTTCAGGAACGCACCGCAGTGCGCACAATGGGATGCCGCGGGTGTGGATTTCCCGCAGGCGGGGCAGGTCATTTTATCGCCAATCTCGGGCATTCCCAGTCTCGCTACTTGTCATCGTGTAATAGGTTCCATTCATAGGGTATAGGTATGAGAAATTAGTCCGTGCTCATCCACAATTTGTCCTATGATTGCGCTCAGTTACCTGAGATTGATCGTATAAAACAAATTCAAGCATACGCTCTTAGCGGGCGCTTTCAGGAATCGGTATAAAAAAGCCGGAGAGTCTTATCTCACCCGGCCTAATTAATTAGCCAATAGCATGCAACGCTATCGATATAGCTGCAAATAATCTTATTTAAGTTGATCGAGCACTTTCATTTCCGGCACGGACAGGAAGGTGTCGGGATTATCAGGATCGTTGCTGACCGGCAGCGTGCCGCACATGAGCTGCGAGAGGGTGTTCTTGCCGTTGATACCCGGTTGTGAGCCGCCACCCAGATCGTATTTGAGCACTTGACCGCGCGCGTTCCATTCCTTGGGTAGGTCGCGGGCATTGGTGCGCACTTCCACCGTGACCTCAATCCACTTTTTCCAGCCCCAGTTCTCCGTGTGGTAGTTGTAGGGATTGCCGCCGCTGGATGCCATGGTCGCATGCCAGTTGATCAGATCATAGGAATTCTGATTCAGGCCGATACAGGAGATCATCAGCTGCTTGAGTGCTGTTTTGATTATGGTTTGATTATCAGCCGGGGTCCCGGCAGCGATGGATACGGTTTTATCTGGCGTTTTGGTACAGCCAGCAAACATCAGGATAACGAATAATGCGATGATGAGTTTGTTCATGGAACATTTCCAGAAATGCGGATTGTCACCGAGAAAGTATAGCTCAGGAATGCAGTCCGGCAGGGGCTGAGACGTCGTTTTGCGTGTTTGTCCTGAATATTGAGTTACCTGGAGCGATGGTGCCAATGACGTCCGATAAAATACAATAATACTGTCGCCAGTACCACGATGATTGCCACGATGAAATACAGGCTGACTTCATCGAAATAACCGGCATACATTTGCAGATGCCGGCCCAGCCGGTAGGTCCCCAGACCCCATACACCGATCCACAGGAGTGCGCCGGTGGCATTGAACAGCAGGAAACGCCGGAAGGACATGGCAGCGGCACCCGCCACGATGCCATTGACCTGGCGCAGGACTTCGACGAAACGCGCGAAGATCACGAACCAGCCGCCATATTTATCAAACATCGCTTCCATGCGGCGAACCTGCGGCTCGCCGATACGCACATATTTGCTGAAGCGTAGGATCAGTCGGCGGCCTGTCAGATTTCCGATCCAATAACCGATACTATCGCCGCTGACCGCGGCCAGGAACGCCGTAAGCAATACCAGGCCAATGCTGAGTTTGCCATGCACAGCCAGTATGGCTGCGGCAATCAACAGGGTCTGCCCCGGCGCCGGTATCCCGAAACTTTCGACGAAAATGGTGATAAATAAAACCGGATAACCGTAATGTACGAGATACGGTTGCAGATGTTTCAATAAGTCATTGAAGAAGCCCATGGACGCACATTCTTTGTTTCTGGCGTATGTTCAGGCATGTAAGCAGATGCGCCGGCCCGTATTCACGCCTGTTATAAGCCACTTTGCTTAATTGACTTTGACTGATACCGGCGGATTATTGGCGCGTGTTCTGGCTGTCATGAGTTTCTCGCAGGCATGCACATCCAGCGGTTCGCTCAGCAAAAATCCCTGGATAAGCGCGCAACTTTCCATTTGCAGCCATTCGAGCTGGGCTGCGTTCTCCACACCTTCCGCCACCACCCGATGGCCGAGGGCATTGGCAAGTTTTATGGTGGCGCGCGCCACCGCGGCATCTTCGTGATTCAAAGCCACGTCCCTGACAAAACTGCGATCCAGTTTGAGCACGTCGATCGGAAAGCGTTTGAGATAGGCGAGTGAGGAATTGCCGGTACCGAAATCATCCAGCGCCAGGCTGATGCCCATGCTGCGGAGTTTGGAGAGTTCCTTAAGATTACTCTCCTCGTTGGCCAGCGTGACGCTCTCGGTGATTTCCAGTATCAAGGCCTGAGGCGGCAGACCGCTTTCGCCGAGGATGCGTCCGACAATGCTGGCCAAATTCGGTACTGTGAACTGGCGGGCTGACAGGTTAACCGCCATATGGAATTCAGAACCATAAATACTGCGCCAGAGGACTGCTTGTTTGCAGGCTTCACGCAATACCCATTCACCGATGGGAATGATAAGACCGGTTTCCTCGGCCAATGGGATGAATTCCGCAGGGGCTATCAGGCCGAATGCCTGACTATGCCAGCGCAAAAGCGCCTCGAGCCCCATGATCTCGCCCTTCAATACATCGAACAGCGGCTGATAATGCAGCACCAGTTCACCGCGTGTCAGAGCTTTGCGCAATTCCACTTCACGTTTCAGGCGCTTGAGCGCGGCCTCATGCATATCGGGCGTAAAGAACTGGTAACTGTTGCGGCCACGGTGTTTGGCGCGATACAACGCAGTATCGGCATTGGCGAGCAAGCTCTTGGCATCCGGACTGTCAGCTGCCAGCAGCGTGATGCCCACGCTGCCGGTGACGCGTAACTCGGTCTCGCTCAGCAACATGGGTTTGGCAAGAGTACGCAGTATGCGTTCCGCAAGGTGCGAGACATCCTTGCGTTTATCCACATGCTCCACCAGCACGATGAATTCATCGCCCGATAGGCGCGCCACTGTATCGCGATCCTTGATGCAGCGTTTAAGGCGTTGGGCCACGCGTTTCAATACCTGGTCGCCGGTCGGGTGACCCAACGAATCATTGATGTGCTTGAACCTGTCCAGGTCGACGAACAGTACTGCCAGTTGTGCATCACCGCGCCGCGCACGCTTGATGGCGTTGCTGAGTTTCTGCTCGAACAAGGTACGATTCGGCAGGCCGGTGAGGGAATCATAATTTGCAAGCTGCACCAGCTGTTCTTCGGCGCGTTTGCGGTCAGCCATCTCAGTGCGCAGTTCATCGGCGATATCCGCGAAAGCGAAGCGGGTATTGAGTTGTTCAACCAGACGTTTGTGCATGCCGATGGCCATGCGTAACAACAGCGCCAGCATGACACACGCCAGGACTGCGGCCGCCAGTTGCACCGCATAAAAGGTCAGCGCCAGTCTGGCGATGAGCGGTAGCGCCGCCACGCAAGAAAAAACCGTATAACCCCTGAGGGAAGGCGCCAGTGCTGGCATTGCCAGCGCACACGCAGACATGATGATGGTGGCGAGGAACATCTGGTGGGCCACATCCCCGGAAGGGAACAGCGATATCCCCGCCAGGCCCCAGCCGCAGGCCGTCAACAGATTGCCCGTCAGGAAACGCCGTTCCCACAGGGGCGCGCGTATGGTTTCGATGCTGCGTTGGCGGAAGCGCCGGTTCAACAGCCCGCGACCGATCTCCACTGCCAGCATAAAGACGAGCCAAGCCATCAGAATAGGGTGGCTGATGGGGGTGCGCCAGGAAAGCGCCACCAGCAACACGCTCACAATTACCCCGGCCAGATGTGTGCCGCGGGTATTGTGATAGAGGAGGTTGGTCAGTTCGGCCTTGACCAGGGGACCGACGTCGCGGCTGGGTACTAGCGTATCCGCCATGGTGGCAATCGCCATCAAGTCTCCCGGTCTCCTTTGAGCCCAGTCTGGTGCGGGCCGACAGGACACCTTATGTTGAGTGCAGCGTTTCAAGTGTGCAGAAACTGCAGCGCGCTGTCCAGAGGGCGGTAGGGTATCAACGGTGCAGTTATGCCGATGGGCGGACTTGTGAGGGAATTATGTCAGGTGCATCATCTGCCAAATCTAAAACAACCTTAAATTAAGCCTGTTTTCAGGTTTATCGATAGAGGGCAGGGAGTCGGCGTTGGGGGCGAATGAAGTCGCTGGATCACAGCTATTGGTGAGCTTCGGGCTTATCAGCCAGATGGCAGCTGTCATCTTGCTGGTCGTGCTTTTCATGTTGTTGCGGCGGCATGCCGCTCGGCGGCCGTACTTCTTTGCCTGGAGCAATGCCTGGCTGGCATTTGCCGTGGCCCTGATTGCCCTGGTGACCCGCTTTTATGTATTCCCGGTCATCTTCGGATCTGGGTTCGAGACGGGTGGGTGGGCCAATATCTGCTATTTCGTCTACCAGTTCGGCAAATTGGCCTTTATCGTGCTGCTGTTGCGCGGCATACTGCTTTACCTCAAGGGCATGTCGCATGCGGTTCTTGGTTTGATGCGCTGGTTATGGGCTGCAATTGGCGCTTTTTCCCTGATTTCGGTGACGTTCTCCCCGTCTCTGCACGCCATCATGTTCTGGCAGGGACTGTGCAACGTGGTGGTGTATTCCTTCTGCAGCGTGGCCATGTTGAGTCTGCCGACGCCGCGTCGCAGCCTGGGCACGCGCACCACTGGCATCGTGCTGGCTGCGAGCCTGGCGCTATGGCTGGTCTACCTGGCCGCGCTGCTGGAAGACGTTATACCGGGTGCACATATCGGTCTGAACCTGCGCAGTTTGCTCAATGGCCCCAATAATTACCTCGATCTGACGCTCTGCATGCTGCTGGCCTTTGGCATGGTGCTAGTGCTGTTCGAGGACGCCAAGCGTGAGATCGACACCGTGCATCGCGAGCTACGTATCGCGCACGAACAATTGCTGCGGGAATCCTTGCTGGATTCCATGACCGGTGCTTATAACCGCCGCGCCTTCAATGAGGGCGCGGGTCTCGAGGATGCCAAAGGCACCTTCGGCACGTTGGCGGTTCTGGATATGGATAACCTCAAGGATGTGAACGACGTTTACGGCCATAAATACGGCGATGCGCTGCTCAAGCATTTTGCGTCAGTATTGCGCGCAGGCTTGCGACCCTCGGACAAGCTCTACCGCCTGGGCGGCGATGAGTTCCTGATCGTCATGCCGCGCACGGTGGCGAGCATCGCCGGCCCGCGCATACATGAACTGATCGCCACCGCACCTTCGCTCAAATTAAGCGATAGCGGAGCGCTCATCAAGTTACGGGCCAGTGTCGGTACCGCGGACTTCAGCAGCATGGATAACATCGAAGTCGCCCTGCATGAAGCTGACCGCTCCATGTATGCGCAAAAACGCTCCAGCCGGGATGACCGGACCCTGCCTACGATGATGGCCAGATCAGGGAGCTGAGGGTCCGCGACTGATCTTGCCTTTGGCCTTGATCAGTTTGTGTATTTTGACGATTTAAGAATGTCCGGACTTCTCTTTTTACTGCAGTAGTCTATGATAATCACATGTGATTGGGACGCGAACTTCGCCGGTCTTTGATCTTTAGAAAGACTGTAAGCAGCGCGACCCCCCAAAACCCGCTGCCGGAGCATTTGTGAAGCCTACCGACACCTCCAATCCCGACTACTTTCACCGGGTCGTGGATTGCCAGTGGGCCTGCCCAGCCCACACCAACGTTCCTGAGTACATCCGTCTGATCGCCCAGAGTCGTTTCACCGAAGCCTACATGTTGAATAGGGAATCTAATGTGTTCCCGGGAATCCTGGGGCGTGTCTGCGACCGGCCGTGTGAACCCGCCTGCCGTCGTGGGCGCGTGGATGAGAAGCCGGTGGCCATCTGCCGGTTGAAACGCGTGGCTGCGGATAACAGAGGTGAGATCAGCGGATTGCTGCCAAAGATACCCAAGCATAATAACGGCAAGCGCATCGCCTGCATTGGTGCCGGCTGTGCCTCGCTGACGGTCGCCAACGACCTTTTGCCGCTCGGCTACCAGCTGGTGATGTTCGAAAAGCAGCACGAACCGGGCGGTTTGATGCGCACCAACATCCCGGCGTTCCGCCTGCCGGCACAGGTGCTGAGTGAAGAGATAGGTTTGATCGTGGACATGGGCGTGGATCTGCGGCTCAACCAGTCCATCACCAGCATGCGAGCCTTATTGCAGGAAGGTTTCGAAGCGATCTTCGTGGGCAGCGGCGCACCACGCGGCAAGAACCTCGAAATCCCCGGCCGCAATGACGATCCCGCGCATATCCATATCGGCATCGACTGGCTAGAGTCCGTAGCCTTCGGACACATTGATGCTATAGGGCGGCAAGTGCTGATCATCGGCGCTGGCAACACCGCCATGGATTGTTGCCGCACCTCACTCAGGATCGGGGCGGATAATGTAAAAGTCATGGCGCGTAAGCCGCTCACCCATCTCAAGGCCTCTGATTGGGAAATGGAAGACGCCATTGAGGAGAATGTCGAGATCATCCAGTGCCACTCGCCCAAGGAAATCGTGCTCAAAAGCGGCCACGTCGCCGGTATGAATTTTGAGGTGCTGGAATACTACGATGACAAGGGCAAGATGAAATCCAAGGTACTGGGTGAAAGGTTTTATCCCGCCGACGACATCGTGCTGGCCATCGGCCAGGAGAATGCCTTCCCGTGGATCGAGTCAGACATCGGTATTGAACTGGACCAGTGGCACGTGCCGGTGGTGGACAAGATAACCATGCAGTCCACGTTGCCGGGTGTGTTCTTCGGCGGCGACTCGGCATTCGGACCCAAGAATATCATCTGGGCTGTGGAACACGCTCACCAGGCCGCGATTTCCATCCATAAATTCTGCCATGGCGAAGATTTGAATGTGCGCCTGCCATACGCCATGAATCTCGCCAGTACCAAGATGGGCATCCACGAGTGGAGTTACAGCAACAGTTTCGACCCATCGATACGACGCCTGATGCCGCATGTGAGCCTCAAGGAACGTTTCAAGAAGATCAACATCGAAGTGGAGTTGGGTTTCAACGCCGAACAGACCCAGATCGAAGTCGAACGCTGTCTGAACTGCGATATCCAGACGGTATTTTTCGCGCCGCTATGCATCGAATGCGACGCCTGCATCGATGTCTGTCCCACCGCCTGTCTTACCATCACCGCCAACGGCGATGAGGATGATCTGCGCGGGCGTCTCAAAGCGCCGGCCGACAATCGCCAGCAACCGTTGTTCGTGTCCGCAGCGCTCAAGCAGACCAGCCGAGTGATGGTCAAAGACGAGGACCAGTGTGTGCACTGCGGCCTATGCGCAGAACGCTGCCCCACAGCCGCCTGGGATATGCAGAAGTCCACACTCAAGATCCCGTATGCCGGCGACCAGAGCCCGCAGCCAGCGCCGCAACGGCGCACTGCCTGAATCTATGCAGCCACGCGTCAACGATTTCGTCATCAAGATCGCCAACGTTAACGGCACCGGCTCAGCGAGTGCCAACGGTCTGTTGATGAAGGCTATTTTCCGCATGGGTATCCCGGTGGTCGGCAAGAACTTCTTTCCATCCAATATCCAGGGCTTACCCACTTGGTTCGAGATCCGCGTCAGCCGTGAGGGTTATCTGGCGCGTTCCGGGCGGGTGGACATTATGGTGGCGATGAACGCCCAGACCTACACTCAGGATATGGCGGACGTGAGTTCTGGCGGCTATCTGCTCTACGATTCCACCTGGCCGCGGGACAAACAACTGGTGCGTGAAGATATCACTGTCATTGGCATTCCCCTGGCGCAGTTGGTAAACACCCAATTCGAGAACGTACGCGCCCGCATCCTCATGAAGAATGTCTGCTATGTGGGCGCCTTGGCGGCATTACTGAACGTCGACATGGATGTGATCAAACAACTGCTCAAGGAAACTTTCGCCGACAAAGAGAAACTCATTGCCGGCAACCTCAAAGCCATCGAACTCGGTTATAACTACGCCAAGGAACATTGCGACTGTCCCCTGCCCCCCAGGCTCGAGCACATGCAGGCCACCGACGGCCACATCATGGTGGATGGCAACACCATGGCGGGACTCGGCTGTGTGTATGCCGGCGCTACTGTCGGTGCCTGGTATCCCATTACGCCTTCCACCTCGCTGATGGATGCATTCAAGGATTTTTGCGAACGCTATCGAGTGGACAAGGTCAGTGGCAAACACCGTTATTGCATCGTGCAGGCGGAAGATGAACTGTCGGCCATCGGCATGGTGCTGGGCGCCGCATGGAACGGCGCGCGTGCCTTCACCCCCACCAGCGGTCCCGGCATCTCGCTGATGAACGAGTTCATCGGTTTCGCGTATTACTCCGAAATCCCGGCGGTGCTGTTCGACGTGCAGCGCGTGGGACCGTCCACAGGCATGCCCACCCGCACCCAGCAGGGTGATCTGCTGTTTTGTGCCTACGCTTCCCACGGTGACACCCGCCATGTGTTGCTGTTCCCCGCGGATCCAGCCGAATGTTTTGAGCTCGCAGTGACCGCTTTCGATCTGGCCGAGCGCCTGCAGACCCCGGTGTTCGTCATGAGCGATCTGGATATCGGCATGAATGACTGGATGGTGCCCAAGGTCAAGTGGGATCCGGGCTACGTGCCCGACCGCGGCAAGGTCTATTCCCGTGAACAACTGGAAAGCATGCAGATATTCCGGCGCTATATCGACAGCGACGGTGACGGCATCTGCTACCGCACCTATCCTGGCATGAGTGCCAAAGGCGCATATTTCACACGCGGTTCCGGTCACAACCGCAACGGTGCGTATACCGAGGATGCCGCCGAGTATCAGGACGTACTTGACCGGCTGCGCTGCAAGTTCGATACCGCCAAGCAGCTGGTACCGGCGCCGGTGATCCGCAGCAAAAAAGGCGTGCAGACCGCGATCGTGTCGCTCGGCAGCTGTGACGGTGCGGTCCATGAGGCACTGGACTTGCTGGCGCGTGAAGGCACGGAGGTGAATTACCTGCGGGTGCGTGCTTTCCCCTTCAACCGGCAAGTGGAAGAATTTCTGAGTAACCACGAACCTATATTCGTAGTGGAACAAAACCGCGACGCCCAGTTGAAGTCACTGTTGTTGCTGGAAACCAGCGTGGAGAAGCATAAACTCACCTCCATTCTGCATTATGGCGGTATGCCCATCGATGCGCATTGCATCGTCAGTGGCATCAGCGCGGCGCTTGCCAAGGGGGTGGCAGCATGAGTTTCATGCAGAAACCCAAAGTCAGCCATTCAAAATTGCTGCGCAACGATGTAGGGCTCACACTGCGCGACTACGAAGGCAGTATGTCGACTCTGTGCGCTGGTTGCGGACATGATTCCATCACCGCGGCGGTCATCCAGGCCTTCTGGGAACTGAACATCGAACCCCACAAGGTCGCCAAGATGAGCGGCATCGGCTGCTCCTCCAAGACGCCGGCCTATTTCCTGTCGCCGGCGCACGGCATCAACGCCGTGCACGGCCGCATGCCCTCAATCGCCACCGGCGCCAACGCCGCCGACCGTAATCTCTACTATGTCGGCATCTCCGGGGATGGCGATTCCCTGTCCATCGGTCTCGGTCAGTTCATCCACGTGCTGCGCCGCAATCTCAACATGCTGTATATCATCGAGAACAACGGTGTGTATGGTCTCACCAAGGGCCAATTTTCAGCTTCAGCGGATGTCGGCAGCAAAGCCAAGAAGGGTGAAGTCAACCAGCAGCCGCCGATTGACCCGGTGGTCGCCGCGCTTACGCTCGGTGGCAGTTTCGTGGCACGCAGTTTCTCCGGCGACAAGCAGCAACTGGTGCCGCTCATCAAGGCCGGTCTCATGCACAACGGATTTGCCATGCTCGACGTGCTGTCGCCATGCGTGACCTTCAATGACCACGAGGATTCCACCAAAAGCTATGCGCATACCCGCCAGTTCTATCATCCAGCGGTACATGCCGATTTTGTATTGTCAAAGAAACCGATCCGTGCGGCCTATGACGACGGCGAGGCCATGCCGGTGGTGCTGCACGATGGCAGTACCGTGGTGCTACGCAAGGTTTCCAAGGATTACAACCCCACGGACCGGGCACAGGCCTACAGTTATCTGCATGCGCACCAGAAGCGCGGCGAGATCGTCACCGGTCTGTTATATATAGATGAGGATCAGCGCGAGATGCACGATATCAGCAACACCGTAAGCGAAGCGCTGCGGGATCTGCCGTATCAGGAACTGTGTCCCGGCAGTACTGCGCTCGAAGAAATCCAGAATCTCTATCGCTGACAGCAATCTCCGCCACCACGAATATGGCGGAATTTCCCGAGCAAAGATTATTCAGTTATTTAAAAGCCGCGGGCTTCGCGCTTAGCTCTTTTCTCGGCGCGCTTTTCCTTCATGGTTTTGACCGGTTTTTTCTTGGTCTCTTTTTTCCGTTCCATACCCTTGCTCATGTTCTTCACTCCCATCGTAGAAGATAAGATGTTGGCTGGCGCCTAGGCGAGCGCTCCACTATTCAGATCAAGCCGTATTAGTATGGATTGCGCCGTTAACCGTTTCCAGTCATCTGTGGCTGTAGCTTCGTTAAGCTAGGCCGAGATCAGGGGATGCGGATCTTGCCACCGCCGGGGATAGCCCCCGGTGCGCCAGCGGCACTGCCCGGAAGCACGATGGAAGATGCAGCCTCGCGGCGCAGTTCCTCCAGCCGCTTCATGGTCTGCTCGATGGCAGCCTTGGCACCGTCGCCGAATTTCTGCGCAGCTTCATTCAGGGACTTGGCCTCGATTTCGAAGCTGATGGGCAGGGTGCCCATGGGCGTGAGGATCTGGGTCTGCCCCGTGTACACCACTGGCCGGGTCTGGTCCGGACCGCCGTCACGGGTCACCGGCGTAAGTCGCTGGATGGTGCCGACACTGCGGTCGGTGAATACCTCTTCCTGGTAGAGCTGCTCAGGATGCATCTGGATATCGAGGTTTTTGGGTTCGCTGGCCATAGGGTTGCCCGGTTGATATAAGTGAAAAGTCGGATGCTAGGTTAGCAGAATCGCGGATTTTCCGGTCCTGGTGTCATCGAACGCCAGCCTGCCTTTATGATAGCGCTGTATTGGTGCAGCTTGGGCGGGCAGCTAATGGGAAATGATAAAAGCATCTGTGTTCTCGGCGCGGGTATGGTGGGTGGCGTGATCGCCCAGGATCTGGCGCAACAATATGAGGTCACCTCGGCAGACATAAGCGACACGGCACTGGGACGGCTGGCGAAATGCGGCATCAAGACCCGGCGGCTGGACATCGGCGATGCGCAGGCGCTAGCAGCCTACGTGCAACCGTTTGCGCTGGTAGTGTGCGCAGTGCCCGGATTCATGGGTTATCGGACACTCAAGACGCTGCTAGAGGCCGGTAAGCAGGTCGTGGATATCTCCTTCTTTCCGGAGGACGCCCTGGAATTGGGTGCGCTTGCCAAACACAAGGGCGTGACAGCGCTGGTGGATATGGGGGTGGCACCCGGTATGGATAATCTCATCCTCGGCCATCACGACGCCTGCATGCAGGTGTCGCGTTTCGAGTGTCTGGTCGGTGGGTTGCCGCAGCACCCCAAACCGCCATTTTTTTATAAGGCCCCGTTTTCACCCATCGATGTGATCGAGGAATACACTCGGCCAGCACGTTTGCAGCGCGGCGGCAAGCTGGTGATTTTGCCGGCGCTCACCGAACGGGAGCTGCGGGAATTTGAGGGCGTCGGCACGCTCGAGGCCTTCAATACCGACGGCTTACGCTCGCTGCTCAAGACTATGGCGCATATCCCAGAGATGTCCGAGAAGACCCTACGCTACCCAGGGCATGTGGCACTCATCGAGGCGCTGCAACTGGCGGGTTTTTTCGCTACCGGCGCGGTCGAGATCAAAGGCGCCCGTGTGCGGCCGCTGGATCTATCCGCTCAACTACTGCTGCAACAATGGAAGCTCGAGCCCGGCGAGCCGGAACTGACGGTGATGCGCGTGACGGTTGAAGGCCAAGAGCAGGGTGAATCTGTGCGTCATGTATGGGATCTGCTAGACCAATACGATCCAGAAACCGGTTTTTCTTCCATGGCGCGTACTACCGGTTTTACTTGTGCCGCCGCTGCCGTCCTGCTTTTAGAAGACAAATATCGCGAACCGGGAATACATCCCCCGGAGCATGTGGGACGACATGAGGACTGCTTTATCTACATTCGCGAGTATCTAGGCGCGCGTCACGTGGATTACCGTCACCGGACTCAGCCAGTCTGACCGCCCGCTATCTGAAGTTATACCGGCAATATAACCGAGAGTAGAATAGCCGCTTCTTTAAGGCAGCTGGTTCAAGACAATGGACACTGAAAATTCTCTGTTTGATACGGCCGCACAGCAAGCCGTGGAGTTGGCCAACCATTTTGCGGATGAACATCCTGAGGCGGATATGTGGGACATCGCCGACGGTCTGCTGGCCGGGGCCATTCATTACTGGTTGTATTCACGCCAGCCCTGCGAGGATCCCATGTGCGAGGACTGTGCGCCGGTGTCCTCCGCAGAATTGCGCCAGACAGAACTCAAAAAACTCATCCAGCAGTTCTCGGAAGAAAGCGATTACTACCACGCCCCCACGGATACCAAAGCCGCCTGGGCGTGAGTGACGTGGGCGACGTTCTGATCTGCTGGAAATGTGGCGCATCCCTGAAGGATGTGCCCATGCCGCTGTCACGGATCTCCGAGTGTTTGGTCTGCCGCGCGGAACTGCACGTGTGCCAGCTATGCGTTTTCTTTGATATGCGCAAGGCCGAGAGCTGTAGTGAACCACGCGCCGACCCACCCAAAGACAAGCAGCGCGCCAATTTCTGCGAATTCTTCCAGCCACGCAGCAATGCCTGGAAGGCGCCGGACCACAGCGCAGCTGACCAGGCCAAAGACGCCTTGCAGAAGTTGTTTGGCAACAGGGGCTAATTTAAATCAACCGGCGAATTGTTTTGCCCATTGCAGAAATCCGGCCAGTGGCATGGCACCTGACGTGCGTCCAACTTCACGCCCATTGCGGAAGGCGATAAGCGTGGGGATGCTGCGGATATTGAGAGCGGCGGCGGTCCGGGGATTGGCGTCAGTGTCGAGTTTGAGCAGGCGGAAATCCGGCTCCAGGGTTTTAGCGGCCTGTTCGAACACCGGCGCGAACATCTTGCAGGGCCCACACCACTGCGCCCAGCAGTCCACGATCACCGGCAGATCCGTATGCAGAATCAAGGCTTGGAAATTTGTATCACGCACAGTGCGCGGGCCGGCGTTAAACAAGGGTGCGTGGCATTGGCCACACTTGGGAGTTTGGCTGAGCCGTGCAGCGGGTACGCGGTTTACCGCTCCGCAATCCGGACAGGTGATGTGCAACGCTTCAACCATGACATTTCCCGGGTATGGATGCCAGCTGCTGTTGAATTGGGGCTTGGCGCAGAGGTTTCAAGTCCTGGGTGTATAGCGTCGGGACCTATTTACCGGGTTCCTCTGCGTAATACACCGCAGTGATGAAATAACGTACTTCGCCTTCGGGCGTGAGCAGGCGCACTTCGTCATCCGGCGCGTGTTTCAATAGCACACATGCCATAGGTGAGTCGACACTGATATGCCCCTTGGCCGGGTCCAGCTCGTCACTTCCGACAATGCGATAGCGAAATTCCCGGCCGTTTTTATCCTCGACCGTCACCCAGGCGCCGAAGAACACATGCTGTTTGTCCGATGGCGGATCACTGATGACTCGGAGTTTGGGCATGCGTTTTTGCAAATAGCCGATGCGCTGGTCCAGTTCCCGCAGTTGTTTCTTGCGGTAGATGTATTCCGCATTCTCGGAACGGTCGCCTTCGGCCGCGGCCGCCGACAAGGCCTGCACGACTTCGTTGCGTCGCTGCCATAATTCTTTGAGCTCCTGCTCAAGACGTACATACCCTTCGCGGGTGATGTAGGGCGAAGATTTCGGTGGGGCGGGACGCCAGCGGCTCATGAGGTGCGTAATTGCCGGATGAGATGCAAAAGTATAACGGCCATCACTCCCGGCGTGCTGTACTTAGCCAGAATGCGGTCTGGCCCAGCCACAGCAAGATCAGCACGATGGTAAGCTTTTCCATGAAACCGCTCGCCGAGATATGGGCCAGTGCATACGTAAACAATACCAGGAATTCGAAAACTGCCAGCTGCAGGGCAGGCCGGAATCGCTTATGCCAGTTCAAATCCCGCCGGAAGCGCCACGACTGGACCAGCATGCCGAAACTGGTAGCGATGAAGGCTAAGGCCGCCGCCAGCAAATGGATACTGCCGTGCAAAGTCAACTGATCGCTGGTATCTGTGGAGGCCAGGGCTGTCACCACGACCCCGGCGGCACCGAACATGAACAGCACCAGGGTGGCGGCGCTGCGCGCCTGCGGAGTACTGGCGATGTAGCAGCCAATCGCCAGCAAGGCGATGGCGACGGCGAGTGCGTCGAAGGCTGTATGCAGCCAGCCGCTGTAGGGGCCGAGCAGGTAGAAACTCAGGGGCGTGCCCATGAAACTGTAATCCAGACGCAGGAACTGTAGGATTGCAGCGACCAGGAAAAAGAATAGCACGCCCGCAAAAGCGAGTCCGCCGCATACGCGTACCAGCAGGTTTTTATGCTTCATGCGGTTATCATAATGGTCCATGGTCTTTAACTACTACAAGCGCCTGAGCGCCAAGAACCAGCGCATCTATCTGGCCAGTGACAGGATCGAAGCCGTCGTGTTGCCGGAACCCGTGCCGCTGTGGCCGATGACAGAGAAACTGTCGGTGGCTCTCCTAAGCGACAAGCGCGTGGTGGTGGAAGCGGTCTGCAGGCAGCTGGCGGCTGGTATTTTATTGCAGCTCAAGACACCGCCGGTGAACATCAAGGTCATGGCTGCCAGGCCTGCGAACGATTACGGTGAATTGCACGGTTTTTATGAAGGTGTGGAAGGCAAGCTCAAGGTTGCCAAGATCACCCTGTGGATGCGTACCGCACAACGTAAGCAGGTGGTAGCCTTCAGGAGCTTTCTGCGCACCTTCCTGCATGAGCTTTGCCATCATCTGGATTATGAATACCTGAAACTCGAGGATTCTTTCCACACTGAGGGCTTCTACAAGCGCGAGTCCTCGCTGTTCCACCAGCTGGTGACCGATGCCAGAGCACCATCGCGCGTCTAACGCGCCAGTGCCTTGAGCAACCGGCTATAAGGCATAGTATTCAGCACATCACTGGCTTCCAGCCATGCACGCCGTGCCTGATCAATGCCGAGGCGCATACAGCCGAGACCCGCAATCGTGTGGGCATCCGTGGAGATTGCCAGTTTGCAACCGGCCTGGTGGGCAGCGCGCGCATGCACGTCGTCCAGGTCCAGACGATCCGGATTGGCATTGATCTCCATGGCCACGCCGGTCGCGGCCGCGGCCACGTAGATCTTATCCATATTGGCGGTTATCTCGCCGCGCGCATTGATGAGACGCGTGGTGGGATGCGCAAGGATGTGTATATAACGATTTTCGAAGGCTCTGAGAATGCGCGCAGTCTGCTTCGCTGCGGGCAAATCCAAATTGTAATGCAGTGCTGCCACCACCACGTTAAGTTGCATGAGAACAGAATCCGGCAGGTCCAGTGAACCATCCTCGAGGATGTCCACCTCGGTCCCCGTGAGCACATGAAAATCTTTTAGCTTGTTGTTGAGCTTGTCGATGGCGCGCATCTGGGCAAGCAACTGCTTAGCATTCAAGCCATGCGCGACACTCACGTGCCGGGAATGATCAGTGATGGCCAGGTACTCATAACCAAGTGCGCGCGCCGCCTCAACCATGGCCGCCAAAGTGTCATGGCCATCGGTGGCAATGGTATGCGCATGCAGGTCACCGCGGATGTCAGTCAGGCTGATGAGATCGGGGAGTGTGCCGGCACGCGCCGCTTCGATCTCGCCGCGGGCTTCGCGCAGCTCCGGCGGGATGTAGGGCAGGCCGACGGCAGCGAACAGATCCTGTTCGCTGCGCCCGGCGATACGCTTGGGGCCACGGAACACACCGTACTCGTTGATCTTGAGGCCTTTGGCCACGGCGATTTTGCGCACCGCGATGTTGTGCGCCTTGGAGCCGGTGAAATAGTAGAGCGCCGCACCATAGCTGACCTCCGGCATGAGCCGCAAGTCCACCTGCATGCCGTTGTGCAGTTGCACGCTCGTGCGGGTGGTGCCTTTCGACAGTACCGTGGCGACTGCATCGTATTTCACGAAACGCGCCATCACCGGCGAATCGCGTGCGCCGATAACCACGATATCCAGGTCGCCGACGGTATCACGGCGGCGGCGGTAGCTGCCGGCTATTTCAACGCGTCTCACACCGGGAATTTTGCGCAGATACGCCAGCAAGGGTGTGGCGATCAGTTCGGCATCGGCTAGCTTGAAGCGCTGCGGCCCTGGGCTGCGGTTTTCTAGGCTGGCAAGTATGTGCGCCACGGTCTTGGCGCCGAAGCCCGGTAATGCGCCAAGCTTGCCGCTGCGCGCCGCACGTTTGAGGTCTTCGAAGCTGCGGATATTGAGTTCCCGGAACAGTCGCTTGACGCGTTTCGGGCCCAGTCCCGGCAGATGCATGAGCGCGCTCAGGGCCCGTGGTATGCGTTTTTGCAGTTGCTCCAGTTGTGGCAGCTTTCCGGTATGCACGATAACGGCGATCTTGGCTGCCAGGTCCTTGCCGATGCCCGGCAGTTCGTCCAGATCACGTCCTTCGGCTACCAGTTCCGATATGCCACGGGTTGAACCGGTCACTACCCGCGCTGCGTTGCGATAGGCACGCACCCTGAAGGGATTTGCATCCTGGATCTCCAATAGGTCCGCGTAGCGGTTGAAGAGTTCTGCGATTTCAGAGTTATCAGCGGGCATGTTGTATCCTTGTTAGCGCATAAATATGCGCCAACAGTGTTCTTTCGGTGCTGATCTGGGTCAGTTGGACTTTCCCCGGCGCGACTTTTGCCCGAAAATGACCTTAATCCGCTCATTATGTACTTTCCAAGGAGGCCTACGTGGCCAGTTATACCGCTCCGTTGCGCGATATGCAGTTTGTCCTAAACGAACTCGCGGATTTAGCCGGTGTCGCCGAACTCCCCGGATATGCCGAGGCCACGCCAGAGCTGGTGGATACGGTGCTGGACGCGGCCGGCAAGTTCGCTGCTGAAGTAAGTGGGCCGTTGAATGCCAGCGGTGATCAGGAAGGCGCCAAATTTCAGGACGGCATAGTGACCACGCCCAAGGGATTCAAGGAAGCCTACACGCGTTTTGTAGCGGATGGCTGGAACGCACTTGCCATCCCCGCAGAGCATGGCGGTCAGGGATTGCCGCAACTGGTATCGGCGCCGGTGCAGGAGATGTGGCAGGCGGCCAATATGTCGTTCGCGCTGTGCTCACTGCTGACCCAGGGCGCGGTGGAGGCATTGATTCTCTGCGGTTCTCCCGAACTCAAGCAGCGGTTCCTGCCAAAAATGATCTCTGGCGACTGGACCGGCACCATGAATCTCTCGGAACCCCAGGCGGGTTCTGATCTGGCGGCAGTGCGCTGTCGTGCGCAGCGCGAGGGCGATCATTACAAGATAAGCGGTCAGAAGATCTTCATCACCTACGGTGAACACAATTGGACCGAGAACATCATCCATCTGGTGCTGGCGCGCATCCCGGATGCGCCAGCCGGTGTCAAGGGCATCTCCATGTTCCTGGTACCCAAGTTCCTAGTGAATGCGGATGGCACCCTCGGCCAGCGCAACGACGTGCAGTGCGCTTCCATCGAACACAAGCTCGGTATCCATGCCTGTCCCACGGCGGTGTTGAGTTATGGCGAGAAAGACGGCGCCATTGGCTATCTCATCGGCGAGGAGAACCGCGGACTCGAATACATGTTCATCATGATGAACCTGGCGCGCTTCGATGTAGGCGTGCAGGGGCTGGGAATCGCCGATCGCGCCTGGCAACAGGCCTGTGCCTATGCCAAAGAACGGGTGCAGAGTGCTGATATCAGCGAACGCCGCGGTCAACCGGTGACCATCATCCATCATCCGGATGTGCGTCGCATGCTGATGAGCATGAAGGCCCGCGTCGAGGCCATGCGTGCGGTGGCCTACGTGACCGCTGCAGGCTTGGACCGGGCCATGCACCACTCCGACGAACAGCAACGTGCGCAAACCCAGGCTCTCGTGGATCTGATGATTCCGGTGGTCAAGGGCTGGTGCACCGAGAATGCCATCGACATCACCTCCCTCGGTATCCAGGTGCATGGCGGCATGGGTTATATCGAGGAGACCGGTGTCGCCCAGTATTTCCGCGATGCGCGTATCAGTACCATTTATGAAGGCACCACCGGCATCCAGGCAAAGGATCTCATCGGCCGCAAGATCGCCCGCGATAAGGGCATGACCGCCAAGGCGCTCATCGGCATGATGCGTGCCACTGAAAAAGACCTGGCAAATGCCCCGGGCGAGATGCTGAAAGCCATCCACTCACGCCTCAAAACGGGCATCGATGCACTGGAAGAGGTGGTCAATTGGCTGGTGGGCGAGTACGCCAGCGATGTGAAAGCTGCCGCCGCCGGTTCTGTGCCGTTCCTGATGCTGGTCGGCATCGTCAGCGGCGGCTGGCAGATGGCGCGCGCGGCCCTGGCCGCGCAGAAAAAAATTGCTAGCGGCGGCGGGGAAAGCGCGTTTTACCAGGCCAAGCTCGGCACCGCGCGCTTCTATGCCGATCATGAGTTGACCCGAGCACCGGCTCTCAAGGAATCCATCGTCAGCGGGGCGGTGGGGGTGCTGGCCTTGAGCGAGGATCAGTTCTAATTCAGGCACTTGGCTTGAGCCAATAACTCAAATATTGACATATCGGAAAAAGCCGATATACTCTATGCATGGAACAGGTGGAAGTCTTTAAGGCGCTGGCCAACGAATCCCGGCTCAAGATCCTGCAATGGATGAAAGAGCCGGATAAACACTTCGGCGAGTGCCCATCGGGCAGTGCCCGTGGCCGCAAAGTCTGCGTCGGCGAGATCCAGGCCAAGCTGGGTCTTTCCCAGTCCACGGCTTCCCAGTACCTGGCTACCCTGGAGCAGGCTGGTCTAGTGGTCGCCCGTCGTGAGGGTCAATGGACTTTCTATGAGCGCAACGAGCAGGCGCTTAAGGCATTGGGAGATTTCCTCAAAACGGATCTGTAAGCGATAACACACAGCGCAACCCCGCAAGGGGATTTTTAAGGTTGTTTAATATCGGTTTATTTAAATATGCAAAAACTTATGAATGACGATGAGGAAAGCAACATGAATACCCAACCGCTTTTAACACCAGTCAAGCTCGGCCCTTATGCATTGCCGAACCGCGTGGTCATGGCGCCCATGACGCGCTCGCGTGCCTATAACCGCGATCAGGCCGCCACGGAACTGCACGTCGAATACTACGCACAGCGGGCCTCAGCCGGTTTGATTATCACTGAGGGCACTCAGATATCTCAACAGGGCGTCGGCTATGTGCATACGCCAGGCATCCATTCACAGGCGCAGATCCGCGGCTGGAAGAAAGTCACGGACGCGGTGCATGTGCGCGGCGGGCATATATTCTCGCAGCTCTGGCATGTGGGTTATGTTTCCCACCCGGACTTCCACGACGGCGCGTTGCCGGTGGCGCCATCCGCCATCAATCCCAGTACCAAGTCGTTCACTCCGTTGGGGCTCAAAGATACAGTCACAGCGCGTGCCCTGGAGACCTCCGAAGTCAGGGCCATCGTGCAGGATTACGTGCAGGCGTCGATTAATGCCATGCTCGCGGGCTTCGATGGTGTGGAAATCCACGGCGCCAACGGCTATCTCGTCGAACAGTTCCTCCGCGATGGCAGCAATCAACGTACGGATGAATACGGCGGCGACGTGCCCAACCGCGCGCGTTTTCTTTTCGAGATTGTGGACGACATTAGCGATGCCATCGGCGCGGAGCGCGTGGGCGTGCGCCTGTCGCCCGCCAATACCTGGAATGTGCCGGCAGATTCCGATACGCGCGCACTTTACGATTTCGTCATCGGCGCGCTGTCCAGCTACAACCTGGCCTATCTGCACTTGCGCGAAGCCCAGGGGGATCTCTCGGCCATCCCCAATATGGTTACCAACGTCAGCGAGCATTTCCGCACCATCTATCGCGGCACACTCGTCACCAACACCGGCTATGACCAAGAGAAGGCTAATGCGGTGATCCACAAGGGTCAGGCTGACCTGGTGGCTTTTGGCATAGCATACATTGCCAATCCGGATCTAGCGGAACGTTTCCGTGCCTATGCGCCCCTGGCGCAGGCTGACCAGAACACTTTGTATCAGGGCGGTGCCAGGGGTTACACCGATTATCCACCACTGCAATCCGAGGCCGCTTAAAAAGCCAGCTCATCCAAACGAACAAATACTCAGGAGTAACGTGTATGAAACTCTATTACTCACCCACAGCCTGTTCCATGGCCCCGCATATCGTGATGCGGGAACTTGGCCTGCCGTTCGAGACCGTGCAGGTGGACCTGCACACGCATAAATTGGCTAAAACCGGCGAGGACTACTATAAGATCAACCCCAAGGGTTATGTGCCAGCTATCGAACTGGATGACGGTTCGCTGCTGACTGAAGACGCAGCCATTCTGCAGTATCTAGGCGACCGCAAGCCGGGCTTGCTGGCTGCTCCCGGCAGCATGCAGCGGTATCGTACTATCGAATGGCTGACGTTCATCAGTAGCGAATTGCACAAAGGTTTTAGCCCGTTGTTTAACAGCGCCATGCCAGAAGCAGCCAGAAAAATCTTCGTGGATAAGCTGAATATCCGTTTCGCGCTGTTGGATAAACACCTCGCAGGTAATGATTTCCTTATGGGCAAACAG
>JBAWFD010000138.1:0-10123 GCA_049591615.1 Gammaproteobacteria bacterium | reverse complement strand
AGTCTGGCTCGATTACCCCAGCCTCTTGGGCCTGCCAGGCGCTAGGCTGCGGGCCTACCAAGCTGAAACCACCATTGCGGAGAAGTTCCATGCCATGGTCGTTCTCGGCCAGGCGAACAGTAGGATGAAAGATTTCTTCGACATCGCGGCCCTCGCCATGCATGAACATTTTAACGGAGAGAAGCTGGCAGCTGCCATCAAAGCGACATTTCATCGTCGGGGTACGGAATTTCCTAAAGAAACTCCTATTGCGCTAACACCAGAATTCGCTAATGATGCTGTCAAACAGCAACAATGGGCCGGCTTCATAGCGGGCAGCAGGCTTTCGAACGTACTCACACTTGAATTTGCGGTTACAAGCGCACATGGTCTCATCGCGCCGATTCTTGAGGCATTCCTGAAAGGAAGCGAATTCCACAGATCATGGTCTCCGGGCGGACCCTGGAAATAATCACACAACAGGTGACTTGAATACGGGCTTATAGATTAAGATAAGAGAAATGATTTTTTATAAATTATTGATCTGATGGTGCCGGCGGAGAGAGTCGAACTCCCGACCCACGCATTACGAATGCGTTGCTCTACCAACTGAGCTACGCCGGCTTATAATCAGATTTTGAAGGCGCGCAGTATATCGGAACGCATGCGTGACGGAAATCTCAGCGCTTGCCGCTGCTCCGCAGCCGTACAATGACTTCGACGCGATCCTGCTGGGTGCCCGGGGGTAATTCCGGGAGCTGTGCAAACTTCACCTGTTCGGGTTCGATATCCATCAGCTCGCCAGTATCGGCGTTGTAGAAGTGGTGATGGGTGCCAGCAGTTGGATCGTAGAACACCCGTGCCGGATCCACGATCACTTCCCGCACCAAGCCTTTGTCCGAAAACAGCTTGAGGGTGTTGTAGACCGTGGCCTTGGAGACCTTGGGCTGCTGGCGGTTGACAGTCGCCATGATCTGCTCCGCCGACAGATGCTGCGGTTTGCGAAACAACACCTCGGCGATCTTCAGCCGCTGGGACGTGGGTGTCACTCCATGCGTGGCCAGATGCGCCGCAAGTGCTTCACCGCTCAGCGATATGGCAGTTGAATCAGTCACTTAGGTTATATACTCCGCCTAGACTGGATCCAGTATAGGCGCATGAATTAGCTACTGTCCACGCCTCCCGGAATCATGGCTCATCAATGGGCTTGTTGTTGACTGATACGGCTAAAATTAATATGGTCTAAGACCGGCCTGAAACTGCGATCCTGGTACGGGCGAAACAGGGCGTTTGCCAAGGAGGATGTTATGCGCACGGATGCGGGTTTTACCGTTCTCGAATTACTGACGACCCTGGCTGTAGTCACGATACTCGCAAGCATCGCAGTACCCAACTTTACCAGCATGATCCATCACAACCGGGCTGCCGCCACGGTCAACGGCTTCCATACTTCACTCAATTATGCGCGCCATGCGGCCATCGTCCGCAACAGCTATGTGGTGATGTGCAAGAGCGATGATGGTGTCAGTTGCAATCATGCTCTCAGCGACTGGAACAGTGGCTGGCTGATCTTCGACAATCTCGACCGTGACAGCACGGCGCAGGTAGATGCGGGCGAACCCATCTTGCAGGTACATGGACCGATCCGGAAGCAGACACCCATCGTCAGCAACCGCAACTCATTCACCTTCAGGCCCATGGACCTGCGCAGCGTCAATGGCACGTTCCGCTACTGTTCCGAAGACGGGCGCAACGATCGCGCACTGATCGTGAATGTCATGGGACGGATATGCATTTCGGATACGCCCAATGCTGATACCACACTCACCTGTCCCTGAGAGTCAGGCGTGTGGCATCGGTTTACGCAATTCCTTGGGTAAGGCAAACATCATGTGCTCCGGGATGCCTTGGGTCTCTTGGATAGTCGCACCGCCCCATTCACCCAGGCGCGCCACCACTTTCTGCACGATGCTCTCCGGGGCTGAAGCGCCGGCGGTCACACCCACACGCTCTTTACCCGCCAGCCATGCGCGCTGGATATCGTCTGGACCGTCGATCAGATACGCGGTTGCGCCTTGGCTCCCGGCGATCTCGCGTAGGCGATTGGAATTAGAACTATTGCGCGAGCCCACTACCAGTAATACTTCACAAGCGCGCGCCAATTGCTTGACTGCATCCTGGCGGTTCTGGGTGGCATAGCAGATGTCGTCCTTGCGCGGCGCTTGTATCTTAGGAAAACGCCGGCGCAGTGCTTCGATGATGCGCGCGGTATCGTCCACCGATAGGGTCGTTTGAGTCACGAAGGTCACACGCGCCGGGTCACGTACCTGGAGCTGATCGACATCTTCTGGTGTCTGCACCAAATGAATTGCGCCGCCAAAACCGGCATCGAACTGACCCATGGTGCCCTCCACTTCCGGGTGGCCCTGATGGCCGATGAGCACTACATCCAGGCCGGCACGCGCATAGCGGCTGACTTCCAGATGCACCTTGGTCACCAGCGGGCAGGTGGCATCGAATACTCGCAAACCGCGGCGCTCCGCTTCCACACGCACCGCTCGCGCTACACCATGGGCGCTAAAGATCACAATGGCGCCATCCGGGACTTCATGCAGTTCGTCCACGAACACCGCGCCCATACTGCGCAGACGCTCCACCACGTGCCGGTTGTGCACCACTTCATGGCGCACATAGATGGGCGCTCCGTGGATCTCAAGGGCGCGCTCCACGATTTCGATGGCACGGTCGACACCGGCACAGAAACCACGTGGGTTGGCGAGAAGTACCTGCATAATGAATAACCCACCTGCTAAAAAAGCTGGATTGATCGGCCACAGAGCCGATTGAATATTTATGGCCTCTGCCCTCCGGGAGAGGCTCACGGTGAGGGGGAATCGGACAGCGCCGCGCGCCACCACCGTCCCTCATCCCAACCTTCCCCCACAGGGGGAGAATGAGAAGACAAATATTTTCGCCTAAAGGCGAAAGATTTATCGATCCCTTATTGGGGATTTTATATCCGCGAATGCCTGTGGCTAGTTTACTCCACCATCTTCGGCAGACCGTGGCGGGTTAACACGCGGGGAAAACAGCCCTTCGAAGACCAGCATGATGGCGCCGACAGTAATGGCGGAATCTGCCACATTGAACGCCGGAAAATACCAGCCGTGGTAATGCACCTGGATGAAATCGATGACATAGCCGTGTGCTATGCGATCGATCACATTGCCGAGAGCGCCGCCCAATACCAATGCCAGGGCCGCCGCGCGCCAGCGATGCCGTGTACGTGGCAGATAACGCAGCCACACAATGATGCCCAGGCTCACCGCCAGCGCCAGGACAATGAAAAGCCAACGCTGCCAGCCGGAAGCGCCGGCCAGAAAGCTCCAGGCAGCACCGGTGTTGTGAATCAGGGTCAGGTTGAATACCGGCAGCAGCACGATCGAGTCATATAACCCCAGGTGGCTGGAAATCAAGTATTTAGTGATTCGATCCAGCACGATGACTGCCGCCGATAACCACAGCCATCGCCAGGCACCGTATTCCGCGGTGTTCAGCTTGCCACTCATATGAACCTCCGGAGCTCGCCGGAGCCCGTGACATTCTTCACGCAACGGCTGCAGAGTTCCGGATGCGACGGATCCAAGCCCACGTCCTCTCGATGGTGCCAGCAACGTACGCACTTGATATGTGTGGAAGCATGCGTTACCACCCACAGACCGGGCACTTCCTCCGAGGCTTTGGCATCGGCGGGTCGCTGGTCAGCAGCGTGGATACGCGCATACGAAGTGATGAACAGGAAGCGCAGTTCCTCGCCGAACGGCTGTAGCTTGTTTGCAAGCTCCTGGTCGCAATACAAATCCACTTCCGCATCCAGGGGTGAGCCGATGCTACCCAGCATGCGCAGGAACTCCAGTTCCTTCTTCACCGACTCGCGTACCTTGAGCAGCGTCTCCCACAACACAGGGTCTACACCGGTCGCCGGTGGAAATTCGTGCCAGGTGGCAACGAAAACCGAAGCGGCGCGTTCGCCGGGCATGAAACGCCAGGCTTCCTCGGCCGTGAAGCTCAGTATCGGTGTCAGCCAGCGCAGCATGGCTTCGGCCACATGCAACATGACTGTCTGGCAGGAACGGCGCGCCGGACTGTCGGCCTGGGTGGTGTATTCCCGGTCCTTGACCACATCCAAGTAGAAGCCGGAAAGATCCACCACACAGAAGTGATAGACCTTCTGATAGATAAGATGGAATTCGTAATGTTCATAGGCTGCACGCACTTCCTGCTGCAGCTGCCGCACACGTTCCAGCAGCCACTGGTCCAGCATCAGCATGTCGGCAGCCGACACGGCATTCGTCGCTGGATCGAAATCGTACAAGTTCGCCAACAGGTAACGCAGCGTATTGCGCATCTTGCGATAGGCTTCCGCCATATGCTCCAGGATGGTGTTGGATACCGAGAGTTCGCCACTATAATCGGTGGCCGCCACCCACAGGCGCAGCACGTCGGCACCCAGATGCTTGATGACATCCTGGGGCGAGATCACGTTGCCCAGGGATTTCGACATCTTGCGACCTTGCTCGTCGACCGTGAATCCATGGGTGAGCACGCCCTGGAACGGCGCCTGGCCGCGCATCGCCACCGAGGTCAGCAGCGAGGATTGGAACCAGCCGCGGTGCTGATCGGAGCCTTCCAGGTACAGATCGGCCTTCTGATGGCTGCCGATGCCGAGACGTTTCTCGCCCACACAATAATGCACCACGCCTGAATCGAACCACACATCCAGGATGTCGGGCACTTTTTCATACTCGGCCACATCTTTGCCCAGCAGTTCCGCCGCATCCATGTCAAACCAGGCGTCGATGCCATGCTTCTCAACGCGCTGCGCCACCTGCTCCAAAAGTTCCGCGGTGCGCGGGTGCAGATCACTGCTGTGCTTGTGTACGAACAGCGCGATCGGCACGCCCCAAGTGCGCTGACGTGATACGCACCAGTCGGGACGGTTGGCCACCATGCCTTCGATGCGCTGCTCGCCCCAGCCTGGTGTCCAGTGTACTTTCTTGATTTCCTCAAGTGCCTGCTGGCGCAAACCGTTCTGATCCATGCCGATGAACCACTGGGGCGTGGCCCGGAAGATGACCGGGGTCTTATGCCGCCAGCAATGCGGGTAGCTATGGGTGTAGGGCGCGTGCTGCAGCAAGCTGCCATGCGCGCGCAGTACTTCGATGATGTGTGCATTGGCCTTGAAAACCTGCTCGCCGGCGAACAGCGGTGTGCCCGGGATGAACACCCCATGACTGTCCACCGGATTTTCCAGCGGCAGCTTGTATTGAATCCCCAGTGCGAAGTCCTCGCGTCCGTGGCCCGGAGCGGTGTGTACCGCGCCAGTGCCCTCATCCAGGGTCACGTGTTCGCCGAGCACCAGAGGCACGCTGCGCTCATAGAATGGATGTTTGAGTTTCAAACCCTCCAGATCGGCGCCGCTTGCGTGCGCCACCACCGCTTCGATGCTGAAACCGCACTGCTTGGCAATCTTTTCCTGCAAGGCGGCGGCCACCAGAAAGCGTTGGGGTTTGTTATCGATACTCGTTTGTATGAGCACATATTCTGTATCGCCGGGCTGCAGTGCCACCGCCTGGTTCGCCGGCAAGGTCCAGGGCGTGGTGGTCCAGATGAGTACTGAGACCGTCCCTTTGCCGGGTGATTTTCCCGCATGCATCTTCTTGAGGAAGGCCGGCTCATCGGCCGCTGGAAACATCACATAGATGGATGGCGAGACCTTGTCCTCGTATTCGACTTCCGCTTCCGCCAGCGCCGAACCGCAGTCCAGGCACCAGTGCACTGGTTTGAGACCTTTATATAGGTGTCCGCGGCGGATCACCTCGCCCAGAGCCCGCAACTGATTGCCTTCATAGCTGGCATCCATGGTCAGATACGGATGTTCCCAATCGCCAAACACGCCCAGGCGCTTGAAATCCTCGCGCTGGCGGCTCACTTGTTCATGCGCGTAGGCGCGGCACGCAGCCCGGAACGCTTTGGCGTCCACCTTCTGTCCCACCCGTCCGATCTTTTTCTCCACCTGCTGCTCGATAGGCAGGCCGTGGCAGTCCCAGCCGGGCACGTAGGGCGCATCCAATCCGTCCAGGCTGCGGGATTTAACCACCATATCCTTAAGAATCTTGTTGACGGCATGCCCGATGTGGATGTTGCCGTTGGCGTAGGGCGGTCCATCCAACAGCACGAACTTCGGCTTGCCGGCGCGCGCTGTGCGTATCAGCCGGTACACGTCCTGTTGCTGCCAGTGTTTCAGCAATTCCGGTTCACGTACCGGCAGATTGGCCTTCATGGGGAAGGCCGTGCGCGGCAGATTCAGGGTGTCTTTGTAATTGCTCACTGTTTGCCTATTTAGAAGTCATACCCGGTTTATCAACCCATGCCCTGCTGTCTCATCCAGGCGCGCGCGGCGCCTACGTCGCGCGCCATCTGCGCCTTGAGAGCTTCCAGATTCTCGAATTTCGCGTCGCTGCGCAACTGATGCAGCAGCTCCACCTGTAGGCGCTGCCCGTACAGTTCACCGCTGAAATCGAACACATACACTTCTAGCATCTCCCGGTGGCCGTTCACCGCCGGCCGGCTGCCTACGTACGCGGCGCCGAAACGTGCGCCCCCCCCGATACCATGCACCGCCGCCACGAAGATCCCGTGTACCGGTGAGACCCGTCGCTTCAGCAGGATATTCGCCGTGGGGTATCCCAACGTATATCCAAGCCGGTCGCCATGGAGCACACGCCCACTCACTGCAAATGGCACACCCAAGAGTCCGGCCGCAGATTCCAGCTCGCCAGCAGCCAAGTACTCACGGATACGCGAGCTGCTCACCCGTTCTCCCGCCACGCTCAGAGTGTGCGCCGCTTGTACTTTAAACCCATAGGCCTCACCGGCTGCCTTGAGCATGGCGAAATCACCGCCCCGGTCGCGGCCAAAACGAAAATCGTCGCCCACCACCAGTTGACGCACGCCCAGAGCTTGGATGAGCACGCGCTCGATGAACATCTCAGCCGGCATCCGCGCGAGCCTGTTATCGAAGCGCAGGCACACCACCCTGTCCACTCCACATTCCGCCAGCGCCAGCCACTTTTCGCAAAAGCTCATGAGACGCGCCGGCGGTTCGGCGACGGCGAAATATTCCTGCGGCGAGGGCTCGAACACCACCACCACCGCTGGCAACGCGCACTCACGGGCATGGCCGACCAGTTGCTTCAATACATGCTGGTGGCCCCGATGCACGCCGTCGTAATTGCCGATGCTGGCGGCGCAGCCGCGATGCCGCGGTTTGAGGTTCACCAGACCGCGGATCAGCTCCATGACCAGCGCCTGCGATTATATATAAGGTATGCGCCCATCTAGGCGGCTTGCACCCGCCGCAGATGCCGCAGGCGAAAACCGCATATGAACAGCACCACGAAATATGCAGCCATCGCCAGCAGTATCCAGAAGGCCAGCCATAGTCCGCGGTGCAGGGCGTTGCGCTCCAGCCAAACATCCAGGTTGCCGACACCCAGCCACAGCAGCCCGCCCATGACCAGGTTGGCGATCAACACCCGCCAGAACAAGGGGCGCCATCCGGACGCCGGGGTATACACACCTAGACGCCGCAGACCACGGTACAGCAGCCAGGCATTGATGAACGCGGCCAGGGATGTGGACAGCGCCAGGCCCGCATGCGGCGCGCTCGCGCCGCTCATGGCCCAGGGGATGGTGATCATAATGTTGAGCACAATGTTGGCAATCACCGAGATCACTCCGATCTTGACCGGTGTGCGCGTATCCTGGCGCGCATAGAATCCCGGCGCGAAGACTTTCACCAGCGTGAATCCCAACAGACCGAACGCATACGCCGACAGGCTGACGGTGGCCATGCGCGCATCAAATGTATTGAATTGGCCATAATGGAACAGCGTGACCAGCACCGGTCCGGACAGGCACAGCAGACCAACGGCTGCGGGCACCACCACCACCGCCGTGAGCCGCAGAGCCCAATCCAGGGTCGCCGAGAAACCGGCGTCGGATTTCGCCGCGAAATGCTGCGCCATGTTTGGCAGAATCACAGTACCGAGCGCGATAGAGAAAACGCCCAACGGGAATTCCATGAGGCGGTCGGAATAATAAAGCCAGCTGACGCTGCCAGTGGCCAGGAACGATGCGATCACCGTGTCTACCACCATGTTGATCTGCGACACCGAGGAACCGAACAGCGCCGGCAGCATCAGTTTCATGATGCGCTTCACGGCCTCGTGGCCCTCAGAGAATTTAGGTCGCGGCATGAGTTTGAGCCGGAACAGGAACGGCACCTGGAACAGCAGCTGCAGCATGCCGGCGATGAACACGCCCCAGGCCAGTGCCATACCGGGATTGGCGAGATGCGGCGCCAACCAAATGGCGGCGGCAATCATCACTACATTCAGAATTACCGGTGTGAAAGCCGGTACGCCAAATTTGCCGTAAGTGTTGAGGATGCCGCCGGCGAAGGCCGTCAGTGAGATGAACATCAGATACGGAAACGTCACTCGCACCATGGCGACCGTGAGATCGTACTTGCTCTGGTTGACGCTAAAACCGGGTGCGAATATCCACACCAGTACCGGTGCGGCGATCACACCGATGACGGTGATTCCTACCAGCACCAGACCCAGGCTGCCGGCCACCCGGTCCGCCAGTTCCTGGACTTCATGATGCTCGCGCGTGGTTTTGTATTCCGAGATCACCGGTACGAAAGCCAGCGAGAAGGCGCCCTCACCGAAGGTGCGGCGCATGAAATTGGGGATCTTGAAAGCCACAAAGAACGCGTCCATGACGGTGCCGGCGCCGAAATAGCGCGCTAGCACCATGTCCCGGGCGAAGCCCAGGATGCGCGATATTAGGGTCATACCTCCCACCAGGGAGGTGGCCTTGAAGAGAGCGCGAGACATGGGACGGAATCCTGAAAACCAAACAATTCAGTGGCCTGAATGATACCGGCCTTCCGCCGTCGCTGCCATGCGAGCTGCCGCAGACACGGCGCCGGATAGCTGCAGACATGCGAATTTCATTAGATGAGTGCGTTGCACGGGCCGGCCCAAATCCGTATAGTACGCACCCTTTCCAGCCGCCTTAGGGCGGTCAACCGTCAAGTCTCAGGAGTCTTCAACTTGGCCAATACCAAGCAATCCAAGAAACGCGCCCGCCAATCGGTGGTGCATCGCGAGCACAATGCCGCCCTGCGTTCCATGGTGCGCAGCTACATCAAGAAAGTGGTGAAACTCACGGCTGAGGGCAAGAAATCCGAAGCCGAGGCCGCGTACAAGGAAGCCGTACCGGTCATCGACCGCATCGCCGACAAGGGCCTGATCCACCATAACAAGGCCGCGCGCCACAAGAGCCGCCTGAACGAACGCATCCGCGCAATCAAGGCCTGAGACCCGCGTACTCTACCCAAAGCCGGCCCAGTGCCGGCTTTTTTATTGCCGCTCGGGTATCTGCGTGTCATAGTTGCCAGGTAGGCTCCCATACTTTTTATATATGTGGCGGGTACCACCATGAAATCAGTCATCCTCTTGTCCACCCTGTTGCTCACGCTGCCGGCATCTGCTTTCGCCGCCGGCACTGATCAGATACCCGCGCCCCTGCGTGCGGATATCCTGCAACTCATCGAGATGACCGGCGGCGCGCATATGGGACAGTTGTTCGGCAACGCCATCGCCCAGCAGATCATCAACAACCTGCAGGCCTCGCACCCCGACATCTCGCCCAAGGCCTTTACCATCATCAAGCAAGAGACCAGCGGCATGCTGGCGGACCCGGCCATCAACAAGCAGCTGGTGGAGATGCTGGTGCCGATCTATGCCCAGTACTACACCGACGCGGATGTGCGCCAGATGATCGCCTTCTATAAAACGCCGCTCGGACAGAAGATCATCCAGAACAATCCCGAGATTGCCCACGCCAGCATGCAGGATGGTGAACAGTGGGGCAAGGACGTGTTGGCACCGGAATTGGTGAAACGCATCCGCGCGCGCTTCCAGCAGGAAGATATCAAGCTCGATGACACCGCAGGTGCGCCTCCGCAATAAGCCTGACAGTTCACGCCCATATATGAAAGCCGGTCAAC
>JBAWFD010000137.1:0-1561 GCA_049591615.1 Gammaproteobacteria bacterium | reverse complement strand
AGCAGGTCGTACCAGGCAGGAAGCGCGATGTAGAGGAGGGCCGTGTCCTGCGACGTTTGCGTCGATTGCCGGCCCTCGAGGCTCGAGAAGGTCACCTCCAGAATCTCGGTGCCCGTGGATGCGCCGGTGCTCGACCGGACCGTGTCGGACTTGACCGTCGGATCCTTCAGCGTCACGCCGAGCCAATGGGCCGAACCCCCGCTGGCGGCCTTCCGGAGCAGGACGTCCATGAACGTGAGCTTCTTGTTCATGGGGATCTTGAAGCCCTGCTCGCCCAAGGTCACCGTCCGCTCGATCTTGAGCGTCCAGACGCGCGGGGGCCCGCCGTTGACGCTCTCCGCCATGAGCGCGATGGATGAGACGTTGGTCCAACCCTGGCTGACGGGCGCGTTGCGATCCGTCGAGTCGCCCCTGAGGAGCTTGTTGTCCACGTCGATGTTGACCCACCCCGCGGCGGTGGGCTGGAGCGGCCCAAGAGCCGCCGCGGTGACCGGGGTCAGAACGACGGCCGCTCCGAACGCCAACGACCATGCACCAAGATGAAAGCTCCGGCTCTTGCCCATGACACGGCTCCTTTGCCCTGAAGTTTCTGGTTGAGCGGAGGTGCCCTGCCGCGGGGGTGGCGGCCGTGCGTCTCGCGTGGCGACCTCATTCGCAAGACGCGAGCCAGTCCGCAGGGCCTGCGTTCGTTCGAGATTTCTGCGCGACGGCTTCCCGGATCCGGCCCCGGGCGGTGTTGCGCCTGTGGCGTCTCCCCGGCTGCGCCAGGTGGCAGTCGGCCGTCGGTCGACGAGAGCCCCACGTGCTCGAGACCGCGGGTGCTGCGCCGGACCTACTCGGCGCGTTTGTCGGCAGCCGACGCCGCAGCGTATGGTTCCGGGCGAGGCGACGCGATGCCCTCGAACCGGTCCGGCAGGTACTACTCCTCGCTCGCCGTGGGCCCGCAGGTCGCCAAGGCGATCGAGGACATCCGGGTATCGCGCGCGGCGCTGGCGCTCGGCGTCGAGCTCGGGCCGCTCGTCCGCGAGCGCCCGCTCTCTCGGACCTGGCGTGTGCGTACGCCGGCGCCCGACGAGAAGGACCTGGCCATGGTCACGGTGGCCGAGCAGGCCACGACGGCCCAGCGCAAGCTCTTCTCGACGATGGCCGAGGCCATTCGCGCGGCCGGCGACGGCTTGCCCGGCGTACTGCGCGTGAGCGCGATCGCGCCGTCGGGGGATGCATTCCTCACGGACCTGTGGACCGCCGGGAGCGCGCGCGATCTGTCCGCGCTGCGGTGGCCTTCGAGGCGACGGGTGGAGTTCGTGCTTCGAACCGTTCGCACGGTCGAGGGGCTGCACCTGCGCGGGTTCGTGCACGGCTGCCTCTTCCCGGGCAACGTGCTGCTCGACGACGCGCTGCAGCCGATCGTCGCGGAAGCGGGCTCGGTCCCCGTTCATGCCGCGGCCGAGCAGTTCGGAGCCGACGCAGAGCACTACGTGGCGTTCGCCGCGCCCGAAGTCGTGGGGGGCGAACCTGCGACCGTGCGCAGCGACGTGTACTCGCTGGGGCGCATTCTGCA
>JBAWFD010000136.1:0-2256 GCA_049591615.1 Gammaproteobacteria bacterium | reverse complement strand
GCGCTACAGAGGTCCGTCCCGAACACTCCGGGCCAACCAGTTCACTGATGGCTCCGACCGGTAGTCCGCCCTTCAGAAGCTCATCGAGCGTCTCGATGCCGGTCGCTGCAAATGGGCGCACCATCTTCTGCGCTGGCGTCAGCGCAGAAGGGATTCTGTGAGCAAGAGCGGATTCGATTTGGAGTCGGATTGCGGCTGCAGAAGACATAGCGTATTCGCTTTATCTTCGCCTATACGTACCCTACTAAGTCAACCGCACTATGCCCTTAGAAATGTGCAGCTCATGCCTAAGATATTGTTAATAAAGAAGAAGATTTTTCAAGCTCAGTGTCGGCCGCAATCAGTTCTTTTTAGAAAAAGTGTCCATGTCTCTGGCTCGGCCCAAAAGAAACCCGTCGCGCACTCACGAAATTAAGGTACGTTCACAGCATTAATGTTCTTCCGCATCGTAGATTGGATTTGCTGAGACGTTAAGAGCGCCGCCTTAAAGGCGGTGCTCATGGGAAGATCACGTTTGCGACTGCTAGACGGTTGCGCGTCGCTTTCTTTCGGCTACATTTCTCTTCAGATTCTGGATCATCTCATTACAGGACTGCTCCGCGAGTTCCATCGCAGACCGTGCCGGAATCCTCTTCGAACTAACCTGAGGGGATCTACGTGTCCGCGCTTGACGCTTCGTAGAGGTCTTGGGAGATTTTTCCTTGACGGTAAGCATCCTCCAACCCCTCCTTAATGGCTTTGAATACATCTTCCTGCTTGTAGTTTACACCCTGCAAATAGGTTATATCGGAGGGAAATGCCTCTGTCTCATGGCCGGTGTTGTTAAGCACCATGAATGCCGCTCTCGGATTGGCCGCAAATGCTCGATGCACCCGAAGAAAGGTCTTCAGCGAATCCCTGTGCATTCGCAGATGGGCAGCGATGCACACCGTTCGGCCTTCTTCCAAAGCCCTGGGCAGGACACCTTCCAAATACGCCTCGACGGGATGCCGGTGTACGAAGATGACCACGGCCGTCGCACCCGCTTCTATTGCCAGTTCCACCTTTCCCCTTGCAGATGGCAGGCTATTGAAGTTGCTGTCGTAGATGACCCGGGCATGCGTGAGCAGCCCCTCCGTCTCACGGGTAAAGCGGATCGCAGTTGTCTTGCCTGCCCCGGTTCCTCCGGCCGTGAACAGCACCATGCCGTGGCCAGGTTCGGAAAGAATTTCTGCAAAAGCTTCGTCTGCGACCTTCGAAGCAGAACGCTGCACTGCTGTCGCAAATCTGAGTTTATTTGCAATCGAGACTGCGTAATCGGGAAAAAGCTCCCGCGCGAAATCGGTGCCTACCAGAATCCCAAATCTCTTCCTATACTCCCGGATCAGATGGCCCAATTCCTGCTTCACCTGCGCAATCGCCCGTTCCTCCACTTGTTGAGCTTCTGGAGATAGATTCCGGGCACGAGGGATCGACATATTAAGCAGAATACAAGTTTAAGGCGATTGCGCTTCAAAGGTGGTACCGAAAGAGTGCCGAGATAGGCGATCAGCCTAAGCGCGAATAGCAGCGATCACGAAATCAATCGATTTCAGTGACCGGGATCACAGTAAGTCTCGCCAAAGTTCCGTAGAGTGTCTCTAAAGACTCCTGGATGTTCCGGAGGAGACGTGGTCGATCGATGCATTAATCCGGCATGTGGCGAGAAGTGGAGACTTTTTTCAACGGGTGAGATCTATGCCCTCGAAATCCATGCTCAGAACACAGAGTTCTTGTGGCTATGTCCACGCTGCGCCCTGCGATTCGCAGTTCGGCTCGATTCTTCGGCATCAGTGGTGGTGATCCCTCGATCTGAAGCAACACATGCCCAGCTGCCAAATCGAAATCACGATCTTCGCCTGATCTTCCGCTTCCCGTCTCCGCAGAAGTCGCGAGCAGTCGACAAGAAACCGCTTGTCCTGGTTGGCCCCAATCGCCGCACGGTGGGAGAGGCGGCATGAGACCGATTGATATTCTCAACTCCAGTTCCAGTCGGAGCAAACCAAACAGTTTCTCCGGAAACGGTTCGGTTTCTTTGGAGTTGCCGGCACTCAAGAGGATTCTCGTAGCAGCAGATTTTTCGATCTCCTCAGCCGTCCCGCTTCGCATCGCGACGCATTTTGCCTGCGCGTTGAATGCGAGTCTCTCTGTATTCCATGTCTTTGAGTATGGCGATGCTGCCTCACCAAGCACAGGCGGAACCGTGGTAGGGTTGGAGGCGCTTCACGAAGAAATGCA
>JBAWFD010000135.1:0-115927 GCA_049591615.1 Gammaproteobacteria bacterium | reverse complement strand
CCCTCACCGGCAACAACGCAGGTGATAACTTCAACATCACCGGTGTTAATGCCGGCAACATCACCGGCCTGGTGACGGGCTTCACCAATATCCAGAACCTCACCGGCGGCACGGGCGACGACAGCTTTACATTTGTCGCCGGCGGTTCTGTAGGCGGCAACCTGACGGGTGGTGGCGGCACTGACACACTCGATTACAGTGGCCTTGCAGGTCCGGTGAATGTCGTACTGACATCAGTCAGTGGTGGCTTGGGTACAGGTACGGGATCACTAATTGCGGGAAATTTCAGCGGCATGAGCATACTGAAAGGCAGTGCTGGCGCCACAGATATATTGTCAGGCCCGAATCAACCCAACGTCTGGCAGATTACCAACGCCGACGCAGGCAATGTGGATGGATTCCAGTTTTTAAGCATCGAGAATTTAACGGGCGGCGGCAATACCAATCAATTTGTACTGAATGGCGGCAGTCTGACGGGCCAGATCATTGGCGGCAGCGGTAGTGCTGCAGGTAATAGCCTTCAGGGCAACAATGGTACCAACATATGGGATATAACAGGCGCGAATCAGGGAACGGTGATCGGCATTGGTGGTGGATTTACCAATGTTGGTAATTTGGTGGGTGGCAACGGTACCGATACGTTTATCTTAAGCAATGGAGCCAGTCTCGCCGGTGAGCTTGATGGTGGCGGTGTAAGTTCGGGTAACGACACTATAGATTGGAGCGCTTATTTAACGGCACGCAATGTAATACTCACTGGACCCGGCTCAATCGATGGTATGCAGGGTACGGAAACCAGCATCGCCGGTGGATTTGACAATATCACTAACATCATCGGTGCAAACGGCGTCGCTGGTTTATTAAGCACCCTGACCGGTCCCAATACTGCCAATATCTGGAATGTGACGAGCAGCAATGGAGGCAACCTCGATTCTGCATTGAACTTCAGTAACTTCCAGATACTGACTGGTGGCAGTAACGTAGATACTTTTAATCTGAGTGCAGGTGTCAGCGGTTCAATCAATGGCGGCACTGGCGACGATACCGTCAACGTCGTTAACTCCTTTACAGCTCCAGCCCCGACCCTGACCATAAATAATGTTGAAACTATAAATGACAACGCAGCTGCAACAATAAATGCGACAACTTTGAGCATTTCCGGCGCTACCAGTATCGGCAGTGCCGGCACACCGCTATTGACCAATATTAGTGCCCTGCAAATCTCTGGATCCAACGGCAATGCTTTCATTAATAACTTCAGTAACGTTGATCTACAGGGAATTGCTGTTGGCAGCGGAACCTTCTCGCTCGTCAGTGACGGGAGTGTCACAGATTTGACCGACCAGGGTGTAACAGCGGGCAGCGTGATTATCGATGCGGCTACCGGTATCGGAACTTCCGGTGCGCCAATCAAAACTGTCACTGGCAATCTAAGCGCAGCCGTAAACGGTATTGGCGACATTTATTTCAGCAATACTGGTACAGTCACATTGGGCTCCATCAGTACTTCCGATGGTGACATCAATATCACATCTTCAGGTGGAATGATTGCCGGTGGATCGGAAACCACGGGTGGGAATGGCAACATCGATTTGTCTACCAGCAATGGCAACCTCACTACCACGGGTAATATTGCCGCTAATGGCACCGGTAGCGTGAATATTGATGCAGCCGGAAACTTGAATCTGGATAGCACGATCAGTTCTTCGAGCGGAACCCTGTCATTGACCGGCGGCACCGGCGTGACTGGCAATTCCAATGGCAGCTTGACAGGATCGATCGTGGACGTGACAGCTGCCAGCGGTGATATTTTCCTTATCGATGTGACCAGTAGTGCTACCGGTGGTACGACATTGCTAGCCCCAGGCAACGTCACCCTGCAAGGATTCACAACTACAGACGGTGAACTTACTATTATGAATGGCGGGACGTTCGCTGTGACTGCAGCGGTGTCGCTGGGCGGGTCGTTGGATCAGATGGGCGCTGGTCCGGTATCACTTGGCAGCAGCATCACTAGCAGCGGCGGCGACGTGCAGTTTGCTTCAGGGGTTACTGTGAATGGCAGTGCGGATATCACTACCCATGGAGGCAATATCATCTTCAATCAGGGCATGACTGGCACTGGTGGCTCAGCGTATATGACGCTTGATAGCGGTGCAGGTAACATCGACCTGCAGGCTGTAGCCAACCTTGGAACATTGAGCTTGACAACTAGTGGTGCGCTGTTACTCAATGACGACGTTAATTCCAGTTCTCTTTTGGCCACATCGGTAACGGGTGGTGTGGTGATCGACGGACAAAATGTACACATTAATACCACCAACAGTGATCTGGATTTCTCTAGCGCAACCGGTATCAACGGTATTACTGCCGGTGGCCAGGCTCTCACCATCAACACCGGTTCTGGCAGTGTGAATCTGGCGCCAGTGGGGCAGACTACACCGCTTTCTAGTCTCAGCATTAATGGCGGTACAGTCACTCTTGCGAATGTTACCACCGACAATGCACAGTCCTACACCGGCAACGTACAATTGCATGGCAATCTCTCCAGCACAGTGGGTGGTGGCGTGCAAATCAACGGTAATCTTTCACTATTAAGCAATGCAGCGATCGGTGCCGCAGATGGGGGTAATATCCTCGTCAGTGGTAATCTGGATGGGGCGCATGCATTGACCCTGGCAGCACTATCTGGCCAAGTCACACTGAATGGAGCGGTCGGTGGCGTGACTGCGCTTACATCTCTAACCGTGAACAGCATCGGGGCCAATCTCAAATCGGTCATGACCTCGGGCAACCAGACCTACCAAACTGGGACCGCCAACCTGGCAGGTGTGCTGAACAGCAAGGCTGGCGCCATCAGTTTCAGCGGAGTGCTGAAAATTGCTGCGACATCGACCATCCAGGCAGACGCCATCGGTTTCAATGGCGGTGCCAGTTCAGTGCGAGGTAACAACACGCTTACGCTGCTGCCGGAGACCAACGGCCTGACTGTGAATTTAGGCGGCAGTGGCAGTGGTCTGACTCTCAACAACACAGCCATGAACGGCTACGATGGTAGTCTGTATATCGGCACCGGTCCGGGACCGGGATCACCTTTATACATTACTAATCCAGTTGCTGTATTAGCAGGAAATGTCACCATCAATGGCAGCCTGACTTTCGGCAGTTCTGGGACATTGCTGCTTGCGGGCCTGGGTAACTTGACGCTGAACAGTGGCACCCTGACTGCGAATTCCATTACCTTGATCGCTGGCAGCCAGAACAGCTTGATGCTGAATCCTGGCACTACACAGACGCTGATCCAGGCCAACAGTGTGATACTGGTGTCCGGCGGGCGGATCGGCAATTATGGCCAGGAACTGAATATCGCCACAATCGGCAGCAACCCACAGGTACAGATAGCCACTGGCGCAATACAAGTATTTCTCTCGCCACCGAATCTACCGACAGTGATTGGGCCTGCGGCATTCATCGCTAATGACATTGCTGCCCAACTCGGATTGTTCATACAAGCCAACAGCCAAGTGACCAGCATCGGACAACAAATCGCGGCGCTATCCGAGGATGGTGGCTTGCTTGAGAGTGGTTTTGTTGATATATCGCTGTTCCAGAATATCTCTCTTTATAATGTCTATGGTCTGGGCATCTCATTGCCAGTTGATCAGTGTGAGCGCTTGAACAATCAGTCATGTAATCAATAGTTATGAAGCATGAGTCACAGGCAAATTTATGAAGATGCGCTCATACGAATATAATTCAGGTTAAACATTGAGCTAGGCACACATATACATGTCAGCGATTAAGCATATTGTTGCACGCCTCCGTCGCCGTTCCTTGGAAATCAAGATCGGCGCAAGCAACTTAACTTTTGCCTCGCCGAATGAATTTGTCGATTATTTAAGTGCACGCTTAACGGTTCCCAGCGAGAGTATGGAGCGCTTTGTGCATTTAGATGAGCGCACACTTCAGCGCGAAGCCCGCAAAATGCTGCACGCCTATCAAAATGTCATAGATATCATGGCGACCGCCAAGCAGAGTGGCGAAACCCTAAGCAACCTGTGGCGGCGCCTGGATATCAGCAAAGTCCCAGATGATCATGACTGGCCATCCATTCTGTTTGCACTGGGCAATGCTGAACACACTGTTGAAGATTACCAGCGTGAAGCCCTATCAAATTATATGCGTTTCTTGGATGCCCGCCGTCAAGCTGTCGATAGTTTCCGTGATCACTCAAATAAATCTGGCAGTGGTGAATCATCCATGACTTCCATGCCCAGGAAGTCTGCTGCGCCTGAAGCGTCGGCGACCCCGGACGCAGCACTCGACATGTATTCCCGTCTGCCACACTGTCATTCCGTAGAAGTGGATCTGGACGAGAAAACAGATATAACGGTTTTTCTGGGTTCTAATCGTTATCGCCTGACTAAACATGGTGAGATACTGACCCTCAAGGAGAGTGGCGCAGTTCAGACCTATATGTTGAAACCTGGTCGTAACACTGTCGGCCGCTCATCTCAATGTGATATCCATTTGGATAGTCGTCAGAGTGATATATCAAGGCAACATTTGGTTGTCGAGATAAATACAGGCAAACGTGTCAGTTTGATGGATGTGTCTTCACGCGGTACCTACGTACGCCCTGATTTGATTGGCGAGTCCCGCAACGATACAGGGAC
Organism: Gammaproteobacteria bacterium; assembly: GCA_049591615.1. Lineage (GTDB taxonomy): Bacteria > Pseudomonadota > Gammaproteobacteria > Natronospirales > REEB76 > REEB76. Next base: position 111,251 of record JBAWFD010000135.1, on the reverse strand, counting down.
AGGACAGCAAGTATAAATGCTATATTTATAGACGGTAATTCTTTGTAAAGTTCGTTCATCCGTGGAGTGCAGCGGCCACACGCTGTAGCTCATTCTGCAATTTCACTGGCAATCGCTCACCGAATCCCTGGAAGTATTTTTCCAGCACCCGCATTTCATCACACCATTTTTCGGTATCCACACTTAAAAGTGTTTGCATGATATCGGGACTCATATTTAGACCTTCTGTATCGATACTATTCATAGTTGGCAGATAGCCGATGGGGGTTTCCGTAGCCTCAGCCTTTCCATCGCAGCGATCGAGAACCCAGCGTAGCACCCGCAAGTTTTCTCCAAAACCAGGCCACAGAAACTTGTTATCCTTATCCTGTCTGAACCAGTTAACATGGAATATTTCAGGCAAGCGTGTAGATTGTCCAGAAAATGACAGCCAGTGGCCCCAGTAATCTGCAAAGTTGTAGCCGCAGAAAGGTTTCATAGCCATAGGGTCACGACGTACCACGCCTACTTGCCCTGTGGCAGCGGCAGTTGTTTCAGATGCGGTACCAGCACCCATGAGCACCCCATGTGTCCAATCGCGAGCTTGATAAACCAATGGAACCATGTCTGCTCGGCGACCGCCGAAGATGATTGCGGAGATTGGCACGCCTGCCGGATCATCCGCTTTCGACGAATAACTGGGGTTCTGCCTGGCTGATACCGTGAAACGTGAATTAGGATGGGCTGCGGTACCGTATTTACTATCGTATTGCCGGCCTCGCCAATCGATCACTGGAGTACCTTCTTTGAGTCCTTCCCACCAGGGCTGGTTGTTCGCTGTAACTGCTACGTTGGTATAGATGGTGTCATGGCTGATCATTTCATAGGCATTCTTGTTGGTCTTAGGATTGGTACCCGGCAGCACGCCGAAATACCCGGCCTCTGGGTTGATGGCCCATAATCTGCCATCTTTGCCCAGGTGCATCCAGCAGATGTCATCGCCGACGGTCCATACTTTCCAGCCTTTATGTGATGCGGGTGGAATGAGCATTGCCAGGTTTGTTTTTCCGCATGCTGATGGGAACGCTGCTGCTACATAGCGAACTTCTCCTTGAGGATTTTCGATACCGACGATTAACATGTGTTCAGCCAACCAGCCTTCATGTCTTGCCTGCCAACTGGCGATGCGCAACGCATGACATTTTTTCCCGAGTAAGGCGTTGCCCCCATAACCTGAGCCGAAACTCTTGATGGTGAGTTCCTCGGGGAAATGCATTATGAATCGGCGTTCGGGATTCAAATCTCCGACAGAGTGCAGACCCTTGATAAATTTGCCATCCGTTTCGATGCGTTTGAGTGCTCGGGTGCCTATGTGGGTCATGATTTGCATATTGATAACGACATAGGGGCTATCGGTTATCTCTACGCCACACCTAGACAAAGGTGAGTCCAGGGGTCCCATACAATACGGAATCACATACATCGTCCGTCCACGCATGCAGCCCTTGAATAACCCGTCAATCTTGGCATGTGCCTCGGCTGGATCCATCCAATTGTTGTTAGGTCCCGCGTCATCCTTGTTCAGGCTGCATATATAGGTGAGGTGTTCGACCCGCGCTACATCCTGTGGATCTGAACGGTGCAGATAGCATCGAGGGTTAGTAATCTGGTTGAGCTCCTTAAGTACACCGCTTTTCAGCATCTGCTCTACCAGCCGCCCATATTCACCAGGCGTGCCATCGCACCAATGTATATGATCAGCTTGTACCTGACCTTTGACCTGGGTTACCCAGTCAGCGAGTACTTTATTGCTGGTCATTATTGCCCCGTAATCTGGATGTTAGATGGAGTAAGAGGTGGATGGATTTAGCCTGGTTGCAATCACCAGTAAACCATTATAATCCCCGAAGCGGATTGGTCTCCAGGTCCGACAAATCTATGCCAGGCACACAAATTCCCGGTTCGAATGCTAGAATGGCGTTTGACGGATTTTGTATATTCCGCCTAACAAGGGTTGGCTATGGGCGAACACACAATCAGAGAGATTCTGAAGCGGCGTAGCGACGATACCCAACGCGTTATCCGGCAGCGGCGAGAACGCGCTACAAAGAGTGCGCATAGGTCTGGTAGATCCTATTGGTTCTGGTCAATATTCCTGCTGGTCATTTTAGCCATAATTTCCACCCTAGCCTATGCAGGTTGGCTGGCTCGTGAGGTAAATGATCGTTTTCTGGCTGACCGTGCTGCGAATGCTGCTGGTATTAATGGCGTGAGTTTGACCTTGCAATCCACAACCCAATTTCTTCCGAATACACTCCTAGCCGCTACTGATCCAAATTTTTACAACAATAGTAACTTGACAATCAGCCCTGTGACTGGCCAATTAATTCGTATCTATTTTCCTGATGATTCCAGCTTTGCTGTCACAGTGATGGCATTGGCTTTACAATTCGGCTATAGCCGTACGGATATCCTGGAAACGTATATAAACGACATTATCTTTGGTAGGAATGCTGGTCAGCCCATACGGGGATTTGCTACTGCCAGCCAAGTATATTTCAAGAAGCCGTTTGCGCTATTACAGCCACAGGATATGGCGTTGCTGGTTGCGTTGGCGACTGACCCAGAAAGCATCGATCCGCGCACAAATCCTGGTAGGGCGCTGGCGATGCGTAATGCTGTGTTACAAATGGATGCTCAACAAGAAGTATTAAGTCAAGCACAAGTTGATGCCTTCAAGAAAACACCCTTGGGTATCACGCCCTGATAGACGTCGAAGAGCAAAGTAATTCATTGGCCCGCGAAAAGATGTTTGATTATTCCGAATTGCTCGGCGCAAACGGGGCATTTTCGGGAGCAATACCAGGTTTTATCCCACGCGAGGCACAACAGACACTTGCTGCAGCTATCGGCCGTACGCTGGCGCAACAAGATATCCTGATCGCAGAAGCCGGCACTGGTATCGGAAAGACATTCGCGTATTTGATACCCGCGTTATTGTCCGGGAAACGAATCCTGATTTCCACCGGCACCCGCACACTACAGGATCAGCTTTATCGTCGCGATTTGCCGATCGTCCGCCAGGTACTGGGCATGCCGGCGAAGATGGCATTACTCAAGGGCCGGTTCAATTATCTCTGCCGTTACCGCTTAGACCTCGCAATGCACAGCACTAGAAGTGTATTTGACGCCCATGAACAAGTTCAAGAGCTCGCGCGCATCAATGATTGGGCACATAGTACACGTAGCGGTGAGATTGCGGAATTGGATGGCGTGCCGGAAAATTCCCCAATTTGGCCGCAAGTTACTTCCACAGTGGATAACTGTCTCGGGCAGGAATGTCCTGAGTATAGCCGTTGCTACTTACTGGAAGCGCGCCGAAAAGCACAGGAAGCTGACATCGTGGTAATCAATCATCATCTATTGCTAGCGGATATGCTGCTCAAGGAAGAAGGCTTCGGTGCACTTCTGCCTGGTGTGGATGCGGTAATGGTTGACGAAGCTCATCAGTTACCTGATATCGCTAGCCAACATTTTAGTATCAGTATATCTGGGCATCGGCTGCATGAGTTATTGCGTGATAGTTATCGGGAATACCGTGAGTCAGCCGCAGATTCCCCTGAATTTGTTGATATTCTGGAGGCGACTGAATCTAAGCTTGTTGATTTGCAACATCGGATTATGAAATTGGAACCCCGTACCGAATGGCAGGAAGCGCAAACGCATGCCGGACTGCAGTCGTCACTCCAGGCTCTGTTCGACGCCATGAACGAAACGGCACAAGCTTTGGAAATACTCGCTGAACGCTCCATCGGGTTAAAGAATTGCTGGCGGCGCGCCATTGAATTGAACACACGCCTAAGCCAGTTCGCTGACGAAGAGCAAGCGGAGCTGTATATAAAGTGGATTGAACGTACCGGCAGATTTAGCTTGAATCTAATGCCCTTGGACGCCTCTAGCCGTTTTCAGGCTTGCATGCATGGATCCGATTGTGGGTGGATTTTCCTGTCGGCGACTCTATCCATCAATGGTGGGTTCGAACACTTCCGCGAACGGCTGGGTTTGGATGACACGAAAGAACTGTTGCTGGGTAGTCCATTTGATTATGAACATAATGCATTGTTATACCTCCCTAATGACCTGCCGGATGTGAATACCCCTCACTATACAGCCGCGGTAATACAAAGGGCTTTGCCGGTTATTCAAGCCAGTGGTGGCCGTGCGTTCCTGCTGTTTACCAGTCATAGGGCACTACAGCTGGCTGCAGATCTGGTACGTGACCAATGGAAATTCCCCTTGTTAGTACAAGGGGAGGCACCGCGACAACTGCTATTGGAGCGCTTCCGGGAACTGGGCAATGCAGTACTCTTGGGCACTTCCAGTTTTTGGGAAGGTGTGGATGTGAAGGGACCAGCCTTATCCGTGGTCATGATTGACCGGCTGCCGTTTTCCTCACCTGCTGACCCCATCATAAGAGCGCGCATCAAGGCGCTGGAACAACAGGGTCGTGAACCATTTATGGACTATCAGTTGCCACAGGCGGTCTTGGCTCTGAAACAGGGTGTGGGTCGATTGATCCGTGATGATGTGGACAGGGGCGTAATGATGCTCTGTGATCCGCGGGTTACTCGCCGTGGTTATGGCCAAATATTCCTGGAAAGCTTGCCACCCATGCGCCGCACCCAGGATCTGAGAGAGGTCCAGGACTTCTTGGCGGCGATACTGCCTGTCAATTCAGAATTAGAATCTCAATGAAAATCCTGGCATTAGAGACTTCGACGCAGCAGTGCTCTGCTGCTATTTTGGTCAATGGCGATATCCTTCAACGATCCCAGATGGCAGAGCGTGCGCACGCGGAGCTGATCTTGCCGATGGTGGGGTCATTGTTGGCGGAGACAGGGTTAACCCTAAAACAACTGGATGCTTTGGCTTTCGGACGTGGGCCAGGAGGTTTCACGGGCGTGCGAGTCGCAACTGCGATGGCGCAGGGACTGGCATTTGGAACCGAGCTACCCGTTGTGCCGGTTTCTGACCTGATGGCCCTAGCGGCTGGTGCGTACCGCCTATATGCAGAAAAAAAAATCCTGGCTTGCATGGATGCCCGAATGGGGCAAGTGTACTGGTGCACCTATACAGCCGCAGCGACTGATGATTTCACAGCCTGCCTGCCGGAAACCTTGAGCGTACCGTATTCCGTACAACTGCCGGATACAGAGGAATGGTTTGGTGCGGGATCGGGTTTTAACGCTCATAAAGATGTGCTCGAAGCGCATCTGGGATCGGTATTGCATAGACAAGATGCTGTTTTGCTGCCCGCGGCACAGGATATTGCGGTTGTGGCCAGACAATTGCTGATCCGGGGCCAGGCAGTCAGCGCTGATGGCGCTTTACCAATGTACCTCCGGGACCAGGTAGCCAGGCCAAAATCTGGACTGTAACCGGTTTGTCATATGACACTGTTTAAATTACGACTGTGGATTAAAGACCGATGTAAGCATGACAGAAAAGTACATATTGATAGTCGAGGATGAACGCCCATTACGGGAAATGGTTGCCTTCGGACTGCAGCGTGCGGGTTACCATGTGGCGGAGGCCGCGGACTGTAGTGCGGCACGCGCCAAAATTGCCGACCGCTTGCCGGACCTGTTATTGCTGGACTGGATGCTGCCGGACATGAGTGGACTGGAATTTGCACGCGCGCTCCGGCGTGATGAAAATACCCGCGAATTACCCATCATTATGCTCACCGCCCGGGTAGCCGAAGATGACAAAATTACGGGATTGCAGAGTGGCGCCGACGATTATGTCACCAAACCATTTTCAGCACGTGAGCTGGCGGCCCGCATCGAGGCTGTTCTACGGCGCACGGGGAGTCATGAGGAGACACTGACGGCAGGAGCGATAATCATGAACACCGTCAGTCACCGTATCACCATCAAAGGTATTGAAATAGTGCTCGGCCCAACGGAATACCGGCTGCTCAAGTTCTTCATGATGCATCCTGAAAGAGTATTCAGCCGTAGCCAGGTACTGGACAGGATCTGGAGTGGCGTCTATGTGGAAGAACGGACCGTGGACGTGCATATACGCCGTCTGCGGCGTGTCCTGGAAGAACACGGCTGCGCCCATTATGTGGAGACCGTGCGTGGTGCAGGTTACCGTTTTTCACCTCAAGCAACAGGCGACAGCAGATGACGCGGCGTTGGTTGCAGGAAATACTGTACCTGGGGTTGTTGTTGATTGCTGTATTGACCGTCGGCTGGTTCATTGGGCACGTGGGCATATGGCTGGCCTTCGCTGTTGCGATATATCTTGCTTGGCATATCAGTAATTTGTATCGGCTGGAACGCTGGCTGAGGTACAGCCGGCGCTTTGATGTACCCAGTACCTTGGGTATATGGGGTGATATTTTCAATGATTTCTATCAGTTGAAGCGTCGTGAACGCGAGCGTAAATGGCGACTCGTGCAATTGCTGCGTGAAATTAGGGATTCTACTGCTGCCATGCCTGATGGCATGGTAATCCTGGATCGGGTCGGGGAGATACGCTGGATGAATGAGGCCGCTGGTCGGCTGTTGCACCTGCGTGTGCGTCAGGATATAGGGCAGAGGCTTGCCAATCTTATGCGGCACCCAGATTTTGTTCCCTATCTGAATAGCAGCCGATATGATGAACCCATATCCCTAGCCTCACCTTTTTCGCGTGGTGTGTATCTAAGTATGAGTATCGTTCCCTACGGGAGCGAACAGCGTCTGCTGCTGGTACGTGATACCAGCCGTTTACACCGCCTCGAAGCAATACGCGCAGAGTTTGTGGCTAATGCGTCCCATGAGTTACGTTCGCCACTGACAGTGATGCACGGCTACCTGGATGCTATGCGCGAGGATGAGCACTTGCGCAAAATCTGGGGCAAGCCACTGGATGAGATGCATCATCAAACGTTACGCATGACAGCGATCGTAAGTGATTTACTGGAGCTTTCGCGACTCGAAACAGAGCAACGTCAAGCACCCTATGCGCCCGTCGATGTGGCTAAGCTTGTTGTGGGCATACGGGATGAAGCTTTGTCTTTAGGTCAGGGCCCAACGAATATCACCATGAAAGTGGATGCTGGCTTATTTTTATTGGGTGCTGAACACGAAATCTATAGTGCATTTTCCAATTTGGTTTTCAACGCCATGAAATATACCCCAGCAGAAGGCAGCGTGACCATAACCTGGACGCGAAAGAATGGCGATGCCTATTTTACAGTGACAGATACGGGTATCGGTATTCCGGCAGCCCATATCCCGCGACTCACGGAACGTTTTTATCGGGTTGATGAGTCCCGGCATCGCGATAGTGGCGGCACTGGATTAGGGCTTGCTATCGTCAAACATGTTTTGCAGCATCACGGCGCTATTCTTACTATCGATAGCGAACCAGGGCGCGGTAGCCGATTCACTTGCCGCTTTCCACTGGAGCGTGTAAGCCATGCGATTGATAAGCTTGTAACTGCATGAGCCCTGCGCCTGGCTGTGTGTTTGCGTATACTGTTCGGCAGCATAATCACGCTGCATCTTAAGAGGATAAGGCATGGACAAGTTGAACCTCACTCACCACATCTCCCAGCAATTCAATGAGGAACTGGAAAGCATACGTAATCGGGTGCTGGCCATGGGCGGGCTGGTCGAACAGCAGATCGCTGATGCTTTGCGTGCCCTGACGGAAGGCGATAGTGAACTCGGTCGCAGCATCGAGCAGCAGGACTACAAGGTCAACCAGATGGAAGTTGCAATTGACGAGGAATGCAGCCGTATCCTGGCGCGCCGCCAGCCGGCAGCAAGCGATTTGCGGCTCATTCTCGCCATCATTAAGACCATCACGGATCTGGAGCGTATCGGCGACGAAGCGGAAAAGATCGGGCGACTGGCAGCACGCCTCGCAGGCGTTGAACGGCCGGGCGATCGCTATGTGGCATTGCAGCACTTGGGTAGACATGCGCAAGGTATGGTGCATGATGCCCTGGATGCTTTTGCGCGCATGGATGCTGAGGCTGCAGTGCAGGTTGCCCGTGAGGATGTGCGTGTCGATGATGAATACGAGGCATTGACCCGTCAGTCCATTACTTTCATGATGGAAGATCCGCATACAATCCGGCAGATACTGGATGTCATGTGGTCGGCGCGTGCCTTGGAGCGCATCGGCGACCACGCCAAGAATATTTGTGAATATGTGGTATATCTGGTGCAGGGAAAAGACGTCCGTCACGCTGGATTTGAGGCCATGGAAAGAGAAGTCCGCGAGCGGTCTTGAACGGCGCTCCAAAATTAAGCAATGATTATTCTGCGGTAAATAACCCCCTCATTATCGATGTATATATTTAAGGAATAAGGCATGTCAATGCGCCGGTTGGCGAACATGTTTGGTTTTGTGATTTGCGTGGTACTGATGACCTATGCGTATTATTCGCAATTTCATGATGGCCTGGAACCGTGCGTACTATGTATCTTTCAACGTATCGCTGTGATTGCTCTCGGTATTATCTTGTTGGCCGCATTCTTACATCATCCTAAGATAATTGGTGCGCGTGTCTACGCTGTTCTATTGTTGCTTATTGCTGGCGCTGGTTCGGCTGTTTCCATACGGCATATTTACATACAGCATCTCCCTGCTTACATGCTGCCACCCTGTGGACCTGGGCTAAATTACATGTTCAAGTCACTGCCACTGAACATGTTCATAGTCAGAGCTTTCACCGGTACCGCGGACTGTTCGGTGATTACTTGGCGTTTTGTGGGGCTCACTATGCCAGAATGGACATTGATCTGGTTTGTGATACTGGGTATCGGGGGGTTTGTGATGAACTGGTACGGGATGCGGGTGCATGCTTCAGGTAAGTAATTGTGCCATTATGGCCCGGTACACTTGGGTTAGGGTTTCTAATTCTGCAATCGCCACGTATTCATCAATCTTGTGAATGCTGGTATTCAATGGACCGAATTCTACTACCTGGGCACCAGCGGGCGCGATGAATCGACCGTCAGAAGTTCCGCCGCCAGTATCGAGTTTTGGCCTGAGACCCGTAATCTTCTCAACAACATCCTGAACTACGCTGCTTAGTTGCCCCGGTTTTGTCAGGAAGGGTTCGCCCATGGGCCGCCATTCCAGCGAATAGTTGACTTTATGGCGGTCAAGAATTTCATGCACGCGCGTCTGCAATTCTACAGCCGTGACGGCGGTGGAATAACGGAAATTGAAGCGCACATCCGCGTGGCCGGGGATGACATTGCCGGCGCCGGTGCCGGAATGGAAGTTGGATATCTGGAAACTGGTGGGTGGAAAATGGGAATTCCCTGCAGTATCCCAACGAGTTGTGCAAAGTTCCATAAGCGCCGGTAACACCTGTTGAATGGGATTATTGGCGCGTTCTGGGTACGCCACATGGCCCTGGATGCCACGCACGTGCAATAGCCCGGTGAGCGAACCGCGCCGACCGTGACGCAGGGTATCGCCGAAATTCTCCAGGCACGAAGGTTCGCCCAGCACGCACCAGTCAATCTTCTCGCTGCGCTTCTCCAGTATTTCCATTACCTTTACGGTGCCGTCCACGGATGGACCTTCCTCGTCGCTGGTGATGAGGAACGCGATGCTGCCGCGTGGTTTCGGTCCAGTCGCCAGAAATTGCTCCACGGCCACTACCATGGCAGCCAAGGCGGATTTCATGTCTGCTGCTCCACGGCCATACAGGAACCCGTTCTTGACAATTGGCGTGAAAGGATCGCTATGCCATTGTTCCTTCGGTCCAGGCGGCACTACGTCAGTATGACCCGCGAACACTAGCAACGGTGACTCAGTACCAAAGCGCGCCCAAAGGTTGTCCACCTGGCCGAAACGCATGTGTTCGGTCTTGAACCCTAGTTTTGACAGACGTGCCGCAATGATTTGCTGACAGCCGGCGTCCTCGGGTGTGAGTGAGGGGCGGGCGACGAGTTCCTTGGTGAGTTCCAGCACCGCAAGCATATCAGCGGATTCCACGCAAGAGTTCGTTGATGCCGACCTTGGCGCGCGTCTTGGCATCCACACGCTTGACGATCACGGCGCACTGCAGATTGTAGCGACCGTCACTGGAAGGCAGGCTGCCGGGGACTACCACCGCGCCGGCAGGCACGCAGCCGTAAAGTGTTTCGCCGCTTTCGCGGTCGTAGATGCGCGTACTTTGGCCGATGAATACACCCATGGAAATCACCGCCCCAGTTTCCACGATCACGCCCTCCACGATCTCCGAGCGTGCACCGATGAAGCAGTCGTCCTCTATGATGGTGGGCGTAGCCTGCAAGGGTTCCAACACGCCGCCGATGCCGGCGCCGCCCGAAATGTGGACGTTCCTGCCGACCTGGGCGCAGGAACCTATGGTCGCCCAGGTGTCCACCATGCTACCGGTGCCCACGTAGGCGCCGATGTTCACGTAGCTCGGCATCAGTACTACGTCCGGCGCTAGGTACGCTCCATAGCGCACGCATGCCGGCGGCACCACGCGTACACTGTCACGGTCGAATTCTGCCTGGGTATGGGCGGCATATTTGAGCGGGATCTTGTCGTAATAGCACGCGCCGTCGCCTTGCATGACTTGATTGGGCTGGAGGCGGAAATACAGGAGTACGGCTTTTTTTAGCCATTCATTAACCTGCCATTCATTGCCCATTTTTTCAGCTATGCGTGCCTCACCACGATCCAGACGTGCTATGGCCGATTCAACGGCATGGCGCAGCTCTGGAGTAGTGTCGTCCGGTGTCAGTTCGGCGCGCCGCTCGTAAGCAGCTTCAATGGCCTGTTTGATATCTGCGGTATTCATAGGGATTCAACGCATACGCGGATGCGGAGCGCCGCCTCGGTGCATTCGGCGACCGGCGCCACCAGCGAGATGCGTATACGGTTTTTACCGGGATCGCCGGCTGGCGTGGGACGCGAGAGATAACTGCCAGGCAATACCGTGAGGTTTTGCCGGGCGAACAACTCCTTTGCGAAGCGCTCGTCATCAATCGGCGTGCGCGGCCAGAGATAGAACGCTGCGGGCGGGTAGTGGACGTCCATGACCGGACCCAGAATCTCCATGGCAGCGGCGAATTTTTCCTGATACAGCCGGCGGTTTTCCATCACGTGCTGGTCATCCTCCCAGGCAACTGTGCTCGCCACTTGCACGGGCACCGGCACCGCGCAGCCGTGATAGGTCCTGTAGAGCAGGAATTTCGCGAGGATGTCAGCGTCACCCGCGACAAAACCGGAGCGCAGGCCGGGCAGACTCGAGCGTTTGGACAAGCTGTGGAAAGCTACACAGCGATTGAAATCGTGCCGGCCCATTTCTTCGCAGGCCTGCAGCAGACCAGCCGGTGGTCGGGCTTCGTTCAGGTAGATTTCTGCGTAACACTCGTCGGAGGCCACGATGAAATCGTGCCGATCCGCCAGTTCTACCACGCGTTTAAGATAGATGGTATCCATGAGCACACCGGTCGGATTGCCGGGCGTGCATATATAAAGGAGTTGGCAGCGCTTCCATACGCCTTCCGGGACCGCATCCAGGTCCGGCAGGAAGCCGTGTTCCTCAAGGGTATTCATGAAGTAAGGCTCCGCCCCGGCCAGCAAGGCCGCACCTTCGTAGATCTGATAAAAGGGATTGGGCATCAACACTAGCGGCTTTTCATGCCTGTCAATCACAGCTTGTGCGAAAGCGAACAGCCCCTCGCGTGTCCCACTCACAGGCAGCACATGGCGTTCTGGATCCACGCGCCCTGGCTTAAGATGGAAGCGGCGTGTGAGCCAGTGGCCGATGGCTGCGCGCAGTTCTGGCAGCGCCTTCGCCGTGGGATAAATCCCAAGGCCCTGGAGGTTTTCCCGCAACTCCCGGAGTACGAATTCCGGCGGCGCGTGTCTGGGTTCGCCTATGGAAAGTGCAATGTGTTTGAGATGGGCAGGCGGGGTGATGCCTGCCTTGAGTTGTGCCAGGCGTTCAAAAGGGTAGGGAAATAATTTTTGCAGATCGGGATTCATCGGCCATTCCGGTTCTTGTTTAGGCGTTCAGATCGTGTCGCCGAGGCGCATGAGCAGCGCGGCATGCAGCCGTTCACGCGCCGCTGTCTCATCCAGCGGCTGGTTGTGCGCATCGGTGATAAAGAACACGTCTTCGGCACGCTCGCCAACGGTGGTTATTTTCGCATTCTGCAGGCGGATTTCGCATTCACCCAAAGCCTGGCCGATGAGCGACAGCAGGCCCGGACGGTCGCCGGTGCTGATTTCCAGTACCGTGCGTTGATTGGCCGGGTCCTCGGCGAATTGTATCTGTGTCGGAGTTGTGAACATCCGCACTTGTCGGGGAGCACGGCGTACAACGGTCATGGGCGGTTCGTTACGGCGCTGGATTTCACGCCGCAACGCCTGTTCGATTTCCGCTAGCCGTTCCGAGTCCACAATTGGCTCACCGTGGTCTTCCAGCACCACGTAAGTGTCCAGCCGGCCGCCGTTGTTCATGGGCACCAGGCGGGCATCCAGAATGGTTAAGCCCAGTTCTGCCAGCATCGCAGTCACACGCCCGAATATGGTCTCATCGGCATGCGAGTGCACGCACATTGTTGTCCCGCCGCGCAAAGTCTGTTGACGCAGAAATACTAGAGGCCTGTCGTTGGCCATCCACCTGTGCATGCCGTTGGTATGCCAGGCGATCTCGTCGGCGCTGTGATGCAAAAAATACTCATCTGTGAAGGCGTCCCAGGCCGCGCGCACGGCTTGCGCTTCCATGCCCTGGTCCTGTAGCAGGGCCAGGGCGCGGCCTTGTACTTCGCGGATGAGCTCGTCCTTATCGATGGGGTTTTCCAGTCCGTGCCGCAATGCCTGACTGGCATTGTGGTACAGATCGACGAACAAACTTGCCTTCCAGGAGTTCCACAACTTCGGGTTGGTGCCACGCACATCGGCGACTGTGAGCACGTACAGGTAATCCAGATGCACCTGGTCGCCTACCTGCCGGGCGAATTTCTGTATCACTTGCAGATCTTGGATATCTTTTTTTTGTGCCGTCAGTGACAACAATAGGTGATGTTGCACCAGCCATGCCACTAGATGCGCATCGTAGCGGCTCAGACTATGCTCCAAGCAGAAACGCTCCGCATCCTGTGCGCCCAGCTCAGAGTGATCGCCGCCGCGGCCTTTGCCGATGTCATGGAAAAGCGCGCCGAGATAGGCAAGTTCCGGTTTTGGCAGCGCCTGCATGATCTGACTGCAAAGCGGGAACTCAGTATCGTAACGGCTAAGAACGAAGCGCCGCAGGTTGCTCACCACAAGCAGGATGTGTTCGTCTACTGTGTACATATGGAACAGGTCGTACTGCATGCGGCCCACGACCTCTCCAAATGCAGGTAAATACTGTCCCAGCACACCGTAGCGGTTCATACGGCGCAGCGCATGGGTGACCCCGAGAGGTTCCCGCAGGATTTGCATGAACAGTGCGCGGTGGGCCGGATTGGAGCGGAAGGCGTTATCCATCAGGTCCAAGTTGCCACGCAAGTTACGCAGGGTTGCGGCGCTTACTCCTTTGAGGCGCGGATGCTGTTCTAGTACATGAAACAGTTCCAACAACGCCACTGGCCGACGTGCAAACAGTTGGGTGTCGCGCACGTGCAGGAATCCACTCCGCTCCTCGAATTCCTCCGTCAGCGGTGTTGACACGGAGTGGTATTCGTCCAGGAGCCCTTCTTCCAGAAGTTGCAGCAGCATTTCGTTCAGCAGGCTCAATTCCTTGATGGCGCGGTAGTAATCTTGCATGAACTGTTCGACTGCTAGGCTTTGGGGAGAATCCTGGTAGCCAAATTGGTTGGCGAGTCGTGGTTGGGCATCGAACAATAGCCGGTCTTCGCACCGGCTATACAGGAGGTGCAGGGCGAAACGCACGCGCCATAGAAACGCCTGGCCTGTGCATAGGCTTTGGTATTCCTTTTGCGTCAGAAACCCGTGCTCGACGAGGCTGTGTAGGGAGTTGGTATTGAAGTGTCGTTTCGCCACCCAGGCGATCATCTGGATGTCACGCAAGCCGCCGGGTCCCTCCTTGATGTCGGGTTCCAGTCGATAGGCAGTGTCGTGGTGCTTCGTATGGCGTGTCCGTTGTTCTTCGCGCTTGGCGCGAAAGAATTCCTTTGCTGGCCAGAGCTTGTCTGGTGCCATTTTCTGACGCAGATCCGTAAACAAATCAGAAGCGCCAGCCAGATAACGCGCTTCCATGAGGTTTGTGGCCACGGTCACATCTGCCTGTGCCTGCGCCACGCATTCCTTTACGGTACGTGTGCTGTGACTGGCGGGCAGTCCCAGGTCCCAGAGGCAGGCGATGAAGTGTTCAACGGCTGGACGGAAACGCTCGCGATTTCTGGTTGGCAGTAGAATCAGCAGATCCACGTCGGAATGAGGATGCAGTTCGCTGCGACCATATCCGCCGACCGCAGCGAGCGCCAGTTCAGATTCAAATTGTGATAAATACAATTGAAAAGCGTGCTGCATGAGTTTATCCACTGCCTGAGCGCGTTCCCGTACCAGTTGTTCGACAGACACGTCAGCCGCGAATTGCTGTCTCTGTGTTTCATCGACGGCATGCAGAGCGCTGCGCAGGTCCGCCAGCAACATGCCATTAGGAGGCAATGCCAAAGCGGGCTGAACTGTATCGAGTGGGGAAGGCGTGACGTTGCTTGTGGCGTTCAAGTGGATGCGATCAAGAGGTAGTTCATATTTCACCGCCGGTACGCTTGGTCAGTACGTCATGACCGTCATTGGTGACCAAGATAGTATGTTCCCATTGTGCTGATAGGGAATGATCCTTGGTAACTACAGTCCAGCCATCGGGTAGCAGGCGTACATGGCGTTTGCCGGCGTTGATCATGGGTTCGATGGTGAAGGTCATTCCGGGCTTCAGCTCCAGACCTGTACCTGGAGTACCGTAATGCAGTACCTGAGGATCTTCGTGATAGACGCGACCGATGCCGTGTCCACAGTATTCGCGCACCACCGAGAAACCATGGCTTTCAGCATAGATCTGGATGGCGTGTCCGATATCACCCAGCCGTACACCGGGTTTCACCATATCAATTCCGGTCAGCATGGCATCATGAGTGACTTGCACCAGTCGTTTTGCCAATACTGAAGACTCACCCACGTGATACATCTTGCTGGTATCACCGTGAAATCCGTCCTTGATCACTGTCACGTCGATATTGATGATGTCGCCGTTCTTGAGTTTCTTATCGCCGGGTATTCCATGACAAACCACATGGTTGATTGAGGTGCACAGGGTCTTGGGAAAACCGTTGTAACCAACATTTGCAGGGATGGCCTGTTGATGATTGACGATGTAGTCGTAACACAGTTGGTCCAGTTCATCGGTGGTGATTCCGGGCTGCACATGCGGTGCAATCATGTCCAGCACAGCGGCCGCCAGTTGACCGGCGACACGCATTTTTACCTGTTCTTCTGGGGTTTTGATGGTGACTGGCATGTGCAGGGCCGGAGGTAATGGTTACAGGGAGGAGCTTATGCTCATGTCGGCGTTGCCGTAATACCCAGCTTATGGTATAAAGCGCGGCCGTTTTTGGCAAATAACCCACACATACACCAAAACCGTTCGCGGGGTGCCCGTCGGTCCGCAAGGATCAGGGTTGCGATTCGGGGTGTATGGAGGCCTAACCCAGGGAACGTCCTGACGTTCCCATTCAGTCTAGGAGTATATCCATGGCAGAACTGTCCATGCGCCAGATGCTGGAAGCTGGCGTGCATTTTGGTCATCAAACCCGTTACTGGAATCCAAAGATGGCTCCCTACATCTTTGGTGAACGCAGTCACATTCATATCATCGACCTCGAAAAAACCCTGCCGCTGTACCGTGAGGCGTTGGAGTTCGTGAAACGGCTGGTGGCCGATGGCGGCTCCGTGCTGTTTGTCGGTACCAAGCGCGCGGCACGCGATGCGGTGGCCGAAGAAGCGCGGCGCTGCGGCATGCCCTATGTGAACCAGCGATGGCTTGGCGGCACCCTCACAAATTTCAAAACTGTACGCCAATCAATTAAACGCATGCATGAACTAGATCTCCAGTCCGAGGATGGCACCTTCGAGCGCCTGGGCAAGAAAGAGGTCATCCGCCTCAAGCGCGAGATGGAAAAACTTGACAAGAGTCTGGGCGGTATCAAGGACATGAATGCGTTGCCTGATGCATTGTTTGTGATTGATGTCGGCCATGAGAAGATTGCTGTAAGCGAGGCGCGCAAGCTTGCGCTTCCGATAGTCGGCATTGTGGACACCAATAATCCACCTGATAACATTGATTTCATTATCCCCGGTAATGACGATGCCATCCGCGCCGTCCAGTTGTACGCTCAGGGCATTTCGGATGCTGTGCTAGCGGGTAAAGCTTCTATGCCACAGCTTGCGGGGGCCGATGAGGATGAGTTTGTGGAGTTGGATGAGCTCGGTAATCCCAAGCGTGGCCGCGGCCGCAGGAAAGCAACCACAAAGAAAGCATCGCCACGCCGCAAGCCAGCCGAAAAACAAACTGAGATTGCTGACCATGCCAAGGTTGCAGTCGAGATAGAAGCTGGAACTGATAAAGGCAATGAACCGGCACACAAGCCGGTCGTTCGAAAGAAAACCACAGTCAAAAAAACGGCCGTACGCAAAAAGACGACCAGGAAGTCCACGACTGAAGAGAATGAAGAATGATTATTTCTGCGGAAATGGTTAAGGAACTGCGTGAGCGCACCGGTGCTGGCATGATGGAATGCAAAAGGGCGCTGACTGAATCGAGTGGCGACATTGACGCCGCCATCGAGAATATGCGCAAATCCGGCCTAGCGAAGGCTGACAAGAAGGCCGGGCGTATCGCCGCTGAGGGGCGTATTGGAATCGAGCAAAGTGGTTCGGCTGCAGCCATGGTGGAGGTCAACTGCGAGACTGACTTTGTGGCCAATGGCGAGGATTTTACCAACTTTGTTTCGAAAGTAACTCGTACAGCTCTGCTAAAGGCACCGCCGGATATTAATGTGTTGATGAACCTGCAACTCACTAATGGCCAAAGTGTGGACACAGCGCGCCGGGAACTGGTAGTAAAGCTGGGAGAAAATATCAGCGTACGGCGCTATATATACTTTAAGACAGAGAATGGGCTTCTAGGGTCGTATTGTCATGGTTCACGCATTGGTGTATTGGTGGAACTGCAGGGTAGCGACGCTGCGCTTGCAAAGGATATTGCCATGCAGGTGGCAGCCAGCAAGCCACTGTATGTGAAACCAGAACAGGTTCCAGCGGAGCTGCTCAATCAGGAGCGGGAGATCATCCGCGCGCAATCGATGGACAGCAGCAAGCCGGCCGCTATCATCGAGAAGATGGTTGAAGGTCGGTTGGGTAAATTCCTTGCAGAAGTGACCCTTATGGGCCAGCCATTTGTGAAGCAACCTGACATTACTGTGGGAAAACTGCTGGTTCAAGCCGGAGCCCAGGTGCTGCGTTTTGCCCGCTTCGAGGTGGGTGAGGGCATCGAAAAGAAGCAGGAAGATTTTGTTGCCGAAGTGATGGCTCAGGCTCGGGGTGCCTGAATCGCACTACTCTGGCATTTATAGCCCGCGCCACGCGCCCGTTTTACGGTACAATTCGCAATGTTGATGAGCCCCGCTATGCGGGGCTCTGCATATCACTTACTCGTTCAGCGGATGGCACATGTCGAACCAGACACCCGCTTACCGTCGGATACTTCTCAAGATGAGCGGGGAAGCCCTTATGGGCGATGCCGATTACGGTGTTGATCCGCCCGTAATCAAGCGCTTGGCAGAAGAAGTGCGCGACGTACACGATTTGGGCGTGCAAGTGGGCTTGGTCGTGGGCGGCGGCAATATATTCCGGGGCGCGGGTCTGGCCAGGGCCGGTATGGATCGGGTAACCGCGGATCATATGGGTATGCTCGCCACCCTGATGAATGCGCTAGCCATGCAGGATGCCCTGGAACGACTGGGGGCTCATGTGCGCGTAATGTCTGGTCTAAGCGTCAATGAAGTGTGTGAAGACTATATTCGCAGGCGTGCTGTCCGGCACCTTGAGAAAGGTCGTATATGTATCTTCGCGGCCGGGACCGGCAACCCCTTCTTCACAACTGATACGGCCGCCAGTCTGCGTGCTATCGAAATCGGTGCAGAGCTATTGCTCAAGGCCACCAAGGTTGATGGTGTGTATTCAGCGGACCCAAAACAGAACCCTAAGGCGTCGCGCTATGCACATCTGACTTTTGATCACCTGCTCACTGATAAGCTTATGATTATGGATGCCACTGCCATTGTTTTGTGTCGCGACAACAATATTCCTCTTAGAATATTTGATCTAACCATCGCTGGCGACCTCATGCGCATCGTAATGGGTGCGAAAGATGTTGGTACGTTGGTGGATAACGGAGGTCGATCATGATTGATGACATAAAGAAGAATGCCGCTGCGCGAATGCAAAAGAGCGTGCATACCCTAAAGGAAGGGCTAGCCAAGTTGCGAACCGGGCGTGCCAACGCCAGTCTCTTGGACCATCTGCGTGTGTCCTATTATGGATCCGAAGTACCACTCAGCCAAGTGGCTAACGTAACGGTGGGTGATGCGCGCACCCTGACTATCATGCCATGGGAAAAAACCATGGTGGCGGTCATTGAGAAAGCCATCATGACTTCGGATCTTGGGCTGACGCCGGCCACGGCAGGCAACATCATTCGGGTACCGATGCCACAACTTACAGAAGAGCGACGCCGCGAGATTATAAAGTTAGCACGTCAGGAAGCTGAAGCTGCGCGGGTAGCGGTGCGAAATGTTCGCCGTGATCTCATCACGGAGCTCAAAATGCTTCTTAAAGACAAAAAAATAAGCGAGGATCAGGAACACAGGGCACAGGATGATGTCCAGAAAATAACTGATCGTCATATTTCAGAACTTGACAAGATTCTCGCTATCAAGGAGGCGGAACTCCTGGAAGTCTAAGGAGTGTGACCGCATGGTCAAGACCGAAATTTCGACCCTGCCGCGCCACATCGCCATCATTATGGATGGTAACGGACGTTGGGCCAAGAAACGCTTGTTACCGCGACCAGCAGGCCATCGCGCTGGACTCAAGGCTGCTAGGCGTGTCATCGAAGCCTGCGCACACAATGATATTGCTGTTCTGACCTTATTTGCGTTCAGTAGTGAAAACTGGCAACGACCAAAAACCGAGGTTGGTAACCTAATTGAGCTTTTTATTGGTGCGCTTGAGAGCGAAGTGACCGAATTACACAAGAACCAAGTTCGTATCCGTTTTATGGGTGATTGTTCAGCATTCGCTCAAGATTTACAGGATGGCATGCGTCAAGCTGAAATGCTTACACAATTAAATACTGGATTGATTTTGAACATCGCAGCCAGCTATGGCGGGCGCTGGGACATGTTACAAGCAGTACGGCAAGTGATTATTGATGCAATCGCCGGAAAATTACAACCTGAAGAGATAGATGAAGATCGGTTCTCCAAGGCGCTCGCACTGTCTGGATTGCCGGATCCAGACTTATTCATCCGTACGGGCGGTGAACGACGCATTAGTAATTTTCTGCTTTGGAATCTTGCCTACACGGAATTGTATTTTACGGATGACCTATGGCCGGATTTCGATGCGACTGCCTTGCGGGTTGCGCTTGACTGGTATGCCGCGCGTCAACGCCGCTTTGGCCGCACCGCAGAACAAATCGGCAGCGGCGGCTAAATGCTTAAACAGCGTGTCATAACTGCCCTGGCTCTATTGCCCCTGGTTGTTCTACTGGTATGGCTGGCACCCACCTGGTTGCTCGCACTGGTTACTGGGGGCATGATTTTGGTAGGCGCCTGGGAGTGGGCGGTGCTCAGTGGTGAGAACACCTTATTATTGAAATTCTCGAATACAGCGCTGGTGGCCATATTGCTGTATTTACTCTGGCTGTCGCGCCAGAATATCTTGATATTATGGATAGTCGCACTGACAGCGCTAGCCTGGTGGCTATTTGCGCTGTTCTGGGTATTTTGGTGGCGGCGGGAGTTTCACCACACGATCAAATTTTTCTGCGGCATGCTTACGCTGATCCCAGCCTGGGTAGCATTTGTATCCCTGCGTGCCAGTCAGGACGGTGTAGTTAAACTATTGTTCCTGCTGGCGCTTATCTGGGCAGCGGACATAGGCGCCTATTTCGCAGGCAAAGGATTCGGGCGGCATAAATTGGCACCCGAGGTAAGCCCTGGCAAAACCTGGGAAGGCGTCGCGGGCTGTACGCTCGCAGTACTCGTCGTATCGCTCTTGGGTGTCTGGATGGTGCTACCGGTGAAGGGATATCTTCTTATCCTTATATGTTTGTTTACGGGATGGCTGTCGATAGTAGGCGATCTTTCGGAAAGTCTGTTCAAACGTCAGGCCGGCGTGAAGGATAGCGGCAGGTTGTTTCCCGGCCATGGCGGTGTACTGGATCGCATTGATAGCCTGACGGCAGCACTACCGGCATTCTGGCTGGGGCTGGCGTTTCGGGAGTGGTTGCGATGAAAGGCCTCACCATCCTCGGTGCCACTGGCAGTGTTGGAAGATCCACCCTCGATGTGGTGGGTCATCATCATGATCGCTTTCGTGTGATTGCACTCACGGCACACTCGGATGTGGAAGGTTTATTCCGTCAATGCTGCGAGCATACTCCGCAGTACGCTGTCATGGTGGAAGAGGCGCCTGCACAGCAATTACGCGAACGAATCAGTCAGGCCGGTCTCGATGTCAGGGTGCTCACGGGCAAGCGTGCCCTGGAAGACGTGGTTAAGCTACCGGAAAATGATTGCATCATGGCGGCTATCGTGGGTGCGGCGGGTTTATTACCCACACTCGCTGCTGTGGGTTGCGGCAAGCGGGTGTTGCTGGCCAACAAGGAGTCCCTGGTGATGGCCGGACCCATTTTCATGGACGCTGTCAGGAAATGCGGAACGGAGCTCATTCCCATTGATAGTGAACACAATGCGATTTTTCAGTGTATGCCACAGCAGCAAGGGCGTGCCGTACGACGCCTCCTGCTCACTGCCTCTGGTGGGCCTTTCCGCGGTTGGTCTCTGGAAAAGCTGCATAAGGCTACTCCCGCCCAAGCTTGCGCGCATCCTAAATGGAACATGGGCCGCAAGATTTCTGTGGATTCTGCCACGCTCATGAACAAGGGATTAGAGGTGATCGAAGCGCACTGGTTGTTCGATATGCCACCAGACCTTATAGAAGTTTTAGTACATCCACAGAGTATCGTGCATTCATTGGTGGAATACACAGATGGGTCGGTACTGGCGCAACTGAGCAACCCCGATATGCGTATACCGATTGCGTGCGGCCTGGCTTGGCCCGAGCGCATAGAGACTGGCGTAGCGCCTTTGGAGTTGTGTACGCTAGGCCACCTGGACTTTGAACCTCCAGACTTGAAGCTTTTCCCCTGTTTACAGCTCGCCAAACAGGCCGCGCAGGCAGGTGGCAGCGCACCAGTCACCCTGAATGCGGCCAACGAAGTTGCGGTTCAAGCGTTTTTAGATGGGCAACTGCATTTCTCTTCCATCGCCATGGTAGTGCAACAAACGCTCGAACAATCAGAATCGAATAATCCGGATTCCATCGAAGCTGTGCTTGATTGTGATTGGCGAGCGCGTGTGATTGCAAAAACCGCGACCACCAGAGCGGCAGCATGAATATTCTAATCAGCATTGCAGCCTTTATCCTGGCCATCTGTATGTTGATCATCTGGCATGAATTTGGCCATTTTATCGTGATGCGCTATTTCGGAATAAAGGTGCTGCGTTTTTCAGTCTTCTTTGGTAAACCCGTCATGCGCTGGCAGCGCCATCCCGATTCTACGGAACTTGCAATTGGCTGGTTGCCGCTTGGAGGCTATGTTAAACCTCTTGATGAGCATGATGATGAAGTACCAAAGGCCGAGAGACATCTGGCTTTTAACCGTCAACCGGTGTCAAAGCGATTTCTGGCGGTATTGGCTGGCCCGGTATTCAACTTTATCTTTGCGATAGTGGCCTACTGGGTGATTTTCATGATTGGTATTCCAGGAATCCGGCCAATCATCGGTGATGTACAATCGGGTTCTGCTGCAGCACGAGCGGGTTTTATAAAAGAAGACGAGATTCTTGCCGTCAATGGCAACAGCACACCCACGTGGAATACGGCCCTAGTGCGTCTTTTTGAAGGCGCTATACACGGAAGCAATATACACGTTCTGGTACGCACCCCCGAACATGATGAACAACAGTTGAGCTTGAAGATCACGGACAGCCGCTCACTGACCAAACCTGGGCGGCTGCTTGAAGGCTTGGGCTTCAGTCAATGGCAGCCCAAGGCTGCACCTGAAGTTGGGGAGGTCTTGCCGGATGGGACCGCGAGGCGGGCTGGTCTTAAAACAGGTGATCTCATTCTAAGTGTCGAGAACACGGCCATTACTGGACCACAGCAGCTCATTGATATTCTACGCTCAGCACCCAATAAGACCCTGCAAATCGTGGTCCAGCGTGGGATTCACAGCTTTAGTTTGCAGCTTCCAGTTGGGGTGCAAAGCACCAAAGACGGCAAGCTAATCGGGTATATTGGTGTCGCAATTAATTATCCTGAAAGTGTCCTTCGGCGTCTGGATGTGGAACAACGGTATAATCCCATAGCCGCTCTGGGACATGCATTGGTGCGCACAGGCAGTCTCACCTGGCTGACTCTGGATGCATCTTGGAACATGGTGATTGGCAATGTGTCGTTGCGTAACCTTAGCGGCCCGATTGCTATTGCACAGTTCGCAGGTTATACGGCTGAGAATGGCTTGGTGCCATTTCTGGCTTTTCTCGCCGTCGTGAGCATCAGTCTTGGTGTTTTGAATTTGCTGCCGATACCGGTGCTGGATGGCGGACATTTACTGTATTACCTAATCGAGGCAGTCAAAGGCTCGCCCTTGTCAGCCCAGGCTGAGATGTTGGGTCAGCGATTTGGTATCGCATTGTTGCTGGCACTCATGAGTTTTGCAATTTATAACGATCTAACGCGGATATTCGGGTAAGGAGGATAAGAATTGGGCTTTATTAAAGGCACCGGGATCATCCTGGCCTCACTGCTGTTCCTGGTGTTAAGTTCTGCCATCGCCCGAGCGGATGAGTCGTTCATCGTCAAGAAAATAGAGATCGTTGGCCTGCAGCGGATATCCGAAGGCACGGTCTACGACTATCTGCCCATCAATATTGGCGATAACCTTACTGAAGGTCGTATCCAAGATGCAATCCGTGCGCTGTATAAGACCGGATTTTTCCGTGACGTTGAAATGCGCCGAGACAATAATACGCTTATTATCATCGTGCATGAGCGCCCATCCATCGCGACATTCGTTGTTTCAGGCAATAAACTTATTAAAACGGATGATCTCTACAAGAATTTGAACAAGGCAGGTCTGTCTCAAGGCCAAATTTTCAATCGGGTAACACTTGATGGTTTCATTCAGCAACTGACGGATGAATATTACAGTCACGGTAAATATGCAGTAATCATTACACCGACTGTGACTGACATAGGCGATAACAGGGTAAATGTATCTGTAAAGATATCTGAGGGCGTGACTGCCAAGATTCGTGCCATCAGCATCGTCGGTAATCATACATTTTCAGAGGATGATCTGCGTGATGTCTTCAAGTTGAAGGTGGCAGATTTCTGGACGTTCTTCGGAAGCTCAGATGAATACTCCCGCGAGAAACTCGTCGGCGATCTGGAATCGCTGCGTTCTTATTATATGGACCGTGGTTATGCGGATTTCGCTATCGATTCCACACAAGTCGCGATTTCCCCAGATCGCAACAGCGTCTATATCACTGTGAATTTAACCGAAGGCGATATTTATAAGATTAAGGATGTGAAACTGGCGGGGCAGTTTATTCTTCCAAAGTCAGAATTGGAAAAATTTGTACTGGTCAAGCCAGGAGAGATATTTTCTTACAAACGAATTACAACAACGGCTGACTTAATCCAGAAACGGCTCGGCATGATTGGATATGGTTTTGCGCAAGTAAACCCAATACCCGATATCGATCGCCAGAATAAATTGGTATCCATCACTTTCTATATAGAGCCTGGCCAACGTGTCTATGTGAGGCATGTCAATTTCAACGAAGCTCCAGGCACGGATGATGCGGTGTTCCGTCGCGAGATGCGTCAATATGAAGGCACATGGTTATCGACTATTGACGTAGAGAGATCACGCGCACGTCTAAATCGTTTGCCATGGATGGAGGATGTAACAGTTAAAACCGTGCGTGTACCGGGTTCAGTTGACCTTGTGGATGTGGATTACACCATGAAAGAGCGGCCATCAGGCACGGCGAGTGTGGGTGTCGGTTACGGCAGTTCTTCGGGATTGGTTCTTGACGGAAACATAACCAACGCGAATTTTCTGGGTACTGGTGAACGCGTCTCAATAGCGGCAAATAAAAGCCAGATTGGGCATACCTATAATTTCAGTTTTACCGATCCTTATTGGACGATCAATGGCGTGAGCCGCACGCTGGGTTTCTTTCAGGTCCAAACATCCAGACTTACTGTCAATAGTTCGCCAATTTCAACCCAGTCCTTTGGCGGACAGATGAGTTTCAACATACCCATGACGGAATACAGCGCATGGGGAATCGGCGCGACCTATTCTCACAATGAATTATTATCGCAAGCGGGTACATCACAACAATTTATCCAATTCGTATCTAATCCTGCCAACGGCACAGTATCCCAAATTCTGGGTTATTGTGCGGATTCACGCGGGTTTAATTTTGTCTGTGAATATCCGGCATTGACATACAATACACTCGAGGCCTCAGTGAGTTATGTACGCGATACTCGCAACCGGATCATTTTTCCTGAAAGTGGGGCACGAGAATCCATCAGCCTGACGGTAGCAACGCCGGCCTTCAGCCAAGAGTATTACATTTGGACATACCAACAACTGGCATTCATCCCTTTGTTCAAGGGATTTCTGTATGGCATCAACGGTGAAGCAGATTATGGCGCGCCCTATGGCAAGACCGACACCTTTCCACCCTACAAGAATTTTTTCGACGGCGGACCGGATTCAGTGCGTGGTTGGCAGATTGGCACTCTCGGTCCAAGAGATTCAGTCGGTTATCCGATCGGCGGACGGGCCATGGTTTTCATGCAAAATGAACTTGTACTGCCCACGTTCGGCAAAAAAAGTGATTCGGATACCGGTTCCAGCCGCTGGGCGTTGTTTGTTGATGCCGGCAATGCATTCACAGATCCAGGAGATTTCCGCTGGAGTCAACTGCGGGTAGGCGCTGGTGTTGCAGCCACTTTCCTGACTCCGCTCGGGGCCATGAAATTCAGCTATGCTTTCCCGCTGAATCCCAAGCCGGGGGACCAGACCGAACGCTTCCAATTCACACTTGGCACCTATTTCTGATAAATTCGGAGAATTTCCATGAAACTTGTCAATAAATTTATATTACTGTTGATTGTGTTATCTACGGCGATGTACACGAGTAATATTTTAGCGGCTGAGATTAAGATCGGCGTTGTGGACAGGGCAATTCTGCTGCAGAAATCACCCCAAGCGGAGGCAGCGACAAAATTAATGCATCAGAAATTTGATAGCCGTGGCAACGACCTAACGGCTCAGCAAAATAAGATCAAAGATTTACAGGATCAAATCAATCGCAATGGTGCAGTCATGAGTGCCAGCCAGTTGCAGACTCTGGAAAATCAGTTGGACAGTCAACAGCAGGATTTCAGGCGTAAGCAGGATGATTTCACCTCGGATGTTAACAGCCAACGGAATCAAGAGCTAGGCGAACTTCAGGCTGCAATTGACACAGCTGCACGAAAGTTTGCTAAAGCGCAGAACTACAATCTCATTCTCGACAAGGGTGTCGCCTATTATGCGGATAGCACCGTTGACGTTACCGACCAGGTATTGAACCAGATGCAGAAAGATTTCAAAGCCCAGACGAATCCGCCTTCTGATGGCGGCAAATGAACGATAGCGGAGCTTGTCGGTGCAATACACACTCGCAGAACTGGCCAAGCGTTGCGGAGGGCAGGTACGTGGTGATGGCAATACATTGATTCGTGACGTAGGCACGATTCAACACGCTGGGCCCAATACCATCACTTTTCTCACCAATCCGCATTATCGACGCTACCTCACCGATACTCGTGCTGCTGCAGTGATTTTATCGTCGTCTGATGCGGGGATGTCGCAAGTGCCAGTGCTGGTGTCGGCTAACCCCTATCTTCTATATGCCAAGGTGGCGGAGCTACTGACGGCTAGGGTTTTGCTACCCAAGGGCATCGATGTGAGCGCCAAAATACATCCAAAGGCCCGCATTTCTGCCACAGCCTGGATCGCACCGGGGGCGGTGCTGGAAGCAGACGTGGTGATTTCAGATAATGTCAGTATCGGCCCTAACTGCGTAATCCAAGCCGGGGCTAGTGTTGCGGAAGATAGCCGGTTGGTTGCAAACGTCACCCTTTGTCATGGCGTGAAGGTGGGCAAGCGCGCGTTGATTCACCCCGGGGTTGTAGTCGGAGCAGACGGCTTTGGTTTCGCCCGCGATGGTGAAGCCTGGGTCAAGGTTCCACAACTTGGATCTGTGGTAATCGGAGATGATGTGGAAATTGGCGCCAATACCAGCATCGATCGTGGTGCTCTCGAGGATACTGTCATTCATAATGGCGTAAAACTCGATAACCAGATACAAGTGGGTCATAACGTGCATATCGGCGAACATACCATCATCGCGGGTTGTGCCGGAATTTCCGGCAGCGCCACGATAGGGCGTCGCTGCATGCTGGGTGGTTCGGTAGGCGTGGTTGGACACATCGAAATCTGTGATGATGTCACTGTCACAGGGATGACTGTAGTGACCCATTCAATCCATGAACCGGGTGTTTATTCGGGGCTCATGCCTATGGATACCTCGGCGCGGTGGCGTAAGAACAGCGTCCGTATACGCCAGCTTGATGAACTTGCGCGTAGATTAATAGCAATAGAAAAAAAGATGAAGGACTAAGCGACATGTCAAAACAGCCATTTCTGGACATCCATGCCATCATCAAACAGCTGCCACATCGCTATCCATTCTTGCTGGTGGACCGTGTGCTGGAATGTAAGCCGGGCATATCGCTGACTGCTATCAAGAACGTCACTATCAATGAGCCATTCTTCCCGGGTCATTTCCCTCAGAGAGCAGTTATGCCGGGCGTGTTGATACTCGAAGCACTCGCCCAGGCCACAGGTTTGCTGACATTCGCAACCCTCGGTTATTCGCCTGATCAGCACACGCTCTATTACTTTGTCGGTATTGATAATGCGCGTTTTAAGAAACCGGTAGAACCCGGCGATCAACTCCTGCTTAAAGTCGAGCATCTATGGAACAAGCGCGGTATTTGGAAATATAAGGCTCAAGCGGAAGTGGATACTAAAATAGTTGCGGAGGCCGACCTTATGTGCGCCTCACAGAAGTTCGAAGATTGATTGATTCCCGCGCGGCCGTTGATCCATCCGCGCGTCTGGCAACAGACGTAACGGTCGGGCCGTTTGCGGTTATCGGTCCGCACGTGGAAATCGGTGCCGGGACCTGGATCGGACCACATGCGGTAATTCAGGGCCCTACGCGTATCGGCCGCGATAACCGCATTTTCCAGTTTGCTTCGATCGGCGGTATTCCCCAGGATAAGAAGTACGGGGGGGAGCCTACCTGGCTTGAAATCGGCGACCGCAATACTTTTTTTGAGTTTGTCACCATCAGTCGTGGTACTGCCCAGGACAAGGGCAGGACTGTAATCGGTAATGATGACTGGATCATGGCTTACGTGCATGTCGCCCATGACTGTCTGCTGGGCGACAATGTGATATTGGCGAATAACACCACACTCGCTGGCCATGTCACCATCGAAGACTGGGCGATACTCGCCGGCTTTACAAAAGTGCATCAATTCTGCCGCATTGGCGCCCATAGTTTCACCGGTATGAACGTGGATATCACGCGCGATATTCCTCCTTATGTGATGGCATCCGGCACACCAGTAGAACCCCGGGGCATCAACAGTGAAGGTCTGCAGCGGCGCGCTTTCACTGCGGAGCAGATCCGAAACATCAAGAATGCATATCGGATACTCTACCGATCCGAACTCCGACTCGAAGAGGCTCTGGAGAAGTTACGTGAACCAGCTGCCACCCAGCCGGAAGTGGCCCGCTTAGTCAAATTTCTGGAAACCAGCGAGCGCAGCATTACCCGCTGATTTTGCCCAAGGTTCTCAACACACGATACGAAATTATTATGCTGCGAATCGGCATTGTTGCGGGGGAAAGCTCTGGCGATAATCTTGGCGCCGGTCTGATCCGTGCAATTCGGAACCGCATACCGGATGCACAATTCGAGGGTGTTGCGGGTCCGGCCATGATCGCGGCTGGTTGCAAGCCGCTGGCTAACGCTGAAGACTTGGCGGTGATGGGCATCACGGAAGTGATAACACATCTGCCGCGTTTGCTGCGTATCCGTCGCCGTCTGCTTGAGCATTTTTTTGAGCAGCGTCCGGACATCTTCGTCGGCATAGACGCACCTGATTTCAATATTGGTTTGGAAGCCAGGCTGCACCAGGCGGGAGTACCTACGGTCCATTATGTCAGTCCCTCGATATGGGCATGGCGTTCGCGGCGCGTATTCAAAATTGGCAAGGCCACTGATTTGGTGCTGACTTTGTTGCCCTTCGAAACCGCGCTGTATGAAAAGCATGGATATGCAGCCAAATTTGTCGGGCATCCATTAGCTGACCAGGCACCGAAAATCCCAGATCGAGTAGCATTGCGAAAAACCCTGCACCTGCCTTTCGAAGGTCAGCTGGTTGGACTGCTGCCTGGAAGTCGCTTGACCGAGGTGGAGCGTCTGGGACCGTTGTTTCTTGAAACCGCCCAGTGGCTGTTGGCTAAGATGCCGGAGTTAAACTTTGTCATCCCGGCAGCGACCCTGGCTTTGAGTAAGCTCATCAAGCAGCAGATCCGTACTCTCAAACCGGACCTGCCGGTGCTGGTGGTGGACGGTCATGCTCGCGATGTCATGGGCGTTGTGGATGCGGCGCTCATTGCATCCGGTACTGCTACGTTGGAAGCCATGCTATGGCGCTGCCCTATGGTGGTTGCCTACCGTGTGGCCGCCAGCAGTTATGCGCTAGTCCAGGGCTTGCGCCTGTTGCGCATCCAGCATGTGTCATTACCCAACCTGCTTGCAGATCGGGAAATTGTTCCGGAATTTCTCCAGTATCGCGCCTTGCCATCCGATATGGGAGCTGCGCTGCTTAGATTGCTGCAGGATCCAGCCGCACGCAGCGCACAACTGGAATCTTTTGACGTACTCGGCCGTGTGCTGCGTCGCCAAGCCGACGAGCGCGCTGCGCAAGCAATTCTGGAACTGCTGACCGAACAACCGACCATGGCAGGTTAGAATGACAGCGCGCAATGCCGGGAGCCGATGTAAGTATGATCCGATCTGGGGCAAGTCTGGGCGTCAATATCGCCGGCGTGGATGAGGCCGGGCGAGGTCCGTTGGCAGGTCCGGTGGCTGCTGCAGCAGTTATTCTGGCGCCTTCCCGACCCATTCCGGGGCTCAAAGATTCAAAGCTGCTGACACCTCTCCGGCGCGAGCAACTGGCGGCGGAAATCCGCCGGCGGGCACTGGCCTGGGCTGTGGGCTGGGCGGACCATATAGAAATCGACCGCCTGAATATCCTGCAAGCCGCATTGTTGGCCATGCAGCGTGCGGTGCTGGCGCTGGCCGTGATGCCAAAAAAAGTACTGGTGGATGGCGATCGTTGTCCGGATTTGTCTTGTCCAATGGAAGCCGTTGTGCATGGCGATAGTCTGATCCCGATTATTTCTGCCGCTTCGATTCTCGCCAAGGTGGAGCGTGATGCAGCCATGCGACGTTTTGACGAGCTTTATCCCGCTTACGGATTCCGTATCCACAAAGGGTATTCAACTCCGATGCACTTGGAAGCACTCGTGAAATATGGTGCTTGTGCCATCCATCGGCGCTCATTTGCGCCGGTACAACGATGTAAAGTAAAAATCGCCTGAACATGTCGCCACGCTTTATACATCTGCGCCTGCACACCGAATATTCATTGGTGGATAGCGTTATCCGTGTACCACGACTCATGGAGAGCCTGGCAGCCATGCAGATGCCGGCGGTGGCGCTCACCGATCAGGGCAATCTGTTTGCGCTGGTGAAATTTTACAAGGCCGCGCAGGCATATGGAATCAAACCTATTATCGGTGCTGATTTACGCCTGCGTGATGATGCGGGAAATGCATCCTGCAATTTCACTCTGTTGTGCTGTGACACCCAGGGATACCGCAATCTGTCGGCGCTTATAACGCGCAGCTATCTAGAAGGCCAGCTGCGTGGCGTGCCCGTGCTGGAACGCCAATGGTTCGAGGGCCATACCCAGGGTCTGATCGCACTGTCGGGTGGCCGCGACGGGGATGTGGGGCGCGCGCTTCTGGCAGGCCGGAATGACCAGGCACATGCACTGTTGAAGAGCTGGCTGGAGTTGTTCCCGGAACATTTCTATATGGAATTGCAGCGCACTGGACGCGAGGGCGAAGAGGATTACTTGCGCATGGCGGTAAAACTCGCGGCAACCAGTGGCGTACTTTTGGTGGCCACCAACGATGTGCGTTTTCTCAGACAGGAAGAATTCGAAGCCCATGAAGCACGCGTCTGCATCCAGTCAGGACATGTCTTGAATGACCCGCGCCGCCCACGAACTTACAGCCAGCAGCAATTTCTGCGCAGCGAAGAACAGATGCTGCAGTTGTTCTCGGATTTGCCGGAAGCCCTGGAGAACAGTGTAGAAATCGCCAGGCGTTGCAACTTTAGCTTGCATCTGGGCGAAAACTTTTTGCCGGCTTATCCCATCCCACCGGGACACACAGTCGAGAGCTTCCTGCACACTGAGGCACAGACAGGCCTGGAGAAACGCCTAGCCAAGTTGTTTACCGCTGAAGTTAAGGACCCTGAGAAATACGCAAAACCATATAACGAACGCTTACAGTTAGAGCTGGATGTGATCCTGCGCATGGGTTTCGCAGGTTACTTTCTGATCGTGGCGGATTTCATCCGTTGGGCTAAGCACAACGGCGTCCCCGTGGGCCCCGGTCGCGGCTCTGGCGCCGGTTCGTTAGTGGCCTATGCGTTAGGCATCACCGATCTTGATCCCTTGGAATATGGGCTGCTGTTCGAGCGCTTCCTCAATCCCGAGCGGGTATCCATGCCGGATTTCGACGTGGATTTCTGCATGCAGAATCGCGACCGAGTGATTGACTATGTGGCAGAACGCTATGGCCGCGGACGAGTATCCCAGATCATCACCTACGGCAGCATGGCGGCGCGGGCCGTGGTACGCGATGTGGGCCGTGTGCTTGGACACCCTTATGGCTTTGTCGATCAGATCGCCAAACTGATTCCCTTCGAGCTGGAGATGACTCTGGATAAAGCGCTGAAGCAGGAGCCGGAGCTGCGAGCGCGTTACCAGAACGAGGACGAGGTCAGACAGCTCCTGGACCTAGCGCGTTCGCTGGAAGGCTTGGCTCGCAACGCCGGCAAACATGCGGGCGGTGTGGTGATCGCGCCATCCGAGCTTACAGACTTCATGCCGCTGTACTGTGAAGCCGGCAGCACTCACCCAGTTACACAACTGGATAAAGACGATGTGGAAGCGATAGGTCTGGTGAAATTCGATTTTCTGGGTCTACGCACGCTCACCATCATCGATTGGGCGGTCGCCATCATCAATCAGCAACGCAAGGCCGAAAACCTCGCGCCGGTGGACATCAGCGTTATACCAATGAATGACCCAGCCACCTACGCTTTGCTGAAACGTTGCCAGACCACGGCAGTCTTCCAGCTGGAATCTCGCGGCATGAAAGATCTTATCCGCCGGCTGAAGCCAGACTGCTTCGGCGATGTCGTAGCGCTAGTGGCGCTGTTCCGGCCCGGACCATTGCAGTCCGGGATGGTGGATGATTTCATGGCGCGTAAACACGGTAAAGCAAAGGTTGATTATCCGCATCCCAAGCTGGAACCGATCCTGAAACCCACTTACGGAGTGATTCTGTATCAGGAACAGGTGATGCAGATCGCCCAGATACTGGCTGGCTATACACTGGGCAATGCTGACCTGCTGCGCCGTGCCATGGGCAAGAAGGATGCGGGAGAAATGGCCGAGCAGCGTGACGTGTTCGTGAAGGGTGCGATTGCGCGTGGCGTGGATATGCGTCTCGCCACCTATATTTTCGATCTGATGGAAAAATTCGCCGGTTATGGTTTTAATAAATCTCATTCAGCCGCGTACGCGCTACTCGCCTATCAAACCGCCTGGCTCAAGGCGCATTATCCCGCTGCCTTCATGGCGGCGGTGTTGTCTTCAGACATGGACCATACCGATAAAGTCGTGACATTGATCGACGAGTGTCGCGTGATGGAACTGAGAATTTTGCCACCGGACATCAACAATTCCGACTACCGTTTCGCCATGGCGGATGAAGGCAGCATCCGCTATGGTTTGGGGGCCATCAAGGGCGTGGGGTTGGCGGCCATCGAAGGGGTGCTGGAAGAACGGGTGCGCACTGGCGTGTTCAAATCGATCGAGGATTTTTGCCGGCGTATCGATCTGCAGAAAGCCAACCGTCGCGTGATCGAGGCGCTGATCCGTGCCGGCGCCCTGGATGCGTTTGGACTCAATCGCGCTACGCTCATGGCACATTTGCCGGAAGCCCTGGCGCGCGCTGACCAGAGCACGCGCGCCAGCGCCGCGGGCCAGAACGATATGTTCGGCCTGGCAGGTCCTCCCGGATCGGTGAAATCGCAGCCGGCGCAATCAGCCGTTCAACTGCCGGACTGGGATGAGGATGAGCGTCTGCGCGGTGAGCGGGACACCCTGGGGTTGTATCTAACCGGGCATCCGGTGACCCGCTATGCGGCGGATTTACGCCATGTAGTCACGGCCCCGTTGGGCGAACTGGCGGACGAGTCACCGCCGGAAAGCAATGACGAGCGCGGCTATGGTTATACGGCGACAGCTCGCAACGTGGTGGCGGCCGGCTTGATTGTGGAGTTACGCAAACGTGGTGGGCGTGTGAGCCTGGTGCTGGATGATCGCAGCGGACGACTCGAGGCGACTCTGTTCGAGGATGTATTCAAGCGCTTCCGGACCCTGGCAGTGAAGGATAGGGTAGTCGTGGTGGAAGGTCGGCTGGCCTTCGACGAATTCATCAGCGGTTGGCGTATCACCGTCAAGAACATGTATGGGGTGGACGAGCTGCGGGAACGTTACGTGCGGCGCTTGGACATACAATGGACAGCAGCAGGTGGGGAGAGTTTCGCCACCCGCCTCAAGGAGGCCCTCAGACCGCATCTGGGTGGTCGCTGCAGTGTCTGGGTGCGCTACCATGGTGCGAGCGCCAGCGTGCCCATGTGCCTGGGGGAGGCCTGGCGGGTGCATCCCACCGAGATACTGACCCGGCGACTGGAAACCTGGTTGGGTATGGGCAGCATCACTTTGCACTACGGTACCCGTCCTATCGACCCTGCCATTGAGGTAGCCAGTGCCTAAGGGACGATGGGTGCTTTAATCGCGCGGTTAATGACCGCTCGATCCCGGCGAGTGCCTCACCACGGGCAAAAAGCAGAGCTTCGAGCAGGCGAACAGGACGTGCGCCCTGGACCACAAGCGGCGCTCAGTGGGCGAGGCCGGGCGGCGCGCCATGCAAGGCATTGTGCTGTTAGACTTGGATGAGGGCTTGTCGTTCGCCACCTCAGCCGGTAACGTTAATTATCGCGCAAACTATCATTTGATAATGAATCTCAATTTCCTCGAATTTGAACAACCGATTGCCGAGCTCGAAGCCAAGATCGAGGAGCTGCGCTTCGTGGGCGATGAGTCCGCCGTCAGTATCACCGACGAAATTGAGCGCCTGCAGGCCAAAAGCCGGACCCTCACAGAAACCATCTTCTCAAGCCTGAATGCCTGGCAGGTGGCGCAGCTGGCACGCCATCCGCTGCGTCCGTATGCACTGGATTACATCCAGAAGATTTTCACCGATTTCGAGGAATTGCATGGGGACCGTACTTTTGGTGACGACCCGGCCATCGTCTCTGGCATCGCCCGGTTGAACGAACGGCCGCTGGCTATTATCGGCGAGCAGAAGGGTCGCGATACCAAGGAAAAAGTGCGCCGCAATTTCGGCATGCCGCGTCCCGAAGGCTACCGCAAGGCGTTGCGCATCATGAAGATGGCGGAACGTTTCCGTCTGCCGCTCATGACCTTCATCGATACGCCCGGTGCTTATCCGGGTGTGGGTGCGGAAGAGCGCGGGCAGAGCGAAGCCATCGCGCGCAATCTGTTTGAGATGTCCACGCTGCGTGTACCCATTATCTGCACCATCATCGGTGAAGGTGGTTCCGGCGGGGCTCTAGCCATCGGCGTGGGCGACCGTGTGCTCATGTTGCAATACAGCATTTATTCAGTGATCTCGCCGGAAGGCTGCGCTTCCATCCTGTGGAAGAGCGCGGACAAGGCCAGCGAGGCGGCGGACGCCATGGGCATCACCGCCGAGAGACTGAAGAGCCTGGGGCTCATCGATACGGTGCTGCAAGAACCTCTGGGTGGTGCACACCGCAATCCGGATGCCGTGGCAGCCACCATCAAGAACGCCATCAGCGATGCGCTCAGCCGCCTCGAACATGTTTCCATGGATGAAGTACTGGAAGCACGTTATAAGCGCTTCACTTCATTCGGGAGTTTCAAGGAGTGAGCCGCGTCTCTATCCACCGCTCGTGAGTTTCGATCCTGAAAAACTGAAAACCCTGATGTGCGGCCTCCCGGCCGCGCATTGCTATTGGGTGGGTTTCAGCGGTGGCCTCGATTCTACCGTGTTGCTGTCAGCTTTGGCCCAACAGCAAGCATATCTGTCAACCCGGTTGCGGGCTATACATGTGAACCATCAGCTAAATCCTGATGCGGATATTTGGGAACAGCATTGCCGGAAGATCTGTGCGGCATTGAATGTGCCGATCGAATGTCGGAGCGTCAATGTCAAATTGGGCAAAGGGCAAAGTCTCGAAGCCGTTGCCCGTGAATTGCGTTATCAGATATTTCGGAAACTAATGCATAAAAATGACCTGCTAATGCTCGCCCATCATCAGGATGACCAAATGGAAACTTTCCTGCTGCAAGCATTGCGGGGCGCAGGACTGCGCGGTCTAGCCGCCATGCCAATGGTTACTGTATTTGAGCCAGGTTATCTGGCGCGTCCCTTGCTTGGCCTCACACGCCAAGAATTACAGTCCTGGGCGGAGGCACAGAAACTCACCTGGCTGCACGACCCTAGTAACGACGATTCCCGCTTCGATCGCAATTTTTTACGCCGTGAAGTGATTCCTGTAATCAAACAACGCTGGCCGTCAGCAGCCGCAACTGTGACACGCAGCGCGGGACACTGCGGCGAGGCTCTCGAGATGCTGGGTGCCGTAGCGGCAAAAGATTGGGAGTGCAGTGTCGACGCAGAAGGCCGGGTGTTGTCAGTGACTGCTTTGCGGAAACTCGGCGCAGTGCGTGCCAAAAACCTGTTGCGGTACTGGCTGGAAAGCCTGCAGCTACCGTTGCCACCAGCCCATAAACTGGAACAGATTGTCAGTGAAGTATTGTCGGCCCGCGCAGATCGTAATCCCTGCGTCTCTTGGGAAGGCGCAGAAGTACGCCGTTATCGCGGCCAGGTGTATGGCCTAAGGCCCGCACCTGTGGCCGCAAGTCACGAATTCATGCTTAAGCTAGGCTCACCCAAGCTATTGGCGGCTGGTATGGGCTCGCTTCGACTAGCGCCTGCCCTGGAAGGTGAGCGGCTGCGTACCGCGGATTACCCATCCGAGGGTTTGCGGGTGCGTTTCCGATCCGGAGGCGAGGTCTGCAAGCCTGAGGGTAACGCCCATCATCGGCCCCTTAAGAAGTGGCTGCAGGATTTGAACGTAGTGCCCTGGATGCGGGAACGTCTGCCGCTGCTGTATATCGGCGACCAGCTGGCGGCGGTCGCAGGGTTGTTCGTTTGCGCACCGTTTGCCGCCGGAAACGATGAGCCGGGCTTGCGCATCGAATGGCTGATGCATCCCACTCTGCATTAGAAAAGGCAAGCTGCTCGCAGTCCGGTAAATTTTGCTTCATTAGGACCCCCGATTCTGTTAGGCTGTACTCCCGATTCAGCGGAGCCATCCCGGCGCCGCGTCGGGAGTCCTGATGGCCCATTTCGTGTTTGTCACTGGCGGCGTGGTTTCTTCCCTAGGGAAGGGCATCGCCTCCGCCTCCCTGGGCGCAATTCTCGAAGCTCGCGGCCTCAAGGTCACCATGGTCAAGCTGGACCCCTATATTAATGTGGATCCCGGCACCATGAGCCCGTTCCAGCATGGCGAGGTGTTCGTCACTGATGACGGCGCCGAGACTGACCTGGATCTGGGCCACTATGAACGTTTCGTGCGCGCCCGCATGGGCCGCAGCAACAATTTCACCACCGGCCGAATTTATGAGAACGTGATTCACAAGGAACGGCACGGTGATTATCTGGGCGCTACCGTACAGGTGATCCCGCACATCACCGACGAGATCAAGCGCTGTATACGCGAAGGTGCCGATGATGCCGATATCTGCATGGTGGAGATCGGTGGTACCGTGGGCGATATCGAATCCCTGCCGTTTCTCGAAGCCATCCGCCAGATGGGCATCGAGATGGGACGTGGCAAATGTGTGTACATGCATCTGACCCTGGTGCCCTATATACCTACTTCCGGCGAGACCAAGACCAAGCCTACGCAACATTCCGTCAAGGAACTGCGTTCCATCGGCATCCAGCCGGATATTCTTCTGTGCCGCGCCGCCAAACCTTTGCCGGATGATGCACGCCGAAAGATCGCGCTGTTCACCAACGTGGAGGAACGCGCGGTGATCTCCGCGCCGGATGCGGATGACATCTACAAAATCCCGCTGATCCTGCATGCCCAAGGACTGGATGACATCGTCGTGGACCATCTGCGCATCAACACCAAGTCCGCGAACCTCAGCGAATGGCGCAGGGTTGTAGAGGCCCGAGCCAATCCGGAAGCCACGGTCAACATTGCCATGGTCGGCAAATACGTGAACCTTACCGATGCCTATATGTCGCTCAACGAAGCCCTCAAGCACGCCGGCATCCAAACCCACACCGATGTGAAGATCCATTACATCGATTCCGAGGAGTTGGGCAAGCACGGCACCGGCCTGCTGCACGGCATGGATGCCATCCTGGTGCCCGGCGGTTTCGGCGAACGCGGTATCGAAGGCAAGATCGCGGCGGCCAGCTATGCACGCGAACAGCATATTCCGTACCTGGGTATCTGCCTGGGCTTGCAAGTGGCAGTCACGGAATTCGCGCGCAACGTAGTCGGTCTAAAGGGTGCCTACAGCACCGAGTTCGAGCGCAACACACCACACCCAGTGATCGCGTTGATCACCGAATGGCAGGATCGCAGCGGCCAGCATGAGACCCGCAGTGAACAGTCCGATCTGGGCGGCAGCATGCGTCTCGGCGCTCAGGACTGTCGTCTGGTAGCAGGTACTCTGGCGCACAAACTCTATGCCAAGGATGTGATCTCCGAACGTCACCGCCATCGCTATGAATTCAACAACAATTACCTGGAACAGTTCCAGAAGAAAGGCCTGGTGTTCTCAGGATTTTCAGTGGACAAACTGGTGGAGATCGTGGAACTGCCCGGGCATCCGTTCTTCATCGCCACCCAGTTCCATCCGGAATTCAACTCCACGCCACGTGATGGACACCGGCTGTTCAGCGGCTTTATCCGGGCGGCCCGCGAATACTCCGCTGCACAGCCGGCCCTCAAGGCGGCGCGCGCATGAAGCTCTGCGGCTTCGAGGCCGGCAACTCACAATCCTTCTTCCTGATCGCCGGACCGGATACCCTGGAGAGCGAGCAGCTGGCGCTGGACGTGGCTGGCCATCTCAAGCAGGTCACCGAGCGCTTGAAGATCCCGTATATCTTCAAAGGCTCGTTCGACAAGGCCAACCGTACCTCCGGTAAAAGCTACCGCGGCCCAGGCATCGAAGAGGGCTTACGCATTCTCGCCAAAGTACAGAAAAGCGTGGGTGTGCCGGTACTTACGGACGTGCACGAGGACACACCCATCGAAGAGGTGGCGGCGGTGGTGGACGTGATCCAGACGCCGGCGTTCCTGTGCCGCCAGACCAATTTCATCCAGCGCGCCGCCAAGGCAGGCAAGCCAATCAACATCAAGAAAGGCCAGTTCCTGTCTCCCTGGGAAATGCAGAACGTGGTGGACAAGGCGCGCGCCACCGGCAATCAGCAGGTCCTGGTGTGTGAGCGCGGCTTTTCGTTCGGCTATAACAATCTGGTGACCGACATGCGCGGTCTGGCGGTGATGCGCGCCACCGGCTGCCCGGTGGTGTTCGACGCCACTCACAGCGTGCAACTACCGGGTGGCCAGGGTGGCAGCTCCGGCGGCCAGCGGCAGTTCATCCCGGTGCTGGCACGCGCCGCCATCGGCGCCGGCGTCGCCGGCATCTTCATGGAGACCCATCCGGACCCGGACAAGGCCTTGTGCGACGGGCCCAATTCCTGGCATCTGCGCTTGATGGAAGAGTTGCTAGTCACGCTCAAGGAACTGGATACTGTGGCGAAGCGCCAGCCCTATGCGGAGACACAGCTGCCTGCATGAAGTATTTGATGACGATCAGTTATAAAGTTCAGGAACTTTGCTCATGACCAAGATAGTCGACCTGCGCGCCCGTGAGATTCTGGATTCCCGCGGCAACCCCACGGTGGAAGTGGATGTGATCCTGGATAGCGGTACGGTGGGCCGGGCGGCGATACCATCGGGGGCCTCCACCGGCAGCCGCGAGACGGTCGAGCTGCGTGACGGCGATCCGAAGCGCTATGGCGGCAAAGGCGTACATAGAGCCATCGCAAACGTGCAAGGAGAGATCCTGCGTCGCGTACGCGGCATGCAGGCGGAGCAGCAGGAGAAGCTTGATCGTGCCCTCATCGAACTGGACGGCACGTCGAACAAATCACGCTTAGGCGCCAATGCTATCCTGGGCGTCTCGCTGGCGGCGGCGCGTGCTGCCTCGCGTGAACATGAGATGCCTTTATATGAATGGCTGGGTGGCAAGAAAGCAGTGAGCTTGCCGGTGCCACAGATGAACGTCATCAACGGCGGGGCGCACGCGGATAATAATGTGGATCTGCAGGAATTCCTGATCCTGCCGGTGGGCGCGCCCAGTTTCTCGGAAGCCTTGCGTTACAGCGCCGAGGTGTTTCACACACTCAAGAAAGTCCTGCACGAACGAGGTCTGAGCACCAGCGTCGGAGATGAGGGCGGCTTTGCACCGAACCTGCCATCCAACGAGGCAGCTCTGGAAGTCATCATGGAGGCCATCAGCTGTGCCGGGTACAAACCTGGCAGTGATATCTATCTGGGTATTGATGCCGCCTGCAACGAGTTTTACCGCGACGGGCGCTATCACCTGGAATCGGACAGCCACCAGTACAGTTCCGCTGAATTCTCTGAATACTTAGCCAAGCTCGTCGATCGTTATCCCATCATCAGTATCGAGGATGGCATGGCCGAGAATGACTGGGACGGCTGGCAGCTGCTGACCAGGCGACTGGGTGAGCGGGTGCAGCTAGTGGGCGACGATATCTTCGTGACTAACACCACGATCATCCAGGAAGGTATCCGCAAGGGCATCGCCAATTCCGTGCTCATCAAGCTAAACCAGATCGGCACCCTCACCGAGACCCTGGCAGCCATCGACATGACGGTGGACGCCGGTTATACCGCGGTGATCTCGCACCGCTCTGGCGAGACCGAAGACACCAGCATCGCGGACCTGGTCGTCGGCAGCCGCGCCACCCAGCTCAAAAGTGGCTCACTGTCGCGCACGGACCGGCTCGCCAAATACAACCAGCTGCTGCGCATTGAGGAGTCCCTGGGCAAACGCGCGCGCTATCAAGGAATCAGAGCGTTTCCCGTCAGGATACACAGGCATTGATATGCAGTTTAGCGGGCTGCACATAAAGTTCCTGTTGCCGCTGATCCTGGTACTGTTGCTGCTGCTGTTCCAGTATCAGCTATGGTTCGGTGAGGGCAATATGTTCGATGCCTGGGCGCTCCAGCGGCAGGTGGATGCCCAGCAGATCGAGAACTCCGAACTCACCAAACGCGACCAGGCGCTGGCCGCGCAGGTACAGGACCTTAAACAAGGTCAGGCGGCTGTTGAGGAACAGGCGCGTGCTGATCTTGGCATGATCAAGAAAGGCGAAACGTTTTATCAGATCGTGCGCGAACCGACGACGCCACCTCCACCCAATCATTGAACGCATACCGTAAGCAACACAGGTACCTCTAAAAATTAGAGATTTTGGTTTCCGGTTAGGCAAAAGTAACCGAGGAACCGGAGTGTATATGCCAATACATGAGGATTCCGAGGGCGTTTTTAACGCCGCTGGAAAGCACAAAGATCAATTTTTAGAGATGAACACACGATTCTGGGCGATCATTCCTGCCGCCGGCACCGGCACGCGCATGGGCGGTGACATCCCCAAGCAGTACCTGCCGCTGGCGGGGCGCACCGTCATCGAACATGTACTGGATGTTTTCCTGGCGCATCCGCGCATCGCGGGCATCAGCGTGGCTATCGCGGAGACCGATACTTATTGGCGACAGTATTTGTTGCGCTCCCGGGGCAAGCCGCTACGCATCGCCAAAGGTGGTGTGCAACGCGCGCGCTCGGTATCTAACCTTTTGCAGAGCCTGCGGCAGGAACTCAATCAACAGGATTGGGTGCTGGTGCATGATGCGGTGCGCCCATGCCTGCAGGCCAGTGATCTGGATCGCCTCATGGAAACATTGAGACAGGACCCGGTGGGCGGCATACTGGCAACACCTTTGATAGATACCGTGAAATCCGTGGACCCCGAGCTGCGCATCAGCGCGACACCTGAACGCCAGAATCTCTGGCGTGCCTTCACGCCGCAGATGTTCCGTTACGGGTTGCTTCTTGGAGCGTTGGATGCTGCACTCAAGCGTGGTGAGATGCCTTCGGACGAGGCTGCCGCTATGGAAAGCGCCGGGCATCCGGTACGCGTGGTGGAAGGCCGCAGTGACAATATCAAAATAACCCGGCCAGAGGATCTGGCACTAGCAGAAGCCATACTGAATAAAACCAGAGGCAGGATCCTATGAGAATTGGCCAAGGTCTTGATGTTCACCGTTTTGGTGACGGCAGTTTTTTCGTGTTGGGCGGCGTACGCATCCCATTCATTCACGGCGTAATCGCGCATTCCGACGGCGATGTGCTGTTGCACGCATTGTGCGATGCGCTCCTGGGGGCGGCGGGACTGGGCGACATCGGGCGGCATTTCCCGGACAGCGATCCGAAATACAAAGGCATCGACAGCCGCAAACTGCTACGCGACGTGATAGAGAAAGTGCGCAACGCGGGGCTGCGACCGGTGAACGTAGATGCCACAGTGGCCGCCCAGGCGCCGAAGTTGGTGCCGTATATTCCAGTCATATGTGCGAATCTGGCCGCCGATCTCGGCCTGCCGGTGGAACGCATAAACGTGAAAGCCACCACCACCGAGCGTCTTGGCTTCATCGGCCGCAGTGAAGGTATCGCCGCCCAAGTGGTGGTGCTCATGGAAGAAACCTAAAGCCTGTGTCACAGCTGCCTCGCTGGGCACATGCCCATGGCCCGGTTACTACCAGCGCCCGAATCCGTTCAACACCCGAGGATTTCCAGGTCGAAGAAATCCTGGGGTTCGAAGCAGACGGCGAGGGCGAGCATCTGTTGCTCAAAATCGAGAAGCGAGGTGCCAACAGCGTATGGGTGGCCAAGGAGCTAGCACGTTATGCGGGCGTGTCGTCGCGCGAGGTGAGCTATGCCGGCATGAAGGACCGTAATGCGGTGGCCGTGCAGCACTTCAGCCTGTGGCTTGGAAAACATGCGCAACCGGACTGGGCCGCGCATCAGCATGCGGAATTCCGGATCCTCACAGTCGCGCGCCATCGCCGTAAGCTGCGCATCGGCAGCCTCAAGGGCAACCGTTTCCGCGTGATGTTGCGGGATTTGTCCGCGCCGGTAAAAGCGCTGGAATCAAAACTGGCAATCATCCACGAACGGGGCGTGCCCAATTATTTTGGGCCGCAGCGTTTTGGTCGGGGTGGCGCCAACATCGCCCAGGTTGAGGCACTGTTCTCCGGTCAACTGAGCCTGCGTGACCGCAAGCTGCGTGGACTGTTATTGTCCACAGCCCGCAGTCTCCTGTTCAATGCGGTGCTCTCACGGCGCATCCAGGAGCAAACTTGGGATAAGGTGCTGGCAGGTGAGATCTGCATGCTCGAGGGTAACCACAGCGTGTTTCATGCCGAGAGCGTAGATGCGGCATTGATGGCACGAGCGCAATCGGGCGACCTGCACCCTACCGGTCCGCTGTGGGGCAGAGGTGAGAGTCGGGTTACCGGCGAAGCGGCGGCGCTGGAATCCGCAGTGGTGCGCGACTATGCTGTTTTTACCCAGGGACTCGAAAACGCGGGTCTGGAGCAGGCGCGGCGCGCACTAAGATTGCCGCTCAAGGAATTGAGCTGGACGCTGGACGGTCATCGGTCATTGGTGCTGGAGTTTTTCCTGCCGGCAGGCGCGTATGC
Source organism: Gammaproteobacteria bacterium (assembly GCA_049591615.1). GTDB lineage: Bacteria > Pseudomonadota > Gammaproteobacteria > Natronospirales > REEB76 > REEB76. Next base: position 68,421 of record JBAWFD010000135.1, on the reverse strand, counting down.
CACCGCCGTGTTGCGGGAGCTAGCGACTACCGATGAACTGAATGCGGAATACAACGATGCTAACGCGGATTGAACATGACACTAATATAGTGCAACTGCGCCTGGCCCATCCGCCGGCAAATGCGCTCAATCCAGCCCTGGTGCATGAATTGCATACGGCCATCAAGACAGCGCCGGACAAAGGCGCGCGGGCATTGATACTCTCGGGTGCGGAGGGCATGTTCTCGGCAGGTCTGGATGTGCCGGCGCTGCTGAAACTGGATAAACCCGCCATGGGTGCCTTCTGGAAGGAATTCGTCAGTCTGCTGCGGCTCATCGCCCTGTCGCCGGTGCCGATGGCAGCGGCCATCACCGGCCACAGTCCCGCAGGTGGCGCGGTGCTGGCGATCTTCTGCGACACCCGCATCGCCGCGGAAGGCAAATTCAAGATTGGTCTGAATGAGGTACGCGTGGGTCTGCCGGTACCGGCGGTGATCTACGCGGCGCTCATGCGGCTGGTGGGCGTGCGCCAGGCAGAGCGTCTGTGCCTGCATGGCCTGCTGATCTCCCCTGACGAAGCCTTACATATCGGATTGGTGGATCAGGTGTTGCCGCCGCCGCAGGTGGTACCGGCAGCGCTGGAATGGTGCCGCAGTCTGCTGGCCTTGCCTCCGAAAGCCGTCGCCGCGACCCGCAAGCAGGCGCGTGCCGATCTCGTGGAGATATTCGCCAAACTCGGCGACCGCAGCCACGATGACCTGATGGAGATGTGGTTCAGTGCCGAGACTCAGACTGCCATGCGCGCATTGGTGGCGGAGCTGGCTGCGCGTAAGTAAAGACAGCTGTAAACGCGATGTCTCTACATCGCTTTCAATTGATGACCACGATATGAATCCCGAAAAGATTCATCAGGCCAAGCACTAGCAGGCCGATACCGATGATGTAGCGTAGCAACTTTAGGCGTTCGAATAATTTCGGCCAGAACAGCACGATTAAACCGCCGATTAATGTAAACAGCACCAGCAGATTAATGTTGAGTGTGATATGCATGCAAGCTCTCCTGGATAAACTTGGAAAAAATTAACGGCTGCTGAGCAGCACATACACCGCGCCGGTACCGCCATCTACCGGGCGCGCCGAACAGAACGCAAGGACTTCATCCCGCTGCCGCAGCCAGCCGTTGAGTTTCTGTTTCAATACCGGCCCACGCGGCCCTGAGCGGTAGCCTTTGCCATGGATGATACGCACGCAATGCATGCGCTGGCCGCGTACTTCGTGCAGGAATTCGGCCAACGCCTGGCGCGCATCCTCGCTGCGCAGGCCGTGCAGGTCGAGCACTGCTCCTACGCTGAACTGGCCGCGGCGTAATTTGCGCAATACCCCATGCTGCACACCGGGCTTGGCAAAGTACAAGCCTTCACCCAGCAGTGGCTCATCCGGATCTGGCAATCCGGTGAGGCTTTCCGCCAACACTTCAGTCGTGGCCGCGTGCGCGAAGCGTGCTCGCGGTTTGGGTTTGGGCGTGTGATGCAGTGGTTTGGATGGCAATGGCTTGGTATCCGCGACTGCATCGCGGAACGCGCGTGCATCCTCATCGCTGATCTTATGCTTGCTTGCCATAACTGCCGTTGTCCACGCCGTTGACAGTATATCAAGCGACTTTATTACAGTATCCTAAGCAGTACTGCTGTAAGGGTGCATGATTGGGTGAAAATTCTTCTCAGTAACGATGACGGCTGCCACGCCGAAGGGTTGCGCTGCTTGGCCGAGGCCTTGCGCGCGTTCGCCGAGGTGACCATCGTGGCTCCGGACCGTAACCGCAGCGGCACCAGCCATTCCCTAACCCTGGATATGCCGTTGCGGGTGCGCCAGGATGAACCAGGAGTGGTGTGCGTGGACGGCACGCCTACCGATTGTGTGCATCTGGCGATCACCGGCCTGCTGGAACACGAGCCGGATATGGTGGTCTCTGGCATCAATTCCGGCGCCAACCTGGGTGACGACGTGCTGTATTCCGGCACGGTGGCGGCCGCCATCGAGGGGCGCTTCCTGGGGTATCCAGCCATTGCCGTATCGCTGGTGGCGGAGACCCCGCATCACTATGCCACCGCCGCGCGCGTCGCTTGCGATCTGGTGCAGCGTCTGCTGACCCATCCGCTGCCGGCCAACACCATCCTTAACGTCAACGTGCCGGATGTGCCCTGGACAGAAATAAAGGGCGTGGAGGCCACGCGCCTGGGCTACCGGCACCGGTCCGAACCTATCACAAAATCCACGGATCCGCGTGGACGCGCGCTCTATTGGGTGGGACCGCCGGGCGCCGAGCAGGATGCCGGCATCGGCACGGATTTTCATGCGGTGCGCCGCGGGTTTGTCTCGGTCACGCCGCTGCAGATTGACCTGACCCAATATACCGCCCTGGATCCTTTATCGCATTGGCTGCAAGGGATACCGTTACCGTGAACGTTGCCAGCACCCGCGGCATCGGTATGACCTCGGCGCGCACCCGCGAGCGGCTCATGCTGCGTCTCAAGGAGCAAGGCATAAAAAATGCGGCAGTGCTGAATCTCATCCGCTCCACACCGCGGCATCTATTTGTAGACGAGGCACTGGCCAGCCGCGCCTACGAGGACACGGCGCTGCCCATAGGCTTGGGTCAGACTATCTCCCAGCCCTATATCGTGGCACGCATGACTGAGGCTTTGTTGGCTGATGGAATTCCAGAAACGGTGCTGGAAGTCGGTACCGGTTGCGGTTACCAGACGCTGATCCTGGCGGCGCTGGTGCCGATGGTGTACAGCGTCGAGCGGCTTGGACCTTTGCAGCTGCGCGCGCGCCAGACTCTGAATAGTCTCAAGGTCCGCAATGTGCGATTCAAACATGCCGATGGTGGTTGGGGTTGGCCGCAGCACGCTCCTTACGGAGGTATCCTGGTGAGTGCCGCGCCGGTCGAGGTGCCGCAGGCGCTTCTGGAACAACTGGCAATCGGTGGCCGCATGGTTATTCCTGCCGGCAGACCCAGTGAACAGGAACTATTGCTGATTACGCGCCGCAGTGAGACCGACTATGCACGCAAGCTCTTGGACCGGGTGAGTTTCGTGCCGCTGGTGGAAGGCATGGAATGAATTGCATCCTGCGGGCTATGTTCGTGATGGGTTGTTGTTCGGTATTACTGGCGGGTTGTGCCGGTGCGCTCAATTGGAACCCACGTGGTAGTGCCGGGCAGGCACAGGAGGCTGTTACAGCAGAACCGATCCCGGGGCAATATACAGTCCGGCCGGGCGATACGCTGTATTCCATCGCCTGGCGCTATGGCCTTGATTACCATGATGTGGCGGGCTGGAACGGCATCGGCTCCGATTACTTGATTAAACCCGGTCAAACACTGGTATTGGCGGCGCCCTCCCGGTTCATTTCCCGCGTCAAGCAATCCACTCGCACAGGTGCGGCTGCAACCAGCTCTCAGCCAGCGTCCACAATCGATTACGCACCACCCTCCGGTCCCCTGCAATGGACCTGGCCAGCCAAGGGTGCATTGGTACGTCTGTATCACCCAAATGATCCGCTCTCCAAAGGCATCGATATCAGCGGGGTGCGCGGCCAGGACATAGTGGCCGCTGCGTCCGGCAAGGTGGTGTATACCGGTAGCGCCATCATCGGCTACGGCAAGCTCATCATCATCAAGAACAATGACCAATTCCTGAGTGCCTACGCGGATAATGACTCAATGCTGGTGCAAGAAGGCGAAACCGTCAAAGCCGGTGAACGGATTGCTACCATGGGTCTGGACCGGGGCGGACATCCCTTGCTGCATTTCGAGATCCGTTACAACGGCAAACCGGTAAACCCCTTGAGTTATCTGCCGGCTCGCTGACACTTGCATACAGGGTGTAACACTTGGCAAGATTAAGCACACGCGCTTGTTCGAGAGCGTCCCGGATACCATGACGAGCATCAATCGCGAAGGCACACCGGAAGCGGACGAAGAACTGTTTCCCGAATCCGAGGAGCCGCTGAACCCGGTTGTCCTGCTGGAGGGCGACGGCGAGGAGTCCCTGTTGGAAGAGGGCACGGTGGCGGTGTTGCAGCCGGAACCGGCGGAACCCGAACCGCAGCTAGTGGAAGCGCAGCTGGATGCCACCCGCATGTATCTCTCGGAGATCGGCTATTCGGCGCTGCTAACTGCCGAGGAAGAGGTCTATTACAGCCGCCGCGCCCTCAAGGGCGACGAAGTCTCGCGCCGTCGCATGATCGAGAGCAACCTGCGACTGGTGGTGAAAATCGCGCGCAAGTACATCAATCGCGGCCTGCCACTGCTGGACCTGATCGAAGAGGGCAATCTGGGTTTGATCCATGCGGTGGAGAAATTCGATCCGGAACGCGGTTTCCGGTTCTCCACCTACGCCACCTGGTGGATCCGCCAGACCATCGAGCGGGCCATCATGAACCAGACCCGCACCATCCGTCTGCCCATCCACATCATCAAGGAACTCAATCTCTACCTGCGCGCCGGCCGCAAATTGTCCCAGACACTGGACCGTACACCTTCACCGGAAGAGATCGCAGAACTGCTGGATAAACCCATCGAGGATGTGAAGCGGCTGCTGGGGCTGAACGAGCGCGTCACCTCCATGGAGACACCCATCGGCAAGGACGGCGATCGCATGCTGTTGGACGCCATTCCTGATGAGAACAACACCGATCCCTCAAGGATCCTGCATGACACGGATCTGCAGGCTATCGTGGAGCGCTGGCTCGGTCGCCTGAACGAGAAGCAGCGGGAAGTGGTGGAGCGCCGCTTCGGCCTCAACGGCCACGATAAAGGCACGTTGGAGGACGTGGGCATTGCGATCGGAGTTACCCGTGAGCGCGTGCGCCAGATCCAGATGGATGCTATGAAGCGCTTGCGGCAGATACTGGAAAGCGAGGGCTTGTCAGAAGAGTCTTTGTTCGAATAGGTGTTTAGATTTAGTAATCCAGCAAGCGTTCTCAGATCATCAGCAGCGCCGCCACCACGTTGCGGTTCTCACTCACCAGCACATTGTAAGTACGGCAAGCGGCAGCGGTGTCCAGCACTTCCAGGCCGATGCCGCGCTGCTGGACCTCCGCCATGATCCGGGCTTCGGGGAACTGCAGGATTGGGCCAGTGCCAATGACCAGGATTTCGGGTTCCAGGGCCAGTGCGGGTTCCAGATGTTCCAGGGTGATGTCTTCGGGGCATTGGGGTGGCCAGTCTTCCATGAGTTTTAGAGGGGAGAGCACCAGACTCGCCTTCAGCAGCCGATCATTGATGTTGATGCGCCCTGGGGCGTAGGCGCGAATGTAATTGATGTCGCCGACGGGCCGGTCTTGGGTGAGTTTCATGGCTTTTAGAGTAGGGCAAACGGCATAATGGGCACAAGTGAGCCTGCCATTGCCCATGTTCATCACGCTGTTTATTCCATCTCTGAGCGGATTGCATACCGATATCGCCACTCAAAATCGATATCCGGCGCTGGAGATGCTTTTCGCCCGTTCACAGCTGCAAAATACCGCGGAAATTAATGATGAGCTAGCGAAACTGTTTGGCATGCCCACCGGCTTCGGTGTTGCGCCTTTCATGCGGCTGGCGGATACCGGTGAGCGTGATGCGGGTTTCTATTTGCGCGCGGATCCGGTGCATCTGGCTCCGGACCGGGATCAGTTGGTGATGCTGCCGTTATCTGTATTACAGGTGCAGGCGGATGAAGCCCGGGCTCTGGCCGAGACTTTCAATCGCAGCTATGCCACCGAGGGCTATCGGCTGGAAACCCCGCATCCTGAGCGCTGGTATCTGCGTGTGCCGGTGCCGCTCATGTGTGTCACGCATGAACCGATAGTGGTGGCTGGCAGATCGGTGTTTGAATTCATGCCTGAGGGTGAAGCTGGCCAACGTCTCCGGCAACTCATGAACGAAGTGCAAATGCTGTTCCATGAACAGCCGGTCAACCTGGCTCGTGAGGGGGCAGGGCGTCCCAGTATCAACAGCCTGTGGCTGTGGGGCGGCGGCCGTTTGCCGCAAGTACCCATCACAGGGCCGGATAGGGTGCTGACGGATATCCCTCTGGTCGCGGGATTGGCTCTTTATGCCGAGAGTAATTACTCAGCCTGGACGGGAATCCTGAATAAGCCTTTGGAGTACGAGGATCAGCTGATCGCTATCGATTGCAGCAATGAGTCGGCATTGATGCAAATTGAGGATCAGCTTGCAGTGCCACTGTTGCGTGCATTACGCCAGGGTCAGATGGATGCGTTACTGATATATACCGGCAACCAGCGATGTCATCGTGTATCACGGACTTCGCTGCGCAAGTTCTGGCGATGGCGCCGGCCGTTGGCTGATATCCTGCATACAACATGAACCCACACCGTATCGAACGCCGTGTCCCGCTCGCGGAAACGCATTTTTCAGAAAGCCTGCATCCTTTACTGCAGCGCATCTATGCCGCCCGCCAGATTCATGTTGATGCCGAGTCGGATAATGCGTTATCGGCGCTCCACGATTATCATACCTTCAGCAATATGGAAAAGGCGGTCGCGTTGCTGGCGGACTGCCTCGAGCAGCAGCGACGCATCCTCATCGTGGGCGATTTCGATGCGGACGGCGCCACCAGTTCCGCCCTTGGGGTACGCGCGCTGCGCAAGCTCGGAGCCACGCAGGTAGATTACCTGGTACCGAACCGCTTCGAATATGGTTATGGCTTGACGCCGGAGATCGTGGCGCTGGCGGTTGAACGCAGACCACATCTCATCATTACCGTGGACAACGGGATTTCCAGTCTTGCAGGGGTTCGAGTAGCACGAAGTGCTGGTATCCATGTATTGGTCACTGACCATCATCTGCCGGGCATTGAGCTGCCAGATGCCGATGCCATCCTCAATCCCAATCTGCCTGGCGATGCTTTTCCCAGCAAGCATCTGGCCGGCGTGGGTGTCATGTTCTATCTGCTGTTGGCGTTACGCGCACAGTTGCGTGCCGACGACTGGTTTATCAAGCGTGGGATCATGGAACTGAACCTGGCGGAATATCTGGACATCGTGGCACTCGGTACGGTCGCCGACCTTGTACCACTGGATCACAACAACCGGGTGCTGGTCGCACAGGGTCTGACACGGATGCGTGCCGGTCGCTGTGTGCCCGGCATTCGCGCATTGCTGGAACTGGGCAAGCGCGATCTAAAGCGTCTCACGGCCTCTGACTTGGGATTTGCAGTGGCGCCGCGTCTGAACGCTGCCGGCAGGCTCACGGATATGTCGCTCGGCATCGAGTGCCTGCTGGCGGATGATCCAGCGCAGGCGCGTGAGCTGGCCGTGCGGCTGGATACACTCAACCATGAGCGGCGTCATATCGAAGCACGCATGCAGGAGGATGCCTTGCGCGCCTTGAAAAAGCTGGACGTGGACGCAGCTGACTCCGCGCTGCCGTTCGGACTATGCCTGTTCGATGAGGAATGGCATCAGGGCGTGGTGGGTCTGGTGGCATCACGCATCAAGGACCGGGTGCATCGTCCGGTGGTCGCCTTTGCGCGCACCGATGACGGTACGCTCAAGGGTTCCGCACGCTCGGTCAAAGGTGTGCATATCCGCGATGCGCTGGAAGCGGTATCCACCCGGCATCCGGGACTGATTGCTAAATTTGGCGGGCATGCCATGGCGGCCGGTCTGACGTTGGCGACCGATGCATTCAAAACCTTTGCGCCAGCATTCGATGCGGAAGTGCGACGCTGGCTGAACGCCGAAGATTTGGCGGGTGTCATGCGTACGGACGGTGAATTGGTACCGGAATATTTGACACTCGAGACGGCTGAAAAGTTACGCATGGCAGGACCTTGGGGCCAGGGATTCCCGGAACCCAGTTTTGATGGCGTGTTCCAGTTGCTGGAACGGCGCATCGTGGGTGACAAGCATCTCAAGATGGTGCTGGCGGAACCGACCACCGGACTCCGATTAGAAGCCATCGCATTCAATCAGGATGGTGCACAACTGCCGCCAGACTGTAGACAAGTGCGCATCGTTTATCGGCTTGACGTCAACGAATACCGCGGCGAACAACACCTGCAGTTATTGGTCGACGCTATCGAGCTGGTCTAAGGTCTGTAGTACCATAGCGACCTTGATTTTCAGCCCACTACAGGAATTTGCGCCGTGCAGGATATCAACCCAATCAAAAACAAGATCAGCGACTTGAAGGGCCGGGTGCAGGCTCTCAGGGGGTACCTTTGACTATGAGTCCAAGCGCGAGCGCCTCCAGGAAGTAAGCAAGGAACTGGAAGCTCCGGGTATCTGGAACAAACCGGAGCGCGCCCAGGAACTGGGCCGTGAGCGCGCCCGCCTCGATGAAGTGGTAAGCATGCTGGACAAACTCACCGGCGGACTGGACGATTCCAACGAACTGTTGAATCTGGCCATGGAAGAGGGCGACCTCACCTCCGTAGGTGAAGTCGGCAGTGAAGTGATCAGCCTTGAAAAACAAGTGGCGCAGCTGGAGTTCCAGCGCATGTTTTCCGGCGACATGGATTCCCACAGCGCCTTCTTGGATGTGCAATCCGGTTCCGGTGGAACCGAAGCCCAGGACTGGGCCAACATGCTGTTGCGCATGTACCTGCGCTGGGGTGAGCGCCGCGGTTTCATGGTGGAATTGATGGAGGTCTCGGCGGGCGAAGTCGCTGGCATCAAGAGTGCAACGGTACGCTTCGAGGGACCTTATGCCTTCGGCTGGTTGCGCACCGAGACCGGCGTGCACCGGTTGGTGCGCAAATCGCCGTTCGATTCCGGCAATCGCCGGCATACTTCCTTTGCCTCCATCTTCGTGTCGCCGGAAGTGGACGATGATATCCAGATCGAGATCAATCCAGCGGACCTGAAAGTGGATACTTACCGTTCCAGCGGTGCCGGCGGCCAGCACGTCAACAAGACCGATTCCGCCATCCGTATCACCCACATCCCTACCGGCATCGTGGTGGCGTGCCAGAACGAACGCTCGCAGCACAAGAACCGCTCTACCGCCATGAAGCAGTTGAAAGCCAAGTTGTACGAGATGGAGGACCAGAAGCGCCGCGCCGAGCAGCAGAAACTGGAAGACAGCAAGGCCGACATCGGCTGGGGCAGCCAGATACGCTCCTATGTGTTGGACCAGTCGCGCATCAAGGATTTGCGCACCGGGGTGGAGAAAGGCGACACTCAGGCGGTGCTGGATGGGGATCTGGACGATTTCATCGAGGCTTCACTGAAACAGGGGCTGTAACTTAGTCAATACGCCGAGGCTGGCTCAATTTCCTGGGATTAACAATGACCGACCAACAAGACGAAAACAAACTGGTGCGTGAACGGCGCGAGAAACTTGCAAGATTGCGTACGCAGGGCATCACGTTTCCCAACGATTTCAAGCGCGACGCCCTAGCCGCGGAGCTGCATGGGATGTACGGCAAGCATAGTGGCGAATTCCTGGAGAAAGAGCCGGTACGCGTGCATGTGGCCGGCCGCATGATGGCCAAGCGCGTCATGGGCAAGGCCAGCTTCGCGCATCTCCAGGACAGCACCGCACGCATCCAGCTGTTTCTGCAGAAAGATTCTCTCGGCGAGGTTTACGAGGATTTCAAGGGCTGGGATGTGGGCGACATCGTGGCGGCCGAAGGTGTGTTGTTCAAGACCAAGACCGATGAACTGTCGGTGCGCGTCAGCAAGCTGCGGCTGCTCACCAAATCACTGCGGCCATTGCCTGAAAAATTCCACGGTTTGGCGGACACTGAGATTCGCTACCGGCAGCGCTATCTGGACCTCATCATGAATCCGGAAGCAGCGCGTGTGTTCCACATGCGCACCCGCATCGTGCAGCACGTGCGTGATTTCATGAATGCCGTGGGTTTCGTAGAAGTGGAAACCCCCATGATGCAGCCCATCGCTGGCGGTGCCATCGCGCGGCCCTTCATCACCCATCACAACACCCTGGACATGGATCTGTACCTGAGGATCGCGCCAGAGCTGTATCTCAAGCGGCTGGTGGTGGGCGGCATGGAGCGCGTCTTCGAGATCAACCGCAACTTCCGCAACGAGGGCGTGTCCACGCGCCACAATCCCGAGTTCACCATGCTAGAGTTCTATCAGGCCTATGCCACCTATAACGACCTGATGGACCTCACCGAAAGCCTGATGCGCAGTCTGGCACAAGCCTTGAATGGCAAGGCCATGGTCACTTACCAGGGCGAAACCTATGATTTCGCTCCAGCTTTCCATCGCCTCAAACTGGAAGACGCTATCGCCAGTGCCAGCAAACTGGACCGTAAAAAACTTCGGGATGTGGCTTATCTGCGCAACGTGTGCCAAAAACTTAAATTACCGGTCAATGCCGGCAGCGGTGCCGGTAAGCTGCAGTTCGCGATCTTCGAGAAGTCCGTCGAGCCCGACCTCAAGGCTCCGACGTTTATCATCGACTACCCCATGGAGGTCTCGCCGCTGTCACGCCGCAAGGACAGCGATCCGTTTCTGACAGAACGTTTCGAGTTCTATGTGGGTGGCCGCGAGCTCGCCAACGGCTTCTCCGAGCTGAACGACCCGGAAGATCAGGCAGAGCGTTTCAAGGCCCAGGCGCTGGAGAAGGATGCCGGCGACCATGAGGCGATGTTCTATGACGCCGACTACGTACGCGCGCTGGAATACGGTATGCCGCCAGCCGCCGGCGAGGGTATCGGCATCGACCGTCTGGTGATGCTGTTCACGGATTCTGCTTCCATCCGCGACGTGATCCTGTTTCCCCTGATGCGCCCCGAAACGGAATGAGATCAGAAGAAGTGCATGTACGAGAAACGCACGCATCCTCCGCTCTCAAGGCCGCAGTTTCTGCGACGCGTCGCATGGCATTTCCTGTTCGCGCAAGCCTTTGTGTTCTGCTCACTGCTAATCGGGATGGCGGGCTATGAATACTATGAGAACCTGGCCTGGCGCGATGCATTCCTGAATGCCGCCATGCTGCTGGGCGGCATGGGGCCGGTGGAATCGCCCCAGACGCCCGGCGGCAAAGTCTTCGCGGGTCTATACGCGCTGTATGCCGGCTTAGTCTTCCTCATCGTCGCGGGCGTGTTGTTTGCACCAATCCTGCACCGCATGATGCATAAGTTCCACTGGCAACCGGACAAGTCTTCCTGAGATGCCCGCGCATGCACACGCACGCTTGCGTCAGGCGTCGTCCCTGCTGGGCCAGATATTGCAGTTCACCTATCCAGCCGATGCCGTCATCGACCAGTATTTCAAGGCCAAACGCAACATGGGTTCCAAGGACCGGGCCTTCGCCGCAGAAACGGTATACGGCTGTCTGCGCCACAAACGGGAACTGGAAGCTCTGTACGAACCCATCTACAAACCTGAATCCGACGAAGATAAATCCCGCTGGCTGGCGGCCACCTGGCTGCTGAAATACGGCGGCTGGAGTGCCCGGGCGCTGTCGCAGGCCGGTTTTACTAACGGGGGGATCGAACTGGTGGAGCGTATCCGTGCCCGCGACCTGTTCGAGTTCCCACTGGCAGTGCGTGCGAATTTTCCGGATTGGCTTGCGGAAAGTCTGGTCCAACAATTTGGCGAGCAGGAGACTTTGAAGCTGGCTGAAGCACTGAATCAGCCGGCGCCGGTGGATATCCGGGTCAATACGCTGAAGACCAACCGTGAAGCCCTGCAGGCTCAGCTCAGGGAAGAAGGCTATGAACTGACACTCACGCCGTATTCTCCTTATGGTCTGCGGCGTGACAAGCGCGGACCGTTGTTCACCAGTCAGGCCTTCCGTTCCGGACTGTTCGAGCTTCAGGACGAAGGCAGCCAGCTCATCGGTCTGTTGGCGGACGCCAAGCCCAAGGACAAGATCGTGGATTTCTGTGCCGGTGCCGGTGGCAAGAGCCTGCAGATGGCCGCCATGATGGGTAATACCGGCGTGGTGCTGGCATTCGACGTATCCCGCAAGCGCCTGGACCGCATCAAACCGCGGCTGGTGCGCGCCGGCGTGGATACGGTGCAACGGCATGTGATTCATACTGAACAGGATTCAGTGCTCAAGCGCTTAGCCGGCACAGCCGATACGGTAATCGTGGATGCGCCGTGCTCCGGTACCGGCACTTTGCGGCGCAATCCGGATATCAAGTGGAAGCAGATTGATCTAGCTGAATTAACTGCCCTTCAGAGCCGTATCCTCACCGCGGCTTCCAAACTAGTAAAGCCGGGCGGGCGTCTTGTGTATGCGACCTGCAGTTTGCTGGATGATGAGAATTCAGGAGTAACTTCGGCGTTTCTTGCGGCGCATCCTGATTTTCGAACAGTACCTTCTGGCGAAATTCTCGAACGGCAAGGTATTAAAGTTATACAAACCTATGGACTGGATGGTGCCTTGAGGCTTTTACCGCATCGTCATGGCACAGACGGTTTTTATGCGCTGGCGATGGAGCATCTCAGGGCCTGACCAGATTACTTACTGCAGGATTGTTAGACTAAAATAAGCGCCCACCGAAAACGCTAAACTACGAAACGCCGGCTGAACGATTTAGCCAATGTGTTGCATCGACCAGTTGAGTCTGCAACCCGAAGCAAGTCCTTCAGAGTGCACATTAGTGGCCATTCTGACTTCAATGAAGCGGACAGTCGCGGCGCGGGACCGGACTCGGTCATTGATTAGTATCCATGCGCCCTAACTCGCCCCAGATTCGCTCCCAGTGCCCTTAATATAAGCTGCTATGACGGCTCCGCGAGTTTAATTGCAGCGCCTCAGTCTAAGCTGGCCCTGCCTCGTTGCTAAGTCATTGATAGATATGCTGGTATCTAGGTCAACGGCCAATTATAATAGATTCACTATATAAACCCAGACCCAACCGATAGCGAATATAAAAACTCAGTTCAGCTGAAAAATGGGATTTTCAAAAGAAAAAGACGGTAGCCGCTCCTTAATCCTTACCTGAGCGATTGTAGGCCTCGTTCGTCTGCTCTCCTGATCCATACCAGATATTGATGGCCGCCAGACATGTCCCAGGCCACACGGTCAGTTAACCTGCGTCCACGCGATAATCTGTTGCCTTAGACTGTCAAATCACTATTGGTATGCGATTTGCATAATTTTTCCATCCGTTATGTCATATTTCGCGACCAGAAATAGAAAATATCACTAATAGTTGCTGTTGCTAAATGGTAATAAGATTTAAGTTGACTTTCTCGGACTTAGGAGTAGTTTCCCTCTGCAATGGGTGAATTTTGGACTTAGTCCATCATCAGCCTAATGTACAGCGGAACGTGACTGAGCGGGTAGGGATATTCCCGCTTAATCAACGTGTAGCAGGTTTTTAAAAGGCATAACATCAAAGCAGAGAAAACTTAGTAAAGCATCAATCATTGAGGGCGTCCGAAATGAAAGTATCCAAACACTATTCGATACCAGACGCAATAATTTCAGCGATGAAACAGGTTGTAGGAAGCCTAGGCATCATGCTTGCCTTAGGCACGTCCTTTGCCTCGCCCGCTCCTGCACCAACTTCGGCGCCGGGGCCTGTCCCGGTCTCCGTGATTGATGCCCATAACCGCACAGTCCTGCCGATTCCGGAGCCGGAACCTGCCCCGATCACCACGATCGATGCCCGCGATGCTACCCCCCCGCCACGGTTCGTGGTGAAGGCGCCTAATGGCGCGCCCAACGTGGTCATCATCCTCCTAGACAACGTGGGTTTTGGCGACCTCGACACCTTCGGCGGGCCGATCCACATGCCAACACTGGACCGCCTCGCCAAGGATGGGCTGCGCTACAACAATTTCCATGTTACCCCGTTGTGTTCGCCATCTCGCATGGCCCTGCTTACAGGCCGCAATAGCCATAACGCCAACTTCGGGATAATCACGGAAATGTCCACCAGCTTCCCGGGGTACACTGGCATGCGCCCAAGCAGTGTCGTGATGCTGCCCCAGATTTTGCGGCTCAACGGCTATAGTACCGCCATGTTCGGCAAGGATCACGAACTGGGGCCCTGGGAAACCAGCGTGGTCGGACCGTTCGATCGCTGGCCGACACATAGCGGGTTTGATAGATTTTACGGCTTCTTATCCGGTGAGGCTGACCTCTTTCATCCGGTCATGTACGACAACCAGACCAGGGTGAATTTACCCAACGACCCCAATTACTATGCTAGTACTGACATTACTAACAAGGCTATCGCTTGGGTGCGTGCCCAGCATTCTTTGACCCCCGACAAGCCATTTTTTGTTTACTACTCCGCGATTGGCAACCACGCCCCATTCCAGGTGTCTGCGGCGTGGCTCAACAAGTACAAGGGAAAATTCAATCAGGGCTGGGACGCGATTCGGAAGGAAACGCTGGCACGCCAAATAGAGATGGGGATCGTACCCCCAGGCACCCAGCTTGCGCCCAAACCACCCGGTATCCAGGATTGGGACTCGTTGACGCCCGATGAAAAGAAGGTCTTTGCCAGATACATGGAAATATATGCCGCCTTTGGTGAGGAAACTGATTACGAAATCGGACGATTCCTGGACGCGATCCAAGACTTGGGCGAAATGAACAATACGTTGGTTTTCTACATCACCGGTGACAACGGTTCGGTTTTTCAAGGCGGAGCCAACGGCGCCTTCAATGAGATGTCAGTGTTCAACGGGGTGCCAGAGCCCCTTGAGATTCCGCTCAAGCACTTTGACGAAATCGGTGGACCGAAATCCCATATTTTGTATAACAACGGTTGGGCCCTCGCCGGTGCTACACCATTCGCCTGGGGCCATCAGGTGGCCTCCTATGGCGGCATCAGCCAGCCCATGGTGGTCTTTTGGCCGAAGGGCATCAAGGACCCGGGGGAGCTGCGTACCCAGTGGTCCTTCATAACTGACATTGCCCCGACCGTGTTGCAGGCAGCGGGGCTGCCTATGCCCGGGGTCGTCTACGGCGTTCAGCAAAAGCCTTTGGACGGCGTGAGCATGCTTTACACTTTTAATGACGCGAAGGCGAAGTCACGCCACACCACGCAATACTTCGAGCTGGGGGGCAATCGGGGCATCTACCACGACGGCTGGTTCGCCACCACGGTGCACCGGGCGCCGTGGGAAATTACGCCGCGGGCTACATTTGCCAATGACAAGTGGGAGCTTTATGACGTAGATAAAGACTTCAGTACCGCGCATGACCTTGCCGCAAAATACCCCGAAAAACTTGATGAGCTAAAGGGTTTGTTCATGGAGGAGGCTGTCAAAAACCATGTATTGCCGCTCGACGATCGCGTGTGGGAGCGCTTCAATGCCGCCTTGGCTGGCCGGCCAGATCTGTTGGAAGGCCGCACGGAGATGACAGTCTATCCTGGAATGGTTGGGATGCTAGAGGATACTTTTATCAACACCAAGAATCGTTCCTTCGTGATCACGGCCGACATTGATGTTCCAGAGGCCGGCGCCGAGGGGGTGATCCTCGCCCAGGGCGGGGAAATGGGCGGTTGGAGCCTCTATGTCAAGGACGGTAAACCTAAGTTCGCCTACAATTGGCTCGGTCGCCAGATTTACACAATCGCTAGTTCCACTCGCTTGCCGGCCGGGCACGTGATGGTGCGCTATGAGTTTGCTTACGACGGAGTTAAGCCCGGCATGGGAGGCACTGGTTTGATTTTCGTTAACGGTAAAAAGGTCGCAGCAGGTCGGATTGAGCACACGAACGCAAATGTGTTTGGCGCGGAAACGGCAGACGTGGGCGAGGACCTCTACACGGTAGTAACCAATGACTACAAGGTAGACGATAATAAGTTTACCGGTACTATCAACAAGGTAACCATTCAGCTCGGCAAATCCAGCCTCAGTGAACAGGCACAGAGGGCAATCGACAGAATGAGTTATGAGGAATTGCTGAACCTGGACTACTAATCGTGCCGTTGATGGAGAGGAATAATGTGCCGGGTCCATCGGCATCCAAAGAGTGCGCACGGTCGTTATTAAAATCTGTGAGTTATTTGACGTGGGTGTTGATTAAGCAAGTTATATCAACTCTGGAATACAACTATGTTTTTAATACGGCATGGTCAGCCAGTTTCTAATCTAGAAAATCTGTTACTTTCTTTACTAGTTGAACCGCAGAAATTCCAATTGCATCTGAGAGTCTGAAAGCTATTATCTGACTGGGGTTCTTAAGGCCCCTTTCTAGTTCGCTCATATTAAGTCCGGTCGGTTTCGCCTGCCATAGGCACATCCAGTCGACTAAGCCCGTACTTTTTGCGGCTATCCCGGCGGGTATTATCGAAGTGCTGCAATGGGTTGAAAACAGAAGTCGAAGGAGTAGATTCAAGGATGTCAGGCATTAAGCGACGATTCCGGCCGGAAACAGCACTTCAAACCACATTTAACTTATTTTACCCCTCGAAAGGCTGCAACTGAACGCCAAGCGGCCCTTTCAACGACGACCTCCGCTTTACAAGAATGAAATTTATCAGGGGGGCCTACTTATCACTCACAAAATCCGAAATTGCACTCGCATGTATCGAGTGCCAGAGTTAACTGAGATCAATCACGAAATCGGAATATTCAAAATAATTGAGTGCAGATTTTCGAAGCGTTGCTGTTACTGGCAATGGCTGACTTGGTCGACTAGAGAGATTACTGTTTTGTCTTGTAGGCTCAACTGTAAGTTTCTCAAATCGTCCTGGATAACGAGCAGCATTTGGTTTTTCTCCTGCGAATCATGACGGGAATCCACGACCTCTCCGGCTGCTTGTCCCGATACATTGGCATGTATTTGCGTGCCGGGTGGAATGGGTTGGTCTGCTAAGCAGCTAGCCTGGTGAAGGTGACGTTTCACAGCACCCCGGTAATGGGCGCGGGCGATGACTTCCTGGCCGATGTAGCAGCCTTTCTTGAAATCGATGGCGCCCAGTTCTTCCAGCCCCAGCATCTGGGCCACGAAGTGTTCTGAAGTCTCGAAATAGACGATAGGTTCACTGGCGAGAATCCTCAGCAGCGCCCAAGGGTCATCACCGACCTGACGCGCACCCTTGTCTTTGAGAGCATCCCACAGGCGCATCATTTTGCCAGGCTCACCCAGCAGGACATAGCGGGGCAAATCACCATGCAAGCGTGTGAGGTTTGCGCCTTCCATGACGGCGACCGAATTTGCCTCAGTCGGCGCGCACCATCCGCAGGCAGTGAGCATACCGGGCGCTTCGCGGCCTGCAATACCGAAATGCACCAGTGTGTCGCTGGAATCGGCAAGCGATACTTTAGAGCGCAACACATACATGCCAAGCCGTTTCAGCACTGACGGTGTGAGTGATCGAGGCAGGGCTATATGGATCGCGCCAGCAAATTCCCAGAGCCGCAGCAGTGTTACGACCCGGCCTTTGGAGTTGTTCCAGGTACTCAACTGGCTGGTAATGGGTGTCAAAGCCAGCACATCGGTGCTCAGCTGCCCCTGGAGGAAAGTGCGCGCATCCGTTCCGTCGACTCGGGTCATTCCTTCCATGGATAAATCTGCGAGTATCGTTCCGTCCTGTGCGGCCTGCAGTTCGGCGGCGGGATCACCGTAATCGGCGATGCCTTCAGGAATAAGATGTGCGCCTTGCTGTTGTAGGAACTTACGCCAGTCTGTGTGCATGTGTTTATCCGCTCAGGGCTTTGCTAATGATAGGGGTAGCCAGCGGCGCTGTCAGCGTATGCCGCACATAGCGCGGGCTTTGGGTGTAAAATGCTTCCGGCATGTCAAATAAGAAATCCATGTCTAACCACCAGGACCCAACACCGACGCCGCCGTCTCCACCCGCGGCTGGTACACAGACACCCGAGAAGCCACGCGAGATCGGCGGACCCAAAGGCCCGGAACCGACCCGTTACGGTGATTGGGAGAAAGGGGGGCGCTGCATTGATTTCTAGCTTTTTTGTGCAGGCAGACGATGAATCTTCAGTAAGGCACCCGTATGTCGACTGATAACCGGCCCTTGTCACCGCATATCGGCATTTACCGCTGGCAGATTACCATGCTTATGTCGATCCTACATCGCCTCACAGGCGTGTGGCTCAGCATCGGTACCTTGGCGCTCATATATTGGCTGATCGCCGTTGCCGCCGGACCTGATACCTTCGCGGCGGCACAATCGCTATTCGGCAGTTGGATTGGCCAGATCCTCATGTGGACCTGGACTTTCAGTTTTTTTTATCACCTATGTAACGGTATCCGACACCTGTTCTGGGATGCAGGTCAGGGTTTTGAGATCCGGACTTTCTATATCACCGGTTACAGCGTGTGGATTATCAGCGGTGTGCTGACTGTGCTCGCCATACTGTGTGTGTATATGCACGGGGGTCATCCATGAATTTCCGAACCCCCCTGGGTCGTGCCCGCGGCCTGGGTTCGGCACGACAGGGTACTGGCCACTGGCTGGCGCAACGTGTGACAGCCATCGCACTCATCCCGCTGAGCCTGTGGTTCGTGATATCGGTGATGATTTACCTGCGCGCCGATTACGTCACAGCCTTGATCTGGTTGCATTCGCCGTTAGTTTCGGTGCTGTCAGTGCTGCTGTTGGCCACAGTCTTCTACCATGCTTATCTAGGCCTGCAGATGGTTATAGAAGATTATGTGCATGATGAATGGCTCAAGGTGAGCGCCCTGATGCTGATTAAATTCACCTGTGTCTTGCTGGCAGCCGCCGGCATTTTTGCAATTTTGCGCGCCGCCTTCGGAGGCTGAATACATGGCGGACAGCTACAAGCTGGTCGATCACGTCTACGACGTAATCGTGGTGGGCGCGGGGGGTGCCGGATTGCGCGCCACCCTGGGTCTTGCAGAGGCTGGGCTTTCGACCGCCAATATCACCAAGGTGTATCCCACCCGCAGCCATACGGTCGCCGCCCAGGGCGGGATCAGTGCTGCCCTAGGCAACATGGGCGAAGACGATTGGCGCTGGCATATGTACGACACTGTCAAGGGTGGCGATTACCTGGGCGATCAGGATGCGGTCGAGTATATGACTCGTGAGGCGGTACCGGCGGTCATCGAGCTGGAACATTTCGGCGTACCGTTCTCGCGCACCGAGGAAGGCAAGATCTATCAACGGCCGTTTGGCGGTATGACCACGCATTTTGGCGAGGGTACTGCGCATCGTACTTGCGCGGCCGCGGACCGCACCGGCCACGCCATGCTGCACACCCTTTATCAGCAGAGCCTCAAGCATAACGCCGAGTTTTATTATGAATGCTTCGCACTCGATCTGCTGATGGAAGGCGGGGTCTGCCGCGGTGTGATCGCCTGGGATCTGGCGACCGGTATCCTGCACCGTTTTGTGGCACAGCAGACCATACTGGCTACCGGCGGCTATGGACGTGCGTATTTTTCCTGCACCTCGGCGCATACCTGTACCGGCGACGGAAACGGCATGGTATTGCGTGCCGGCTTGCCGTTGCAGGATATGGAGTTCGTGCAATTCCACCCTACCGGTATCTACGGTGCCGGTTGCCTGATTACCGAGGGGGTGCGCGGTGAGGGCGGTTATCTCAGCAACTCGCAAGGCGAGCGCTTTATGGAACGCTACGCGCCACATGCCAAGGACCTGGCTTCCCGCGACGTGGTCTCGCGCGCCATGACCATCGAGATCCGTGAAGGCCGTGGCGTGGGTCCCGAGAAGGACCATCTTCTTCTGAATTTGCAGCATCTCGGACCGGATGTGATCCATGAGCGCCTGCCCGGGATTGCCGAGACCGCGCGCATCTTCGCCGGCGCGGACGTGCTCAAGGAACCAATCCCGGTATTGCCCACGGTGCA
Organism: Gammaproteobacteria bacterium; assembly: GCA_049591615.1. GTDB lineage: Bacteria > Pseudomonadota > Gammaproteobacteria > Natronospirales > REEB76 > REEB76. The sequence continues at coordinate 48,668 of JBAWFD010000135.1, read as the reverse complement.
TTACAACATGGGTGGCATCCCCACCAACCATCACGGCGAAGCCATGACCCTCAAGGATGGCAACCCGGATAGCGTTGTGCCCGGCCTGATGGCGATCGGTGAAGCCGCTTGCGTATCGGTACACGGCGCCAACCGTCTCGGCTCCAACTCGCTATTGGATCTGGTGGTATTCGGTCGTGCCGCTGCGCATCATTGTGCCGAGACTGTGAAGGCCGGCAAGACGGCGCGCGGCTTTCCACAGGAAGCCAGCGACCAGGTTATCGCGCGCTTCGACAAGCTCCGTCATGCCGATGGTTCCGAATCCACCGCCGCGATCCGGTTGCGCATGCAGAAAGTCATGCAGTCCGATGCCGCGGTCTTTCGCACCGGCAATACATTGCAGGATGGCAGTAAAAGACTCAAAGAGGTATTTGATTCATTCGAGCATGTGCGGGTATCTGACCGTTCGCTCATCTGGAACAGCGACCTGGCCGAAACCTTGGAGCTGGCGAATTTACTGGCGTGTGCCACCGTGACGATGGCCGGTGCCATTAACCGCACCGAGAGCCGCGGCGCCCACGCACGCGAGGATTATTCCGAGCGCGACGACAAGAACTGGATGAAGCACACCCTCGCGTGGCTGGATGAGCATGCCAAGGTCAGGATTGATTATCGGCCGGTGCACAGTTATACCCTGTCGGACGATATCAAACCCTTCCCGCCGAAAAAACGTGTTTACTGATGAGAGGTTGGACACATGGCCGAATTCACATTACCCAAGAATTCCCGTATCCAGCAGGGCAAGACCTGGAAGGCGGCAGCCGGCGCAAAGAATATCCGGCGCTTCCAAATCTACCGCTACGATCCCGATAGCGGCCAGAACCCGCGCATGGACACCTATGAAGTTGATATGGGCAAATGCGGACCCATGGTGTTGGACGCGCTGCTTAAGATCAAGAACGAGATCGATGCCACACTGACCTTGCGGCGTTCCTGTCGCGAAGGCGTATGTGGTTCATGTGCCATGAATATCGACGGCACCAACACGCTGGCCTGCACCCATGATATCAAGGATATAAAAGGTGATGTAAAGATTTATCCGTTGCCGCATCTGCCGGTGATCAAAGATCTGGTGCCGGATCTCACGCATTTTTTTGCCCAGTATGCGTCCATCAAACCCTGGATACGCACGCAGTCGCCTCCACCGGACCGCGAACGCCTGCAATCGAAGGATGAACGCGCAAAACTCGACGGCTTATACGAGTGCATTTTGTGCGCCTGCTGTTCGACAGCCTGTCCCAGTTATTGGTGGAATCCCGACCGCTACCTGGGTCCGGCACTGCTACTGCAGGCTTATCGTTGGATTGCCGACAGCCGTGACGAGGCCACCGGAGATCGGTTGGATGATTTGCAGGACCCCTTCAAGCTGTATCGCTGCCACACCATCATGAACTGCACCCGTACCTGCCCCAAGGGACTGAATCCCGCCAAATCCATCGCCGAAATCAAGCAGCTTCTGGTCGAGAGAGAACACTAGTCTCCTGCGCCGGGCACGGGTGCTGCGTGTGCAATATCTACAGACGTTCCAGGATCGGTTGAATCGCCATGTCTGAATTATCGCGTCTTCGCTGGCAGTGCCGCCGTGGCATGAAAGAACTGGATGTGCTGCTGGAGGCGTATCTGAATAATAATTTAAGTCAGGCAATGCCCGCTGAACGGCAGGCATTTGCTGCATTGCTGGAGTTGCCAGACCCCATCTTGATGGCCTACATCCTGGGCCGTGCATCACCTGCAACTGAGGAACAGCGCCATGTCATCGACAGCTTACAGAGAACCCCTGGAGTTTGAAATCCGGCCGTCGCGGCTCATAGCGGCTTTATTATTTGTAATCCATGTGACAGCAGCTGTCATTTGCTTGCAATTGCCATTGGCGCCGCTGAGCCGCCTGGTAATATTCCTCGCCATTCTTGGCAGCCTTATGTGGAACGTGGTTATATTCTGGCGCCGTACGCCCAGGCGTCTGCGCTGGTGTTTGGAAGACGGGTGGTGCATTACCGATTACCACGGCATCAGTCAGGCGATGGAACTCGTGCCAGCAGCCCATCTGGGAAGCTGGTTTGTGATTGCACATTTCAAAACACTCAGCGGCAAACAGCGTACCGTAATGCTGGCTCGAGACAGTTGCAGCGCGGAAGGTCTGCGAGGTCTACGAATGATGCTGAAATACGGCGTTCCGAAAAGCTGATAATTATCAGCTTGCAACTTTCAATCGTAGCCAAGTCAATTACGGTTTCTTCTAATCCACTGGCTGATGGTTGGCCGCAAAATTGGGCGGCACCAGCACGGTGCTTTGTGGCGGGTTCTGATTATCGATTTCGGGGTAGTCCAGTGTGTAATGCAGGCCACGGCTTTCCTTACGCTGCATGGCCGAGTGGATGATGAGTCGGGCTATCTGTGCCAGATTCCGCAATTCGATCAAATCGCCGGTGATGCGGAAATTGCCGTAATACTCCTCGATCTCGTGCAGCAGAAGTTCAGTACGACTAAGAGCACGCTTCAGACGCTTGTCCGTGCGCACGATGCCGACGTAATCCCACATGAAGTGGCGTAATTCGCTCCAGTTATGCGAAACCACCACCTCTTCATCTGAATCCGTGACACGACTCTCGTCCCATTTTGGCAGTTTAAATTGAAGATGTTTCGATTTGCTGTGCACATCAGCGATATCCATTGCCGCAGCCTTGCCCATGACAATGCACTCCAGCAGTGAGTTGCTGGCCATGCGGTTGGCGCCGTGCAAGCCCGTATAGGCGGTTTCACCGATAGCATATAAACCCGGCATATCTGTACGACCACGCAAGTCGGTCATCACGCCACCGCAGGTGTAATGCGCCGCCGGTACCACGGGTATTGGCCCTTTTGCCATGTCGAAACCGTAACTCAGACAACGTGCATAGATAGTCGGGAAATGTTCCTGGATAAACGCTTTGGGTTTATGGCTGATATCCAGTAACACATGATCGGAGCCAAGGCGTTTCATTTCATGGTCGATAGCGCGTGCCACGATATCACGCGGTGCCATTTCTGCGCGTGTGTCAAATTTATCCATGAAGGATGCGCTATCTGGTAGCAGTAGTTTTCCGCCTTCGCCACGTACTGCCTCACTTATCAGGAATGATTTGGCAGCGGGATGAAACAGACAAGTGGGATGGAACTGCATGAATTCCATGTTAGCGACACGGCATCCAGAGCGCCAGGCCATGGCGATACCGTCACCGCTAGAACTATCTGGATTGGTGGTATAGAGATAAACCTTATTGGCGCCTCCGGTTGCCAGAACTACGCATTGGGCACCAACGGTCTGTACATGCTGCGTATGACGATTAAGCAGGTAAGCACCATGGCAACCCGGTTCCGACAATCCCAGCTTGGCTGCGCTGACTATGTCTACCGCGATGTGCTGTTCCAGCACTGTGATATTGGCGCGACTGCGCACCAGAGTTTCCAGTGTGGTTTCAATTTCTCGACCAGTGACATCATCGGCATGTACGACGCGTCGGTGACTATGACCGCCCTCGCGGGTCAAGTGATAGACACCGGAGGTGTTCGATGCATTTTCGCGTGTGAAATGTACACCCTGCGCGATGAGCCAACGGATACATTCCGGGCCCTGTTCAACTACATAACGGACAGCATCTGGATCACAAAGGCCGGCGCCAGCATTAAGCGTGTCTTCAATATGTGATTCGATGGAATCTGTCTTGTCGAGGGCAGCTGAGACACCACCCTGGGCGTAGAGAGTACTGCCTTCTGACAAGGCGCCCTTGGAGACTAGGGCGATGCGAAAATCCTCAGGCAGACATAAGGCCAAGGTCAGGCCGGCGGCACCACTGCCGATAATGAGCACGTCGTAGTGAAGGGTCTGCTGCATGCTTCGCCAATCAGTTCGAGGCTGATAGAATATATGCACCAGGCTCAGTGGAATGCAAAATATACTCGTATCCCGGCCTCTTTTGCGAACTATCTGCCCACTCAATTGTCTATGAGCCAAGCGTATGCATAGCCCAAAGCCGGTCTTTGAAATCCGGCCGGCCAAGACCGATTCCGACCAGATGCTGGTGGAACGTGTGCAGCGGGGCGATAAGGCAGCTTTTGATGCGCTGGTGCGCAAGTACCAGCATAAAATCATCAAGCTGGTTTCCCGCTACGTGCATGACAGCAGCGAAGCCTTGGACGTGGCGCAGGAGGCTTTTATCAAAGCTTATCGGGCGATCCCAGGGTTTCGCGGTGAGAGTGCGTTTTATACATGGCTGTACCGGATAGCTATCAATACAGCCAAAAACTTTCTGGTGGCCGAGGGCCGTCGACCCATGGATCATGGGGTAAACCTGCAGGATCCAGACCAGTACGAGCTGCAGGCACACCTTAAGGATATGGATACTCCTGAGCGTTTGTTGCTTACCCAGGAAATACAAAACACGGTAGAAAATGCTATTCAGGAGTTACCCGAAGACCTGCGGACCGCCATCGTTCTGCGTGAGATCGAAGGCATGAGTTATGAAGAGATTGCACAAGCGATGTCATGTCCGGTGGGTACAGTACGTTCACGGATTTTTAGGGCACGTGAAGCAATCGATGGCAAATTGCGTCCACTTTTAGACTATTAGACAGAGTGTTGCATAAATGATGAGTGAAAAACTACGGGAACAAATTTCAGCATTAGCAGATGATGAGCTACCAGTAGATGAACATGAGCTGCTGATTCGCCGCTTTTCATTGGACAAATACCAGCGTATCTGCTGGGAACGTTATCACCTCATTGGCGAGGCCATGCGCAGGGCATTACCGCAGATAGATACTCATGGCTTCGCTGATCGAATCATAAAGGCACTTGATGATGATGCACCGCTCGTCAAGCAGTACGACGCCAGGATGATTGGCTATTTCAAGAAATCTGCCGCTGGCGTCGGACTGGCTGCATGTGTAGCTATTGTTGCGGTGTATGGTTTACGTCATGGCAGCGGAATTGGTATGAGATCGCTGTCAGCACCTTCTGAAATTGTACCAACCACGGCAGCGATACAGACAAATATGGTCAGCTATGGTAATCCAAACACCGCTGCCTGGAATGGCAACGTACCTGACGTACGGGCTCAGCTAGCTGACTATGTCATCAATCACAATGAAGTTGCCACCTCGATAGAACAGCAAGGTATGCTGCCATATTTTTATCTGTCTTCTGTTCAATACGGTAAATCATCTCAACCATCACTAGCTTCACAAAAGCCGCCACCGCAAGACAAACGATGAATCCGTTATCCCGTTGGGTATTGCCGTTATTATTGGCGGCATTGTTATCATCAGCGGCCTTTGCTTCTTCTACGGACAATAACACCAGCACCTGGTTAGACAGGATGAACACCGCATTGCGTACCCTTAATTACGCAGGCGACATCGTTTATATCCATGACAATAATATTGAAACAATGCGGGTCACACATCGGGCTGATTCCGAAGGTGGTATAGAACGACTGATATCGCTTACTGGGCCACAACGTGAAGTAATTCGCAACCACAATGAAGTTAAATCTATATTCCCTGAAAGTCATTCAGTACTCATAGAGCGCCGCTATGCAGCAACTCATTTTCCCGGGTCAATACCGCAAGCAGTACACGAGGATAAACTCCTTGCTCATTATATATTTAAGTCTTCAGGCGCAGACCGTATTGCGGGGCACGTTTGTAAGGTTATCGACATCGAACCACGCGACGACTACCGCTACGGCTATAGACTATGGCTTGATACAAGCAATGCCATGCTATTACGTTCAGATCTGATAACAAATGATGGTAAAACGGTTGAACGAGTGATGTTCACGTCAATAAATTATCCACGACAAATCCCGGATGAAGCATTAAAGGCAACCGAGATAAAACCTGGTTATATATGGAACATCCAAGGGGGCAGAGAGCTTCTGAACAAGGCCGATACCAAGCTTGACTGGAAAGCCACGCATCTGCCTCCTGGATTTATACTCTCCATGAATGATGCACAGCGATTAGTTGGTGCTATGAACCCGGTACGGCACTTAATGTTCAGCGATGGATTGGCCTCAGTATCCGTATTTGTTGAAGCTGCCATGCCAGGCCGTAAAGAACTCATCGGGCCCTCGAGCATGGGCGCAGTCAGTGCCTTTGGTCGCCAGGTTGGTAATTACAATATTACGGTTGTGGGTGAAGTACCGCCTGAAACTGTGGAACTTATCGCACGAAATATCCGTAACTAGCAATAACTATAGTCGTCACAATATAATTAGACTTGAACAATAAAGCTTAAAAAGCTTATATATTTATTGAGATATATACTCTTAGGTACCCATATCGGGTATGTACAGGAGTGGCATCACCATGAAACGGTGTAAATGGGATTGGTTCAGTCATAATGGATTTGCCGAGTCGATCGCTTACGTTTAGCGGTTATTCTCAACGCATTGATTTGCAGACTCGCGTGGTGGCGAAAGCGATAATCACAGTTGCTATGCTATATAAAATCTGTTTAAGCGACTCAAGGGATGATGATCTTTTTCCATGTTTTGAGGCTAGTAGACTATGCCGCTCCCGCTGACGCTCTATTATCGAAATGATTGCCATCTTTGCGATCAGATGTTAGCGGAACTCCAGATTCTTTATGGCGATCGATTGCAGGTGAGTTTGGTGGATGTGGATATGGATGCTGCGCTGCGGGCGCAATATGGATTGCATGTGCCAGTGCTTACAGATGGCATAAAAATCCTGAGCTTGGGAAAGCTTGACCGCTCGAGCTTAGAGGATTATCTAAACAGTCACACGAACTCAGGTATTAAACCGGTATAATACGTCTTGGTTGCGCACATTGTACGAGTCCACATCAAGCGTTAATTTACGCGTTTAATCCTGATAATATCCAATAAAAATAGTCAGTAATATACTGATAAATAATATAAAATTATCTCATTACTGACACAGACTTGCCCAGAAACAAAGTGGACATGCAGAACCTCCGGAATTTCTCCATTATCGCGCACATCGATCACGGCAAATCCACCCTGGCGGACCGCTTTATCCAGATCTGTGGAGGTTTGACGGAACGTGAGATGGAAGAGCAAGTACTGGACTCTAACCCTATTGAACGTGAGCGCGGTATCACCATCAAAGCCCAGAGCGTATCACTCCAATACTTGGCTCAGAACGGGCAGACCTATCAGTTGAATTTCATCGATACGCCTGGGCATGTGGACTTTTCCTATGAAGTGTCTCGTTCTTTGGCTGCTTGTGAAGGCGCGCTCCTGGTGGTGGATGCTACCCAGGGAGTGGAGGCTCAGAGCGTAGCCAACTGCTATACAGCGCTAGAGCAGGGGCTCGAAGTGATGCCAGTCATCAATAAAATAGACCTGCCCAACGCAGAGCCTGACAAAGTCAGTCGCGAGATCGAGGAGATCATAGGCATTGAAGCGCAGAACGCCTTGCGCGTTAGTGCCAAAACAGGTGCAGGTGTGGACGAACTTCTGGAAGAGCTCGTACGCCGCATACCGCCACCCAAAGGTAATCCCTTAGAGCCATTGCAGGCACTCATCATTGATTCCTGGTTTGATAACTTCGTGGGTGTGGTTTCGCTGGTGCGGGTGATGCAAGGTTCGCTCAAACGGCGCCAAAAGATTGTGGTTATGTCTACTGGACGAACATACGAGATAGATCGTCTAGGGATATTCACGCCCAAGATGCGTGATAAGGAACAACTTGGCACAGGCGAAGTAGGTTATGTAATCGCCGGCATCAAGGAAATCGATGGCGCACCCGTGGGCGATACCCTGACCAATGCCCACAAGCCCTGCAGCACCCCACTACCAGGATTCAAGCAGGTACAGCCACGGGTATTTGCTGGGTTGTTCCCAATTAGATCAGATGATTATGAGAATTTCCGCGAAGCGCTTAAAAAACTGCGTCTTAACGATTCTGCTCTGCATTTTGAACCGGAAACATCTACAGCTTTAGGATTTGGATTTCGATGCGGTTTCCTGGGGCTTCTGCATATGGATATCGTCCAAGAGCGTCTGGAGAGAGAATATAACCTTGAGCTTATCTCCACGGCACCTACGGTCATATACCAAGTACTGACCACAGCTGGAGAAATACTGCATGTCGATAATCCGGCTAAACTACCAGCAGTAGACCGGATAGATGAGATACGCGAACCTATAATAACAGCCAATATTCTTGTGCCTCAGCAATATTTGGGCTCAGTCATCACCTTATGCGTAGAAAAACGTGGTACACAAAAGAAAATGGTTTACCACGGTTCCCAAGTCATATTGACCTATGAACTGCCTATGAGTGAAGTAGTCATGGATTTCTTCGACCGTCTGAAATCTGTGAGCCGTGGTTATGCATCATTCGATTATAGTTTTGCACGCTTCCAGGTGGCGCCATTAGTTAAGCTTGATCTGCTTATAAACGGTGACCGTGTGGATGCACTGTCCTGCATCATCCATAAAGATCATGCTTACTCACGTGGCCGGGAACTATGTGAAAAAATGCAGGAACTGATTCCACGTCAGATGTTCGAGGTTGCGATACAAGCCGCGATTGGTTCACACATCATCGCACGTACAACGGTTAAAGCTTTTCGCAAAAACGTGACTGCGAAATGCTACGGTGGCGATATTACTCGCAAACGTAAGTTGCTGGAAAAACAAAAAGAAGGCAAGAAACGCATGAAGCAAGTAGGTTCAGTGGAGATTCCCCAGGAAGCGTTTCTAGCTGTTCTGCATGTTGGTAAGAAATAGCAAACATATTGCATAACACAAAAGGTTAAATAGCATGGACTTTGACTTGGAAGCATTTTTGACCCTGGCGACTTTTGTAACAGGCTTGATATGGCTACTGGATGTGTTTTTTTTAGCAAAGCGACGGCGCTTGAAAACTGAGGTCATGGATAATGCAGATTTAAATCAGTTAGTGACTAAAACAGTAGAGAAAAGGCGCCGAGAGCCTATCGTTGTAGAATATGCCAAGTCTTTTTTTCCTGTTTTTCTGATTGTGTTGTTGCTGCGCACTTTTATCGTAGAACCTTTCCACGTCCCTTCTTCCTCTATGGTTCCGACACTGCTAGTGGGGGACTTTATCCTAGTCAACAAATTTGATTATGGCCTACGGCTACCAGTAATTCACAATAAAATATTCTCCATTGGCGAGCCGCATCGTGGTGATGTGGCGGTATTCCATTATCCTGAGGCATCAGCGTTACAGTACTGTGAGCAAAATCCGGCCTGTGGTCCCGGGGGATTACAGGAAGTCCGGCGCTCAGCTGGTACCGATTACGTCAAGCGCATCATCGGAATTCCCGGCGACCACGTCGTTTACCAGGGAGAAACCCTGTATATCAATGGTGCGCAAGTGTCGGATAAAGCCCTCGGTCTCTACGCAGGATCAGATATGATGGGTGCGGTATTGCACCAAGAGAAACTCGGCAATATGGCCCACGAACTGCTTATTGTTCCTGGAGCTGAGCATAATCAGGGGGAATGGACCGTGCCTCCCGGGGAATACTTTGTCATGGGGGACAACCGTGATAACAGTTTCGATAGCCGTTATTGGGGCTTTGTTCCAGAGCAGAATCTCGTGGGCCGGGCATTTTTCATCTGGATGAATTGGGATGCATTCCACGATGCTAAACTCTGGCATCGTGTAGGCACTGTGATTCATTGATAATATTGTCACTTGTAACTGTTATACATTCAGATTCTGGAGAGATTGCATGCAAAGCAACCATCATCAATCCGGCCTAACACTTATCAGTTGGATTGTTCTGATCCTAATGTTTGTATTTATATTCTGGTTTGGTTTTACTCTATTTCCAATTTATATGCAGTATTATTCCATCAATTCAATCGTTCAAAAGAAAGCTCAAGAAATTACGGTGGGTGAGATGCCGCAACAGATATTGCATAGCATGGATATGACTTTCACAATCAACGGTGTGCAGGACACCGCCCTGACTCCGGAGAAGGTATTAACTATCACCCCATCGGAAGATGGAAATGGCCTTATCTTCACGCTAGATTATGATAGGCGCAACAACTTTATCGGCAACATTGATCTTTTTGTGCATTTCCACAAAACCTATAAGGCCATTCCGCATTGAGTGATCTTTTGAAGCAGCTAGAGACTGTACTTAATTACCACTTCAGAGATCGAAAGTTACTCCTGCAAGCTTTATCTCACCGCAGCACGGGCAGCAACAATAATGAACGTCTCGAGTTCCTAGGTGATTCTTTGCTGAATGCGGTCATATCCGCGCAGCTATTTGAAAGTCATTCCAAACTTGAAGAAGGTGCTTTGACGCGAATGCGTGCCAGCTTGGTTAATCAGGGAACTCTGGCGTCTATTGCCTGTGATCTTACACTTGGACAGTTCTTGTTGCTTGGTGCCGGAGAACTCAAGAGTGGTGGTCAGCGCCGTGCCTCGATCCTTGCGGATACACTGGAAGCAGTACTGGGCGCAATTTATGTAGATGGTGGCTTTGAGAATGTGCGTGCTGCAATCATCAAACTGTTCAGCACACGACTTGCAACACCCATCCCGCAAGAAAATCTTAAGGACTGCAAAACACGGTTGCAGGAGACACTGCAAGCACGTGATTTACCCTTGCCAAAATATACTATCGAATCTGTGAGCGGCGATGCGCATCAACAAGTGTTTAAAGTGAGCTGTAGTGTAGAGCCGCTTGGTATCATTGCTTATGGTGTAGCCAAAAATCGCCGTACTGCCGAGCAGGAAGCAGCGCGCGGCGTGCTTGAGTTACTGCCAGATGTCTGAGACTGGTTTTAGATGTGGCTTAATTACAGTGGCAGGAAAGCCAAATGTTGGAAAATCCACGCTCGTAAATGCCATTGTTGGGATAAAAGTCAGTATTGTCACTCCCAAACCCCAAACGACGCGCAAGAGAGTTCTTGGTATTCACACCACAGAAACTGCCCAGTTTGTATACGTAGATACTCCTGGGCTGCACCTAGATACCAAACACATTATTAACCGCCGCATGAACCGCGCAGCTAGCAATGCGATCGCAGAGGCAGACATCGTCCTACTGGTGGTGGAAGCAGGAAACTGGACCAAGGATGATGACTATGTCCTTTCTCGCTGTATCCCGCTAGCGCGGCCACTGGTGCTCGTTGTCAATAAAATTGATAAGCTTCCGACACGCTCAGCGCTGCTTCCCTATCTGGATATAGCGCAGAAAAAAGCAGAATTTAAATGTATCGTGCCGGTATCTGCAGCGACACGGGATAATCTTGATCAATTCGAAAGTGCTGTCGAGCCGCTTTTGCCTGTATCGCCTAAATTGTTTCCTGATGAACAATTGACGGATCAGGATGGAGTATTGCGTGCTGCTGAATGCATACGCGAAAAATTTATGCAGGCCCTTGAGCAGGAGGTACCATATTCAATCGCCGTGAGCGTGGAGGAATACAGGCTACAGGGCAATATTCTTCATATCGGTGCCATGATCTGGGTGGAGCGCGAAGGACAAAAGGCCATCGTTATTGGGCAGAAAGGTAGCATGCTTAAGCAAATTGGCCGGGCGGCCCGCCAAGAACTGGAAGTGGAAAATGAACGCAAGGTGTTTCTTCGTCTGTGGGTGAAAGTGTGCGAGCATTGGACGGATGACGAGCGCGCGCTGAATACTTTAGGGATGGCTGATTAGCCTTGAGAACCATCGAACGCGTCACATTGATGCCGGCTTATGTATTACATCAGTATGACTGGCGTGAAACCAGCCGCATGGTTGAGGTTTTCAGCCGTGATCATGGGCGTGTGGGACTCATTGCGCGTGGCTCCCGGCGCGCCAGTTCACCCTGGCGGGCAGTGCTGCGCCCTTTCCAGCCATTACTGTTGTCCTGGGTGGGCGGCGGCGAACTGGCTACGCTTATGGGTGCCGAAGCAGGCTATGTCTCAGGCACACCAGCCGGACGTGCGCTGATGAGTGGTTTCTACATGAACGAATTACTGTTACGTCTGCTGCCGCGTCAAGATCCTCACCCTGAATTATTTGTTCAATATATGAATGCGCTCGGTAAACTCATGCTGGCAACTGCACCAACATTGCGTATATTTGAGATGAATTTACTGTCTGCTTTGGGTTATGGTTTGAACCTGGAACGGGACTCCATTACCGGCCAGCCGTTAGAAACAGAAGCACGATATCGTTACGAAGCAGAAAGAGGCCTAGTGCGCATCCAAGATAATGCCAAAACTGGTGTTGGAATCAAAGGTAGTACTTTATTGGCGATCGTCAGCGGAAATTATCAACAGCCAGAAGATATTGATGCTGCCCGCTATTTATTACGGAATATAATCAATCACTTATTGGGCGATAAACCGCTTAAGACACGCGCAGTGATGCGTGCCTTCATGAAAGTCCGCGCATGAAAGTGACATAAAACATGAACGTTGTTCATTAATTGATTCATAGGTATGAATAAGTTCATCCAACTTGGCGTCAATATCGATCACGTTGCCACCCTCAGACAGGCCCGTGGAGCTCGCTACCCAGATCCAGTGGAAGCGGCGTGCATAGCTGAGAATGCCGGCGCAGACAGTATCACGGTACATCTGCGCGAGGATCGGCGTCATATTCAGGAACGGGATATACGCCTGTTACGCTCTGTATTAAAGACACGCATGAATTTGGAGATGGCTGCGACTAGCGAGATGCTGAGAATCGCCTGCGAGTTGCAGCCACAAGACTGCTGTCTGGTACCAGAGAATCGTCGGGAAATCACTACGGAAGGCGGACTGGATGCGAGTTCGAAAATAGAATTTCTTCAAGCGGTATGCACCGAATTGTCATCAGCTGGTGTTCGCGTAGCATTATTCATTGATCCTGAGCAGGACCAGATAGAAGCGGCTGCATCCTTGCATGTCCCCGTTGTGGAATTACATACCGGCCGCTATGCGGATGCGGCAGACAGCCATATTCAGGCGCAAGAGCTCTTTCGTCTGAGGGGTGCAGCACGGCTTGCTGCACATAAGGGATTAGAAGTACACGCGGGTCATGGGTTGAATTACCACAACGTTACACCGATTGCGGCCATTGACGGCATTAGCGAGCTCAATATCGGGCATGCGATTGTATCGCATGCGCTGATTGTCGGATTGTCGACGGCTGTCAAGGAAATGAAACAACTGATGAGGGAAGCGTGTAGTCGATGATTTATGGTATCGGTACGGATTTGGTGGAAGTGCGACGGATTCAGCGTGTGTGGGAGTCCTACGGTACGCATTTCTCACAGCGTATTCTTATGCCTGAAGAATTAGCGGGTTTTGAGAAAAGCAATAACCCGGTGCGTTATCTGGCCATGCGGTTCGCCGTAAAAGAGGCCGTGGTCAAGGCACTTGGCACTGGTTTTCACCATGGAATGTGGTTACGAGATGCGGGTAGTGTGCCGGATGCGCGCGGCCGTCCATTAGTTATATTTTCAGAACGTGGAAAGACAGTATGCAAGGCCATGGGCGCCGGCGACGCATTCGTCAGCCTCAGTGACGAAGCTGGCATGGTATTGGCTATGGCAGTAATCATGAAAGCTTCCATGTCAACGATTTAAGGAATATCAGTGCTTAAACAGCAATGGACCTGCTACGTTTATAACCGCTGGTGTTATAAGCGTGTGTTTCAAGCATCATGATTACTCTGTCAATTTCTCTCTTAAGTTTGAATCTATATGGCTGGATATTCACAAGATGCAGTTGTTTGCCCAGCATGGTTTCTATATTGCTGCAATAGGCGTTCAATTCCGAGAGTTTGCATAGAGCCGCTGTTCCATGCAGAATATGCAGTGCGTCTCGTAGGCCTGCAACATCATTTTGTTCCCATGCGCTGAATACCGCCTGCTGTTGAGAAGGCAGATCCTGACGCAGCATAACAAAGATTTCAGGCCGCAGTTTCATCAGCGCTATATTCAGCGTTTTACCAGAATCTTCGCCAGTAGATTCATTTGATTGCTTACTATGTAAAATAGACAGCAGCGCGTCCGCTAATATATGTTCATCCACTGGCTTAAGCAGCCAGCGACAGATGCCCAGGGTGCGTGAAATCTCAGTTGGAGCTTCTTCGCGAGTCGCAGAGAGCATAATAACCGGAACTGGATATTCGCCCGCAACTGTGGCGAGTTTACTAGCTACCTCCAGGCCGGTCTCATGTCCGAGCCGCATATCCATGAGAATTGCATGCGGACGTGCCTCCGCAAAGCAAGCTAACGCCGTGATTCCATCCTCGGCTTGAAAAACTTCAGCGCCTAGAGCACACAGCTGTAACACAATCAAATTACGGTTGATGCGGTTATCTTCAACTACGAGAACTCTGTGGCCTGCCAATGGACGCCAACGAACAGTGGGTCGTTTTGACGTGGCCTTAGTATGAGATATCTTTCGTGGCTGCAGTTGGCGTATCTTCTTCTCCAGAACAGGGGTATCAACACACTTTGGCAGGCATACACCGTCGATGGCATCCGCTATAACATTCTGCACATCACTCTCAAGTGAATTGATAAGAATTAGCTTTGGGAGAACGGTTTTATTTATCATATGATCACGAATATCACTGCAATCGCGTGCTTCTTGATAGCTCAGTGATAAGAGCATAAAGCTGTAACGTTTGATATTCTTCGAACGTAGCTGTATCGCTAATCTGTTCAAGTTGGAGCAGGCTTTTACTGATAAACCCATTGCCTTTAATCTGGATCGCATGGCCATCGACATCGCAGGATGCGACTCATAGAGCAGTACATGTTGACGCCGGGCAGCAGGAATCAAGCTTTGCGAAGCATCAAGAAAATTGAGTGTCAGCTCTAGGCGAAAATCACTACCTTCATCTGGGCGGCTGGATACAGTGAGTGAACCACCTAGCGCATCCATAAGTTGACGGCTGATAGCAAGGCCAAGACCTGTGCCCGAGTACCGTTTACCGGTGCTTGAATTTAACATGGTAAATGGTTTGAACAGGTCATCGATATGTTCGTTACGTATACCGATGCCGGTGTCCAATACACTAATACACAGTGTGACAGCATGCGTGAACCTTTTTATGACAGTAACACTTAGGAGTACATGACCATGCTCAGTGAATTTCACTGCGTTGCTTAACAGGTTGATAATTACCCTGGATAATTTGATAGCATCGCCTATATAAGTTGTCGGCAAATCCGCTGGTATATGCATCACCAGTTCCAACTCTTTAATGTAAGCATCAGGCGCAAGCAATTTGATTGCTTCCTCTAGGAGTTCACGCAAGTTGAATTCCATCGGCTGTACCGGTCTTCCAGCCTCAATACTTTGTAACCCCAGGACATCATCTATGAGTATCAGCAAGGATGAGGCCGAGTGTTGCACGGTATCCAGGTAATACCTCTGGTTCTTATTCAATCGGGTTTTTGCAAGTAATCCCGCAAACCCAACGATGGCATTCATGGGCGTGCGTATCTCATGACTCATATTGGAAAGAAACTCTGACTTCACCCGGCTTGCCTCCAGGGCGCGTTTCCTCGCAAGATCTAATTCGACATTCTTGACCTCCATCTCTTCCATTGTTTCACGCAAATCCGCGGTCGCTTGATTAATCCTGATCTGAAGATCTTGTTGTGAGCGTTCAGCATTCGCAGCCATAAGATTGATACCGCTCTCCAGCTGACCGATCTCACCTCCGGACCGTTCAGGCACACGCGTACCATGGTCGCCATTGCTGAAACGGCTGACCATGGCAATTACGCGCGTGATCGGTACAGCCACACTGCCGCCGATGATCAGGGCCAATAAAATGCTGAATATGAGACAACTCAGTATAATTATTCCGCCATTCACGATAATCTGGGTTTGGCGTTCTGCAAACCGTGCCTCTGAAAGCTTGACCGTAACACTTCCAATTACCTGGTAATCATTTGCCTTTGAATTATGGTTCTTATCAGTAGCTTGCGACAAAACAGACGGATTGCGGGCAGTAATCGATCTTAAAAATATCGATCGTGTAAATGTTAAGGTGTTTGCCAAACCAGTTTCAGTACCAATACGCCGAGATAAATTACTTATTAGTCCGTGGCTTTCTGTTGCAGGCCGTATTACTTGAACGAGGGTATTATTATTACGATCAGAAATCGTTATCGCTTCCACTCCGGGCTCCTGGGCTACGGTATGAGCAAGCGTCTCCAGAATCCGCATATTTGTGGAAAAAACACCATATTCACTGGCCGAAGCCAGTTGATTGGCGAGTGTATCCCCAAGTGCATGCTCCGAAGCCTGCAAATCATGCACACGAACACGTGTCAGGTATGTGCCAAGCAGAATACCCAGGCAGATCACCGGCACGAGCGCCAAAAGCAACACACGGCTGCGTATCCCCCAGTTACGGATCACGGCGCTGAACCCTGCAAGAGAGAAATAAACCTCACCATAATCTACTCGTATGACATGGCGTGGAGATGACGGCTATTGGCATATCGCGCTTCGATGATATGCAAATGGGTTGTGAGAGTTCATGATGTCTATAGTCCGTTGTATGAGATGGAAAAATTAATTTATATATCCATTCCAGAAACTCTAATTGATCAACTTGGTCGTTCACGCTTGTAACATAAAAATATCTTGAGCATATGATGCACTGGGCGTAAGAGCGGGTAGGAATTATATGGACGCTGACCCATAGCTGCTCGTGAGTATGGGTATGTTGCGGTTTTTCTGGATAATGGTCAAAGGTTTCGACCTATCGGCGCTGGGTTTGCTACACTGCAAAGCCATGTTTCAAGGTGATGTATGAACATCCTGGCCTTCGATATTGAGACCATTCCTGATGTGGAAACCGGGCGGCATTTGTACGGACTCGCGGGGCTCTCAGATGAGGATACTGCGCGCGCGATGTTTCAGCAACGCCGCCAAGATACAGGTGGCAGCGAATTCCTACCGCTGCATTTACACCGCATAGCGGCTATTTCGATTGCTCTGCGCAGAGGCGAAGATTTTAAGCTCTGGACGCTGGGAACGCGGGATTCCAGTGAGTTTGAGATTATCAGTCGCTTCTATGAAGGTATCGAAAAATACACTCCTGATCTGGTTTCCTGGAACGGCGGCGGATTTGACCTGCCGGTCCTGCATTACCGGGCATTGCTTCACGGAATAGCTGCTCCCCGTTACTGGGAGACTGGCGAAACTGAGACCGGTTTCCGTTATAACAATTATCTGTCACGCTTCCATTGGCGGCACACGGACCTCATGGACGTACTTGCCGGGTTTCAGTTGCGCGGAGCCGCGCCGCTTGACGAGATTGCCCAAATGCTGGGCCTACCCGGGAAGCTAGGAATGCATGGGAGCAAAGTATGGGAAGCTTATCTGGACGGGGGGATTGAGCGCATCCGTAATTACTGTGAGACCGATACGCTTAATACATATCTCATATACTTACGATTTGAACTGATGCGTGGCCGATTGCAGCTAGACCGGTATCGCGATGAATGCGCACGGGTACGGATAGCGCTCACTCACACAAACAAACCGCATCTCAACGAGTTTATGGCTGCATGGGCGCCGACGTTCGACCACCCGCAGAGCGCTTGATGGCATCGCCACCGTCAATACAGCGCAGCGCGACTATATCCACAACGACTGGGCGGGTGGGAGACTTATCCAGCGATGGTCGCGGCAGTGTTCGCCTAAACGGTAAAGCTGTCTTTATCGAAGAGGCACTGCCGGGAGAGGACGTGGATTTCCAGATAGTCATCCGCCATCGTGAGTACGATGAAGCCCGTATACGGCATATCCATGCCATGTCGGCGGAACGTGTTCTGCCGATGTGTGAGCATTACGGCGTGTGTGGCGGTTGCGTATTGCAATATCTATCACCAGCCGCCCAACTGGCTGCAAAGCAGAAATCCCTGCTGGTTAACCTTAAGCGCATCGGCCGTGTAATGCCACAGGCGATACTACCTCCTGTTATTGGTTCTGTATGGGGATACAGGAGGCGCGCTCGTCTCTCGGTACGCCGGACTCATTCGCATGCGGGCGTGAATGTGGGATTTGTGGAGAAACACAGCAAACACATTGCTGATATTCGTCGTTGCGAAACTTTGCATCCAAAAATCGGGCATATTATCAAACCTGTGGCTGCGCTTATCGGGACATTGAGCATAAGCGATCGTATACCTAAAATTGAGGTGGCAGTCTGCGAAAAAGCCACCGTGCTGGTGCTGCGGATCTTGGCGCCCCCCGATCTATCAGACAAAAAAATATTATCTGAATTCGAACAGATTCATGATGTGCATTTCTATTTGCAGCCAGGTGACGAAGCCAGTGCTTACCCACTCAGTGGAGAACGCATACGGCTGAGTTATAGCTTCTCGCAATGGGGTCTGCAGGTAAACTTTGAACCCAGTGATTTTATACAGGTCAATGTAGAAATTAACCAACAGTTAGTGTGGCGCGCGCTAGACGAGTTGCATATCGAACCTGGGCAGCGGGTACTGGACCTATTCTGCGGACTTGGGAATTTCACGCTGCCATTGGCAAAAATCGCGGGTGAAGTTGTAGGTGTAGAAGGGGTAAACGGATCGATCGCCAGGGCGCGCGCCAATGCGATCTTTAACGATTTAACGAACCTCCATTTTTATCAAGGCGATTTATTCAAGGATCAAAGTCAGGCTGTCTGGATGCAACAAGCTTTCGACCGCCTGCTATTGGACCCACCAAGGGCAGGTGCCCGCGAGATACTCACATGCATGGGAAGTAAGCTACCACCGCGCATTGTCTATATTTCATGCCATCCAGCGACCCTTGCACGAGATGCCAATTATCTGGTCAACGAACGCAAATATAGATTACTGTCTATTGGGCTAGTGGATATGTTTCTACATACTGCCCATGTGGAATCCATGGCGGTTTTTGCACGTGACGGGAGTAAGAAGTGAGCCTGGGTCCACTGATGGTGGATGTTACGGGGACCGAGCTAACAAGTGCAGATCGGGAACTGCTGACTCATCCCTTGGTTGGTGGTGTCATTCTGTTTACGCGAAATTATACTAGTCCCGAGCAACTTACAGCTCTGGTTGAGAGCATCCATACTCTGCGCATACCGCCGTTGCTGGTTGCCGTCGACCACGAAGGTGGACGGGTGCAGCGTTTCCGTGACAAGTTCACACTTCTGCCTCCGCCAAGGTTGTTTGGGCAGCTGTACGACCGGGATGCGAACATGAGCACCCGGCTCGCAGAGAGCAGTAGCTGGTTGATGGCAGCTGAACTTCGCGCTGTGGGCGTGGATATCAGTTTTGCACCAGTGCTCGACCTGGATTATGGCGTCAGCAGCGTGATCGGTGACCGCGCTTTCCATCATGC
This sequence comes from Gammaproteobacteria bacterium, assembly GCA_049591615.1. GTDB lineage: Bacteria > Pseudomonadota > Gammaproteobacteria > Natronospirales > REEB76 > REEB76. The sequence continues at coordinate 29,282 of JBAWFD010000135.1, read as the reverse complement.
TGCGGAGGTGGTTGGAGAACTGGGGCGCGCCTGGGTACTCGGCATGCGACGCGCAGGTATGGCGGCAACCGCCAAACATTTCCCCGGACATGGCGCAGTTCGCGGTGATTCCCATCATATATTGCCGGTGGATGGACGGACCTTGGCGGATATTCGCCGCCATGATCTAAAGCCGTTCGAGCGTCTAATTCGGCTCGAACTGGCGGCAATCATGATGGCGCATGTGGTGTATCCGATTGTGAACGCGCAGCCTGCGAGCTTCTCAAAACGCTGGGTGGAGCGCGAGTTGCGCCGACGCCTGGGTTTTGAAGGCGCTGTCTTTTGCGATGATCTGAGCATGCGTGGTGCCGCGGGTGCTGGCGATTATGTGAAGCGGGCCCTAGCGGCTCTGGACGCCGGCTGCGACATGCTGCCAGTATGCAATAGTCGCAGCGGTGTGATCAGTATCATTCAGGCTCTGGTAGATTATAAAAATCCCATGAGTCAATGGCGCCTATCTCGCCTCCATGGCCGTGAGCAGATATCCTGGAAGGAGCTGCATTCCAGCCGTGAATGGCGCGAGGCACGCACTACCCTTGAACGCTATTACGCCAGCAGCGAGTTCAAACTGGAAACCTGAGTGATGTCTGATTTGCTGGCAGAGATTGGACGCGTTCAAAGGGAGGCAGAGTTACTGCACTCTGAACAGGTCGTGCAAGCCGCACTCAAGCGCCTGGCGGAGAGCATCAACAAGAGACTGGTTGGTAGCAATCCGTTGGTAGTGTGTGTCATGACCGGCGGGCTGGTGCCTACGGGATGGCTTTTGCCAATGCTAAACTTTCCCCTGCAACTTGATTACATCCATGCTACCCGTTATCGAGAGGGGACCCGGGGCCATGATCTGGAATGGCGCATACGGCCAAGGATACCTGTGCATGCTCGTACCGTGCTGTTGGTAGATGACATCTACGATGAAGGTGTGACTTTGACACAGATTGTAGACGACTGCCGCAAGCAGGGCGCACATCAAGTGTTCACAGCGGTACTCATCAGGAAACAGCGCATGCACAATGGCCGGCAGCCGAATTTTGTCGGCCTGGAAGCGCCGGACCGTTATCTGTTCGGCTGTGGACTAGATTACAAGAATTATCTGCGTAACCTGTCAGCCGTCTATGCAATTCCCGATGATTTCGACAAGGATGGGATATGAGCATGGTTGAGCTGGCCATCATCGGCGGGACCGGGCTGGCATCTCTCAGCGGACTCGAGATTGTGCGCCGTGAAGTGACTTACACGCCTTATGGGGAGCCCTCAAGCTTCCTCACACATGGAAAGCTGGCAGGGCGTGAGGTGGTATTTCTGCCGCGCCATGGCTACGCGTATACGATCCCGCCTCACCTGGTGAACTACCGTGCGAATATCTGGGCCTTGAAGAGCATTGGGATACGCCGGGTGCTGGCAATCGCTGCCGTCGGTGGTATCCATAACGACATGCAACCGGGCTGGATTGCATTCCCCGATCAGATTATCGATTACACCTACGGACGTGCGCATAGCTTTTTTGAACCCGATTCGAAAGGCGTTACGCATGTGGATTTCACCAAACCATACGATATCAGCTTGCGGGATGAGCTGATATCTACCGCCAAATCAGCCAAATTGCAGTTCGTGGGAAAGGGCACCTATGGAGCCACCCAGGGTCCACGTTTCGAGACCGCCGCAGAGATCAGCAGGATGGAGCGCGATGGCTGCGATTTGGTCGGCATGACTGGCATGCCGGAAGCGGCGTTGGCGCGTGAGCAGAATCTTGCCTATGCATGCTGCGCAGTAATTACCAACCGGGCGGCAGGTAAAAGCTGTGAAGATATTCATGCCGAAATTGAAATATATCTCAAACGGGGTATGGATCAGGTACGCAAACTGCTGTTAACTTTTTTCGAAAGCGACTGACAGGACTGTTGAAACGCAACAGGCGAGTGCTATGCACTGGCGTGATTATTGTTGTGCCTTGCTAGGTGTAACCAGCACTAACACACCGAACAACGGTTGATCAAAATAATTCAGCTTGCCGGCATCGATGCGTCGGTCTTGAACCAGCTGATACCATTGGAATTGTGGCGCAGTATTTCCGGATGTAATCGCAGTCGTGGTGCCCGGTATGCTGACTTTTGCCAGGGAACCGCGATAAACCAGATCCAGATCGAAGTGCAGATAGGGACCGGTCGTACTGAGCCTGGCGATGCCATAAACCGGAGTGCCGGCATCGGTGCTGCTGGCTGCTACAGGGGTTGTTGTGGCGCCGACAGCGAGTAAGGTCGCTGGCGGGGTGCCGATGCGCACGAAGAGCGCAGTGGCGCGATCGATAGCCGGTTGTGTCCATGCGACTTGCAGCAGCGGTTGGTAATCGGGCGAACGTGCGAGCTTCTGCCAGTCACTGGTGAGCCGGAAGCTGGAAGGGGGGAGTTGCATATAGGGAAGTCCACTGCCGGTCGGATTGGGCGGCACGGCGCTGTCCCAATCCGGCAAACCCGGGTTCAGGGGCCAGGTCTCCAGGGAGCCAGCGCTGGGGTCGGTATAGCGGAATACGATGAGCTCCACGTCATACCAGTTGGGTGCGCGGGTGGATACAGGGGATGTGCCAGCTGCTTGTGCAAGCAGCGGCACGATCAGGAATATCAAGAGCCATCGGCTGATTAAAGGCAATTTCAAGCGCATGTCCTGTAGCGATTAATCTCAAACGGTCAGACCGGGCGCTGACTAGTGTAAACGCTAGCCATGGTTGCAAGCTATCAGGTAGCCGCGGCTTTCCTGCCAAGTTGCTCCAGCAAGGCATTCACGGCTGTGAAGCGTTTCTCCTGATCATCCATTTCCAGTATGAAACGTAGGCGGTTGCTGCCGTCCAGTTTATAGTGCTGTGGCTGCTGCTGGATCATACGGATGACGGTGGCGGGATCAACAGCGATAGTGTCGATGAAGCTGATGCGCCCGCCCGCGGGCCCAGCCTCGATCTTACGTACCCCCAGGGCCAATGCTAAGAGTTTAAGCTCGGCGATACGGAACAGGGTTTTGGCTGGAGCCGGCAGCAGGCCGAAGCGATCGATCATCTCCACCTGCAGTTCCTTGAGTTGTTCCTCGTTCTTGCAGCTGGCGATGCGCTTATAGAGTGTCAGACGCAGATGCACATCATCGATGTAATCGGCAGGCAGTAAAGCCGGCACATGCATATCAATTTCCGGGCCGTGATCCAAGGGTGCTTCCAGATCCAGGGCCTTGCCGGATTTGAGGGCACTCACAGCGCGTTCCAGCAGTTCAGTGTAGAGAGTGAATCCGACCTCCTGGATCTGGCCGCTCTGTTCATCGCCCAATAACTCACCGGCACCGCGTATCTCCAGGTCGTGGGTGGCGAGGGTGAATCCAGCGCCCAGCTCCTCGAGGGATTCGATGGCCTCGAGGCGCTTGAGCGCATCCGGCGTGAGCTGGCTCCTGGGCGGGATGATGAGGTAGGCATAGGCGCGGTGGTGAGAACGGCCTACGCGGCCGCGTAACTGATGCAGTTGCGCCAGTCCGAATTTATCAGCGCGCTGGATAACAATGGTATTGGCGCTGGGTACATCGATGCCGCTCTCGATGATGGTGGTGCATACCAGTACGTTGAAGCGCCGGTGATAAAAATCCAGCATGACTTGTTCCAGTTCGCGTTCATGCATCTGACCGTGGGCAATGCGCACTTCGGCGCCAGGCACCAGTTTGGTAAGTTCTGCAGCCGTTTTCTCGATGGTGTCCACGCTATTGTGTACGAAATACACTTGGCCGCCGCGTTTTATCTCACGCAGGCAGGCTTCCTGTATGAGCCCATCTTGCCATTCGCTGACGTAAGTCTTGACCGCCAGACGTTCGACTGGCGGAGTGGCGATGATGGAGAGTTCCCGCAGTCCTGCCAGTGACATATTGAGGGTCCGGGGGATGGGTGTGGCGGTGAGCGTCAGCATGTCCACCTGGGCGCGTAGCTTCTTGAGTTTCTCCTTGTGCCGCACGCCGAAACGATGCTCCTCGTCGATGATTACCAGGCCCAGGTCCTTGAACTTCAGTTCATCCCGCAATAACGCATGCGTCCCGATGACGATATCCACGCTGCCGGCAGCGATTTCCTGCATGACCTTGTGTTGTTGCTTGCCGGTGCGGAAGCGCGACAGCACCTCGATGCGCACCGGCCAGGTTGCGAAACGGTCGTGGAAGGTCTGGGCATGCTGTTGAGCCAGTAGCGTGGTAGGAACAAGCAAGGCAACCTGTTTGCCGCCCTGCACCGCCACGAAAGCGGCGCGCAGAGCGACTTCGGTCTTGCCAAAGCCCACATCGCCACAGACCACCCGGTCCATAGGATTGCCTGCGGTCATATCGCTGATGACGCCGTTGATGGCGGTGTACTGATCAGGGGTTTCGTCGAAGGGAAAGCCTTCGGCGAACGCCTGGTACTCCTGCTCGGTGAATTGGAACGCATGGCCTTCGCGGGCGGCGCGGCGAGCATAAATATCCAGTAGCTCCGCCGCTACATCCCTAACCTGTTCAGCAGCCCGACGCTTGGCCTTCTGCCATTGATCGCTGCCCAGGCGGTGCAGGGGAGCGGTTTCTGGGGCGCTGCCACTGTAGCGTGAAATCAGGTGCAAGGAAGATACCGGCACATACAGTTTGTCGCCGCTGGCGTATTCCAGCATCACGAATTCCGTCTGGATGCCGTTTAGTTCCAGCAATTGCAGTCCCAGATAGCGGCCCACGCCATACTCCTGGTGTACCACCGGTGCACCTTCCGCGAGTGCTGCCAGATCGCGCAGGATATTTTCCGGATCGCGGCTGTTGGTGCGTCGGATCGATGGCCGCACGCGCTGGCCGAATAATTGCTCTTCGGCGATGATGGCTGTGCCGGCTTCCGGCAGCAGCAAACCGCGTTCAAGCGGTGCTATACACAATGCGATGCGAGCCTCACTCTCGAGGAACCCTGTCCAATCATCTACAGGCACCGGCCTTAGGTCCCGGCGAGTCAGCAAATCCAGCAGATATTCACGCCGGCCGGCGGATTCAGCCGCGAACAACACCCGTCCGTTGAATCCCTTGAGGAAGTCCAGTAGTTTTTCAACCGGCTCCGGGGCCCGGCTCTCGACCCGTAGTGGCGGGGGTGATGCAGTGTCAAAATTGATCGCATCCTTCTCCGGGAATTCAAAGTTCTGTAGATGGATGCGTGGTCGCGCAGCCAGTATCGCCTGGATTGTTTCTGGCGGCAGCCACAGTTCATCCGGGCGCAGCAGCGGGCGTTCTATGTCATGGCGGTATTGTTCAAAGCGTTCGGTAATCTGCATCCAGGTCTGGGTCATGGCGCCGGCGGTATCTTCCAGTAAAGCGAACATGGTATTTTCCGGCAAGTAATCGAAAAGACTTGCGCCATTGTCAAAAAACAGTGGTGAGTAGTATTCGATCCCCGCGGGCGCTAGACCGTTGCTCACATCCCGGTAGATCGGATTCTTCTGCGGATCGCCCTCGAAGCGTGCGCGATAACGCATCCGGAAATTGCGGATGCCGTCTTCATCCAGGGGAAACTCGCGCGCCGGCAGCAGCCTGATGTCCTGTAGTGTATCTTGAGATAATTGGGTTTCTGGATCGAACCGGCAGATGCTTTCAATTTCTTCGTCGAATAGGTCGATGCGAAAGGGCGTGTTACTGCCCATGGGGAAGATATCCAACAGGGCGCCGCGCACTGCGAACTCACCGTGTTCCATAACCTGAGGCACCGAGGTATAGCCGGCGGCGCTGAGCCGTTGGCGCATGGCTTCCGGATTCAGCCGCTCGCCAATTTTAAGAATGAATACATTACCTGTTAGATATGCGGGTGGCGGCAAGTGTTGCATCAGGGTGGCAGCGGCGATGATGATTACGCCACGTTGCATGTCGGGCAACTGTGCGAGCGTGGCAAGACGTTCGGAGATGATGTCCTGATGGGGGGAGAACCTATCGTAGGGTAAGGTCTCCCAATCAGGGAATAGGGTTAGCGGCAGCGAATATTTGCCGAGATAGAAGCGCAGTTCATCCAGCATGCGCTCGGCTTCTCGGGCCGTGGGTGTCACCAGCATCAAGGGTGCATGGTTCTGTAGGGCGGTCTCGGCCAAGGCCAGGCTGGCACTGCTACCGTACAAGCGACCCCAATGCCGCAGTAAACCCGGCTGAACGGGTAAATGGATATCGAGAATCGATTTGATGTTATCTGTTTGCATTGGGCTGTGGATGGTTATGAGGTCTATAAAAGCGCTATGTGCCCAGGGCTTGTTCAAACCGTGTTATTGACTTGTCCCAGTGGAATCTCTGGACATATTTATTGCCCATTCGCGCAAGGCGCAGGCGTAATTCCGGATTTTGAACCAGCTGCTTGATATTGGTCGCCAGCGCAGGAGGATCTCGAGGCGCGCTTAACAACGCGGTAATGTTTTGCTGTGCGAATTCCCGGTGACCACCATTGTCGGTGAGAGCCACGGCGCAGCCACACAACATGGCCTCCGCTGGCGGCAATCCCCAACCCTCGGTCCAGCTAGGGCCAATGAAGATGCTGGCACGGTTATAGAGCTCGCGCAGCAGTTTCTGCGACGGCATCTTGTGGTACTCAACCCACATTGGCAGCTCCTGTGGCCGGGATTCGATGCCGAAAAATACCGCTTTAAGGTCAGCGATATCGTCCTTGACTTGATTCAGCGCGGCGATACCATCTGCGGATCCTTTCCAGTCGGCTTTGTGAAACAGCATCATCACAGTTTTTGATGAACGGACTTCCGGCGGTATATCGATGCCAAAGGCTCGAAAATCCAGACCATTGGGTATATAGGTGGCCTGTTCGCCCATGTCTTGAGCGATTCTCTGCAACCAGAGTGCGATCACGATCTTATGGAACGGCAGGCGCCAGGTATCCAGGACGCGATGTTTTTCGGCCGCCCAGGTCTCCAAGTGTTGTAATAGATAGTAGCGTCGACCTTTCGAAAGCGGATAGGCGGCTGCCCATTCAGCCGTCGACCAGGCAGTCGCTACCAAGGCATGGCCATCGGGAATGTAGCGGGCGTGAAGTGACGGCGTCCACAAAAGTCTCACACGTTCATCCAGGTCGAACCAGGAATGTGGTCGATAGCTGCTATCCAGCTTGCGTCGCAGATACCGCAGTCTTTTTTCAAAGTATTTGATGCGTGCTGTGTCGATACGTGCTTGCGCCGGATGCACCACCGTAACTTGGTGACCACGCCGTACCAGACCATTGGCATATTCATAGACAACCTTGAATCCCCCGATCGGTGTGTCTCCGGGTCCTGTTAGCAGAAACGTGATTTTCATCGATTTATCAGTCGCGAAAGCGTTTTAGCAGATCACCGTAGGCATCGATGCGCCGGTCACGCAGATACGGCCAGATACGGCGTACGGCTTCAGATCGCGCTAGGTCCACATCCGCAGTCACTACCATGGGGGACTGACTATCGGCTTGTGCCAAGATTTCTCCCTGGGGCCCACAGATGAAGCTGGATCCCCAGAAGCGTATGCCGCTGCTCCGTTGCGAGGGATCCTTCTCAGTACCGACACGGTTGCACACCATCACTGGCAGACCGTTGGCCACGGCGTGGGCTCGTTGGATCGTAATCCAGGCATCCCGCTGGCGGCTCTGTTCAGCCTCATCGTCCTCCTCGGTCCAACCGATGGCGGTGGGGTAGAGCAACAGCTCCGCACCCGCCAATGCCATCAAACGTGCGGCCTCCGGATACCATTGGTCCCAGCATACCAGGACGCCCAATTTGCCCACGGAGGTCTTGATAGGATGAAAACCCAAGTCTCCGGGGGTGAAATAGAATTTCTCGGAATAGCCGGGATCATCCGGGATGTGCATCTTGCGATAGATGCCCGCAAGGCTGCCGTCGCTCTCCAGGACCACCGCGGTATTGTGATAGATACCCGGCGCACGCCGCTCGAACAGCGAAGCGATGATGACCACCCCCAATTCTCTTGCCACCGCGCCCAGTTCTTTCGTAGATGCACCGGGAATGGTCTCGGCCAGGTCAAATATCTGGGTGTTTTCCGTCTGACAGAAATACAGGCCAGTATGTAGTTCTTGCAACAACACTAGCTTTGCGCCGCGTTCGGCGGCTGCACGGATGCCTTTGATGCTCTCGGCAATGTTATAGTCGCGATCAGCACTGCAGCTCTGCTGCACCAGACCGGTCTTAAGGGTTTTGTGTTTCGTCATAGGGATACGCTTTCCGGAATCACGCCTTTTGGGAGTTGCATGCTGACGCAGTGCAGGCTGCCATACTGGTAAATCAGCGGCCGGCACATGACCGGTACGATCATACGACTGGCAAATACCGGTCTGAGCGCCGCCAGCGCCTTATCATCCACCGCAACATTATAGGTCGGCATGAGCACCACGCCGTTGATGATGAGGAAATTGGCGTAGGTAGCGGGCAGGCGCCGTCCGGTGCTGTCAAATAATGCGCCCGGCCATGGTAAAGGCACCAGTTTGTAGGGCTCGCCATCCGCTTGTCGCAAGGCCCGCAGTTCTGCTTCCATGGTCATGAGTTCCGGAAAATGGGGGTCGTTTGCATCATCACATGCCTGGTAGGCGATGGTGTGGGTGTCGCAGAAACGCGCCAGGGTGTCGATATGGCCGTCGGTATCATCGCCGTCGATAGCCCCATGTCTGAGCCACAGGATGCGATTCACGCCGAACAGACGCCGGAGCTCCTGTTCAATCTGATGCCGTGGCATGTGCGGATTGCGATTGGGATTTAGCAGGCAGCTTTCCGTGGTTAGCAGGGTGCCGGCTCCATCCACTTCGATACTGCCGCCTTCCATCACCAGTCGGGAACTTTCCAGGGGGGTCGTGCCGAAAGCGCCGAGATCATGCAGTCTACGGGTGATTTGATTATCAAAGCTGTGGGGGTATTTGTTGCCCCAGCCATTAAAGATAAAATCCAGCAACATAAGGCTGCCACCTTTCAATACTGTTATCGGACCATGATCCCGAGCCCAGGCGTCGTTGGATGGCAGTGGAAACAGGTGTAGACGCTCTACACGTCCACCGGCATCTCTCACCAAATGGTGGATTCTGTGAGCGTGCGTTTCATCCATGCAGGTGATGATCACCTGTTCGCGCAGACTGATTTCTTTGGCAAGTTGGGTATGACAAGCTTCCACGGACGCATAATCCGGATTCCAGTCCCCGTCGCTGCGGGGCCAGGTAAGCATGACGCCGCTCTGGGGCGCCCATTCGGGAGGTAGGTGATAGGGACTACTCATTTAGATAGTGTCAGATACAAAGCGCCCGGCTTTCGCCGGGCGCGTTCCTAGATTCTAAATTACGGGCTTTCAGTTTTTACTTGGATCGCTGTTGAAGGGATGTGCCTTCAGTACCGTATGTATGACAATATTGTATTCAAAATAAACTACATAGTTTGGATACACCCAACGGGTGATCGGTGGATGCAATTTGGTGCCTGGATCGGGCACCGCCGGTAACTTTTCTTGGGGTGCGCCGAAGATGTGCTCCACGTTCTCCATGCTCATCCCTCGCGTAGGCATGGAGGGGCCGGAACCTGCTTGTGCTGGCAAGCTGGCACTGGCCGCAGCCGGAGGCGCCGTTGTTGATGGCGCGGATGCGGCTGGTGCTATCGCCGCTGAATGTGCCATTGCCGTAGTATTCGTTGTGGCCGCCGTAGTCGGGGATTCAACGGTAGTGGCGGCCATGGCATGGGTGGCAGTGGCCGCCGCAGGCGGAGATTGTGTGGATGCGGCCGGGTTGTCGGCCATGACAGCAGCTGCGTAGGTCCATAGGCCGGCTGTCAGGATGGCAAGCTTTAGATAACGCCCCATGTCGGGTCTCCCCCGGTCCAAGTAATGCGCTAAATATAGCACCGTAACATAGGGCTAAAAAGCCTTTTAGGGCACTAGCTTAGATGATTTCCTTGAGAACCCAGCTTATCAGGCGTTCCCATGCGGTTTGAGTTCCCATTAACCCAGGTCCGGCTGGTGCGCCGCTACCAGCGGTTTCTCGCCGATATGGAATTTCCCGACGGCAGGGTGCATACGGTCCATTGCCCCAATACCGGCGCCATGCTGGGTTGCGACCGGGCTGGCAGTCGTGCGTGGCTGAGTCTGGCCACAAACCCGGTACGAAAATATCCCTGGACCTGGGAATTGGTGGAGGCAGAAAACAACGTATTAGTGGGCATCCACACAGGCCGCAGTAATCGCTTGGTCGGCGAAGCGATTGGCTCGGGACTTATTTCACAGCTCAAGGGCTATACCAAAATCAGAGCGGAAATTGTGGCTGCTCCGGGCTTCCGGGTGGACTTCCTGTTATCCGGCCATGTCACGCGAGCGGATTGTTTCCTGGAAGTAAAAAACGTCACGGCTGCGGCAACCAGAGGAACCGCGCTGTTCCCTGATGCCATCAGCAAGCGCGCCAGCCGCCATTTGCGTGAACTGATGATCAAGGTGCAACACGGCCATCGCGCCATGCTGTGTTTCTGTGTGCAGCGGGACGATGTGCGGGAAGTCCGTCCCGCCGATGGCATTGATCGGATCTATGGGCAAACCCTGCGCGAAGCAATACTGCGTGGCGTGGAAGTCTGTGCTTGTGCGGCACACATCACGCCTGAAGAACTTTTGCTGTACCGCACGGTGCCCGTGAATATCGAATAAGCTATCCATTTATGTTTTAATGCACGCCCATGTTCAGACCATTGCCGCTTTTTGTGGGCTTGCGCTATTTCCGCGCCAAGCGCCGCAACCAGTTCATCTCCTTCATCTCGTTCATGTCCATGGTGGCGATCGCGATCGGCGTGATGGCGTTGATCACGGTGTTATCCGTCATGAATGGCTTCCAGAACGAATTGCGTACACGCATCCTGGGCATGGTTTCCGATGTGACCATATCCAGCTTCTCTGGCAAGCTTAACGACTGGCAAGCGGTCATGCAGAAAGTTCAGGGTATGCCGCATGTGACCGGAGCCGAACCTTACATCGAAGACCAGGCCATGCTTGCCAATGGCGCCAACATGAGTGGCACTATCGTGCGCGGCATCTACCCGGCTGACGATGTCAGTGTCTCGGACGTGGGTAAGAAACTCATCAGCGGCAGCCTCAGTGATCTGACGCCAGGAAGTTACAATATCATCCTCGGCAAGGACCTGGCTTATTCCCTGGGCGTGGGACCCGGCGATAAGGTCATCATGCTGATCTCCCAGGGCAACGTGACGCCGGCAGGCATCATCCCGCGCCTGCGGCGCTTTACCGTTGTTGGAATTTTTTACGCCGGTGTCTATCAATACGACAGCGCGCTGGCACTCATCAGCCTCAAAGATGCTCAGACGCTGTATGCCATGGGCAGCGCGGTCAGCGGCGTACGCCTCAAGCTGGATGACAATCTGCTGGCGCAGGATATCGCACGCCGGCTTGTGACTGTATTCAAGGGTGAGTATTACGTCAGCGACTGGACCCAACAGAACGCAAATCTATGGTCGGCCATCGCCATAGAAAAGAATGTGATGTTCGTGATCCTTTCGCTTATCGACTTGGTGGCAGCCATCAGCATCATCATCGTACTGGTCATGGCGGTCACTGACAAACAATCGGATATCGCCATCCTGCGGACCCTGGGCATGACGCCCAACAACATCATGGGCGTATTTATCGTGCAGGGGACATTGATCGGCTTTCTGGGTACCTTGCTGGGTCTGGTGCTTGGTGTTCTGCTGGCACATAACGTCAATAACCTTCTTGAATTCGCCCGCCATGTTTTCCATGTCCAGATATTTCCCGCCAGCGTGTATTACATCAGTAATCTGCCGTCGGATATCTATGTCAGTGATGTGCTCAAGGTCACGCTCTCGACATTCGTGCTGACGATCCTGGCAACTCTTTATCCCGCTTGGCGGGCAGCCCATACCCAGCCGGCGGAGGCGCTGAGATATGAATAGCGCCAAACACACCATGCCAAGCCGCGAGGCCAATGACTCGGTGATTTATTGCCATGGCCTGGTCAAGCATTTCTCTGAGACCGGCAATGTGGTGGAAGTACTGAACGGCGTGGATCTCTCGGTAGCGGCAGGGGAACGGGTGGCCATTGTCGGGGCCTCCGGTTCCGGTAAGAGCACTTTGCTGCATTTGCTGGGGGGGCTGGATCTGCCGACGCGTGGCGAGGTGCGGGTGACCGGTGAACCCATCAACCGCCTTAATGATGCAGCACGCGGGTTATTACGCAATCGCGCCGTAGGCTTCGTCTATCAGTTCCATCACCTGCTGCCGGAATTCACTGCGATGGAGAACGTGGCTATGCCGCTGCTGATCGGTGGCACACAGGTGACAGAAGCCAGGCAGCGGGCAACCAGCCTACTGGAGCGTGTCGGGTTGGGTAAGCGCCTGCATCACAAGCCCGGACAGTTATCCGGCGGTGAGCGACAGCGGGCAGCTGTGGCGCGCGCCTTGATCCATGAACCGGCAGCCGTTCTGGCGGACGAGCCCACCGGTAACCTGGATGCACGCACTGGCGAGCAGGTTTACGAGCTCATGTTGGAACTGAACCGCGACCTGAACACCAGCCTGGTGCTGGTCACTCATGATTTGCGATTGGCAGAGCGCATGCAGCGCGTGCTGCATCTCGAAGATGGTGTGTTACGCACGTGAGCGTGTATCTAAAACCCGTGTTACTTGGTGGTCTTGTTATTAGCACGTGCTTGCTTGCGTTGGATCCAGCGCAAGCGAATGGATATCTGCCAAGTGATGCTGAGTACCACGTAGCCAATGAGCGCCAGCAGGCTGCCCATGATGATGCAGCCCAGCCACAGCGGCTCCCAGATGCGGGAGAATTCGCTGATCAGCCGCCAGCTTAGGGTTAGGCCATTCGGAAAATGATGCGGCTTGATATGCAGCAGGGTGGCACCCAGCCGGTAGCTGAAATAGTAAATAGGGCCAAAGCTGAAAGGGTTGTTGAACCACACGATGATCGCAGCCAGCGGCAGGTTGAACCGCCAGTAGAGCGCCCCCAGCATGGCCAGTGGTGTGTGCCCCGGGATCGGCAGGCAGCAGATGAACAAGCCCATGCCCACCGCACCGCAACTCCCGCGCCGGTTGATGTGCCAGAGCGCAGGATCATGCAGCAGCTCTCTGAAAGGCCGTCCATACCATTTATTGCTGAGCTTTTGGGTCAGTTTGTGACGGTTCGGTAAGAGAAATTTGAGGAACTTACGTGGCATGAGGCTGGAAATGCTCCTGAATACGCCTTGAACAGGTTGGCTGAGTCATTGGTTGAATTGCAAGCCTATCAGAACAGGCTAATAAAATTACTGGTTTAACGGACATCCAGTCGGTTGCCTGACTGACCCGTGCATGCCCATTATCCACGGTCCATGGATTAGGACGAAATCATGGGAATCGCAGGGATCGCGATGTTGGCAGGGGTCTTGGTGGTCTTAGGACTGCCGACCCTGCCTTCTGGCCATATGCTGATCCTGGTTGGACTGCCTTTGGCAGTGCTCGCCTTCCGGTGGCGGCGAGCCCGCATCCTCACATTCCATTTTATCGGCGTGGGCTGGTGTTGGTGGTGCGCGCACAGCCAGCGGGCCCTACGGCTCGTACCGCAACTGGAAGGCCATGATCTGACGGCCAGTGGTTGGGTGGCTTCCATCCCTCAGCGCCACCCGGATTACACGAGTTTCGAATTGGCTGTGCAGCAGCTGGATGGCCGCAGCCCCGGCCATGGAATTCCCAAACTCATCCGCCTCACATGGTCAGAGATTGTGAGCGTCCCGGCACCCGGCGAGTACTGGGGTTTCCATATACATCTTAAGCAGCCACGCGGCTATATGAATCCCGGCAGTTTTGATTATGAGGGCTGGCTATTCCGCCACGGAATCGGTGCTACCGCTTACGTGATCCATGACCAGGCTGAACGCTTGGATGATGGTTTGCGCTTTCCATTGCTGCGCGCACGCAATCGACTATCTGCTGCCATACAACAGGCCTTGCCGGATAATGCGTTTGCTGGTGTAGCTGTAGCTTTGGCTGTCGGTGATCGCAGCGCTATCGATGCGCAACAGTGGTGAACCTTCCAGAACACCGGTACTGCGCATTTACTGAGTATCTCCGGACTACATATCGGGCTGGTGGCGGGACTGGTGCTCCTGCTGGTGCGTTTCTGCTGGCGACATAGTCCTGGCTGTGCGCACGCCTGCCAACACCGCTGGCTGGCGCACTTGCAGCCATGCTGGCAGCGACAGTGTATTCCGCCATGGCCGGTTTTTCGGTGCCGACACTACGCGCCCTCATCATGCTGGCGGCCATTGCCGGTGCAACCCTATTGCGGCGCCACAGCCGGCCCTGGGGCATGCAGGGTTTGGCATTGATCGGTGTGCTCATATTGAATCCGCTGTCGGCGGGCGAGATTGGATTTTGGCTATCGTTTGGGGCGGTGTCAGCGATCTTTTATGCATTCAGCGGGCGTTTGCACGCAGAGCGCGGAAAAGTGATGCAGTTGTTGCGCATTCAATGGGCTGTGGGCATAGGCTTGCTGCCATTGCTGGTATTTTTCTTTCATCGCGCGACGCTGGTGGCGCCACTGGCAAATATCGTGCTGGTGCCGGTCGATAGCTTAGTAGTGGTGTCGCTGGTGTTGATGGGTGTGGCGCTGTTCGGCATTTGGCACTGGGCTGGTGTACTTATGCTCAAGGCTGCTACTAGTGTTATGTCCCTGAGCTGGCCGTTGCTGGAATAGTTGGCTGACATACCGCTCGCGCATGTTGCCACGCCGGAGCCTTCTCTCGTTTTCGCGGTAGTGGCGGCCATCGGAGTATTGTGGCTGATGCTGCCCTATAAAATTCCATCACATTGGCTGGGTGCGATTCTGTTGCTGCCCTTATTCCTGCTCTCGCCTTCGGGAATCCCCGAGGGTGGTTTCAATCTGACATTACTGGATGTGGGGCAGGGACTGTTCGCGGTGATACGCACAGCACGGCATACCCTGGTGTACGGCACCGGTCCAAGTTTCTCTAATAGTTCCGATACCGGCGAGCTGGTAGTGATTCCCTGGCCCCAGAGCCGTGGAGTCCAGGTACAGGACCTGACGATCGTGAGTCATGCGGACAACGATCACGCAGGTGGTCTACGGAGCCTGCGTACTGCATGTGCAGATATGCCGGTGCTATCGGGAGAACCCGCGCGCATAAAAACCGGCAAAGCCTGCCTGCGTGGCCAATCCTGGGAATGGGACGGGGTACGTTTCGAGATATTCTCGCCGGATGTGGATGAGCAAGTGTCCGGCAATGACGCATCGTGTGTTGCAGGTACGAGGTACGAATGGCAGTGCACTGCTGGTGGGTGATCTCAAGCGTCGCGGTGAACAGCACCTGTTAAGCCTTGAAGATGATGCACTTGCCAGTGAGGTGCTGGTGGTGCCCCATCATGGCAGCTCGAGTTCATTCAGTGATGGATTCATCAAAGTGGTGGCGCCGAAGTTTGCTTTATTTCCTGTGAGCTATCGCAACCGCTGGGGTTTCCCCAAACCCCGGGTGACAGCGGCTTATCGCGATGCCGGTGCCGAGCTGCTGGATACCGCCACAGCGGGCGCCATTGCGATACGCGTTTGGCCGGGACGGGGTCCGGAAGTCGTCAGTCGCTGGCGGATCGATGGGGCGCATTTCTGGACCACGCACTGAGCAGCTTTGGCCGTTCGCCCCATAGCCAAAATCCAGTATGATGCCTGGGAATCGTTACCGGATGCGTGTCCAGCATGTTTGAAATCATCAAGTCTGGCGGCTGGCTCATGGCCCCGCTCATTCTCTGTTCCATCGTGGTGGTTGCCATCGTGGCGGAACGTCTCTGGACCCTGCAGACCAAACGCGTAGCCCCCGAGCATTTGGCTGCCCAGGTATGGAACTGGCTCAAGAACGGCGAGCTGGATGACGACCGCCTAGAAGCCCTGCGCGCCGGTTCACCGTTGGGACGCATCCTGGCCGCTGGTCTCGAGCATCGGCATGCAAAACGCGATGTCATGAACGAGGCCATTGAGGATACCGGCCGGCACGTTGTACATGAATTGGACCGCTATCTAATCACCCTGGGCACTATCGCCACGATTTCGCCACTGCTTGGATTGTTGGGTACGGTGGTCGGCATCATGCGGGTGTTCGCCGCTATCTCCACCACTGGTCTGGGCAATCCTCAGGCACTCGCCGGCGGCATCTCACAGGCACTGATAACCACGGTGGCGGGCCTGACGGTTGCCATTCCGGCCTATATCCTGCATCGGTACCTGCGCGGCAAGGTGGATGAGCTGGTGGTGCGCATGGAACGGGAAACCATGCGCCTCATGAATGCGGTGCGTGGCGTGGACAGCGCTCAGGAACTTGAACGTCCTGCCAAACCTAAAGCAGCCCGGGAGGCGCGCGCGTGAAGCTCCGTTCCCGCCAATGGGAGGATCCCGAGTTCAACCTCATCTCGCTGGTGGATGTGGTGCTCATGCTGCTGGTGTTTTTCATGATGACCACGCATTTCATCCAGAACACCAGTCTGACAGTGGAGCTGCCCACCGCCAGCGTTGGCCCGTCGCCGGAGCGGCTGTCCGGAATCGAAGTGACCGTGGACTCGCAGGATCATTACTACATCAACCAGAAAGCCGTGTCCGGAACGAGTCCGGAGGCAGTGCGCGCCGCGATCCTGTCAGCGGCCGGTGAGCGGCGTGATCTGCCCATCATCCTGCGGGCCGATGCACGCTCCACCCATCAGGCAGTGGTCACGGTGATGGATGTTGCCGGCGAACTGGGATTCACACAATTGCAGATCCTCACCACCAAGCCCGCTACCCAAGAATGACATGAACGTGCAGCGGCAGGATACAAGCGTGCTGCGTGTCTACAGTCGGTTGCTGGCTTATGTGTTGCCGTTCTGGAAAATTTTTTCGCTGGCAATATTCGGCATGGTCGTGTATGCGGTGACTCAGCCGGCGTTCGCGGCACTCATCAAACCATTGCTGGACAATAGTTTCGTACAACATGATCCACGCACCATCCGACTAATACCGTTGCTGGTGATCGGATTATTTCTACTACGCGGCCTGGCCGGATTCTTTTCCACTTATTTCATAAGTTGGGTGGGCCGTAGCGTCATCAAGAAACTGCGTGCCGAGGCCTTCGGAAAACTTTTGCGCTTGCCGGCGCGTTATTATGATGCCAGCTCATCAGGCATGCTGATTTCAAAGCTCACCTACAATATCGAGCAAGTGGCAGAAGCTACCACCAATGCCATCACAGTGTTGATCCGCGATGGTCTGACCATCGTGGGCCTCATCGGCCTGATGTTCTATCTCAACTGGAAACTGTCCATCTTCGTGCTGGTCCTGGGGCCACTGATCGCGCTTTTGGTGCGTTACATCAGTGCGCGCTTCCGACGCTACAGCGCGCGTATCCAGGATTCCATGGGAGATGTGACGCGGGTGGCGGAGGAGGTCATCAACGGCCACCGGGTGGTGAAGCTGTTCGGCGGCGAGCAGCAGGAGTCCTTACATTTCGAACAGGTCAATGAACACAATCGTTACCTGAACATGAAACTGATGCTGGTAAATGCCGGCTCCAGCCCCATCATCCAGTTGCTTGCAGGTTGTGGCATGGCACTGGTCATCTATTTCGCCACGCTGCCCTCCATGCTGAGTATCGTCTCGGTGGGTACCTTCGGTTCATTCATGAGCGCCATGTTGCTGGTGACCGCGCCGCTCAAGCATGTGACCGATATCAACGCGCCCTTGCAAAAAGGCATCGCCGCCGGCCAGAGTATCTTCGAACTATTGGACGAGGAGATGGAAACTCGGGGCGGGAACAAGCCACTGACACACGCACGCGGGGCTCTCGAGTACCGTCACCTAAGCTTCGCCTATACTGCAGCCAAGGGCGAGGTACTGAAGGATGTTTCCTTCAAGATAGCGCCGGGCGAGACCGTGGCGCTGGTGGGCCGCTCCGGCAGCGGCAAGTCCACCCTGGTGGGGCTGCTGCCGCGTTTCTATGACCCAATCCAGGGGACCATCCTGCTGGATGGTTGCGATATCAGGGAATACGGTCTGCACGACCTGCGCGAGCAGATTGGCATGGTGAGCCAGGATGTGCAGCTGTTCAATGAAACTATCCGCAATAACATCGCCTACGGCACTTTAGCGCAACGCTCTGAGGCCGATATTGTGGCGGCGGCCGAAGCTGCTTACGCTATGCAGTTTATTCGGCAATTGCCCCAAGGCCTGGAGACCCAGATCGGTGATCGTGGGGTATTACTGTCCGGCGGAGAGCGGCAGCGGATTGCGATTGCCCGCGCGTTGCTCAAGAATGCGCCGCTTCTGATTCTTGATGAAGCCACCTCCGCCCTGGACAGCGAATCGGAGCACCACATTCAGGCAGCACTGGATAAACTCATGAGCACCCGCACTACGCTGGTGATCGCGCACCGTCTCTCCACGGTTGAACGTGCCGACCGCATCATCGTGCTGGATCAGGGGCGCATCATCGAAAGCGGCAGACACAACGAATTGCTGGCACACGATGGCCATTACGCCATGCTCTATCACATGCAGTTCCGTGAAACCGCTGTGGCCTGATCTCTGTTCTACGCCATGGCACGCAGAAAAATTCACGCCTGGCTGTTGCGACGTTGGTATGGCGACAGACCCATCGGTTTGTTTATCCCGCTGGCTGGCCTATTTGCCTTACTCACGGTCATACGCCGCTGGTGCTACCGGCATGGCATCTTGCGTGTGGTGAAGTTGCCGATGCCGGTTATCGTCGTTGGTAATATCACCGTCGGCGGTACCGGCAAGACACCGTTCGTCCTATGGCTCACTCAAGCGCTGCAGAAACAAGGCTATCGCCTTGCCATCATCACCCGCGGTTACGGCGGCAAATCAGGGCACTGGCCTTTATTGGTCACGCCCCAGACCGATCCGGCCATGGCCGGCGATGAAGCCGTGTTGCTGGCACGACGAACCGGAGTGCCGGTGAGTGCAGGACCTGATCGTGTCCAGGCAGCGCGCCATCTTTTGCGACAGATCACCGTCGATGTGATCATGAGCGACGATGGATTGCAGCATTACCATCTGGGGCGCAACCTGTCTGTCATCATGCTGGATGGCCGACGCTACCTGGGGAATGGGTGGAGATTACCGGCAGGTCCGCTGCGTGAATCAGCAGCCCTACTGGATGAGGCGGATCTTGTGATTTGCAAAGTGGATTCAAGCATGGACACCATCTTGCCCGCTAACGTGTTCGCTATGCAGCTATCCCTAAAACATGCCATCAGCATTCTGGATGGGGAGCAGCGGCCATTGACTGAGTTCGCTGGTTTGCCTGTACATGCGCTGGCAGGTATCGGGCACCCTCAGCAGTTCTTCGATGCCCTGAAAAACCACGGGTTGCTGGTGGACGGCCGGGCATTGCCGGACCATGTTGAATTTTCGCAAGCGGACTTGACGTTCGATGACGATGCACCGGTGCTGATGACCGAGAAAGACGCGATAAAATGCCGTGGTCAGCAGCTGCCGCATCACTGGTATGTACCTGCGAGCGCAGAGTTTAATCAACCAGATACTGCAAACATTTTAAAGATAGTACGAAAGAAGCTAATAGCCAAGGGTGTAAAGCCGACGGAAACGAACAACCAACACAATGCATAACAGTACCCAATGATCTCCCTCATAAGCCCCTCTTCCTTGACCGGAGAGGGTAGGAGGAAGGAATGCTGTTAACACTCTGAGAATTGAACTTAGGAGAAACTGATGGATGCCAAACTGCTGGAAATTTTGGTCTGCCCCTTATGCAAGGGACCTCTGGTGCACCGTAAAGCCGAAAAAGAGCTGATCTGCAAAGCCGACCGGTTGGCCTACCCCATCCGTGACGGCATCCCGGTGATGCTGGAAGAGGAGGCGCGCGAACTCAAAGCCGACGAGGAAATCTGAATGCAGTTTAAAGTCCTGATCCCGGCACGCATGGCGTCCCAGCGGCTACCCGGCAAGCCGTTGATGGATCTATTGGGTAAACCATTGATCCTATATGTTTGCGAGAAGGCCCGGGACAGCGGTGCAGAACAGGTGTTGGTGGCGACCGACGACCCGCGTATACACGCTGTCTGCAAATCTGCCGGATTCCAGGCGGAACTGACCAGCAGTAGACACGCATCTGGCACCGATCGCATCGCTGAGGTCGTCACCCGGCTCGATTGGGATGAGGGTGATATCGTGGTGAACCTGCAATGTGACGAACCCATGATGCCGGCGGCGGACATCCAGCAGGTGGCGCAATTGCTGGAGGCCCGCGAGGATGCCCAGATGGCCACCTTGTGTACGCCCATCCATGAACTGGAAGATTACCTGAATCCCAACGTGGTCAAGCTGGCATCTGATCAGGCCGGGAATGCGCTGTATTTTAGCCGCGCCCCCATCCCCTGGAACCGCGCAGGCGCACGCGCAGGCCTGGCATCACAGCAGCACTGGCAGGGCTCATTGCGGCATATCGGTATCTACGCCTACCGGGTGGGCGCATTGCGGCAGCTGGCGGCAGCGCCTGCCTGCGAGACCGAGCAACTGGAGAGACTCGAACAACTGCGTGCCCTGTGGCTGGGCATGAAGATCGCCGTGGACGTGGCCCGGGAAGCACCGGGGCCGGGTGTAGACACGCCTGAGGATCTTAAGCGCGTGGCATGTCTGCTGGAGACGAGCTGAACACGGATGCTATGACATTACGACAAGCAGACAGTATGGGTGTGGACAGTCCGACTACACGAGTTGCTTTGTTCGAGGAGTTGCATAATTTGTTTGATACAGATAAGGATGCACAACCATGAACACCAGGGTTCTGATAACGATCGGCGTGGTTATCGTCGGTCTTTTATGTTTTCAGATTTACTTGCAGCATCACGATGCCATGAATATCATGGCATCGTTGGATACGATTCACAGTTCCGTGGATGGTGCGACCAATGCGATAAATGATTCGAATACTGTTACGAATGAGATCCTGAGCATATCCACTACAAACAAGAACTTGCTCAGTATCATCTGTTCAAACACATCCAAGATGACCAATAATGTTGATGGTATGAATCAATGTAGTCACCCATAGAGTAATGATTACCGCTATATATCAAATTACTTGAAAATCTCAACTTGCATACTATGAGTCATTGGAATGCATGCTGCCGATTATTCTATTTTGTTCTGCTGCATGGGCAATATCTGCCGCTCACCCACGGCAGAAGGTGTATTCCGCAAGCTGCATCTGGAACTGGCGCCGCAACTGAGGCTATATATTGATTCGGCAGGCACCCATGACTATCACATCGGTCAAGCGCCGGACCAGCGTGCCATACTGGCGGCTCGCCAGTACAACATCGACATCAGCGCACACCGGGGCCGGATGGTGACAGCCGAGGATTTCTCCAGATTTGATTATATTCTGGCCATGGACCACGCCAATCTCAGCCGTCTAGAGCATGTGCGCCCCAGGGCAAGTTCCGCTGAATTGCGTCTGCTACTGGAATTCTCTGCGGATTGCGCGCTCAAGGAAGTACCGGACCCCTATTATGGCGGACCCAGAGGTTTCGAACGGGTACTGCAACTGACGCAGCAAGGTGGTTTTGGATTTCTCAAACACCTTTGCCATGAGCAGGACATTTCCCTGCGATCCACGGAATATCCACTCAAAAAAAACCTGTCCGTTCATAAAACGGGCAGGTTAATCATTACTGCTTACAGTTAGTCCGAACTTGATTCGGTGTCAGCTGTCTGTGTTTTAGGCTCCCTTTTATCGGTGACTGGCGTATCGCCCTGTTCGCGGGCGCGGAACAGCGGGATGGTCGGATCTTGACGTTTGGTTTCCACAGGCGGAGTTTCAACTCGTGGTGGTTCTGTACGAGGTGTCTCTACGCGGGCTGTTTCGATACGCGGTGAGTCTACACGCTGCGTCTCTACCCTCGGAGTCTTGATCTGCGGTGTTTCAACTCTCGGCGTCTCCATGGGCCGGGATGGCGGTATATACGCAGGCTGCGTTTCCACCTGTGTCAATGGCGCAGGCGCTGGTCCCTGCAGTAGCGGTGGCGGAGTTCCGGCGAAGTTAGGAATCGTGTCTGAGCGATTCTGCGTCAGGTTCTCTTCGGTAGCTGCCGGGCGGTTGGCGGAATCTTTGCCACCTTCGTAACGGCGCCGGCGGCGTCCACCGCGACGTCCTCGGCGGGTGCTGCGACCGCGGCTGCCCTGATTCTTATCGCGCTCCTGCGGCTGGTTCTCGCTCGCGGATGGTTGCGGTTTTGAAGTATTCATGGGCACCGTACTGGTGGTCTCTTGCGTCACAGCCGCCATAGGTTGGGTACGTTCGGCGACCGGCGCTGGGCGCGACTGCTGCGGACGTTCTTGTGGACGTGCCTGCGGTCGCTCTTGGGGGCGTGATTGGGGTCGCTCCTGCAGATAGGGTTGGGTACGTTCCTGGGGGCGTGGTTGATTACGACCCTGTCCCTGATAACGCTGCTGATGGCTGTCGCGTTCATGCCGGCGTGGCCCCGATTGGGACTGGCGGCCACGGTCTCGCCCGCGGTCACGATCCTGCCGGTATTCCGGTTCGCGTCGCACCGGACGCGGAGGGGGGATGGCCACGGGTTTTTCTCCACTGCCAAATAATGAGCGCCACAAACGCGTCAAAATTCCAAGTTTGCGTGGACCTTCCACGCGCGAGGCTGGCACCGGTTTGGCGGGCGCTACGCTTTTTACTGCTGGCTCTTCGGCTGGCTCATGCTTGGTTTCCGCACCGGGCAGCGGTGCCGGGACAGGTTCAGTCACCAGTTTGTAGCTGGTAGTGGTCGCGCCCGGCTGCTGTAATTCATCATCACGCAGTCGCTGGATATCGTAGCGCGGCGAATCTATGTGCGGGTTCGGAACCAGCACTACGTTCACGCCACAGCGTTTTTCCACTTCCGAGATGATTGGGCGCTTTTCATTCAGCAGGAAAGTTGCAACGTCCAGCGGCAGCTGCGCCACCACCCGCGAAGTTCGCTCCTTCATAGCCTCTTCTTCGATAAGACGCAGGACCGAAAGTGACAGTGACTCGATGCCGCGGATATGGCCTTCACCGTTGCAACGTGGGCATATCACTTGGGTGGATTCACCCAGGGAAGGCCGCAGCCGTTGGCGCGACATTTCCAGCAGGCCAAAACGCGACAGCCGGCCGACCTGTACGCGCGCACGGTCCACCTTCAAGGCGTCGCGCAAGCGGTCTTCCACTTCGCGCTGGTTCTTTGGCGGGCCCATGTCGATGAAATCGATGACGATCAGGCCGCCCAGATCACGCAAGCGCAGCTGACGCGCCACTTCATCGGCGGCTTCCAGGTTGGTGCGCAAGGCGGTCTCCTCGATATCGCCGCCTTTGGTGGCGCGTGAGGAGTTCACGTCGATGGCCACCAGCGCTTCCGTGTGGTCGATGACCACCGCGCCACCCGAGGGCAGGCGCACATCACGGCCGAATGCGGCCTCAATCTGACTTTCGATCTGGTAGCGCGTGAACAGCGGTACTTTGTCTTCGTAATGCTTAAGCTTGTCGAGGCTTTGGGGCATTATCTGTTCCATGAAGTGACGCGCTTCCTCGTACATCTTGTTGTCGTCCACCAGGATCTCACCGACATCGGTGCGCAGGTAATCACGCAGCGCGCGGATGATGACGTTGCTTTCCTGGTAGATAAGGAACGGCGACGGCCGACCCACCGAAGCCTTCTCGATGGCTTCCCAGACCTGGATGAGATAATCCAAATCCCACTGTAGTTCTTCCACACTGCGGCCCACGCCGGCGGTGCGGATGATGATGCCCATGCTGTCGGGCATGCGCAGGGCAGCCAGCGCTTCGCGCAGCTCATCCCGGTCGTCGCCTTCCACGCGGCGGGATACACCGCCGGCGCGCGGGTTATTCGGCATCAGCACCAGAAAACGCCCCGCCAGGCTTATGAACGTGGTCAGGGCCGCGCCCTTGTTGCCGCGTTCTTCCTTGTCCACCTGCACCACCAGCTCCTGGCCTTCCTGCAACAAGTCGCGGATGTTGAGGCGGCCGGAGAGGTCAGCGCCGGATTTAAAATAAACCCGGGAGATTTCTTTCAGCGGCAGGAAGCCGTGGCGTTCGGAACCGTAGTCCACGAAGCAGGCTTCTAGACTGGGTTCGATACGGGTGATCTTGCCCTTGTAGATATTGGCCTTTTTCTGTTCGCGGGAGGGGACTTCGATGTCCAGATCGTAGAGTTTCTGGCCGTCCACCATGGCCACTCGCAACTCCTCCGGTTGAGTTGCATTCACCAGCATTCTTTTCATATTGTTTCTCGCAGACACTCAACCACGGTCTGCGCAGGATCACGGTAGGCCAGACGGCCCTCAGGCAGGATTTCAGCTCTTTGAAAACAGGGCGCCGCGCGGGGCGCAGCAACCGAAAAATCCAACCCAGGCAGCAAGTCGGCGCGTCGTGACCATGCGGCAAGCATGGGAGCGCAGTCCTAACGGCGCTCAAACCCGGTCAATCAGTCCGGCGACGTCGTTTAAACACGGGGCCGCTGGAGTAAACACGGCAACCCCACCTATTAAACCTTGTGAAACCTCACTCAGAGGCTTCTTCAGGCGGTGACGCAAGGCTGCATTTTCGCGGCCCAGCCACCTGTCGGGTACTATAACAGCGAAACGCGATACCCACAACGACCCGAACGCCATTCATTTCAGGAACTTAAGTGGAAAACCTCATTCCCAAGGCCCGGCGTCTCGCCATCGATGAGGAACAGGCGCAGCAGCGCCTGGATAATTTCCTGTTTCGTGAACTTAAAGGCGTGCCTAAGGGGCATGTATACCGTCTGTTGCGTACCGGCCAGGTGCGCGTCAACGGCCGGCGTGCCAAACCCGATTACCGGCTGGCGAGCGGCGATGAGGTACGCATCCCGCCAGTGCGCCAGGCGAAAACCTTGCCACCAGCGCGTCCTGGGAGCCGCCAACTGGCCGTGCTGCAAGACGCGATTCTGTTTGAAGACGATCAATTGCTGGTGATCAACAAGCCCGCCGGCATGGCGGTCCACGGCGGCAGTGGCGTGAGTTTTGGGGTCATTGAGGCTTTGCGAAACCTGCGGCCTGAGCAACGCTCCCTGGAACTGGTGCACCGTCTGGACCGGGACACTAGCGGCTGTCTGGTGATCGCCAAGAAACGCAGTGCCTTGCGATCTCTGCATGCCGCACTGAGGGAGGGCATGGTCGAAAAGCATTATCTGGCTTTGTTGGCGGGTCACTGGTTCGGCGGCGAGCAACGGGTGCAGTTGGCACTTGAAAAGAATGTTCTGCAGAGCGGCGAACGCCGGGTGCGGGTGGCGGAGGCGGGCAAGCAGGCAGAAACTCTGTTCAAGCCGTTGCAGGTGTTCAAAGATGCGACACTCGTGGAAGTGAGCATAATGACCGGCCGCACCCACCAGATTCGCGTACACGCTGCGCATCTTATGCACCCGGTCGCGGGCGATGACAAATATGGCGATCGCCAAGCTAACCGCATTTTTCGCAGTCTGGGACTAAAGCGTATGTTCCTCCATGCCCATAGTCTGGGCTTCACACATCCGCTATCCGGCGAGTCCATGCTGGTAAGTGCGCCCTTGGATGACAATCTGAAAATCGTGCTGGACCGCTTGTGAAAAGTTATTTAAGGTAGCGTCAGGCCGCAGGCGCGAAGTAGGCGGCATAACCCTATTAAGGGCAAGCCGATCAACGCCGTAGGATCCTCCGATTCAATGGCATCGAACAGGCTGATGCCTAGTCCCTCGGATTTGAAACTGCCAGCGCAGTCATAAGGCTGCTCAACCTGCAGGTAGCGCTCAATTTCCACTGTACTCAACTGCCGGAAACGGACATGAGTGGTGTCCAGATGTTCATGATGTTGCTGGTTGCGCGTATCCAGCACACACACGGCTGTATAGAAACTCACCAAGCGCCCGGAGACCGTTGATAATTGTGTGATTGCGCGCGCATGGCTGCCTGGCTTGCCGACTACTGTGTCGTCGAGAGCTGCGACCTGGTCGGAGCCAATCACCAGACTCTGGGGATGGCGTACGGCGACTGCTTTTGCTTTGGCATATGCCAAACGGCGCACCAGCGCGGCGGGCGCCTCGGGTGACAACTGCGTTTCATCTACCCGAGGAGGATCACACACGAAGTTCGGGCTCAGCCGCTCAAGCAGCGCGCGGCGGTAAGGTGATGTGGAAGCGAGTACCAGTTGCACAGGCAATCTCATGTTGGGGCCAATTTCAGCTGTATCCTGATCCACTAAGGGCTAATGAACTTTAAGACCTAATAAAAACAAGGGCTTGGAGTGACTTTCTTTTGACAAGACTGGAGCCGATACGTATCATACCGCGCCTATGTCAGGTGCTTCAGGGGAATATCTGGACCTGACCCGGGCCAGCCACCAGCCTGTCCGGTGGACGGGTTGCATAAGCATTTCCGCATTGCCGAGACTCGCTGCCGCAGTCGCCGATATCCGCAGCCTGGCGAATGCAGAATTGCAGGCCATGCATGATGGCGGTCAGCTCACAGTCCATGGCGAGGTTGAGGCAAATCTGCTTCTGACCTGCCAGCGGTGTTTTGGCAGCATGCACTTTCCGGTCAAGGCGGAATTCAATCTAGCCTGGGTGCGCAATGAAAATGAGGCACTAAGATTACCGGATATGTATGAGCCGCTGTTGTCGGCCTCCGGCAGGGTGAAGCTCGCGGAGCTCATAGAGGACGAACTGCTGCTGGCTTTGCCGATGGTTGCCTTGCATGCGCTGCCGCAGGAATGTAGCACAGGAGTACACGCCGCATCACGGCAGACGGTTGCTGATGCGAAAGCAGCACGGCGCGCGCCGTTCGCGGCATTGAAGGCCTTGAAACGCCGCTGACCGTTGATCAGATATTGCGAGTATACCGTGTAGTTAATTTTTGCAGGTTGTTGCTAATAACCTGACACCACAAAACGAAGCATTTTTATCAGGAGTTCATCATGGCTGTCCAGAAAAGTCGCGTATCACCCTCACGTCGTGGCCAGCGCCGCTCCCATGACGCGCTCCAGGGACCGACGTTGTCGGTCGATAAGACCAGCGGTGAAACCCATCGCCGGCATCATATAGGCGCCGATGGTAATTATCGCGGCAAGAAGATCCTGAATATCGCTCAGAAAGACTGAGCAAACTCATATGAGAATCGCCGCAGCGCGCATGTTGATGCGGCGATCTCTCATCCGATGCCCTGTAACGGATGCAAGCTGATATATGCATCGGCATACTAGACGAGGGTGCGCAGCTTTCACACCTGTGGCATGAATAACTCTATCGTCACGATTGCGCTGGACGCGATGGGTGGTGACCATGGCCCGAATGTCGTGTTATCTGCAGCTGTCTGCATGCTGCAGAAAAATTCCTTTCTGCACGTCATCCTGGTGGGCAAGCCCGAGGTCCTTGAACCGATGGTGCAGCGCCATCGCACCGCGTATGGCACGCGTCTAGTATGGGTACCGGCTTCTGAGATGGTACTCATGGATGAACTACCTTCCCAGGCCTTGCGCGGCAAGAAAGACTCCTCCATGCGCGTGGCTATCAATCTCGTCAAGTCAGGCCAGGCGGATGCCTGCGTAAGCGCCGGAAATACCGGTGCGCTCATGGCCACAGCACGCTTCGTGCTCAAGACCGTTCCCGGCATCGATCGCCCCGCCATCTGCGCATTGATCCCCTCGCATGGCGGGCATACGCATATGCTGGATCTCGGTGCCAATGCCGACTCCACGCCGGAACAGTTGTTCCAGTTCGGCGTCATGGGCTCGGCGCTGGCAAGCTCTGTCTACCATCTCCAGACACCGCGTGTGGGTCTGCTGAACATCGGCGAAGAGGAGATCAAAGGCATCGAGAAGGTGCGTGAGGCTGCTAAATTATTTACTGCCAGCCATCTGAACTACATTGGCTTCGTGGAAGGCGATGACATCTTTTCAAAAGATGTGGATGTGGTGGTTACCGATGGTTTTGTCGGCAATGTTTCCCTCAAGACTATGGAAGGACTCGCCAAGATGATCAGCCAATACATCCGCGAGGAATTCCGTCGAACCGCGTTTACCAGGTTTCTGGCTTTCATGGCGTTGCCGGTGCTACGCTCACTCAAACGCCGCCTGGATCCACGCCATTACAATGGCGCGAGTCTGCTGGGCCTGAAAGGTGTGGTAGTAAAGAGCCATGGCGGTTCCGATAGCGTGTCTTATGCCAGCGCTATCCGCATCGCCATCCTCGAAGTCCAGAACCAAGTACCGCAGCGCATCAGTCGGCTGCTGGAACAGCAGTTTCCCCAGCCGCAGGCGGGCAGCGAATGAAATCTCTATACACGCGCATCGCCGGCACCGGTCGCGGCCTGCCGGAAAAGATCTTGACCAACCAGGATCTGGAAAAGATGGTGGATACCACCGATGAATGGATACGCTCACGCAGCGGCATCGAACGCCGCCACATCGCCGCGGAAGACGAGACCAACCTGGATTTTTGCGAGCTGGCGGCGCGCAATGCCATGCAGGCCGCAGGCGTCGGGCCCAAAGATATCGATTTGGTGATTGTCGGTACCACCACGCCCGACCAGGTTTTCCCGAACATGGGTTGTCTGTTGCAGCGACGTCTCGGCATCCACGGTTGCACGGCGTTCAGCCTGGAAGCCGCCTGCACCGGCTTCATCTACGCATTGGATATTGCGGATAAATTCATCCGCACCGGCTCGGCAAAATGTGCCCTGATCGTGGGCGGCGAGACCCTGTCGCGTATGACCGACTGGAGCGATCGCAGCACCTGCGTTTTATTCGGCGACGGTGCCGGTGCGGTGGTACTGGAAGCCGCGTCAAAACCTGGCATCCTCTCCACCCATCTGCACGCGGATGGCAAGTTTGCCGATCTGCTGTATTTCCCCTCGGGGGTTTCCAAGAAGCCCGAGGATTTTTACGCGCGCCGCGATTTCATCCATATGAAAGGCAGCGAAGTCTTTAAGGTGGCGGTCACTAAGCTGGGCGAGATCGTGGTAGAAGCCCTTGAAGCCAACAATATGCCACCGGAAAAACTCGACTGGCTGGTGCCGCACCAGGCCAATCTGCGCATCATCGAAGCCACGGCGCGTAAACTGAAGATGCCCATGGAAAAAGTGATCCTCACCGTCCAGGATCACGGTAATACTTCCACCGCCTCGGTGCCCATGGCGCTGGATGTAGCGG
>JBAWFD010000134.1:0-6948 GCA_049591615.1 Gammaproteobacteria bacterium | reverse complement strand
GCCGTTGGCGCAGTGGCGATATTGACGCAAGCCGAAATTGAATGTGAAGCTCAATTATAAAACAAACATCATACAGTCGGCAGCTCAGGCATAACGACTGGTTTCTCGCAACAAGCGCTGAGCCTCTTTCTGCAAACTGGCGCGCATGAACAGCAGCATCCAGCGTGAGCCACCGCACTGGCGCCATAGTACCGCCGAACGCAGACCCCCGAGTAGCAGACTGCGTACCATATTAATGATACGTTGATTTTGCAGATGCAGCGCATCGCCGCTGACCATGATCCGTGGCTGGATGGTCCCGGCGCTGTGCAGATAGGTATCCGCGAGATTCGCCAGTACATTTGCATGCGTGGGTCCATAATGACGGAACTGGTCGCGGCCGCGTTTAATGCCGTCTTCGAGCACCTGTTTGAGCGCGCGACGACGCATGACCTTACCCTGCAGCTGTAGCAGGCTCAGTGTGTAACGCAGTACAACTACATCAGTCGAGTTATGCTGGTCCCCCAGCAAGCCCGCCAGCCGCCGCAAGCCAAAGCCGAGCCCGGGGAGGCCACCATATACTTCCGGTACATCCACAGCTTCGGTCTTTAGGATGCTGCCCAGGGTCGATTGCAATGCATTCTCATCGGCATTCTGGCCTGTAGCCACGTCATTGACCAGAGCAGCGGCCTGCACTACACCCGCCAGGGCCAGCACCCGGTCTGCCAGTGTCCGCTTCATGCGGCAGTGCGTGCACACACGGCGGTAGTCGATAGTTCGCTGCTGGCGACTGGCCCCACCTGATCGATGACGCCTCCGCCCAGACATTCATCATTTTTATAAAAGACCACGTATTGTCCCGGTGTCAAGGCCCTTTGTGGTTGTTCGAATTCTACCCGGCAGTGCTGTGCATCCACGATCGTCACATGACAAGTCTGATCCATCTGGCGGTAGCGGCTCTTGGCGGTGCACAGGAACTGCGGCCCGGGGGGGGCGCCAGAAATCCAATGAAGATTTCCGGCTGAGAGTGACTGCTGGTGCAGCGAGGGATGGTCGTGGCCCTGCACCATCACTAAAACATTTCGCCGCAGATCCTTGGCCGCCACATACCAGGGTGTTCCGGGCGATTCGCGTCGACCACCGATGCCGAGCCCCTGACGCTGGCCCAGCGTGTAGTACATTAAACCCTGGTGCACGCCCAGTACTTCGCCCATGGGCGTCTCAATATCTCCCGGTTGCGCAGGCATGTATTTGGTGAGGAATTGCCTAAAATTACGTTCGCCGATAAAACAGATGCCGGTACTGTCCTTCTTAGCATGATTGACGAAACCCGCTTCGCGGGCGCAGGCGCGCACTTCCGGCTTCAGCATGGCTCCCACGGGAAACAAGCTCATGCACAAGGCTTTCTGCGATACGGCGTGCAGGAAATAGCTTTGGTCCTTGCCAACATCATGGCTGCGCAAGAGCCTCATGCCTTCATTGGTTTTCTCGCTCCTCACATAGTGACCCGTGGCGATGAGTTGCGCACCCAGACGCGTGGCGTATTCTAGGAAAACTTTGAATTTGATTTCACTGTTGCATAAAACATCGGGGTTAGGTGTGCGGCCGGCGGCGTATTCATCGAGGAAATATTTGAAGACGCGCGCGCGGTATTCGACCGAGAAATTCACCTTGTGCAGCGGGATATCGAGCTGCTCGCAAATCTGGCAGGCATCCTGGAAATCCTGAGCAGAGGTGCAGTAGTGCGATTCCTCGTCATCTTCCCAGTTGTCCATGAAAAGACCTTCCACGGCGTAACCCTGTTGCTTGAGGAGCAGGGCCGCGACGGAGGAATCAACTCCACCGGAAAGACCGACGATCACGCGGGTTCTGATTGGTGCAGGCATAGCGGTATTTTACGCCGACATCACTGATTCAGACACGCGCATCGCTCATCTGAATGTCGATAGGTTCCAGGCAGGTGAGCAGCTCGAGAGGAAAACGCCGTCCTGCAAGAAAGTCATCGAGACAGCGGGTCACCAAGGGGCTGCGCAGGTTCAGGATGCCATCCGCCAATTCTGTGCGCGTATACCAGCGGGGCCCCACGATACCCTGGTCCAGTGGACGTTCTGGATGGTGATGTACGCAACGACCACAGAAGGCGATGCGCAGAAAAGTCGTACCCAAGCCCGGGTTCTTCCAAAGGTAAATGCCTGTTACAGCATCGGGTTCAAATTCCCAACCAGTCTCTTCCAAAGTCTCGCGGCGCACAGCATCCACAAAACTCTCGGTATCTTCCAGATGACCGGCGGGGTTGTTGATTACCAGCGTACCGTGGACATTCTCTTCCACCATAAGAAAGCGATCTTCTTGCTGGGCGATTGCGGCAACGGTGATATGCGGATTCCATGTCATTCCATGTACTGCCTGGGGGCGATCACACAGCAGTATGGTTGTTGGGTCATTGAATCACAGGCCCAAGCGCCGGAATTCTGATTCCGGTTCAGACTGTTCCCAGATGGCATCAAATTCGCGCAGATGGAGGCGTGCCTCAAAGGCATTATCTGGATCAGCAAAACCTTCATACCGGCTGGCCAGTGGGCGATACAGCAGACCAGTTTCATCGATTACCAGGAAGGAATCGGAACGTTGCGATTGTTCCTGTGGCGGCCGACGAAATTCGATGAAGCTGCTGAGCCGCCGTCCGAGCTCAATAAGGCGGTGTCCGTCCTTAATTGCAGCGGTGGGATCAATGACCAAGATGCGTACGTGCGAGTAACGGCTTCGCAAGGCGAGTTGCTGTACCGCCGTTACAAAATCCCGGTTATCGTAAATGACTGGCTCCAAGTCCCGCGAAAACAACACCAGATTTATATGGGCTCCTCGGGCGAGCTCTAGGGCCGCATCCCGATTTTCATCAGAACTGTTCAATACACGATAAGCGGGTGAGCGTACATTCATGTAAATTTGCCGGCTTGTTTCATTGGCACGTGCTCTGGTACTTAGGGGAAATACAGCAGTCCTTGGTTATACAACTCAGCCAATACATTGGTTGCATGCCGGTTTCGCAACCAGCGTGCCAGCATGCTGACATTATAGATGCGCTGACCACATAACATCAGGGCGAAATCTGCCAAGCCGACGGGCAGTATATGGCAAGTTCCATTGATAAATAGCTTTATATGACGAGACTCGGTCTTATACCATGCCATGTTACCGGCTGGGTCACGAGCAAGTTTTTTGTGCCTGAATAAGCGTGTTCGTAAAGCTGACGACGTCAAGGGTCGGCGTGCCGGCGCGGGTGCCAACCAGGGTTTAGGTTCTGTGATGAAACATCCGAACCATTCGTCCAGCTCACCAGGTTTCAGACGTGTTGTGCTGCGTATCCGCTTGCGGATTGCGGTACGGGCTTTCTTTGATATAAGACCAGGAGTGGTTTCCGCTGAGACCAGGTCTGGATCCGTGTAGCGCATTTTTTTATCCAGGCGTGTAAGCAGCAGGCTGCTCAAATCAGCCAGCAGTTCACCATCAGTAGGCGTGCGGAAGCCGATAGAAAACGTCATGCATTCACCTTCGGCGATGCCATGATGAGCCACGCCCGGCGGTAGGTACAGCATATCTCCGGGTTTCAGTAGCCAAGTATGCTGCGGTTTGAATGCGCACACCTGACTCAATTCCAACCCCGGTTTTGCTACTGGAACATGATATTTTTGGTTGATGCTCCAGCGTCGTTGGCCCTGGACCTGGAGCAGGAACACGTCGTAGGCATCGACATGCGGGCCGACGGAACCACCATCAGCTGCAAAGCTGATCATGAGATCGTCAATTCGCCAGGTGGGTATGAAATGAAAATGTGCCAAGAAATCTGCTAGCTCCGGCAGATGCTTGTCTGCATCTTGTACCAGCAGGGTCCAGTTTTTCTCCGGGAGAGTGCGGAAATCCCTGGCCTTGAATGGGCCGTGACGCACCTGCCAGCCGGGCTTTCTGCGGGTTTTGATCACTAACCGGGATTCGACTCCTGTTTCGCAAGCCAAGCCTGCCAGTTCTGCAGGTGAGATCGGTGAGAGGAGTTGCGGATATGCCCCACGGATGAGACGTGGAGATTTTTGCCAATAGCGTTTGAGAAATGCCCGTGCTGTTAGCTCACCGATGAACGTCGCTCGCTTCATGCATCAGATATCGCGGGCGAGATGCGCGGCCAGTCCGATGTATTCTGCAGGTGTGAGTACCAGCAGGCGTTGTTTCGCCTGATTGGGGATTTCCAGATCCTTGATGAATCGTTGCAAATCATCCTGGTTGATGCGCTTGCCGCGGGTCAGCATTTTAAGCTGTTCATAAGGAGTTTCGATCCCATAACGCCGCATCACGGTTTGCACGGCTTCTGCGAGTACTTCCCAGTTATTGTCCAGATCTGAGCGCATGCGCTCAGAATCAGCTTCGAGTTTGCTCAAGCCCTTGAGGAAGGCTTCATAAGCCATCAAGCTGTGGCCGATGGCTACCCCGACATTGCGCAGCACAGTGGAATCGGTGAGATCCCGCTGCCAGCGGGAGATCGGTAGTTTTTCCGCAAAGTACCTTAGCAAGGCATTGGCGACGCCGAGATTGCCCTCGGCGTTTTCAAAATCGATCGGATTAACTTTGTGGGGCATGGTGGAAGAACCGACTTCACCGGTATTGGTTTTCTGGCGGAAGTAACCGAGTGAAATGTATCCCCAGATATCGCGGCAAGCATCGATCATCACAGTGTTGAAGCGTGCCAGTGCATCAAAATATTCCGCCATGTAATCATGCGGTTCGATTTGTACGGTGTAAGCGGACCACTCAAGCCCAAGGGATGCTACCAGCTTCTTGCTTATAGCCTGCCAGTCCAGATCTGGATACGCGGCCAGATGTGCATTGTAATTACCGACGGCACCGTTAAATTTGCCGCTGATACTGACCGCTGCCAGCTGTGCATGCTGCCGACGCATGCGTGCGACCATGTTCGCAAATTCTTTGCCAAGGGTGGTGGGCGATGCCGGCTGGCCATGGGTGCGTGCCAGCATGGGTATTTCAGCGTAGCGGTGTGCCAGGCCGCGCATGCGCTCGCACAATTTGTCTGCCATAGGCAGCAGGTGTTGCCCCCGGGCTTCCTGCAGCAGCAATGCGTAAACCAGATTGTTGATATCTTCTGAAGTACAGGCGAAATGCAGGAACTCACTGACCTGTTCCAGTTCGGCATTGCCACGCAGGCTTTCCTTGAGGTAGTACTCGATAGCTTTCACATCATGGTTGGTGGTGGTTTCGATGCCCTTGACGCGCGCGGCCGCTGGTAGATCAAAGTCCTCCGCGAGCTTGTTTAGCCGGTTGAGGGATTCATTGCTGAGGGGCTTGATCTCGGGGATTCCGGGTGTATCGGCCAGTGCCCGTAGCCATGCAATTTCCACGCGCACTCGTTGGCGCATCAGGCCGTATTCGCTGAATAGGCCGCGAAGCGCGTCGTTCTTGGCGGCGTAACGTCCATCCAATGGGGAGAGGGCGGTTAGTGGTGACAGCTGCATGCGGTTTCCGTGCAAATGATGGCTGGATTGCGGATAATAACCAAGCAGTCCAAGCCTTACTTTATCGCACAATTAGCTCAGAATATTCTGAATGATTATATCCTGAAATCATGATGTTACATAGTGAATTTCAATTCATTTCTCCGGGAGAGATGTATGTCAGAAAAAGCTTACCGGGTGGAACACGACAGCATGGGTGAGCTGCGGGTGCCTGCAGATGCCCGTTGGGGTGCCCAGACCCAGCGTGCTGTGCAAAATTTTCCCATCAGCGGCCTGAGGATGCCGCGAGCATTCATCCGTGCTCTGGGTCTCATCAAGGCCTCAGCCGCCTGTGTCAACCAGGACCTGGGTATGCTGGATGGGGCACGCGCCAAGGCCATTGAGGCGGCGGCATCGGAGGTGGCTGAGGGCAAGCATGATCAACATTTCCCAATCGACGTGTTCCAGACTGGCTCCGGCACCAGCACCAACATGAACGCCAATGAAGTGATCGCGCATTTGGCCGGGGAGAAAACCGGACAACCGGTGCATCCCAACGACCATGTAAATATGTGCCAGAGCAGTAACGACACCATCCCCACAGCCATTCATGTCAGTGCGGCATTGGAACTCAAGGAGCAGTTGTTGCCAGCGTTACAACACCTGGCTGAAGCTATAGAGGTGAAAGCAAAGGCAACAACCAAGGTGGTCATCACCGGGCGTACCCATCTCATGGACGCTATGCCGATGACACTCGGCCAGGAACTATCAGGCTGGTCCACCCAGGTACGCCATGGAAGCGCACGAATCGAAGCCGTCCTGCCGAGACTCCAGGTGCTGGCTCAGGGTGGCACCGCCGTCGGTACTGGTATCAATGCCCACCCGGAATTTGGCCAACGCATCGCGGATGAGTTGGGTAAGAGAACCAGCATTCGTTTTCGAACCAGTGAAAACTATTTTGAGTCCCTGAGCTCTCAGGATACGGCTGTGGAGCTATCCGGCCAGTTGAAAACCCTGGCCGTGAGCCTGATGAAAATCGCCAATGACCTGCGCTGGATGAACAGCGGCCCGCTGGCAGGTCTTGGAGAGATCGCTTTGCCGGCATTGCAGCCGGGTTCCAGCATCATGCCCGGCAAGGTAAATCCAGTAATTCCGGAGGTGGTGACCATGGTAGCTGCCCAAGTGATCGGCAATGACTTGACCATCACCGTCGCGGGCCAGTCCGGTAACTTTCAGTTGAACGTCATGCTGCCGATAATCGCGTATAACCTGTTACAAAGCATCGAATTGCTGGCGAGCTCGGCCCGGGCATTGGCGGATAGCGCCATCCGCGGATTCCAGGTGCACGAGGCGCATCTCCAGGAAGCACTCGAGAAGAACCCTATTCTAGTGACTGCCCTGAACCCGGTAATCGGGTATGAGAAGGGTGCAGCAATCGCCAAACGCGCCTACCAAGATAGCCGGCCTATAC
>JBAWFD010000133.1:0-24758 GCA_049591615.1 Gammaproteobacteria bacterium | reverse complement strand
GTGCACCCATGCCGAGTTTTTTCATGTGGGCTTCTTCCAGCACCGTTACCTTCAATTTTCCAGCATTGCCGAGTTTGCGTGCTGCATTCGCCAAGTAGGCGGGTGTGCAGATATTCGGTGGCAGGTTACCCAGGTCTTTTGCCAGCATCACGCCGGCAGCGATGGCATTGCCATCACGCAGTCCCTGTTCCCCGGCGGGCAATTCTTTCCGGCTGGCTACCAGCAGAACCAGTTTCTTCAGCGTCGGTTTATGGTTATCCTGCTTGCCCTTGCACTGATCAAAACGGTAGTTGGCATCACCGGTCGCTTCCACTGCATGCCGGACGCGTTGATAGGCGTCCGTATCGCGTACCGCAATCAGCGGTAGTGTACTGGCGGCGTCCTTGACGCCGTTGTCGTTGAGTGTCCGGATAGTTTGATACATGGCCTTTCGATAGGCCTGCAGGTTGAAGTCCTTCTGCTTGCCGAGGCCCACCAAAAGCACACGCTCGGCGCTTATTCCCGGCAGCTTGAACAATAGCAGGTGTTGGCCGCTGCGCCCTTCCAGAGTGCCGTCGTTGATGAGCTTACTGAGATAGCCTTGGCTGGTTTTGTCCAGCGTCTGGGCGGCCGGTGTCAGTTTACCCCCGGTGAATACCCCGGCCACCAGGCATGCGGTGTGCAACTGCTCGGGCTTGCTGTCATTTATCGAAAATTGCATGTAGTTCTCTCTTTGCAGCGGGCATAGCTGATTGGCCTGTGCTTAAAAGCCATAGCGGAAACTGTTACTCTTGGCATAAGCTGGCTGAGGCTGTGACTGCGTTTGTTGTGTATTTGAAATTGTTTGTGCCCCGTTGCAGGTTCTTGATACTGCGACCGCGAATTATGCGGGCGTTAGTTTACCGCATCATGCACAATAGCGGCATCACCGAGGATGGCTTTGACACGCATCATTGATCGTTATCTCGTTCGCGAGACTAGTCTCACATGGGTTGCGGTGACCGCGATCCTGATGCTGATTCTGCTGAGCAACCGCTTCGCATTACTGCTGGGAGACGCAGCCGCCGGCCGATTGCCGCGGGATACGGTATTTGAGCTGCTGGCACTCGCCTCGGTCAGCTATTTTATCGTGGTCATTCCGGTATCGCTGTTCCTGGCGGTGATGCTGGCATTGGGACGCCTGTACCGTGACAGCGAGATGACTACGCTCATGGCGTGCGGCGTGAGTCCGGGGCAGATCTACCGGCCACTCATGGCCATCGCCGTGGTGCTGGCCATGATACTTGCAGCACTTTCCCTGGAGGTCGCGCCGTGGGCAGTGCGGATGACCACGATCATCTGGACCTACGGTCAGCACAATGCACAGGTGGGTAGTTTTGAATCCGGGCGTTTCAAAGTGGATGAGAACGGGCGCGGCGTGCTGTATGCAGCGGGAGTCAGTGCCGACGGGCACGCATTGCAAAATGTATTCATGGAAGGCCCCAATGGCCTGCGCCAGGATGTGATTTCCGCCAATACCGGCACCCGCCAGACAAGAGGCGATAATGGCGCCGGCACCCTGGTGTTGCATGATGGTTATCGTTACGACGGCATACCAGGCCAGGCTGATTTCCGTATCGTGCAGTTCGCTGAGCACGGCATTCGCATTACACCTTCTGTACCTAATCTGAGTGAAGAGGGCTACGCCGAGATGCCCACGCAGTTGCTGTTACATTCGCCGGATCTGGCCGCCACTTCGGAATTCCAATGGCGCTTGTCGGTACCGCTGGCGGCGCTACTGCTCACATTTCTGGCTGTGCCATTGGCGCGCACGTCGCCGCGCCAGGGACGCTATGGCAAGTTGTTTGCCGCCATTCTGACGTATGTGATCTATTCAAACCTGATAGGTATCGCGCGGGTGTGGCTGGAGAAAGATATTTTTCCCAGAAGCATTGGCATCTGGTGGGTACCGCTGCTGTTGTTGTTGGCAACATTTGTGCTGCTGTATCAACAATATGGCTGGCGCGGTCTGTTTTCCCCAAAACGGGGTGCTGCACATGCGGGTAGTTGACCGCTATATAGCGATACAGGTGATTCTCAGCACTCTGCTGGTGCTATTGGTACTCACGGCGCTTGCCAGTCTCATTACCTTCGTGGGTGAGTTCAGCCATGTAGGGCAAGGCCACTATTCACTTCTGGATGCGGGGATTTATACGCTGCTATATATTCCCTCGCAGGCCTACAGCATGTTTGTGGTGGCGGTGTTGCTGGGTGCCATGCTGGGACTCGGCGATCTCGCCAGCCACAATGAGCTTATGGTGATGCGTACCGCCGGTCTTTCAGTGACACGTTTGGGAATTTCCGCCCTGGCCGGCGGTCTGGTGCTGCTGGCCCTATGCGTGGTGCTGGGGGAATTTATAGCACCGTCAGCGCAGCGTTACGCAGAAAACCGGCGTTCAGAGTCTTTATACAACCAGGTTAATGTGCTGGGTAACGGTGGCATTTGGGCCAAGGATGGCGAGGTGTTTCTGAACGTCAGGCAGATGACTGAGCGCAACAGTGCTCAAGGCATTTATATCTACCGCATTGACAGCGGGCATCATTTGCTGAGCATGGCCGAGGCGGCTTCTGCAGTGTTCAGCAATGGCACATGGGCACTCAAAGATCTGCGTGAGACAAAACTGACTCCTGCAGGAGCTACCACGCAAAACCTCCCGAGTCTCGAATGGCACACCTATCTTGGGCCGGAGTTATTGAGTCTGTTCGTGGTGGACAGCAACAGCCTCTCAGCTCATGGTCTCCATCAATATATCGAATATCTGCACGCTAATGGCATCGATGCTAACCGTTACATCACCGCATTCTGGTCGCGGATTGCACAGCCTCTGTCACTGCTGGTGATGCTGGTATTAGCCTTGCCATTCGTGTTTGGACCGTTGCGCTCCGCCACTACA
Organism: Gammaproteobacteria bacterium; assembly: GCA_049591615.1. Lineage (GTDB taxonomy): Bacteria > Pseudomonadota > Gammaproteobacteria > Natronospirales > REEB76 > REEB76. The sequence continues at coordinate 21,846 of JBAWFD010000133.1, read as the reverse complement.
GGCCAAAGGCTGGTGACCGGCATGCTCATCGGTATCGGTTTCTTCGTGTTTAACAGCATCTTCACACAGAGCGGCGTGGTATTCGGGCTGAATCCGGTACTTACGGCGTGGCTGCCAACACTATTGCTGGCCATCGTCAGCGGCATCGCCGTTAGCCGCATCCGCTGATATCTTTGTTCCGGCTTCGCAGCCAGGGACTACTCGCCGGTGTTGACGCCCTTGAGCGCTTCGCTGATACGCGCAGCATACTGTTGGGTGGCCTCGAGATTTTTGGCGTGCAACGCCTGTTTCGCGAGAGCCAGGACATGTTCCAGCTGGGAGTGTTCCTGTGATTTTTTCCCGACATCATTCAATGCGCCATTCCCCATGCCCTCGCATGGATTGCCTACGTCAGCGTCGAATAGCTTGCTGCTAGGACCAACCAGACAATTGATCACATGGTGAAAATGCATGATGGCTGTGGCAGCGTCAGCAGCATTTGCCGCAAATCGCGCATGCGTAGTGGCGGTAGCAATTTCCTGGTCGGCATTGCCGGCAGCAAAACTAACCATAGGTATGAGCAGTACCATCAAGGTTGCAGCACCAAGGGATAAGATTTTTTTGTTCATGATTCACTCCTAACAGGTGGGAAATTCGATAGTGGCTGTAAGCGCAAACTCTCTCAACTCCGTCCAGATTCGATGCAGCCTAACGAGGCTCAATACTACGCGCAAACGATACCACTGGAACAGGGCTTCTCCATCCGGCTACCGGGGGGGCGCAGTGGCTATGCTAATTCTCATGTAAGAGGCGAACCTGTTAATACCGGCCGCGTGCCCGAGAGATGGTCGTGCCAGGCGAGCCGATTCCGATCGAGGGCCGGCCAGACAAAGGCTGCACTCGAGAGCAGGAAGATGCCGATGGCGGAAACCGAATTGAAGTTTGTATAGGATTGGCCGCTGGCATTGATCAGAAACTCACATCCCAGCAGCACCAGTAGCCAGGGAATCAGCATGCTCAGGTAGCGGATCAGCGCCCGGCGCCAGCCCAGCGGGCCGCCGTCCATGCACACCATACGCAGTTTCCAAGCAGCCATACCGATGGTCCGTCCGCCGTGAGTCCAGAAACCACCGAAGAAAACAAAACCCAGGGCCAGCAGCCCCAACTGGTAGAGCAACTTTACGCTGCCATGGTGGGCATAAAAGGATTCAAAAGCCCGGCCGTGCGTGAACGGCATGACGAGGAAAGTGGCCAGAATCCAGATGGCGAGCAGAATGATCGCGTCGTAGAAACCCGATGCCAGCCGCCGGAACAGTCCCGGTGACGTCAATGGCGTTGGATATGAGGATGGTTTAGAGAGGTGCGGCACGCTCACAGCAGAGGACATACCCACAAGTTGGCGCTCCCTACCGGATTCGAACCGGTGTTTAAGCCTTGAGAGGGCTCCGTCCTAGGCCTCTAGACGAAGGGAGCTTGAGTATAACGGGAGTGGTATTATACGGGCGCTCCGGATTAGCTCAAGCACGCCATCAAGAAGCGCACCGCAAACGATCACACGTGTATCTTCAGGAAAACTCCACACTGTCCCCCATTATCATTGCTCGCGCTGACCATAATATCTCGCGGGCCCAGATATCCGAAAATGCACTCAAGGTGCTGTATCGCCTGAAAAGCGCCGGCTATGCGTCTTATATGGTAGGCGGCGGCGTACGCGACTTGCTGCTGGGCCGTGAACCCAAGGATTTTGATGTTGCGACTGACGCGCGTCCCGAGCAGGTGCACACGCTGTTCCGAAATTGCCGCATCATCGGCCGACGTTTCCGGCTCGCGCATGTGCAATTCGGCCGCGAGATCATCGAGGTCGCCACGTTCCGGGCCAATCAGGCTCCGGACCGCGAGCCGGATGAAGCCCACATCGATACCAGCCGTATCCTGCGTGATAACAACTACGGTACGCTTGAACAGGACGCCTTCCGGCGCGACTTCAGCGTGAATGCGCTGTACTACGACATTCGCGATTTTTCCCTCAGGGATTACGTCGATGGTTTGGCGGATTTACACAGCGGCACTTTAAGGCTTATCGGCGACCCGCACACGCGTTACCGCGAGGATCCGGTACGCATGCTGCGGGCCGTACGCTTTACCGCAAAACTCGGTTTCCGCATGCATCCGGATACGGCGGCACCGATCGCACCACTGTCAGAACTGCTGGATGATATTCCACCGGCACGCTTGTTCGAGGAAATTCTGAAATTATTTCTATATGGATTTGGTCTGCAATCCTTCGAGAGTCTGCGTCATTTCGGGCTTTTCGCACGCCTGTTTGCGTGCACCGATGCAATATTGGACACCGAGGAGCAAGGCTTTCCGCATACCTTCATTGCCCAGGCGCTTGCCAATACCGATGCACGCGTGAATGCCGACAAGCCGGTTACACCGGCGTTTCTGTTTGCGGCGTTGTTGTGGGAACCGGTGCGTCAGAGATCGATGGCGCTGGAGGTCAAGGGTCTGCGTCCAGGTGAAGCCATCCGGCGCGCCGCTGATGAAATAATTCCCGAACAGATCAGGCATGTGGCGCTTCCGCGTCGCTTCGCCACTCCCATGATCGAGATTTACCAGCTGCAACCCCGTTTTGCCCAACGTGATGGCAAGCGTCCTTTGCGGTTGCTGGCACATCCACGCTTCCGTGCCGCCTATGATTTCATGGCGTTGCGCGCGGCCGCCGGCGAAGTGGATCCGGAACTGGCCCGCTGGTGGACCGAGATCCAGAACACCGATGCCACCGGCCAAACCAGCATGCTGAGCGCCGCGCCGTCCACTGGGCGCCGCCGTAATCGGCGCCGGCGCCGGCGTGAGAATTTACCGTCAGCGTGACGCCTTGAGTCCCGGAGTTTCCGCATACATAGGTCTCGGCAGCAATCTGCACGGACCCGCCGGACAGATCGAGCGTGCATTTGTCGAACTGAACGTGCTGCCCCGCACCCGTCTGTTGGCGCGTTCACATCTTTATAGGAGCCGACCGCTCGGCCCCCAGGATCAGCCGGATTACATCAATGCCGTGGCAATGCTGACAACCGAGCTTGCTCCGCTGAAGTTGTTGCAGGCATTGCGGAAATTGGAAGAAGGGCATGGTCGTCGGCGCACAGTCGAGGGTCACTGGGGCGCTCGCAGTCTGGATCTCGACATCCTCATGTACGGTGACGTGCGTGTTAATACGCCGGAATTAACGCTTCCTCATCCACAGATGCATGTGCGCAGTTTTGTCCTGTATCCTCTTGCAGAATTAGCACCGACGCTGGTGATTCCAGGTCACGGTCAGGTGCAGGTGTTACGCAACCATTGTCATACGCCGGCTATCGAGTCCTATAAGGAAGCTGCGAATGAGTGAAAACCAGCCCCGCTACACGGTAGTGGAAGGTCCCATCGGGGTGGGTAAGACCAGTCTCGCGCAGCGTTTGGCGCAAACCTTCGGCGGTGAGTCATTGTTGGAGCATGCCGAAGAAAACCCTTTCCTGGAACGTTTTTACCGCGATCCCAGGAATGCCGCGCTGCCGACACAGTTGTCGTTCCTTTTTCAACGCGCGCGCCAGTTGCAGCAGCTGCGTCAAGGCGACATCTTCACCCCATTACGGGTGGCGGATTTCATGCTGGAGAAAGACCGCTTATTTGCGCAACTCAATCTCGATGATGATGAATTCGGGCTCTACAAGCAGGTATACCAGCATCTAACTGTGGATGCGCCGCAGCCGGATCTGGTGGTCTATCTGCAGGCACCGGTCGATGTCCTCATGCGGCGTGTCGTGCGTCGCGGCGTCAGCTATGAACAGCTCATCCGGCGCGATTATCTTGAGCGCGTCGCGGAGGCTTATGCGCATTTCTTCCATTATTACAATGCATCGCCGCTGCTCATCGTGAATGCCGCCGATATCAATCCTGTGGACAGTGATGATGATTACGCCCTGTTGGTCAAGGAAATCAGCCGCGTAAAGAGCGGTCGCCACTACTTTAACCCCGGCAAGGGCAAGCAGTTTGTTGCATGAATGCCCATATGGTGAGCACCATGAATATTACGATTTCATGTACCAGATGGCGGCAATCTTGTACCAGAACATGGTTTCGACTGATTGGTAAAATCAAGCTTTGAGCAAGCACAAACCATGCTAACGTTACATGGCATCATTGAGTTACGCGACTATGTCAAACACTGGCGTATCACCGGGCAGAAAATTGCTTTGGTGCCGACCATGGGTAACTTACACGCCGGACATCTGCGCCTGGTGGAGCGCGCACATGATACTGCCGAGCATGTTGTAGCCAGCATTTTTGTAAACCCGCTGCAATTCGGTCCCAATGAGGATTTCAAGAGTTATCCGCGCACGCTGGAAGCGGATAAAACCAAATTGACCACGGCTGGTACCGAACTATTGTTTGCTCCATCGGTTGATGAGATGTACGCCGGTGACCGCGAGCAGATCACGCGCGTCGATGTCCCTGGGTTGACGAACATCTTGGACGGTAAATTCCGGCCAGGCCATTTCGTCGGTATGGCTACGGTCGTTACCAAACTGCTGAATATGGTGCAGCCGGATGTGGCGCTGTTCGGTGAAAAGGATTATCAACAATTACAGGTCATCCGTCGCTTGGTAGATGATCTGTCCCTGCCCGTAGAAATCATCGGTGTGCCCACGATGCGCGAGGTGGATGGCTTGGCCATGAGTTCGCGCAATCAATATCTGACGTCATCTGAACGGGAGCTGGCGCCGCAGTTGTTTAATACTCTGGAAGGTTTAGCACAGGAATTACGAAATGGCAGACGCGATTTTCAGCGACTCGAGTCCGAAGCTGTGCGCAAACTTTCCACCATCGGCATGCGTCCCGACTATGTGGCGATACGGGCAGCCAGCACGCTGTCCGCCCCACAAATTGGAACGCCGGATTTGATCGTTTTGGCTGCTGCGTGGCTTGGAAAAGCACGTCTCATTGACAATATCCAGGTACATGCGGATAACGCACAGAACACATGACCACTTGAGTGCTCGCACGGGAGCAAGGTAAAATCAACCTAATCCAACCCAATTGGTTTGATCTGATCCTCATGCAACTTACACTGCTCAAAGCCAAGCTGCACCGCGCCCACGTGACCCATGCAGAGATAGATTACGAAGGCTCCTGCGCCATCGATAGCGATCTGTTGGATGCCGCCGACATCCTCGACTACGAGCAATTGCAAATTTACAATGTCACGAACGGCGAGCGCTTCACCACGTATGCTATCCGTGCACAAGCCGGCAGCGGCGTCGTATCGGTGAATGGCGCCGCGGCTCATCGAGCGGTACCCGGCGATCGCATCATCATCTGTGCGTATGCGCGACTGAATGCCGCCGAAGCCATCAATCACAAACCACGGCTTGTTTATCTGGACGAGCACAATCGGATCACGCGCACTGCCAACGCCATACCCGTGCAGGCCGCGTGAGTCTTCTATTGCTTACAGCACTGTGGTTGACTGCAAATCCCAGAGGCATAAGCTGAATCCATTCTCTGGACATCATCTTCCCGCATGAATGCTTTTGTCACCCAATCCCCGCTTTCCGATAGCAGCATTGAGCAATTCCGGCGCAGCGGATATGCGGTCATATCTCAGGCCATCAGTCCCGAAAGCGCCCGATTCATGGCCACCTACGCACTGCTGCAGCAGAAATGGCCGAATTACTACCAGCCTGAGGAAATGTTCCGTGCGGCGCTTGGCCGCTATGCGGATGCTCTGAGCGAAGCATTGCTGCTGGAATTACAGCCTAGGGTGGAGCGGGCCACGGGTCTTAAATTGTTGCCCTGTTATTCCTACCTGCGCATCTATGGCAACGGCGCGATCCTGCCGAAACATCTGGACCGGCCATCTTGTGAAATCAGTACTTCGTTGACGCTGGGTTTTAAGGCGCCGGCGCCGTGGCCACTGTGCGTGCAAGCGGATGGCACGGACAAATCGTTGGCGCTGATGCCCGGTGATATGCTTGTGTACCGTGGCGCCGATGTACCCCACTGGCGTGAGATGTTCGCCGGTGAATACTGGGTGCAGACCTTCCTGCATTATGTGGATGCCAACGGCCAGTTCACCGATTTCAAATTTGATGGCCGGGAGCGCATTGGACCCTTCGACAAACTCAACATGCGGCGGGTTTTCCACCGGCCCGCAAGTCTGGGAGAGTATGACAAGCCCGCGACCGTCGCTGCGGATGCGTCCTGTCCATGCGGTAGTGGTCTGCGATTCGGTGACTGTCACGGAAGAAACATAAAAAAGTAATTTCTTTAAAATTGTATCAACAATGATGATTAAATCGTTGATCTGAAGTGTTCAGGATTAGGTGTAGCCTGTTTATGCTGGTTTAAAGCCCATATCACGTGTTCACGCACAAGTTCTGAAGAGTGTCCCATACGCGCTTCCAGTGAAGCGAGAATTTCCGGCGTAGTCGCTGCATTACCCAGCGCTACGGCTATATTTCGCAACCAGCATTCATAACCTATACGGCGTATCGCACTGCCGTGCGTGTGTTCCAGGAATTCCTCCTCCGTCCAGCTGAATAGTTCAACTAGTGAAGGCATATCAAAGCCGTGACGCGGTTCGAAATCCTTCAGTGGCGTGACCTTGGCGAATTTATTCCAGGGGCAGAAAAGCTGGCAATCGTCACAGCCGAATATGCGGTTGCCGACGGCTTTGCGGAATTCAGTAGGAATTGAACCTTTATACTCAATGGTGAGATAGGCGATGCAGCGGCGCGCATCCAGCTCGTAGGGCGCGACGATCGCCTGTGTCGGACACACATCCATGCAGGTATGGCAACTTCCGCAATGATTTGCAGCGGACGCGTCGATCGGCAAGGGCAGGTCGGTGAATAATTCACCCAGGAAGAACCAGGAACCCGCATCCTTATTAATGAGATTGGTGTGTTTGCCGATCCAGCCGAGGCCAGCATTGCGCGCCAAGGCCTTTTCCAGTACCGGCGCACTGTCGGTGAACGCCCGGTAGCCAAACCCACCCACGTCCTGTTCGATGCACTCAGCGAGCTTTTGCAATCGGCCGCGCAGAACCTTGTGGTAATCACGGCCCAGGGCGTAGCGGGCGATGTAGCCGCGATCCTTGTTTTGTTCCAGCAGCATGTATGGATCCATGGTGTCTTCGGGCCAATAATCCATGCGCACTGAAATCACCCTCAGAGTGCCCGGCACCAGTTCCGCCGGACGGCTGCGGCGCGTACCGTGGGTTTGCATGTACTGCATATCGCCATGGCGTTGCTGCCGGAGCCATTCCAGCAGGTGGCGTTCGTCTTCCGGCAGTTCCACACCGCTGATGCCGGTTTGCTGGAAGCCCAAGTTTCGCGCCCAGCCGCGGATACGTTCGGCGAGTGCACTGAAATCAGGGCTATTGGCGGCTTGTGAGTGCATAAGTTAATGCTGTGGGCATGCTGTATATATAATGCTGCCATGCGGTCATTTTCCCAAGCGCTGTATACGGCTGCCCAGATGCGGGAGCTGGACCGCCGCGCCATCAAGCACGGCATCCCTGCTGAGAAACTCATGCAACGCGCCGGTAAGGCGGCGTGGCAGGCACTCGCAAGCCGTTGGCCGGCGGCGAAACATATCGTGGTGTTTGCCGGTGCGGGCAACAACGCCGGCGACGGTTATGTGCTGGCGGCAGAGGCATTGCGTACACGTCGGCGTGTAACTGTATTGAATGTGGGCGATACAGCCAAGCTATCCGGAGCAGCCGCAAAGGCGCGCGCGAAATATCTGGCCGCCAAGGGTAAGGAACAGAAATTCGCCAGCGGTTCCGTGGATGACGGGGATGTCATCGTGGATGCGCTGCTGGGCACAGGCTTGGATCGGCCGTTGCAGGATCAATGGGCGGAAGCGATACAACTTATAAACAGTTGTGGCAAACCGGTGTTGGCGCTGGATATTCCTTCGGGACTGAATGCCGACACTGGGGCCATCATGGGAACCGCCGTGCAGGCCGCGTTGTGTGTGACCTTTATCGGCATGAAAGCTGGCTTGGTCACCGGACAAGGACCGGCCTGTGCAGGTGAGATCGTGTTAGCAGGGCTGGAAGTGCCGCAACAGATTTACGCCAATATCACATCGGCAGCACGCTGTATCGGCGATTCTGAAATGCATCTGCCGCGGCGTGCGCGTTCGGCGCACAAAGGCCGCTTTGGCCATGTGCTGGTGATCGGTGGAGATCTCGGTATGGGCGGTTCGGTGCGCTTGACCGCTGAGGCGGCTCTGCGGAGTGGCGCTGGGCTGGTGACGGTCGCCACCCGTCCGGCGCACGTGACAGCATTGCTGGCAGGATTACCTGAGGCCATGGCTCATGGTCTGGAAAATGCTGCTGAGGCGCTGCCACTCATAGGCCGGGCCACGGTGATTGCCATAGGCCCGGGTCTTGGTCAGGATGACTGGGGACGTATGCTGCTGGCAATGGCACTGGATACCCAATTACCGCTGGTAGTGGATGCTGATGCACTCAACTTGCTGGCGGCTCATCCCATCGTTCGCGGTCAATGGGTGCTGACTCCCCATCCGGGTGAAGCCAGCCGGTTGCTCAAACAATCCATCAGTGAGATACAGGCAGATCGTTATCAGGCAGCGCAGCAATTGATGGAACAGTATCGTGCGGTAGTGGTTCTCAAGGGCGCAGGTAGCATCATTGCGGCCGCGGATGAACAGCCGGTGGTATGCACCTACGGTAACCCGGGGATGGCGTCACCCGGTATGGGTGATGTGCTCACGGGGGTTATCGCAGCGCTCATCGCCCAGGGTTCATCGTTGCCAGAGGCAGCCCGTATGGGCGTCACCTTGCATGCGTTGGCGGGAGACCGGGCAGCAGAGTCCGGTGAGCGTGGCTTGATGGCGCGTGATCTGATCAGTGGTTTACGCCACGTTATGAATCTGTGATTAAGTTTCTAGTGGAGGATGCCGCGGCCATGGACGCCCTAGGCATACAGCTGGGGCGCACCCTCAGCAGCGGCGTCATAGTGTTTCTCATGGGAGAACTGGGTGCCGGTAAGACTACCTTGGTGCGGGGTGTATTGAGGGGGCTGGGGTTTACCGGCCATGTGCGCAGTCCGACTTACACGCTGATGGAAGGTTACGAAATCCACGACCAGGTATTCCAACACCTGGATCTGTATCGCATCAGCGATGCCGGTGAACTGGAGTTTTTGGGCATACGTGAGCTGGACGATCCGAATGGCTGGGTGTTCGTGGAGTGGCCCGAAAGGGGTGGAGGGTATCTGCCGACCCCGGATCTGGAATTGAAATTTGAGTTCCTGGATTCCGGTCGCCGGATCGGGTTGACCGCCTGTAGCGAGCGGGGGCGCAGGCAGACCGACGCATGGCGGGTCATGGCGAAGACCACTGTGAGACCGGGTTTGATCGTCCAGGGGTGAGGCCATTTCTAAGGACTCGCTCTAAGATTCACATGTATCCTCATAAATTCATTGGTAAAAACTTGAATTTTGGCCGTGATCATGTATAACTACCTGCATGTCGTCACGATGCGGTTTAGGCCTGAAGGCATTACTGACTCTGGCACTGCTATGGCCGGTGATGGTCTTGGCCGCTTCGGCAAACCTGCTGGGGGCGCATTTCGTGCCCATGTATGGGCAACCAGCGCTGGTCTTCGACTTTTCCGCTCCGGTGGAACATCGCATTTTTACCCTCAGCAACCCGAACCGTATCGTCATCGATATCGATAACGTGCGCCTGGCCGCATCCTTGCCGGCTGGGCAGGGCGTGGTGAAGGATCTGCGCAGTGCGGTACACGACCAGAGCGGATTGCGTGTGGTTCTGGATCTGAACGCCCGCGCTATACCGCGCAGCCAGCTGCAGAACACGGCTTCCGGTGCACAGCTGGTGATAAATCTGTACACCAATAGCCCGCAGCTGGCCCGCATACCGGTATTGACGGTGGCGACTGCGGTACCTAAGACCGGGCGCGATATCGTGGTCGCCATAGACGCGGGCCATGGCGGCATGGATTCCGGCGCCCGCGGCGCTCACGGACTCATGGAAAAGACCATCACTCTGGAGATTGCGCGCCGGTTGGCCGCACTAGTGGCCAAGCAGCCTGGGTTCAAACCCTTCCTGACCCGCGACGGAGATTATTATCTGACCTTGCGCCAGCGCATCGATCGCGCGCGCGCAGCTCACGCAGACATCTTCATTTCCATACATTGCGATGCGTCGCGTGATCATTATGCCGATGGCGCAACCGTATACGCGCTTTCCATGCACGGTGCCAGCAGTGAACACGCGCGCCTGCTGGCGGAACGCGAGAACGATTCCGACCTGTTGGGCGGTGTGAGCCTGTCCAACAAGAGCAACATGCTGGCCTCGGTGCTACTGGATCTTTCACAGACCGCCACCATCGGCGCCAGCCTGGACGTCGGGAATCGCGTGGCCCGCCAGCTCTCCAAGCTCGGACCCATGCACCGCGATGACGTACAGCAGGCGGCCTTCGTGGTGCTCAAGTCGCCGGACATCCCTTCGATACTGGTGGAAACGGATTACATCACCAATCCTCATGAAGCTAGCCTGCTCACGACATCCAGTTATCAGGCAAAAGTCGCCGATGCAGTGCTCGGCGGCGTGATCAATTACTTTAATCAGTATCCGCCACCGGGCACCGAACTGGCTATGACAAAAGCGCACAACCAGCCGGGAGTGCCGGTAGCCGGTTTTGGGCAGGAAGCCACGGATTACAGCGTCGTCAGCCGCAATAAGCACAACCGATAAACTTTCATTGTTTATTCAATAGCCGCAAGCCGCTAAGCTAGACACTTGGCGTTGTCGCGGTGTTCCATGTCAATCCGATTGTTACCACCCCAGCTTATCAACCAGATCGCCGCCGGCGAGGTGGTGGAGCGGCCCGCATCCGTGGTGAAAGAGCTGTTGGAGAACAGCCTGGATGCGGGTGCGACGCGTATTGATGTGGAGCTGGAAAAAGGCGGAACGCGTTTGATTCGCGTGCGCGATGACGGCGGAGGTATTCCCAAAGCGCAGCTGCCATTGGCGTTGGCACGGCATGCTACCAGCAAGATCGCCAGTCTCGAGGATCTGGAACGGGTGGTGACACTGGGTTTTCGCGGCGAGGCCTTGCCCAGCATCGGTGCCGTGGCGAGGTTGAGCCTGACATCACGCACGCGTGGCGATGAGCATGGCTGGCGTATCGAGGGCGATGGTCATGGGCATTACGACCAGCCACAACCGGCACCACATCCGCTCGGAACGAGCGTGGAGGTACTTGAACTTTTCTTCAATATGCCGGCGCGCCGCAAGTTCCTGCGCAGTGAAATGACTGAATTCGGTCATGTGGATACGCTGCTGCGACGCATGGCATTGGCGCGCATGGATGTATCTCTGCATGTGCGCCACAACCAGCGCGGTGTGTATGCGTTGGCAGCAGCGGGCGAACAACACGAACGCGAGCAACGGACAGCGGCGCTGTTGGGCCAGGAATTTGCCGCGCATGCCCTGTTTATCACTCATGCCATGAGCGGCTTAATTCTGCGCGGCTGGATCGCCCAGCCTACGTTTTCACGCAGCCAGCCGGATATGCAGTATTTCTATGTCAATGGACGTATGGTGCGCGACAAATTACTGGCGCATGCACTCAAGCTTGCCTATCACGATGTGCTTTTTCATGGCCGTCATCCAGCCTATGTTTTGTATCTGGAGCTGGATCCGGCACGCGTGGATGTGAATGCCCACCCGGCCAAGTACGAGGTGCGTTTTCGCGACAGCCGGCTGGTGCATGATTACGTATTCCGCACGGTTGAAATAGCACTGAAAGAAACAATGCCTAAGTCGCTGGCAGAACCCGGGCCGGCTACGACGCTACAGTCATCATCTGCTGCGCCAATAAAAAGTACGCATTCGCAGCAGCCGATTGGGTTGCATGTGGCGGAGGACTTGGCCGGTTATGCGAAACTGCATGCACAACTTCCCATGTCTCAGCGAACGATGGATACCGGGCACGCTGTACCACCGCTTGGCTTTGCGCTCGCACAACTGCATGGGGTTTATATTCTGGCCGCTAGCGCTGATGGTTTGGTACTGGTGGACGTGCATGCGGCCCATGAGCGCATCACCTATGAGCGCATGAAAAAATCGCTGGAGTCAGGGCGTGTGGTATCCCAGCCCCTGCTGGTGCCGATAAGCATGAGTGTCAGCCGCCGTGAAGCGGAACACGCAGAGGCGGCATCTGCCGGCCTCGCAGAAGTGGGTTTTGTGGTGGAGTGCCGTGGACCTGAAACCCTGGTGATCCGTGAAGTCCCGGCATTACTCGATGGCGAGGATGTGGTGCAATTGTTGCGCGATCTGCTGGCCGACATCGTCGAGAACGGCACCAGCCGGCGCCTGCATGCGGCTCTCGAACATGTCCTGGCTACACGCGCCTGCCATACTTCGGTGCGTGCCCATCGGGAGCTAACTCTTGCCGAGATGAATGCCCTGTTACGCGAGATGGAGCGCACTCCGCGTGCCGACCAGTGCAACCACGGACGCCCCACCTGGAAGAATCTCAGCATGACCGAGCTCGACAAGCTATTCCTGCGTGGCCGATAAGTTACCAAATCGTCCACCACGCTGTTATGCAAGTCGGCCTAATTCAACCATCCCTTATATTATTGTTACGCTTGAATATCCAGGCGCTTTCTGTGGATTTGAAATGAGTGCTGTACCTCTACCGCCGGCGATCTTTCTCATGGGCCCGACGGCGTCCGGCAAAACCGCACTGGCTGTAGATCTGGTCAAGCGCTTTCCCTGCGAAATAATCAGCGTGGATTCGGCCATGATCTATCGCGGCATGGATATCGGCACGGCTAAGCCTGGCATGGAGACCCTGCGCATCGCGCCCCATCGTCTCATAGATATTTGCGACCCTGCCGAAAGTTATTCAGCTGGCCGGTTTCGCGAGGACGCGCTGCAGGCGATGCGGGATATCACATCCGAGGGCCGAGTTCCGCTGCTGGTGGGCGGGACCATGCTGTACTTCCATGCCTTACAGCATGGGTTAGCCGATCTGCCGGTTGCAGACTTGCGGATACGCGCACAACTGGATGCACGCGCTGCAAAAAAAGGCTGGCCGGTTTTGCATGCAGAACTGGCAACTGTCGATCCGATTGCCGCAGCGCGAATCAATGCCAATGATTCACAACGGATACAGCGCGCATTGGAAATTTATTATGTCACCGGCCGGCCAATGTCGGAACTGCATAACACCAGCACTGTCCAATCTTTGCCATATCAGCTTATAAAACTGGCGATATCGACTGCGAGCCGTGGACTACTGCATGCACGCATTGAACAACGATTCCAGGACATGCTGATGACGGGATTTGTGCAGGAGGTTGCCGGTTTGCGTGCGCGTGGTGATTTGACAATTAATCACGCTTCCGTGCGCTCGGTGGGTTACCGGCAGTTATGGGAGCATTTGGATGGCGATTGTAGTCTGGAGATGGCGGTACACCGAGGGATCGTAGCCACGTGCCGCTTCGCCAAACGTCAATTGACCTGGTTGCGTGCTACAAGCGACGTCCATTGGCTGCTGGGCGATGCCCCAAATGTAACAAGAGATGCGCAGTCGCTGCTAAAGCAGGCGTTGGCAAGCCAGCTGTGAGGGCGCTGTGTTACAATCTTGTGGTCTTTAAATACAAGAACTAAGCCGACCATGAGGCTTACTTTATGACGGACATAACTAAAACTAGGAGAAAAGACATGGCCAAAGGTCAATCCCTGCAGGAACCTTTTCTAAACACATTGCGCCGGGACAAGATCCCGGTATCGATTTATCTTGTTAATGGCATCAAACTGCAAGGACAAGTCGAATCCTTTGATCAATTCGTAATCCTTCTCAAGAACAGTGTGAGCCAGATGGTATACAAACATGCCATCTCCACCGTAGTGCCAAGCCGGAATGTAAACATGACACCTGACGAGAGCGGTGGCGAAGCCAGCGGCGAGAGCGCCCCATAACGTATGCCGGGGCCGCGCATTGTTTGAACGTCCGAAGAGCGGTGAACGAGCCGTTCTGGTTCACCTCAATCTTGATCCCGCAACCGGCGACGATCTACTTCTGGAATTCACTGAACTTGCCAAAACTGCCGGCGCGGAAGTGCGGGCCACAGTCATCGGTAGCCGGCGTGTACCGGAAGCACATTTTTTCATCGGCGAAGGCAAGGCCGCGGAAGTGCGGGCCAAGGTACTGGAGGCTCAAGCCGATCTGGTATTGGTGAATCACACGCTCTCGCCCAGCCAGGAACGCAACCTGGAGCAATTCCTGAATTGCCGGGTTTTGGATCGCACTGGATTGATTCTGGATATTTTCGCGCAACGCGCGCGCAGTTTCGAAGGCAAGCTACAGGTGGAGCTCGCCCAGCACCGGCATCTGGCTACGCGTCTGGTGCGGGGCTGGACACACTTGGAACGTCAGCGTGGCGGCAGCATCGGCCTGCGCGGTCCCGGCGAAACCCAATTGGAGACCGACCGGCGACTGATAGGCAAACGTATCCAGCAATTGGCGAAACGTTTGCAACGTGTGCGCGAGCAGCGAGAGCAGGGCCGGCGCACGCGGGTTCGCCGGGCAGTGCCGACCATCTCACTGGTGGGCTATACCAATGCCGGCAAGTCCACGTTGTTCAACGCGCTTACCGGCGCGGAGATGTTGGTTGCCGATCGATTGTTCGCGACCCTGGATACCACGTTGCGTCGCCTGCCTCTCGACAATGGACCGGAGGCGGTGCTGGCGGATACCGTGGGTTTCATCCGTGAGCTGCCTCATGATCTGGTGGCGGCGTTCCGTTCCACCCTCCAGGAAACCGAGGAGGCAGCGTTGCTGTTGCATGTGGTGGATGCCAGCGACCCGCAACGCGGCATATATATTGATACTGTCAATCAGGTACTGGCGGAAATCGGCGCGCAGGATATACCTCAGCTTGAGGTCTTCAATAAAATCGATACGACCGGGCAGCCCCCGGCTGTCGAAAAAGGTCCGGACGGCATTCCTCGACGGGTATGGGTTTCAGCCCATAGTGGTGTGGGTCTGGAACAACTGGGCAAAGTCATTGAAGAACGCTTGCGCAGTGAGACCGTACATGGCTGGTTGCGACTGGCGCCAGCCAAGAGCCGTGCACGCGCCGCGCTTTTTCAGCTGGGCGCGGTCCGCGGCGAACAGCTGGACGAGGATGGCAGTTATCTGCTGCAGGTGGAATTGCCACGCAGCGATTACCAGCGCTTCTGCCATCGCGAGGGACTGAGTCCCTCGTTGCTGACAGCTTGAAATGACAGGCCACCCAGTGTGCCAGCAGGTTGGCATGCAATCAGCTATTGTAGTTTTTCAATCGACTGCTCTGGTTGAAAGATTGTGGCAACTGGAGAGAGCAATCCAGAATGTGTCTTTGGATAAGCCAAGATGATCTATCCAGAATATTTGATCGAATCTATGGGAGTGCACCGCCATGGTGTGGAATGAGCCGGGGAAGGATAAAGATCCCTGGAACAGCAAAGAACGTCCGCCGGACCTGGAACGCATCGTTAAGAATCTGCACAAGCGATTCGGCTGGTTGTTTGGTGGTAAACGCGGCGGGCCGCAGCGCTTCAATATCGCCATCTTATGGTGGCTGTTGCCCGTTATTACCGCCACCTGGCTGCTGTCCGGATTCTACAAAGTGGCGCCGGGCGAACGCGGCGTGCATTTTGTTTTTGGCCGCTATACACAGGTCGTGTCTTCGGGTTTGCACTGGCATATGCCCTGGCCCATCGGGCATGCGGACATCATTAGCGGCGTGGAAGGCCGGGATTACACCCGCAGTTATAACCGGCTGATCACCAGCGACGGCAATGTCGTGACCATCGACGCGGTGGCGCAGTACCACGTGGTGGATATCAGCGATTACCTGTTCAATACCGCCGTCGCCGCGGGCACTGCCGAAAGTGCCGATGCCGGCACCCGGGCGTTGCTGGGAATATTGGCGGATGCAGCCATACGCACGGCCGTGGCCCACAGCACTTTGGACAATGTCATGGGTTCAGGACAGGATACGGTGGAAGAGGATGCCAGCCAACGCTTGAATGCACTTCTGAAACAGTACGCTACGGGGATTGCGGTAACGCGCCTCTCATTCCAGCATGTCAGTCTGCCCGAGAGCGTAAGCAGCAGTGATGCGGATATCAGCGCCGCTCAACAGGATGCTGGTCAAGCCAAGACCGCGGCACAAGAGTACGCGGACACGCTTCTGCCGCAAGTCAAAAGCGAAGCGGATGCCAAAATTGCGGAAGCTGGGCTCTACCGCACCACGCTGATGGATCAGGCACAGGCGGATATCACAGGTTTTGATGCGGTGCTTACGGCCTATCGCAAGGCGCCGGCAGTAACCCGGGATATGCTGTATACGCAGACCATGGAAGAGATCCTCAGCAATGCCAATAAAGTGGTGGTGGACACTCGCAGCGGTAATGTGACGGTGCAACTAAACCAAGCTCCCCAACCAGCAAAATCGGGGATGGACAAGAAACCAGCACCTGCAAAGAATCCGACAAGCAATGTCAGTGCGGCTTCCGCCGCCAGTTCGCACCAGAGGCAGTTATGATGTCGCTGCATCGTTCGCTCATTAGTCTCATTATCGCTCTCGGCTTGTTGATAGTCGTCAGCCAGAGCGTGGCTGTGGTGCAGCAGGGTCAGATAGGGGTGCGCCTGCGCGCCAACAGTGTGACTGACATTGGCCTTCAGCCGGGCCTGCATTTTAGGCTGCCGTTCATCGGCCGTATCGTAGGGTTGGACGATCACTGGATTACACTGGACAGCGATCATCAGAACGGCGGACGTCTAAAATTGGTAAGCTCTGATGGCAAAAACCTGGAAGCGGGCTATGCTGCGATCTGGCAAATCAGCGACCCGGCAACCTTCTGTCGAGTAACTGGCTGCGACGAATCCAGCGGCGCACGCCGGATCAACGACGCACTGACTCCGATGCTCGACAAGTTGTTTGCGGCGCACACAGCCGCCGAGCTGCTGGCCGACAAAGATGCTGCGCTCACCAAAGGTTTGCCTGCCGGTCTCACAACGCAATTGCAGGCGCTGGGTGTGAAGGTGCAGGCGGTGTATATCACCGCGCTGACCTTGCCGCATGATCAACTATCCGGGGTATATGAGCGAATGCGCACAGTCCAATCCGACAAGGCTGCGCAGATACGTGCCCAGGGCACTGCCGATGCCGATGCCATCCGCAACAAAGCGGATCAGCAGCGCGCGGCGACGCTCGCACAGGCAGATATCCAGGCGCAGAAGGTTCGCGGGGATGCGCAAGCCGAGGCCACGGCGATCTATGCGCGCGCCTATGCACAGGATCCGGAGTTCTTCAATTTCTATATGCGGTTGCAGGCGTACAAGCGCACCATCAAGAATGATAACAGCGTGATAGTGCTGGGCCCGGATAGCGGTTTCCTGAAATACTTCGACGGACTTAAAGAAGCTGCCAAGAAACCACAATAATATAGGGGAAAGGCATATATGTGGCTGGCGTTATTGACTGCGCTCGGATTGATGCTGGTGATCGAGGGCATCATGCCGTTCCTCAATCCGCGTACATTCAGGCAAGCGCTGGCGGCAGTCACCCAGGCCAACGACAAGGTGCTGCGTGTCGCAGGACTGGTAAGCATGGTCGTGGGCGTGATACTGCTGTATGCGGCGCGCAGTCTGCTGTAAAGAAATGGGGGAATAGCGAGTGAGCAAATCCGGCAAGAACATCATCGTGATCGGCACCCAGTGGGGCGACGAGGGTAAAGGCAAGGTGGTGGACTGGCTCACCGACCGGGTAGTGGCAGTGGTGCGCTTCCAGGGTGGACACAATGCCGGTCACACGCTGGTAATCAACGGCGAGAAGACCATCCTCAAGCTGATCCCCTCCGGCGTTTTGCGTGCGGATGTGCGTTGCTTCATCGGCAACGGCGTGGTGCTATCGCCGCCGGCGTTGCTGGAAGAGATCGGCATGCTTGAAGCCAAGGGTGTGCCGGCGCGCGAGCGCCTTAGGATCTCGCCAGCCTGTCCATTGATACTGCCTTCGCACGTGGAGCTCGACAAGGCACGCGAGCAGGCCAAGGGGGCCGCCAAGATCGGCACCACCGGACGCGGCATCGGTCCGGCCTACGAAGACAAGATCGCGCGCCGTGCGGTGCGCGTGGCGGACCTGTTCCACCGTGAGCGCTTCGCCGCCAAGCTGGGCGAAGTGCTGGATTACCACAACTTCATCCTCAAGAATTATTTCCGCGCACCGCCGGTGGCTTTTCAGAAGACCTTGGAGGATTACCTGGCGCTGGTACCACAACTGGAACCCATGGTGTTGGACATCACGCCACTGCTGTTCGAGCTGCACCGGCAGGGCAAGAACGTGTTGTTCGAAGGTGCCCAGGGTGCCTTGCTGGACGTGGACCACGGCACCTATCCGTATGTGACTTCATCCAACACCACCGCCGGTGGCGCCGCCACTGGCACTGGCCTGGGTCCGCTCTATTTCGACCAGGTGCTAGGCATCGTCAAGGCCTATGCCACGCGCGTGGGCGAAGGCCCCATGCCCACGGAGCTGTTCGACGCCATGGGTGAGCATCTGGCGCGCCGCGGCCACGAGTTCGGCTCGGTCACCGGCCGGCCGCGCCGTTGTGGCTGGTTCGATGTGGCGGCCATGCGCCGTTCCATCATCAACAACAGCGTCAGCAGTCTGTGCGTCACCAAACTGGATGTACTGGATGGCATCGACACCATCCGCATCTGTGTGGCGTACAAGACACCGCAAGGCGAGATGACGGTGGCGCCCATGGGCGCGGAGAGTTTCGCCGAATCCGAACCGGTGTACGTGGACATGCCCGGCTGGAAGACCTCGACGGTCGGACTGACGAAATACAAGGAACTGCCGGAAAACGCCCGGGCCTATCTTAAGAAGATGGAAGAACTTATGGACGTACCCGTGGATATCATCTCGACTGGCCCGGATCGCGCGCAGACCATCGTGCTGAAACATCCGTTCGACTAGCAATGCTTAAACGAGCAGTTATTCAAGACCTGTTCCATAAATCGATTACTGGCGCTCGCCACTACATAGCAATTTGCTCAGTCTTGTTGGTAGTGGCGTGCTCAACCACAGGTCCAGTCAAATCTAACCAAAGCCCTGTCGTGACCCAGAATGGGGCGGTTATCGACTACACACTGTCTCGCAATCTGATGCCCACGCATGTGGTCGGTTGCGTCTCCATCGATAAAGCCAGCAACACATGGACGCCGGCTGATATCTTCCCTGCCATGAGGAAATGCATTAACCGGAGCAGCTACTCGGATGCCGTAGACCTTTTTACCCTGGCAACCAGTTATGGACGATTTGATATGGCACGTGTCGCGGACCGGTCGTCATGGAATGCGATGCAGGTCCTGCAGATGCAATACATGCAGGATGTGACGCCGGATCAAAAAGCCGGTTTCAACAAAGCTGCCGAAGCCATGCTGCAGAACCGAAACGACATATGCATGCAGCTTGAAAAGCGCGGGCCGCCTAATTATGTTCCGACGTATATGATCGAACACGGCATGGCAGCATTTACCGGAACATTAAAGAATGGCGGATTGGTGCAAGATTTTAATTCGCAATCGGCATGGGCACTAATACTGCACGATTATGTACATTGCACGGATCAATAGGGTCAAACTCGGTTAATTAACGAAGCGAAGTTATTGATGAGCGGTAGATATGCGCATGGTAGCGGCAGGATAATGGCTGGGTCGCTGTAAAGTGAGAAATGGTGAAATGTGGTGATGGTGCCAGGAGAGGACTCGAACCGACCTGAAGAGCCATGCGGCTCGGGGCTTTCTACGACGTGGTATAGAAGATGCCCCCAATTGTGCCCCCAGATTTCCTCGGATGTGTAGGAGTTAGAAAGTTAATAAACACTGGTGAGATTCAAGCATGTTGGCGGTATGCTTGCCCCTTGATCACTGCTTCGGTGACGTTTAGCTCGAAATCTATCGACGCTGGCTGTTCGGGCCAATCGGGTGGTATCACGCTCTGAGCTACAGTGTATCCCGCCGGATCAATCCAGGTAAGGCTATCATCAAGGATGATTGGCGCAACGGTAACGTGCGGCTTAAGATAGTCTGCGGCCGGCCGCGTTAACTTGGCATCAATCGCAAACTCGCGAGCGATTATCGGATTTTCTGGAAGAATTCGCCTCTGATTGATCCAATCTCTGATAGCCCGTGGGTCAAGAATGTCATTGGCATCGACATCTCGAGGTAACCCGTCATAGTAGGCGCGTGCGTCTGCTTCAGCTTGTGGTCGATCAACCGCGTCTCCACGAGCCAATAGAAAAGCAGCAACTGGTTCAAGCGTGCCCCAAGTAACTAACTCCTTTATCCAGAATGCAATCCAAGGAAGTCCACTTAGTGGCCAATCACTTATCTCAAGTGCCCGAATCGGTTGGTCTTCTTCAGTCGTATCCAAGAGAAGACCAATTATGCTCCCCAGGCCCCACGCTCCACGGTAGATAAATGTGTCGCGTTGCCTGCGGCACCGTGACGTCCAATTTCCCGCTAATCTGCTTCAACTTGGCCAGATTAACCCGCCGGTACATCATGGTTTCGCAGGTGGGACAGATACCGATCAGGTTCCCCACGGTGGTGGTTACGGGCTCGTAATCGGCCATATCGCCGGCGGGATTCTTGGGGGCATGACAGCGGACACAGTAGATTTCTCCCGCCTGGCAGGGCCGCTTGTTCTTTATCCTACGTGTCTGAAGGAATGCTGCGAGGTCTCGGCCCAAGATTAGCATCAGCTTTCTGCTATCGATGGTTGAGAGCCCCTGCTTGACCCACGCTCGAACCGTGTTCCGATGAACGCCGTACAAATCGGCAATCTCTTTTACGGTGTAGTTGCGATGGATCTTGGCAAGGCGCGGGTTGTGTCGCCGCTTCGACAAGGGCGCTCAGCCTGACTTACGGCTGGCCGCGATCTGGCGCAGCAGCCAGTCCGCCACCTCACTTTCGATCCAGCCCACCGCCGTGCCGCCGCCCAAGCGGATAGGCTTTGGGAACGTGGCGTCATAGCGCGGCGAGCGAGGATCAATGCGGCTATAAATGGTCGATCGGGAAAGTCCTATACGGGCTTCTACTTGCTTGCGCCTCAGAATCGACGGCGCTGATTGGGTCTGTACGGCCATGTCTCGCTTCCCTCAGTTGAAGGTGAAGCGTTCCGGAATACTTCGGAACATGGTCGTAATATAGAGGTCACGATTACAGTTAAATAGCTGGATGGGTTGCGAAAACTCACCCTGCAAATTGGGGGTCAGGGTAGGCGGGTTTTAGTTCAGGGGTGGGTAGGTTCCAAATTTCACCTATCGTTAAGCGAGTCTTGGTGCTGGTTTGCAGGGTGGGTGAGTTATCCGCCGGGAGTCTTGGGTGCACCGCCTTTTTCTTGCCAATTTGCTACCTTCGCGCATTCCTCTATTCCGGTTTCATTAGGTTTTCCTTCATCGTCGGACAGCTTGTATTCCGCAGCATGTTCTCGAAGCCATCTCACAAGGGTCTGCTTCGCGGATTTTCCTTTGCTTGAATCATTCTCCCCGGTCTCAAGCCAAGCGCGCACCGCAGCGGCCAACTTGGGAGCATACCGGGGGTTATTCTGGTCTAGGTAGTCCGGCGTACGGATTGCGATTGGAAAGAAAAATCCTGAGCGGATTCCACGATTTGACAACCAAGTGCGAAGAGATTCAACAGCCACCCACGATTCCCCAAGATTTATCGAATCTTCAATAGCGTAGCCTCTGTTTCCATTC
>JBAWFD010000132.1:0-26579 GCA_049591615.1 Gammaproteobacteria bacterium | reverse complement strand
TGTGGTACCGGTGCGCCGCTCGACCATGTATCCCCAGGAGAAAATCGCGGTTGTGAAGCCCAAGAACGTCACCAGCAGCAGAAGCAACGCGCCGAAGCCATCTATGCTCAGGCTGCCCGCAAGCCCGGCAGCACTTCCAGTCAACAGCACGCGATTAGCGATCAAGATGGCGAGCGCTAACAAAACCGTATTTGTCAGCAGTGTGACGGCGGCCGCCCAGCGGCCGCGTCTCTCGAGCGGCAAAAGCACCAGCGCGGCCGCGATTATGGGAATGATCAGGAGCGCTAGCAGCATTTGATCAATCCTCTCGCAAGGCGGCCAGATCGCCGACAGCTGTTGAGCCGACACGTTTATGAATATTGCGTACCAGCAGACCGATGATGAGCGACATGACCGGCACATCAATAGCAGCGGAGATTTCCGCGATGATGGGAAGATGCGGCACGATCGAGATGCTGGCGAAGAACACGCCGTTTTCCATCGCCAGCAACCCCATGAGCTGCGCAATGGCTTCACGCCGGACGGTCACGGTGAAGGTGCCTAGCACCAAGCCCGCGAGACCGATGGGCAGGTTGATATTCGTGAACGGCTGTCCGACGGCGCTGACCATGGGAGTGGCAACAAAATAGCTGAACAGGATGAGCGCGGCGGAGATCAGCAATGCCAGCGGTATGCTCAAGATCTGATCAATCTCACGGCGGTCGTAGATTTCAGTGCCCAGCGTATATTTGAGCACCCACGGTATCGCAATCACTTTGGTGACCAGCGTGATGATCGAGACCGCTATCAGATCACCAGAATCCAGCTCGATGCCGATGAGCACGGCAGCCAGAGCAAGAAATAACGCCTGTAACATATATAGCCGCAGGCAGGCGAGCATCTGACGCGTGCTGACGATGCCGATGGCGGTCAGCAGGAAGAATCCGCCGCAGCAGGCATCCAACGGCATGCTCAGCATATGTAGCATCTGCATCTCTCCTATCCAGCCATCAATTTGGTGATCATGGCCAGAATACAAATCACGAATGCAGCACCCAGGAACTCATTGATGCGAAACAGGCGCAGTTTCGCCAGCGACGATTCGATGACAACCAGCACAACAATGAACGCGAATACCTTAAGTAACACCAAGGGTATCGCGAGCAGCACTGCCGTCAGCGTATGTTCGCTGGCCAGGCCCCAGGGTGTGACCAGCACATTCATGAATATGCAGATTAGAACCATGAATTTCATGCAGCCAGCCCATTTGATCATGGCCGCACCCCGACCGGAGTATTCGAGGTATTTGGATTTCCCAATCATGGCCAGCTCGAAATGCCCCGATGGGTTATCCACGGGGATGCGGGACTCATCGGCCAGGATCAGCATGAGAAATGCCAGCATGGTCAGGATGTGCACAGGTTCGAAGAATCCGCCAGGGACTGCTGTCCAACTTGCCTGCACGATGTAGGGTATGGTCGAACCCGCCATGAAAGAAAGTGTGAAGAACACGATCATGAATACCGGTTCAGCCAGGAATCCCACCATGCGCGTACGGCTGGCGCCGATCGGACCGTAAGGATTGGCGGTATCGACAGCGGCCAGTGACACAAAAAATCCACCCAGCGCCAGCAGAAAACCTGCCGCCAGCATATCGCCCATGAAGGCCAGGAAAAGCGGGTACCGGGTCAGCAATGGAATCAGCAGGGTTACAAAGACCGGCATGCTGAATGCGATATAGGGTGCGAAACGGAAAATCCAGGAACTTTCAGCCGAAACCACTTCTTCTTTTTGCAGAAATTTCCAGATGTCGCGATATACCTGGAATATATTCGGTCCACGCTTGGATTGAACGTTTTCTTCGAGGCGATGCAACACGCCCTCGACGAGTGGCGCAAGGCCGATGATAACGGCGACCTGGATGAGATTGAAAAGTATGCTATCCCACATGACGCGATTCTTCTGTATGGTCATGCATGGGCATAAGCACGCAATCGACGCCTGCAAATATAAGCGCAGGCGTTGCGCCGCCTAGAAACTGAACTAGAATCTTGGCGCTGGGCAAAAACCCCCGGTATTCAGTTATGCAGTCCACCACCTGTGCCTCCCGAGACACTAGACGCTACGTCGAGATCGTGGGCTCAAGGCCCGCTTTCCTTCGGTAGGAGTCATTAGCTCGTAAGAGAGCGACTTGGTGAACTCCATCACCTGCGTTAGGGATAGGCCGGTACAGCGGGTATCCCTAAGCGCCTGCGCCATACAGGACATATGGTCACAAGTGTCCAGTAAATGTAGCACAAATTATTCTATTTGCGATAGCTCAAGGGAATTAGTATAAACATAGGAGATAGTATCCCAGGACATATATCCTGATGTTCTTTTGCCCGGTCTGTCACTCAGAGATTGCAGAACGTGATCCATGCTGCCCGGTTTGCGGTGCGGACGTTACCGCAGAATTAGGCCGGCCTTACGTTGACCGGTTGGTACGCGCGCTCGAGAACCCGCTTTCCGAGGTGCGCATGGGCTCTATCATCGCCCTGGGTATGCGGGGCGATACCGCTGCAGCATCGGCACTCGCCGAGTGCGCGTTCAGGCATCCAACCGATATAGTAGAAGGTCTCGCGATCGTACATGCTCTGCAGCATCTTCCCGATAGCGTCTCGCGCAAAATGGCGTTGGTACGCCTGGCCAGGCATCCCGCGCACGCCGTACGGCAGGCTGTGAGAGTGTTCATCCAAGCGCATGCCTGAGCGGCACGATACTTTACAGACGTATTTTCACGGCGGTTGAGAATCTTGCCGGGCATGCAGTAGCAGCGGAATGGCTGGCCGGATTGGGTCAATCAGCCGTTGCCCCTTTGAAAGCTTATCTGGCACAACCACCAGCGGGTATCCCGCAAGCGCGCTGTTTTGCCGTGGCTATGCTTGCGCGTCTGGAGAGCGCCAACGTCACGGCCGCGTTGCGCGCAGTGCTTCATGATCATCCGCTGGCCGGATTGGGGCCCAGTGAAGCGCAAGCAGAGTATGTGGTCAAAAATGATGTGATCACGGCACTTGCTCGACGCAAGTATGCGGACCTGGCCGCCGATACCGGCTTTGCACTGGAGCATGAAAGATTGCCCGCCGCAGCCGTAGCCGCGGGGAAACTGCAGCTGATATCGCTGGCCGCGACTCTTGCCAGCATGTTGGATGACGATGTCATGGCGGCGGCCGCGGCGGATGCGTTACTGATGCTTGTAAGGGCGGGTGCCGATGCCTTACTGGCAACGTTGCAGGCGCGCCTGGAGAGGCCTCAGGATGACGTAAGAAATCGTCTGGCATTGATCCGGGTGCTGCTGACGCTGGGATTCATGCAACGGACTCCGCCGCTGACCTGGCTGGCGCGCGCTTTGCGTCAAGCCCATCCGAGTGTGCGTGCCGCAGCCGCATGGGTTGCGTGGAAAATAACACCGCGTCCGAGTCTGCTGCGCGCGTTGTTGCACGGTGTGCTGACACCCATGTATCAGTTATCCGCAGTCTGCCGTGAGGTATTTGACGCCGCTGAGTTTCCAATCCTTGCAGTGGTCACCTGTTTGCGCCGTGGTTGGGAGTTGGATGTGTATGATGTTCGAATCCCGATTGATGTACATACATGCGCGTGGATAATTGAGCATACATTGACAGCAGCCGAGGACACTCGCGCCACTATCCGAATATTGGAGGAGCAAGCAGGGGACGCTCTTCAGCAGGTGTTGGCTCAGGGGGCAATCCGCAATTTTGGCACTTTGAAATCTTTACTCAAGTATGGCGACATGCATTTGCGTGCGGCTGCAATAGCGGCTCTGCGTTTCTGCGAAGATAGCGAGGCTCTTAATCTTGTGATATCTGCATACACAGACCCGGATCGGCGTGTGCGCACAGGTGTCCGGCGCACACTGGCGAGCTGGCCTTATCCATCGGTTGCTTTGCGCAGACTGATGCATGAACTGCCCCAACATTTTAGCCTGTTGGGGCCAATCTCATACCTCGCACTACGCGCACTGTGGCAAAGATGACCAGTGGTGTTTCAACCGCCTATTACGGTACCGGTAGTGATGCTACTCAACAGAATCACAACGGTGAATGATGATGAGCGCTTAGGTGTAATCTTTAGATTGCAGCCTATTATCCGGCCAGATAAATTTTGATGCACGCGGATAAACTAGCGCATATCCTGGGTCCCATTGACAAGTAATGCTTTAGCCGGGAAATCACATGCGGCAAACTGCAATCACGGTATCTCCAGCCAAAACTGCTTTTCGATTTGTCATCAGCATCGGCATCGTCAGCTTGTTCGCGGATTGCACCTATGAAGGCGGGCGCAGCATCGTGGGGCCGTATCTGGCGGTGCTGGGCGCCGGGCCGATCTTTGTGGGCGTAGTGGCGGGCTTGGGCGAGTTTCTGGGTTATGCCGTGCGGCTGTTCTCCGGGCGCTATGTGGACCGCACGCGCCGTAATTGGCAGGTGATGGGTGGGGGCTACACTCTCAATCTACTGGCCGTGCCGGCATTGGCTCTGGCACCATTTGCGTGGTTGGCAGGCCTGCTGGTGTTTCTGGAGCGAATCGGCAAAGGTATTCGTAACCCAGCCAAGGATGCACTGCTGTCACGCGCCGGCCGCGAACTGGGCCATGGCTATGCTTTCGGTCTGCACGAATTCCTCGATCAGCTGGGTGCAGTGGCCGGACCACTGCTGGTGGCGGTGGCGGTGGCGTATTCCGGTTATCGTCTGGGTTTCGCGATCTTGATCGCGCCCGCGTTGCTGGCGCTGTTTTTCCTGTGGCGTGCGCGTGGCTTGGAACCGGATCCGGCGATCGCGGAAAAAAAAGATCAACACGTCCGCTTTGATAGACGTTACTACCTGTATATGGCCTTCGCGGTTATCTCCGTTCTGGGCTTTTCGCATTTTATTCTGGTGTCCTATCACTTGCAGGTAACCCATCGGTTGACGCCCGCACTGATCCCCGTGTTGTTCGGCTTGGCTATGGGCACCGATGCTATCGCTGCACTGGTGGTCGGTCGTTTCTTCGATCGCTATGGCCTGAAGGTGTTGTATGCCTTGCCAGTGCTTACGATACCGACGCTGCCTTTGTTGTTTCTGGCAGTGCATCCCGTGTGGATTTGGATCGGAGCAGGGCTTTGGGGCGCCGCATTGGGTGTGCAGGAAAGCACCATCCGCGCGGGCGTAGCTTCACTCACGCCGGAAAACCTGCGCGGTACGGCCTTTGGCCTGTTCGACACGGTATTCGGTGCCTCCTGGTTCGTCGGCAGCGTTATGCTAGGGGCATTGTATGCACTGGCGCCCATATGGCTGGTGGTTGTAGCCGTCGTGCTGCAGCTGGCATCGCTGCCGATGTTGGCGGTCGTCGGGCGTGGAGCCGCGGAGGCAATCTGAGCACATGTTAAATCCCAGCCAACAACGTTACCTGACCGCAGTCCTGGCGGAAGTGGAAAAGCATCTGACCGGCATCGAAGCCGCGGCACAACCGGGAGATACGATTTCTGTAGCGGAATGCAGCGAGTTACGGCGTTTCGTAACAGACATGCGCACCCAGATTGCAAAACTTACGCAAAAATTCGTCCAGTTACCCGTACCGGAATCAGTGACGCCGCGCTGGCAGGTGCATACGCGCTTGGAGTTTGCGCTGGTGGAATTCCTGGAATTGACATCCAAAAAACTGCGCGGCTATGGCACGCTGGATGATGCAAGCTTTACGCAACTCATGGCGCAGATAGCGCCGATGCAATCGAGTTTAGAGGCATTGATTAAGAAATACTGAGTCATGTTGCTTTTATTATGGAGGAGATGTTTGCGTGCCGGAATGCGTACGCTCTGGAGGCGCAGGTCTGATAAAAGGACGATGCGGGCCTGACGTGACCGGCGTCGGTTGCACAGGATGAGGCGGAGGTGATGGAGTGGTTCCGGGTGAGGGGTAATCCCAAACGCCTGGGTACGACGGGTATGCATAACCGTACCTATAGCCATAAGGGTTTTCACCGAGTCCATAATAATAAGGGGCGCCATAATAGGCGTCACCGTAATAGGCGGGAGAAGCATACGATGGCTGGTAGGGATTGGAAGCACAGTCTGTCAATCCTAGTGCTCCCAGCGACAATAGCACCAGCAGGATCTTCTTGAGCGTTTTGAAGAATATCGTCATCATTACTGTATTTAACGCTTCATGCATACATAAGTTTACTCCGCAGCGCAGAAGTGGGCGGAAGATGAACTTAATTTAAGCCAAAGGCCTGGATGAGATGGTGGATTGCCCACCGCGTTTCGCCAGGCGCGTCAGATGCGTTCCAGGCATGCAACTGGCTTGCACTGGCCTGCGGCCCACATACGTAAAATCTGGTCTACGGCGCTATTTCAAAAAATTTCTTTTCAAAATGCCGGCGTTCAATGGATTGCTCAGCTGCATAGCGTCCATTTCTCGGCGTGAGCAAGAGATATTCATTTAGCGCCAGCTTCGCACGCGCTGATTTATACGAGTGCAAATACTGAGCTATTTGATCCAGCAGCGCTAACGCCTGTCGATTTGTAACTTATGTAAACATAACTCGGCGTATGTTTGTCGGAATATATGCGCTTACCGGTAATTCTCCCAATACCGCATACTTCTCTGACGAAATGCGGAATGGGCAACTCGGTATTGCTGATGCTGACGACTAAGCGACGATTTTCGTTGGCGGTTCGCGTGTGAGCGTGATTGTTTCTTCGCCGTCTATTAGGCCCGCGATGTATGCCGCATCGGTCGTTTTGAGCTTCCTGGCTTTCGCATACGCCATATCCGATTCTAGTGCTTCTGGCTCATTGTAGAAATAGGAAAGCCGCCGACGTCTGTCGGCGGCTTTTGTTGGTGGAGGCGGCGGGACAGCCTATCCATCTCTTTCGAGACGGGCTGGACTATGCCTTCATCCTGCCTAGGCAGGATGCGGAGCGTGTTATCCGGCCGCAGTGGCCGAATCCTAGTATCCGCTCGGCCATGTTGGCTTCAGCGGACCTATGAGTCTCTACAGGGCAGGACTGAAGTTGGCCTTCTTCCTACCCCTCGGCGTTGCCATGCCGTCTTGCGACGGTTGCAGGGTTCACCGATGTGAGCTCCGTTTTCACTTTGTCCTCTCGGACAAAGGCGACCTACTTTTGATCGAACCCGCGTCCGCAAGTGCTCCGCCCTTAGCTCTACATGCGTAGCGCACGTCTTTGATTTAACTGGCGGCTACCCGACGGGCAGGGAAAACCGACAGCGACTCCGGTATTTTTTAGCGGGTTGGCGCCGGATGCACCCGACCGCGATCTTGTGAGCACGACCTCTGAAGCGTCCCCGAAGGGACTCTGGACGCACAAGCACGGCTCCAGTCAGAGGCTAGCCGGGATTAGGCGGCTAGGGCGTAGTTGCTATCGTTCGCAGCTAGCGTTGTTGCAAGACAGTTTAACGAGGAATCCTGCACCTCGGCATGCACTTCGGGTTTCGCGACCCACGTCGAGACCTTGTCGCCCCCGTTACTTACAGAACCATTCTACACCTGGTGTGTACATTCACGTGTGCCGCAATAGCCGGTCTTTCTGGCGTTGCCAGTCGCGGTCTTTCTCGGTGGCGCGTTTGTCGTGGGCTTTCTTGCCTTTGGCAAGGCCGATTTCCAGTTTGGCCCGGCCCTTTTTCCAATACAGGGCCAGCGGCACCAGGGTATAGCCTTTGCGTTCCACCGCACCGATAAGGCGATGCAGCTCTGCACGATTCAGTAATAGCTTGCGGGTGCGGGTGGGATCCGGATGGATATGGGTGGAAGCGGTATTCAGCGGCGAGACGTGCGCGCCCAGCAGCCAGGCTTCAGCATTTTTGATCACCACGTAACCCTCGGTGATCTGAGCCTTGGAGGCCCGCAGGCTTTTGACTTCCCAGCCTTGCAGGACGAGACCGGCCTCAAAACGTTCCTCGATAAAATAATCGAAGCGCGCGCGCTTGTTGAGCGCGATAGTGGCGGTCCCTGGTTTGTCGTCGTTTTTCTTGGACATCACGGAATTATACCGGCCAGCCGTTGTAGCGCCGGAGCGAATGCCTCAAAATCACTACGCATGTCATCGCCGGTCTTATGCCTCCATGAATATCTAACATGCGCACGGTGAACAAAAGCGCCCTGGTGCCGTACCCCGCCGAGTCTATATATGACTTGGTGAACGACGTGGCGCACTATCCGGAATTCCTGCCCTGGTGCCACAGCGCCAGCGTCCTATCGCAGACCGATACCGAGATGCATGCCAGGCTGGAGCTGGTCCGCGGCGGTTTCCACAAGACCTTCACCACCCGGAATAGCATGCAGCCGGGGCAGAGTATCGTGATTACCCTGGAAGATGGGCCCTTCCGCCACCTGCAAGGGCGTTGGCGTTTCGAGAATCTGGGTCCAGCAGGATCCAAGGTTACGCTCAATATGGAATTCGAATTTGCCGGAACATTGCTTGATATGCTGGCCGGCCCGGTATTCCATGAAATTTGCAATTCACTGGTGAGTGCCTTCATACGGCGTGCAGCCGAGCAATATGGCAAACAATAATGATAAGGAGATCCAAATCGAGGTGATCTACGCGTCGCCGGATGCGCAATACCAGGTCACATTGAGACTCTCCGCCGGTACCACGGCCAACGCGGCACTTGAAGCCTCGGGATTATTAAATAAATTTCCCGAGATCGATTTGCGGCGTCAGCGTATCGGAGTTTTTGGCCGGCTGGTGAAACCCGACTATGTTCTGCAGGATGGCCAGCGCCTGGAAATATACCGGCCCTTGACCCACGATCCCAAACAGGCCCGCAGAGAACGTGCAGCGCGGGCTAAACGTAAACAAACAATTCCACCCACTGAGTAGTCTTTCAGCCGCCTTTTTTTTGGGCTGGAGGTATTTGATCGACACTGATGACCTTGCCATCCTTGAACTGCACCACCACATGTTGCTTCTGGACGGCGCGATCGCTGCTTAGGGTGCTGGGGTCGTTGTAATAGACATAGTCCCACCGGTCAGGATGAAAAGGATCCTTGACCATGGGTGGGCCCAGCACGAAGCGCACTTGTGCTTCGGTCATGCCGGGCTTGACCTGCTCGATCATGTCGGGTCTGAGAAAATTGCCCTGCTTGATGTCGGGGCGATAGACGCAGGCGCTCAATGTCAATGTCGCCAGGATAATCACATAAGAAAATGATCGCATTTGTTTGTTGGACCATGGTTGCGTTGCGTTACGTTGCAGGTGGGGGATAATACCTGACAGGTGCGGCGCCGAGAAGTATATGCCCGAGAAAATTACCGTGGAAAACCAGGAACTTCGCAATGCCGGTCTTAAAGTAACCCTGCCACGGGTCAAGATTCTTGAAATCCTCGAGCGCAGTGACCAGCGACACATGAGCGCTGAAGATATGTACAAGGCACTATTGGATTCAGGTGAAGACATCGGACTGGCGACTGTTTATCGCGTCTTGACTCAGTTTGAGAGTGCCGGCTTGGTAACGCGCCATCACTTCGAGGGCGGTCATTCGGTGTTTGAATTAAACCAGGGTACCCATCACGATCATATCGTGTGCGTTAAATGCGGCCGGGTGGATGAATTCATGGATGCTGAGATCGAGAAACGCCAGAAGCAAATTGCCGTGAGCAAAGGCTATGAGATCACCGATCACTCGCTATATCTATATGGCATCTGCAGCGACTGTCGCAAGACGCTCTCCGAATAAGCTCAGGCGTCTTGTCCCGCGCGCGCGATCATTTCACGGGCATGCTGGCGTGTGGTCTCGGTGATTTGCACTCCGCCCAGCATGCGTGCGAGTTCTTCCACTTGGTTCTTTCTATCCAATACCTCAACCGTAGTCAGAATGGTCTGGCCACGGCTTGCTTTGACGACTCGGAAATGCTGATTTGCCTGTGAAGCCACTTGCGGCAAGTGGGTCACGCATAGAACCTGGCGCTTTTCGCCCAGATTGCGCAGTCTGCGACCGACAATCTCAGCCACGCCGCCGCCGATGCCGGCGTCCACTTCATCGAAGATCATCGAAGGGATGGCACTGGCCTGGGCCGCGACAACCTGGATGGCCAGGGCAATCCGCGAGAGCTCGCCGCCGGAAGCCACTTTGGCCAGGGCTTTCAGCGGCTGACCATTGTTGGCACTCACCTGGAATTCCACTTGGTCGGTGCCGTGGGCGGCGAAGCGCTGCGGCTCATTGGCAACTTCGATGGCAAATTTCCCGCCGGGCATGCCCAGTTCCTGCATGACCGCAGTGACTTTCTTGCCCAGGTCTGCCGCTACCTGGGTGCGGCGCCGGCTCAAATCCGATGCGTTTTTACTGTATTGATTGCGGAGTGCGGCGAGTTCTGTTTCCAGTTCTTGCAAGACAACTTCGGCATTTTCAACATTTTGAAATTCTATACGCAGCGTATCGAGCAGAGCGGGCAATTCATCCGGCTCCACACGGTGCTTACGCGCCGTATCATGGATCGCACCAAGACGGCTTTCCAGCCATTCCAGACGCTGCGGGTCTATCTCAGAATTATTAAGATAGCGGCGTAGTGCATCACTGGCATCCGTAAGCTGCACTTGCGCTCCATTCAGCGGCGTGGTGATTTCATGTAGCCGCGGATCCAATTCACTTAAGGCGCCGAGTGTATTCAGTGCCTGATGCAGGCTGCGATAGGCAGAGCTTTCCTCGTTTTCATAGAGTCCATCCAGGGCGGCTTGTGCTCCTTCCAAGAGCTTGCTGCTGTTGGCAAGCCGCCGGTGTTCCTCATCAAGAGCGCGTATTTCATCCGCTTGCAAGGCCAAGGCATCGAGTTCGCTGACTTGATGACGCAGAAGTTCCAGTTGCTGGTCGCGATTTTTGGCCGTACCTTGCAAAGCAGTGAGCCGTTCATTGGAGGCTTTCCAAGCGGCATAGAGACTCGCAGCCGCATCCACCAGGGCCGCATGTTTTCCGAACGCATCCAGCAGCGCCAATTGGAGCACTGGTCGCAGCAATGATTGATGCTCGTGCTGACCATGGATATCGACCAGCTGCTCGCCCAATTCTCTTAGCATCTGCAAAGGTACGCTGCGGCCGTTGATCAGACCACGGGAACGTCCATCATGCCCGATGACGCGCCGCAGAATGCATTCGCCATCGGCTGCCAAATCATTTTGCTGGAGCCATGTTTGGGTATCGGGCAGGGCTTGCACATCAAATTCAGCGGTGATTTCCGCACGTTCTGCCCCATGCCGGATCACACCGGCATCGGCACGGTCCCCGAGCACCAGCCCCAGGGCGTCCACCAGGATGGACTTGCCGGCTCCGGTTTCCCCGGTGAGCACGCTCATGCCGGTGGTGAGATTCAATTCCAGTGCATCGATGATGGCAAAATCGCGAATGGCGATATGCGTCAGCATGTGTGAATTCAATCCTTGCGAGTTTGATGCAGCGCGCGGCCCCAGTGGAGTTTGGTGCGCAGTATCCGGTAGTAGTCGTGCCCATGGGGATGGATCAAGGTGACACTGGCCGCGGAACGTTGGATCCGAACCCGGTCACCGGCAGCCAGAAGCTGGGTGTGTTGGCCATCACTGCTGACCTGCGCACCCCCACCATGGGTATCGTTGATCAGAATTTCAATCTTGCTGCCACCTTTCACCACGATTGGCCGATCACCAAGCGCATGTGGGCAGATGGGTACCAGGGTCACGGCATCCACACTGGGATGCAGGATCGAGCCACCGCCGGATAGCGCGTAGGCGGTGGAACCGGTGGGCGTGGCGATGATGATGCCATCGGCACGATGTGCGCACACAAAATTTTCATCCACGTGGGTTTCAAACTCGATCAACCGTCCGCCATCGGCTTTCTGGATCACCACGTCGTTGAGCGCCGGCTTGCAGGGCAGGCTAGCGTCGGCGCGCACTATCTCTGATTCCAGTAACAAGCGTTGTTCTGCGTGGTAATCACCCTGCAGGATGGCGCTGATTTCGGTTTCCATGGTCTCCGGCGAGATATCCGTCAGAAATCCCACGCGGCCCAGGTTGATACCGACCAATGGAATCGGAGGCGCGGCGAATATGTGTACAGCATTTAAGAGTGTGCCATCACCACCGATAGCGATAACCAAGTCGGCCTGAGCGCTGATTTGGGCATGCTCGGCAAAGTGCGCGGAAATCTTGCCGTCGATCAGTGGCGCGAGTGCAGCGTCCACCAGTGTCCGCACACCCCGGGTCTCCAGGTGTGCCAACAAGGCCTTGAGTGTGGTGACAATTTCCGGGTCGCCAGTTCGGCCCAGGACTGCGATAGTGGAAAAACGCTTTGGCATATGGCGGGCAACGTTAGCATGGGCTTCAGGGGCCGCCAAATGCCGCTAGCATTCTTGACAATAATATCCCCGGGTTGCTAGCTTTCTTATTAGCACTCACTTATTGTGAGTGCCAAACACTTTCGGCATGGCAACTGTAACCTAGCTATGATCACTGGTATGGCGGAAACCGGCCTTAATGAACGCGCCCAGCATCTGTTGAAGGCGCTGGTGGAGCGCTACATCCGAGACGGTGAGCCCGTGGGTTCCCGTACGCTGTCGCGCGATTCGGGCTTGGACCTGAGTCCCGCCAGCATCCGTAATGTGATGGCGGATCTGGAGGAACTGGGCTTCATCGCTGCGCCGCATACTTCCGCCGGGCGTGTGCCGACTGTAAAGGGCTATCGTTTTTTCGTGGATACGCTGCTGGCCGTCAAGCCGCTCGCACAGCAGGAAGTCCGCCTGATACAGCAACAGTTGGCCAGCAACGATCCCAATCCGCAATCTCTGCTGGCATCCGCTTCCAGCATGCTGTCTGCGATCACTCACATGACCGGGGTCGTGACCTTGCCGCGGCGCGAACATATCGCCTGGCGGCATATCGAATTCCTGCCGCTCTCGGATAACCGGGTGCTCGCCATCCTGGTGGTCAATGAAGGTGAAGTCCAGAACCGCATACTGCACCTGGACCGCAACTACGATGCCATTGCCTTGCAGCAGATCAGCAATTACCTGAACACGCATTTTGCCGGCAAGGATATCCATCGGGTGCGTGCCGAATTACTCAGCGAACTCCGCCGTACCCGTGAGAGCATGAATAACCTAATGCAGGCAGCGATCACCATGGCAGAAAAAGTATTCGCGACCCGCGGCCAGGAATCTGGTCGCAGCTATGTCATGGCCGGCGAGACTAATCTCATGGAATGGGCCGAGCTTTCAGATGTTGAGAAACTGCGTCGCCTGTTCGAGGCTTTCAACCAGCAGCGCGACATCCTGCACTTGCTGGATAAATGCATCGTCGCCGATGGCGTACAGATTTTTATCGGTGAGGAATCGGGTTACCGGGTACTGGATGAATGCAGTGTGGTGACCGCACCCTATCGTGTCGGTGATGAAGTGGTGGGGGTTCTGGGCGTCATCGGACCGACACGCATGGCCTACGAGCGAGTGATTCCAATCGTCGATCTGACCGCGAAACTGCTGAGCGCCGCCTTGAATCCCCGCAAATAAACTCCACATGACAAACGATATCCGTAGGACGGATGGAGTCTTGTGGGCGGTATTCGTAATCTGGAGTAAGTAATGGAGGAGAAGATGAACAAAAAGCCGGCTGTCCAAGCTGTCGAACCCACTGAACGGGGCGATGCAATTGCCCTAGATCCGCACGCAGAGCTGAAGGCGGCCCTGGCTGAAGCCGAGAAATTGGCTGCCCAGAACCGAGACGGCTATCTGCGGATGGCCGCCGAGCTGGACAATCTTCGCAAACGCACCCAGCGGGACCTGGAGAATGCTCATAAATTCGCACTCGAGCGTTTCCTGATGGAACTACTGCCAGTGCGGGACAGCTTGGAAATGGGCATCTCTGCCGCCGATACCACAGCCGCCGGTCTCAGGGAAGGCATGGACATGACCCTGAAACTCCTGGTTACGGCCATGGAGCGGGCCGGGGTTAGCGAGATCAATCCAGCCAAGGGCGAGGATTTCAACCCCGAGCTGCACGAGGCCATGGCCATGCAAGACACGACCGAGGCTGGTCCAGGGACGGTTCTAAACACGATCCAGAAAGGCTTTCAGCTCAATGGTCGTCTGCTGCGGCCGGCGCGGGTCATCGTGGCCAGGACCCCGGGCGCAGCCGCTTGAAAGCCCAGCAACAACCCCCATCTAGTTGAGCAACAAGCAATTTTGGCCTTCAATCCGGAGAGTTTCATCCATGAGCAAAATTATTGGCATCGACCTGGGCACCACCAACTCCTGCGTGGCGGTGATGGAGGGCGGTAAACCTAAGGTCATCGAAAACAGCGAGGGCGACCGCACCACGCCCTCCATCGTGGCCTTCACCAAGGACAACGAAGTGGTGGTGGGCCAGTCGGCCAAACGCCAAGCGGTCACCAACCCCAAGAATACCTTGTACGCTATCAAGCGTCTCATCGGGCGCAAGTTCGCCGATGAGGTAGTGCAAAAAGACATCGGCATGGTGCCCTATCGCATCGTTAAGGCCGACAACGGTGATGCCTGGGTGGAAGTCAACGGCAAGAAAATGGCGCCGCCGGAGATTTCCGCGCGCGTGCTGCAGAAAATGAAGAAGACCGCCGAGGATTATCTCGGCGAGCCGGTGACCGAAGCGGTCATCACCGTGCCGGCGTATTTCAATGATTCCCAGCGCCAAGCTACCAAAGATGCCGGCAAGATCGCGGGCCTGGATGTGAAACGCATTATCAACGAACCCACGGCCGCGGCCCTCGCCTATGGCATGGATAAGGTTACCGGCGACCGCAAGATTGCCGTGTACGATCTGGGCGGCGGTACCTTCGATATCTCCATCATCGAGATCGCGGAAGTGGATGGCGAACACCAGTTCGAGGTGCTGTCCACCAACGGCGATACCTTCTTGGGCGGCGAGGATTTCGACAAACGCATCATCGACTACATCGCCGAGGAATTCCGCAAAGAGCAGGGCATCGACGTGCGCAAAGATCCTTTGGCCATGCAGCGCCTCAAGGAAGCTTCCGAGAAAGCCAAGATCGAGCTTTCCTCCACCCAGCAGACCGAAGTCAACCTGCCTTATATCACCGCGGATGCCAGTGGACCAAAACATCTCAACATCAAGCTGACGCGCGCCAAACTGGAGTCGCTAGTTGAAGACCTGATCCAGAAAACCGTGGAGCCGTGCAAGATCGCGCTCAAGGACGCCGGTCTGTCGGTGAGCGAAGTGCACGATGTCATTCTGGTGGGTGGCCAGACGCGCATGCCCAAGGTCCAGGAGATCGTGAAGGATTTATTCGCCAAGGAGCCACGCAAGGACGTTAATCCTGACGAAGCCGTGGCCGTAGGCGCCGGTATCCAGGCGGGTGTACTCAAAGGCGATGTCAAGGACGTGCTGCTGCTGGACGTGACGCCGCTGTCTCTGGGTATCGAGACCCTGGGCGGTGTTATGACCAAACTCATCGAGAAGAACACCACCATCCCGACCAAAGCATCACAGGTGTTTTCCACCGCCGATGACAATCAGACGGCGGTGACAGTGCACGTGCTGCAGGGCGAGCGCGAGCTGGCGCGCGACAACAAATCCCTGGGACGGTTCGATCTTTCCGACATACCGCCGGCACCGCGCGGCATGCCACAGATCGAAGTAAGCTTCGATATCGATGCCAACGGCATCCTGAATGTCTCGGCCAAGGACAAAGCTACCAACAAGGAACAGAAGATCACCATCAAGGCCTCTTCGGGCCTGTCGAAAGAAGACATCGAACGCATGGTGAAGGACGCGGAGGCGCACGCGGAAGAAGACCGCAAGGCCCGCGAGCTGGTGGATGCGCGCAATCAGGCAGACAGCTTGGTGCATGCCACCGAAAAATCCCTCAAGGAACTGGGCGACAAGGTCAGCGGTGAAGAGCGTGCCAGCATCGAAGCCGCAGTACGTGATCTCA
Source organism: Gammaproteobacteria bacterium (assembly GCA_049591615.1). Taxonomy (GTDB): domain Bacteria; phylum Pseudomonadota; class Gammaproteobacteria; order Natronospirales; family REEB76; genus REEB76. The sequence goes on along the minus strand of JBAWFD010000132.1, from coordinate 10,651 downwards.
AGGAAGTCATCAAGAAGGATGACAAGGGCGTCATCGAGACCAAGACCCAGGCATTGGCGCAAGCCTCCGCCAAGCTGGCGGAGCGCATGTACGCGTCCAAGCAGCCGGAGGACGCGCAACCCGCTGGCAAGCCCGGCAACGGCGAGAGCAAGGAAAACGTAGTAGATGCGGAATTTGAAGAGGTCAAAGACGACAAGAAATAAGCACCAGCAATCAAGCTGGCTGGCATAGTGCCCGCGCCGGCCACCATAGGGTTTGCCGGCGCGGGCAGTTGAGCCAATGGGGGGTTATGACTCAATGGGCATGGCAACCAGAAATCTCAGAAACAAGATCTCAACTGCCGGCGGCCATGCCGGCTTTTGCAATGCACCGGCATTTTTATCAGGTTGGTTTCGGTTGCATGCATTGACAAGGTAACTGCGCAATGAGCAAACGCGATTATTACGAAGTGCTGGGTATTGCGCGCGGCGCACCGGAGGCCGAGATCAAGAAAGCTTACCGGCGTCTAGCGATGAAATTTCATCCAGACCGTAATACCGGCGATGTGGCTGCCGAAGGCAAGTTCAAGGAAGCCAAGGAAGCTTACGAAGTCCTGAGCGACGCACACAAACGTGCTGCCTACGATCAGTTCGGTCATGCAGGTGTCGAAGCAAGTGCCGCAGGCGGCCGTGGTGGTTTCAGCCCCGGTGATGCCTTTGGTGACATCTTCGGCGACATGTTCGGGGATATCTTCGGCGGCGGCCGACGCGGGGGGCGGGGTCAGCGTGTGTATCGCGGTGCGGACCTGCGCTATGAACTGGAACTCGACCTGGAGCAGGCGGTTTTCGGCGATACCATCAGCATTCGTGTCCCGACTCTGGTGCGCTGCGAAGTCTGTGACGGCAGCGGCGCCAGAAAAGGCAGCAAGCCCCAGGCCTGCCCCACCTGCGGTGGTCAGGGACAGGTGCGCATGCAGCAGGGTTTCTTTTCCATCCAGCAAACCTGCCCGCGCTGCCACGGCAACGGCACTGTCATCGGCGATCCCTGTTCTAAATGCCACGGCCAGGGACGGGTGGAAGAACGCAGAAACCTGTCGGTTAAAGTGCCGGCGGGCGTGGACAGCGGCGATCGCATCCGACTGGCCGGCGAAGGCGAGGCTGGTCCTCTGGGCGGACCTGCCGGAGATTTGTATGTCGAGATCGCGGTGCGCCCGCATGCGATATTTGCCCGCGAAGGCGCAGATCTGATCTGCGAGGTGCCGGTATCCTTCATGACCGCGGTACTCGGCGGTGAACTGGAAGTACCGACTTTGGACGGGCGCGTGGTGCTTAAGATCCCCCCCGAAACCCAGGCCGGCAAAATCCTGCGCTTACGCGCCAAGGGCGTGAAGCCGGTGCGTGGCGGTGCGACTGGTGATTTGCTGTGCCGCATCGAAGTGGAGACGCCGGTGAATCTGAACCGCGAACAGAAAGATTTGCTGAAGAAATTGGATGCGGCGCTACGCGATGAGGGCGGCAAGCATTCCCCGCGCGAACGCTCCTGGCTTGAGGGTGTGAGAAAATTCTTCGAGCGCGCGCACACGTGAGTCCCACACAGGGAAATCATCCAATCATTAATATCGCACTGCTGGGGGCAGCGGGACGCATGGGGCGGACGCTGATGGAAACGGCGCACGACTTTCCAGGGGCAGGTATTAGTGCCGCCGTCGTATCTGTAGACAGCCTGTTAGTAAGCCGGGATGCAGGTGGACTTACATATACTGCCGATTTGGAAAAGGCGCTCACACGCAGCGATGTGCTGGTGGATTTTTCCACGCCCGCATCTACAGCCATAGCGGTCGATACCTGTGTAGCAGCGTGCAAACCGCTGGTCACTGGCGTTACTGGTTTGGATGGGGCGTTGAAGGAAAAACTGACGCTGGCTGCTCGAAGCATCCCGGTATTGGTGGCGCCTAACATGAGCCTCGGCGCCGTTTTATTGATGCAACTCGCACGCACCGCCGCGAGTGCACTGGGTGAAGACTTTGCCGTCGAGATCAAGGACCAACATCATAGCCATAAGAAAGACGCACCCTCGGGTACGGCATTAGCCCTGGGTGAAGCCGTGGCCGCGGGGCGCGCCGTCGAACTGAAAGAGCGTGCGATTTTTGAAATGCCTGGACAGATCAGTCCCACCAAGCCCGGCGGCATCTGTTTTACCTCAATCCGCCAGGGTGAGATTGTGGGAAACCACACTGTGACGTTTACCGGCAGCGCTGAGCAGGTGGAATTGGCCCACCGTGCCCAGAGTCGCGCGGCATTCGCCTATGGCGCGTTGACCGCAGCCTGCTGGATCGTCAATAAACAGCCAGGGATGTATGCGATGGCGGATGTGCTCGGTTTTCAGGCGCGACGAGCTTGAAAGGCGTGGACGTGCGCCCATGACTTCCGTTAAAATCTCTGCGCTTTGATTGTTGCCCGCAGACTAAATGCGGGGATCTGGTGGTAGGCGCGCAGGCCCTACTGCCGCGTGCGTAATGAGGAGGTGCCTTTGGAACAACCGGCCATCCTGGCTCTCGAGGACGGTACGATTTTCCGAGGCATTTCCATTGGCACGACCGGCCAGACGGTCGGCGAAGTGGTGTTCAACACCGCCATGACTGGTTATCAGGAGATCCTCACGGATCCGTCCTACTGCCGGCAACTGATCACTTTCACCCATCCCCACATCGGCAACACCGGCGTCAATCGGCAGGATTGCGAGTCCAACCGGATCATGGCGGCTGGCCTCATCATCCGCGACCTGTCGCAACAGGTGAGCAGTTGGCGCGCCGAAGAATCGTTGCCGGATTATCTCAGGCGCGAGGATGTGGTGGCGATCGCTGGCATCGACACCCGCAAACTTACGCGTTTGTTGCGGGAGAAAGGTACGCAGAGTGGATGCATCCAGGCGGGCGTTGATATCGATGAAACCCAGGCCTTGCGACTTGCGCGCGCATTTCCTGGGCTCAAGGGCATGGACCTCGCCAAAGTCGTGAGCACCAAGAAATCCTATTCCTGGGATTCCGGCACCTGGCAGTTGAGTAGCAACGCCAGCCCGAAAGTAAAAAGCACAGGCTTGCATGTGGTGGCCTATGACTATGGCATCAAGTACAACATCCTGCGTATCCTCGCGGATCACGCTTGTCGCGTGACCGTGGTGCCCGCCATGCAGACGGCGCAGGAAACCTTGGCGCTGGATCCCGATGGTCTGTTCTTTTCCAACGGACCCGGTGACCCGGAACCGTGCGATTACGCCATCAAGGCGCTGCGGGAATTTCTCAACAGCGGCATACCAATCTTTGGCATTTGCCTGGGCCATCAACTGTTGGGACTCGCCAGCGGTGCCAGGACGGTCAAGATGAAATTCGGCCATCATGGCGCCAACCATCCGGTCATCGATCTGGATACTGGCCGGGTGATGATCTCCAGCCAGAATCATGGTTTCGCAGTGGACGAGAAATCACTGCCCGCAAATTTGCGGGCTACGCACCGGTCGTTGTTCGACGGAACCCTGCAGGGAATGGAGCGTACCGATTGTGAGGCCTTCAGTTTCCAGGGGCATCCGGAAGCCAGCCCCGGCCCGCATGACATCAAACCATTATTTGAACGCTTTGCGCGCGCCATGCAGGCGCGTCGCATACAGCCCCTGAGCGCTGCTGCCAGCTGACCCATGAGAACCCTAGTGACAAAACACCGACGCTCTGAAAAGCGTCAAGCATTCTGCGGCCCGGGTAACCGCGAACCGCTGACTGTGAGTAGGACTTAGATGCCAAAACGCACGGACATAAAAAGCATCCTGATCATTGGTGCCGGCCCTATCGTCATCGGCCAGGCCTGCGAGTTCGATTATTCCGGCGCTCAGGCCTGCAAGGCACTGCGTGAGGAAGGCTTCCGAGTAGTGCTGGTGAATTCCAATCCCGCCACCATCATGACCGACCCGGGTACCGCTGACGCTGTGTATATCGAGCCGATACATTGGCGTACCCTCGCACGCATTATCGAGAAGGAACGCCCGGATGCGCTGTTGCCGACCATGGGCGGGCAGACGGCGCTCAACTGCGCGCTCGATCTGGTGCGCGAAGGGGTACTGGCGAAATACAAAATGGAAATGATCGGCGCATCCCGTGAAGCCATCGACATGGCCGAAGACCGGGATCTGTTCCGGCGCGCCATGCAGGATATCGGCTTGGCAGTACCGCGCGCCGGCCTGGCCCACAATCTGGAAGAAGCCTTGGCGGTGCAGGCAGAAATCGGCTATCCCACCATCATTCGCCCGTCATTCACTTTGGGTGGTTCCGGTGGCGGTATCGCCTACAACCGTGATGAGTTCGTGGAGATCTGCGAACTGGGCCTGGATCTGTCACCCACCAATGAAATGCTGATCGAGGAATCGGTGCTGGGGTGGAAGGAATTCGAGATGGAAGTGGTGCGCGACCGCAAGGACAACTGCATCATCGTGTGTTCTATCGAGAATCTGGACCCCATGGGTGTGCACACCGGCGATTCCATCACCGTGGCACCGGCCCAAACTTTGACCGACAAGGAATACCAGCTCATGCGCGATGCCTCGCTGGCGGTATTGCGCAAGGTGGGCGTGGAGACCGGCGGTTCCAACGTGCAGTTCGCTGTCAATCCTGACGATGGGCGCCTGCTGGTCATCGAAATGAATCCGCGGGTCTCGCGATCTTCGGCATTGGCTTCCAAGGCGACCGGGTTTCCGATTGCAAAGGTCGCCGCCAAACTCGCCGTGGGCTACACATTGGATGAATTGAAAAACGAAATTACCGGGGGAGCGACTCCGGCCTCCTTCGAGCCCAGCATCGATTATGTGGTCACCAAAGTACCGCGCTTCACCTTCGAGAAGTTCCCCCAGGCGGAACCACGGCTCACCACCCAAATGAAATCTGTGGGTGAGGTCATGGCTATCGGGCGTACCTTCCAGGAATCCCTGCAAAAAGCTTTGCGAGGACTCGAAACCGGTAGCGCCGGGCTCGAGGAGCAGCTCACGGATTTTAACGCTGCGGGTGTCATGGATGTTCTGCGGCATGAGTTGCGGGCGCCGGGTCCGATACGCCTCTGGTATGTGGCCGATGCTTTTCGTGCAGGTTTGTCGTTGGAAGAAGTGGCAAGTCATACCCGGATCGATCCATGGTTCCTTGCACAGATCGAAGATCTGGTCAAAGAAGAGCGCGTGATCACCGCCGGAGGTCTTCAGGCTCTGGATGCTGGGCGCTTGCGCGCACTAAAACGCAAGGGATTCTCCGACAGCCGCATGGCATCTTTGCTGGGCTGCAAGGAGAGCCAGATTCGCAGTTTGCGTTTACGTCATGGCGTGCGGCCGGTGTACAAGCGCGTGGATTCCTGCTCAGCGGAATTTGCGGCCACCACCGCCTACATGTATTCCACCTATGAAGAGGAATGCGAAGCCGCACCCAGCAAGCACAAGAAGATCGTGGTGCTGGGTGGCGGACCCAACCGCATTGGTCAGGGCATCGAGTTCGATTACTGCTGCGTGCATGCGGCCCTGGCGCTGCGGGAAGACGGCTACGAGACCATCATGGTCAACTGCAATCCGGAGACCGTGTCCACAGACTACGATACCTCTGACCGCCTGTATTTCGAGCCGCTGACCTTCGAAGATGTGATGGAGATCATCGATCTTGAGAAACCCATGGGGGTGATTGTGCAGTTTGGCGGCCAGACACCGCTGAAGCTGGCGCGCGCCTTGGCAGCTGCAGGCGCTCCCATCATCGGCACCTCGCCGGATAGCATCGATCGCGCCGAGGATCGTGAGCGTTTTTCCCAGCTGGTGGACAAGCTCGGCTTGCTGCAGCCGCCGGCGCGCAGCGCTCGTAATGAAGGCGAAGCCGTGCGGTTGGCCCGTCAAGTGGGATTTCCACTGATGCTGCGGCCCTCGTATGTGTTGGGTGGCCGTGCCATGGAAGTGGTGTTCAACGAAGAAGATCTGCTCGGGTATATCCGCAATGCGGTGCAAGTATCCAATAACTCACCGGTGCTTATGGACCGGTTTCTGGAAGACGCCATCGAGGTGGATGTGGATGCGCTCTCGGACGGCAAGCACGTGCTCATCGGCGGCATCATGGAACACGTCGAACAGGCGGGCATCCATTCCGGCGATTCCGGCTGTTCACTGCCGCCCAATAGCCTGTCAGCGGACATGCAAGTGCGCATCCGCGAGCAGACCGCGCAGCTAGCCAAGGCCCTGAATGTCGTGGGCCTCATGAACATCCAGTTCGCCATCCAGGGTGACAAACTATATATACTGGAAGTGAATCCGCGCGCCTCACGTACCGCGCCATTCGTCTCCAAGGCCGTGGGCGTGCCGCTGGCTAAAGTGGCGGCGCGCTGCATGGTGGGACGCAGCCTCGAGCAGCAAGGTATCAAAACGATTCCTGTGCCCAAATATTACTCAGTCAAGCAGCCGGTGTACCCCTTTATCAAGTTCCGCGGGGTTGATCCAATCCTGGGTCCGGAAATGAAGTCCACCGGTGAAGTCATGGGTACCGGGCGCAGTTTCGGTGAAGCCTATGCCAAGGCGCAATTCGCGTCGGGAATCATCATCCCGACTGCCGGCAAAGCGCTGTTGTCGGTGCGCAACCAGGACAAACCGGCTGCCATCGGCCTGGCACGCGCACTAGTGCAGCGCGGCTTCAAGCTGGTCGCAACTCACGGCACCGCTGCGGCACTGGAAGCCGCGGGCGTAGCCTGCGAACATATCAACAAGGTGCGTGAGGGCCGGCCGCACGTGGTGGACCTCATCAAGAATGAAGAGGTAAGCCTGATCGTGAATACTACTGAAGGCAAGCAAGCGATACTTGAATCCAACTCCATCCGCCGTGAAGCAGTCTTCCATAAGATTACTTATTACACCACCATCGCGGCAGCCAAGGCCACGATCATCGCGCTGGATTATCTCGATTCAGCCGATGTGAATAAACTGCAGGATTTGCACCGGGAACTCGCCTGATGGCAAAAACGCCATTGACGGTACGCGGAGCCGAGCGTCTGCGCGAGGAACTTAAACGCCTCAAGAGCGAGGACCGTCCGCGCATCATCAAGGCTATTGCCGAAGCGCGTGCCCACGGTGATCTGAGTGAGAATGCCGAATATCATGCGGCCCGCGAACAGCAGAGTTTTGCTGAAGGCCGCATCCAGGAACTGGAATCCAAACTATCAAACGCAGAGATCATTGATGTGACCAAGATCAATGCAGGCGGCAAGGTAGTATTTGGTTGCACGGTAAAGCTGGAAGATGAGGAAAACGGCAGCGAAGTCACGTATCAGGTCGTGGGCGAGGACGAGGCGGATATCAAGTCCGGTCGGGTGTCAGTCAATTCACCCATGGCGCGCGCGCTCATCGGCAAACAGCAGGGCGACGTGGTGGTGGTGAAAACCCCTTCCGGACAGCGTCAATTTGAGATCATCGAAGTTCGTTATGAACAATGATGCATGCCACCTGACCGACAGTCCGGGCTTTCAGTCAATAACCCGAACGCGCCACATCTGAGCTTATGCCTAAACGCACCAAAAGCAGCGGCCGCTGGCTGGCCGAGCATTTTTCCGATACCTATGTAAAACGTGCCCAGCAAGCGGGCTGGCGTTCGCGCGCAGTTTTCAAGCTTGAAGAAATCCAGCGGCGTGACCATCTCATCAAACGCGGCATGGCGATTGTAGATTTAGGTGCGGCTCCCGGTGGCTGGAGTCAGTATGCTGCGAAGCTCCTGGCAGGTCATGGCAGTGTTATGGCTCTGGATATTTTGCCCATGGAACCCATGGCGGGCGTGGAAATTATCCAGGGGGATTTCACCCAGGATGCGGTTCAGGATCAGCTGCGGCAACGATTGGCAGGCCAAGCCATTGACCTTGTTTTGTCGGATTTGGCCCCCAATATCAGTGGAGATGATGCCATTGACCAGCCCCGCGCCATGCATCTGGCAGAGCAATCATTGGCGTTCGCCCGTTCGGCACTTGGACCGCAGGGCGGTTTCCTGGTTAAGGTATTTCAGGGAGTGGGATTTACTGCTTATCTACAGGAGCTGCGAGCAGGCTTCCATACGGTGGCCACACGCAAGCCCAAGGCATCGCGGGCCCGCAGTCGCGAGCTGTTTTTATTGGCCAAACATCCGCGGGTGTAGTACTGTCTCAATGATGGAATAGTCCACAGCATCGGCTGGGACGCTTGCGAGGTAGCTGATTTTGAACGATTTTCTCAAAACTCTGATTATCTGGATCCTGATTGCAGTGGTGCTGCTGGCGGTATTCAACAGCTTCACGTCGAGTAGCAGCAAGACCCAGGCCATCGCCTATTCCAGTTTCCTCACGGACGTCCAGGAAGGCAGCATCACGGACATCACTTTCGATGGCCGTAGCATCACCGGCAGCCTGTCTTCGGGCGAGAAGTTCAGCACCTATAGCCCGCTGACTACGGATTTCGCGCCGTTGGTAGACAGTCTGCGCAAGAATAACGCCAATGTGAAAATCGCAGCCAAACCTCCGGAACAGACCTCCTGGTTGCTGCAATTGTTGTTCTCTTGGGGACCGATGTTATTGCTTATCGGTGTGTGGATTTATTTCATGCGCCAAATGTCAGGCGGTGCCGGCGGGCGCGGGGCCATGTCTTTTGGCAAGAGCCGCGCGCGCATGCTCGGCGAAGATCAGGTGAAGATCAATTTCAGCGACGTGGCCGGTGTAGAGGAAGCCAAGGAGGAAGTTGCGGAGCTGGTGGAATTCCTGCGTGATCCGGGCAAGTTCCAGAAACTTGGCGGGCGCATCCCGCGCGGCGTGCTGATGGTGGGCGCACCGGGTACTGGTAAGACCTTATTGGCCAAGGCCATCGCCGGCGAAGCCAAGGTGCCGTTCTTCAGTATCTCCGGTTCGGATTTCGTGGAGATGTTCGTAGGCGTGGGCGCTTCGCGGGTGCGCGACATGTTCGAGCAGGCCAAGAAACATGCACCCTGCATCATATTCATCGATGAGATTGATGCCGTCGGGCGGCATCGCGGTGCCGGTCTGGGCGGTGGGCATGACGAACGTGAGCAGACGCTCAATCAACTGCTGGTGGAGATGGATGGTTTCGAAGGCAGCGAGGGCGTGATCATCATCGCCGCCACCAACCGTCCGGATGTGCTGGATCCGGCGTTGTTGCGCCCCGGTCGTTTTGATCGCCAGGTAGTAGTGCCGCTGCCGGATGTGCGCGGCCGCGAACAGATACTAAAAGTTCATATGCGCAAGGTGCCCATCGCTGACGATGTGAGACCTGCCATCATCGCGCGTGGCACGCCGGGATTTTCGGGCGCCGACCTCGCCAATCTCGTCAATGAAGCGGCGTTGTTCGCGGCGCGCGTCAACAAACGCAGTGTGAGCATGGATGAATTCGAGAAGGCCAAGGACAAGATCATGATGGGTGCGGAGCGCCGCTCCATGGTCATGAGCGAGGATGAGAAGCACCTGACGGCGTTCCATGAATCCGGCCATGCCATCGTCGGTCGACTGGTGCCGGACCATGATCCTGTCTATAAAGTTAGTATCATTCCGCGCGGCCGTGCTCTGGGCATCACCATGTTCCTGCCGGAAGACGATCGTTACAGTTACAGCAAGCGTCGCCTGGAAAGTCAGTTATCGAGTCTGTTCGGCGGGCGTGTAGCTGAAGAACTGGTCTTCGGCGAAGAGTGTGTCACCACGGGCGCTGCCAATGATATCGAACGCGCCACGCGCATTGCCCGTAACATGGTCACCAAATGGGGGCTGTCCGAAAAACTTGGGCCGCTCAGCTATGAAGAAGAGGAGGGCGAAGTATTCCTGGGTCATTCCGTGACGCGTCACAAGAACATCTCCAGTGACACGCAAAATACCATTGACCTGGAAGTGCGCACCCTCATCGACCGCAATTACCAGCGGGCCAAACAGCTGCTGACTGATAACATGGAGAAACTCAAGATCATGGCCGATGCGCTCATAAAGTATGAGACCATCGATGCCGACCAGATCGACGCCATCATGAGCGGCAAGCAGCCCGGTACACCCAAGGGCTGGGATGACAGCGACCATGGTGGTCTGCCGGCAGCCGTGCCCGCTGCGGCAACTGCACCCAAGACCGACACCAAAATCGGTGATCCTGCGAGCCAGCACTAGGAAAACATGCTGTAATCAAGCCGGCGGAAACGCCGGCTTTTTTATGGCTGCAAATCTACACACCGGGAACCATTGTGCAGTTACAGTTGGGTAAGCATACGCTGGACCTGTCGCAACCCAGGGTCATGGGGGTGCTGAATCGTACGCCGAATTCGTTCTTTGACGGCGGTGCCTTCACGGATCTGGATGCGGCATTGCGGCATGCGCTGCGCATGCATGAAGAAGGCGCCGCCATCATCGATATCGGCGGGGAATCCACCCGCCCGGGTTCTGCTGCAGTCAGTGAGCAGCTGGAGTTGGACCGCGTTATACCGCTTATCGAACGGCTGGCATCTGAATCTGACGTTCTGATTTCCATAGATACTAGCAAACCGGAAGTCATGCGTGCGGCCGTCGGCGCCGGCGCCGCCATGATCAACGATGTCTATGCACTGCGCTTGTCGGGTGCGCTGGAGGCCGCGCGGGCTTGTGCTGTACCCGTGTGTCTCATGCACATGCAG
>JBAWFD010000131.1:0-5193 GCA_049591615.1 Gammaproteobacteria bacterium | reverse complement strand
GCCTAGAAGTGGCGATATGAAAAAAATCAAACATGAAACCGAGCTCGTCCACGAAGCGATTCTGGTTGGTGTGAAGTATGCCGAGAAACGGGGGGCTGCCATCTTCGAACCCACAGATTCCGCCGCTGACAAGATACTCTATATTTATAGATTACTAGTACACGATAAATTGATTCAACCCTTGCCGGAAGATCAAGTCTCGCAGCAAACTATGCGCCACAAGCTGGCCATCTGGTATTCGAAGCAGCTGCCGAAGGATCATCCCTTATTGAACTGAAGCCGGTATGTCAGTTATGCCACGAGCGCCCCATGCAAACTACTAACGATTCTGATCGACGTCTGTCCCAGCGATTCCGTTTCCCCTCGATTATCCGCATCCGCGAAGGTGAGCACCTACACGATTGCAGGATCATCGATCTGTCATTACGCGGCTTCCGGGCACGTTGCCCGCGCGGCTGGCGGCCGCAAAGTGGCACCCACTTTACGGTGGAATGGCGCGTGGCAGACATCATCACGATCGATATGCAGGCTGACGTCATGCGCGTCAAGAACGGGGTCATCGGTTGTCAATGGCAGGCATACGATGCGGAAAGCGCCGCATACTTGCAGCGCCTGGTTGAAATCAGCGGGTTGCGCAAGCAAGCGCGGGAAAGGGAGCTGGAGGAATTGAAAGCGCAGAAGGTTCTGAAGGCGCAGCAGTGACCGAAATCAAGCCTTGCTTTAATCAATTTTGCCAAGCTGCATACCAGCCAAGTAATGGAGAAGATCGGGAGTTCGAGGCGTGTCGCGTTCAAATCTAGCACTTAGAAACGCCAGCGAATTAACTGAACGGGTGTGTAATATCCAGCTCCAGGTCTTCCGCAGCTTTTTCACTATCTTCTGCACGGTACCGTGTCTGTTGCTGATCATGGTGCTGTTGCCCAAACTCGCTTCCTTCATGGCCTTTGGTCCCCAGACCTCTAGTATGACGGTGCTGAAGCTCCTGATCTTGGTGCCCATCGTTGCTTTGTTCATCGCCATTGCATACATGGCTGTAATGCTGGCGGCCATCGGCAATGTCTTGATTATCCGGCTGGTGGTTCCGCAGGTGCGTGGGCCGAATGCGCACGTAACGCTGATGCAGTTCTATTCACATCCGCGCTGGGTGAATTTCCTGTGGGGCGGCATGCGCAAAAACAAACGCCTGATCCGCTGGAGCGAGCACTTGACGGCAGGAACGATTAAATGGGTCTACGGCCGATCTGAAAGCGAATAACAGAATTGATTTACTCGAAGCACGGCTTTGTAGTGAGTGTCGCGTGAGAAGCTCCGGCCGCGCACCGGGGCAGTGCGCGGCGTCGATCCCCGTGTGTGAATGCCCCGCGGGGTTGCTGCCGGCTATGTGAATGCGATGTCATCGCACGCTAGCCAACACGCAGCCGTCATCAAAGTCCAAAATGTTCTGATCCTGAACTGAAATAATCCTCGAAGGCGGTGTTGCCTTGCTCGGTGACATACTTTTCGCGCAGTTCATTTTTGACCTGCGCTTGCTTGCTGGTCTTGGCGGCTTCAGGCGCTATGGGTTTCATGGCTCTAATGCTGCTAGCTTTCCGAGCCTTGGGGCTCGTTGTCTTGGCGGACTTGGCGACCCGGCGGGCACGCTTGCGCTTTGGGGCTGTCTTCTTTGCGGTCTTGGCACGGCCGCGGGATGCGGTTTTCTTTGCCATGCTGGTATCCTCGGTGAGTAGCTGAACTAAAGAATTTACAAAAATAAGATTACGCTTGCCACCTCGAGGTAGCCATGATCTAGGTCAGGCGTTCAGGGCCGCCTCGGCCTTGGGTCCAGCCGGGCCAGACCCGGGTCGTTGGCGACATAATAGCCAGCCGGGAAAATTATTTGCGCATAGTCCATAATCAGCGCCCCCATGTGATAGCCCCCGAAAAACAATCCTGCAGGAGGTTGAGTCATGCAGCGTTCTATCCGACCCTTCGATTTCAAATATTTCGGTCTGGCCGTGTGCGCGGCCGTCCTCACCATCACCGCGGTCTCGGCAGCTACCGCGCCGCCCGCGGAAATCTCACCCATCAGCAAGCTCGAATGGCGCAGCGTCGGCCCGTATATCGGCGGACGCGTGGTGGCCATCGCCGGCGTGCCTGGGCAGCAGAATCTTTTCTATATGGGTGCCGTGGACGGCGGCGTGTGGCAGAGCAGCAATTACGGCGTCAGCTGGACGAATATCTCCGACGGCACGCTGCCGGGTTCCAGCAACAGCATCGGCGCCATCGCGGTGGCGCCTTCCAATTCTAAAATTATCTATGCGGGCACCGGCGAGAGCGATATCCGCGGTGACGTGATCACCGGCGACGGCGTGTTCCGCTCCGATGACGCCGGCAAGACCTGGAAGCAGGCCGGCCTCGATGAGACCCATACCATCAGCGCGCTGGTGGTGGATCCCCAAAATCCCGACACCGTGTATGCCTCCTCCATGGGGCATGTGTTCAAAGGCAATGCGGAGCGTGGGGTGTTCAAGTCGGTGGACGGCGGCAAGACCTGGAGCAAGGTGCTGTACGTGGATGCCGATACCGGCGCCATCGATCTGGTGATGGACCCAAAGAATTCCCAGGTGTTGTACGCGGCGATGTGGCAGGCCTACCGCACCCCCTGGAAATTGGAAGATGGTGGCCCCGGCAGCGGTCTATATAAGAGCAGCGACGGCGGCGCCCACTGGACTGAAATCTCCGATAACCCGGGCTTTCCCCAGGGGATACTTGGGCGCATCGGCGTGAGTGTGGCCGCCAGCAATCCGCAGGTGGTGTACAGCATCGTGCAGGCCAAGGACGGCGGCGTGTTCCGTTCCGACGACAGTGGCGAACACTGGACGCGGGTGAATGACAACTGGAGCCTGCGCCAGCGGGCTTTCTACTATATGAGCATCTTCGTCGATCCCACCAACCCGGACGTGGTATATGTGCCGGAAGTGGATGCCCTATGGGTGTCGCGCGACGGCGGCAAACTGTTCTCCAAGCTGCATACACCCCACGGCGACAACCATATCGTGTGGATCAATCCCAATGATCCCAAAATCTTATTGGAAGGTAACGATGGCGGCGCCACGGTGTCCGTGGACGGCGGTCAGACTTGGAGTACCGAACATAACCAGCCCACCGGCCAGTTCTACCATGTGGCCCTAGACGACCAGTTCCCGTTCCACATCTATGGCGCACAGCAGGATGAAGGTTCCTTCGAGGGACCGAGCGCCACGCCCGACGGCATGATCCCTCTGGGCGACTGGCAGAGCGTGGCCTACGGCGAAAGCACTTTCATCGCGCCTAAGCCGGGTGATCCCAACATCACTTTCGGTAGCGGTTACTACAGCATCTTGATGCGCTATGACAGTGCCACGGGCCAGTATCGGGGCGTCAGCCCCTGGCCCAATTATCAGGAGGGTGCTTCTTCAGGCGAGTTGAAATATCGCTTTGGCTGGACCCATCCGATACTGTTCTCGACAGTGAACAAAAATGAACTGTTGGCGGCTTCCCAGTATGTGCTTAAGAGCACGGATGAAGGCGCTAACTGGACGCGTATCAGCCCGGATCTGACGCGTAATGATCCAGCCACTGAGATGCCCAGCGGCGGGCCGGTCGATCTGGATCAGTCGGGTGCGGAGATCTTCCCGGACGTCTCGGCGCTGGCAGTGTCGCCCTTGGACGGCAAAATCATGTGGGCCGGCTCGGCTGACGGCTTGGTGCACATCACCACCGACGGCGGACGGCACTGGACGGACATCACGCCCAAGGATCTGCCGCAGTGGGCTCAGATCTCGTCCATTGAAGCTTCACATGTGGCCAAGGACACGGCCTATCTGACGGCCTCGCGCTACATGTGGGATGATTTTCATCCCTATGTGTTCGAGACCAGCGATTACGGTAAGCATTGGGAATCGTTGAGCACTGGCGTGCCGGATGACCAGTACGCGTTCGTGATTCGCCAGGATCCTTCCGACGACAAACTCCTGTTCCTGGGTACCAAGAACACGGTGTTCGTGAGCTTTAACGGCGGCGGACACTGGCAGCCCTTGTCATTGAACCTGCCGAAAGTTCAAGTGCGCGATCTGAAGATCGATACACGTCAGGGCGAAATCGTGGTGGCCACCCACGGTCGCGCCTTCTGGGTGCTGGACAATCTGGCGTTGCTGGAACAGATGACCAAGCCAGTCAACAGCGGTGCCGAAGTCGCCCAGGTGTTTGCGCCACAGAGCGCCTGGCTGACACACACTTATGGCGCCAGCGAGTATGCGCATTTTCTGCACGACGCCGGCAGTAATCCGCCCTATGGTGCCAGCGTGTTCTTCCAGATACCGGCTGGGTATGACGGCAAGACCCCGGTGAGCCTGAGCTTCCTGGATGACAAGGGCCGGGTGGTGCGGAGTTTCGATTTGCATCTGAAGACCAAGCAGCATGAGCTGGCGGATACGGTCAAAGACAATCTGAAGCCCAACCAGAAGAAGCAGATGGCCGAGGAGAAGCTCACGGCTATTACTCCTGGTATGAACCTGTTCCAGTGGAATCTGCGCTATCCGGATGCCACCGAGGTGAATAGTTTCGAGGTGCCGGTTGCGGCCGGCGGCGAAGAAGACGAGGTGATCGGACCTGAGGTATTGCCGGGCCGTTACCGGGTAGTTCTGGATTACGGCGGTCGTAAATCAGAGCAGGCGTTCGAGATTGCATTGGATCCGCGCCTGCATCCGGCCCGTGGTGGACTGGAAGCGCGCCTGGCTCTGCAGATGAAGATCCATGCCAGTCTCGATTCCCTTGATCGCACTCTCAACCAGGCGATCGCGGTACGCGACAAGCTGACTGCTGCGCTTGCTAATCACACGCTTACGGATGCGCAGGCGGGTAAGGTTCTGGCGCGGCTGCAGCAGGTGATCGGCAACCTGGTACAGCTGGATATCCAGTCCAGTGAAGGCAGCCTGCTGCATGAGACCAAGCTGCGCAGCCATCTGGCCTATCTGGCGTCGGATATCGGTCTAGCCTACGAGCAGCCCACCGCTGCCCAGTACGCGGTATCCCAGGAACTGGACGCGCAGGCCAAGGCCGGAGAACAGCAGTTGCGGGCCGTCACAGCTGCGGGCAACAAACTTCTTTGAAGTGATGCGGGTGCGCCGGCGATGACATCGCCGGCGCATTGCCTATCTCCAAGTGATTTCCTGA
>JBAWFD010000130.1:0-1524 GCA_049591615.1 Gammaproteobacteria bacterium | reverse complement strand
CGACCGATTGCGAGAACAGCGGTCCGAGGATGATTTGGGCGCCTTGATCGAGCGATTGCTGCGCAGCAATTCGCGCCGCCTCGGCCGTGCCGCCGTCGTCCCGGACCAAGAGCTGGATGTTGGGATTTTGGAATTCGGCGATCGCCATTTCCGCGGCGTTGCGCATCGACTGGCCGGCAACCCCGGCATTGCCGGGAGCCGACAACGGCAAAATGAGGCCGGCCTTAACCTGACCCGCGCCGATGGTCGCGCCCGCGGCCACCTGAGAGCTTTGCGGTCCCGGCGTGGTCGACAGATACGGCGAATTCGAATTGCTGGAGCAGCCGGTGAGCAGCGCGCCTGCCGTTGCCAAGAGGCCCGCCATCGAGCGGCGCCGCGTAGGCATAACCGCCGCCCCCCAAAGCTGCCTATACGCGGACACGGCGAATCTCCCCACGACGCCCCGAACGTCGATGCTACGCCAATCAGACATAATGGCGGCGAATGGTTAACTAAATGAAAAGGATAGCGAATTTCCCGCGGCATGACGCCACAAGGCAGGACCGCTAGAGTGCCGACAATGAGCGACGCCGCACCCGGTTCCCTATCCAAGCAAGACGACCGTCCGCGGAGCTATGCGCTGGCCGGGCAGGCTGTTGCGGTCCCGCGGCTCGTTGGCGGCCTGCACATCGTCGCCACCCCGATCGGCAATCTCGGCGACATCACGCTGCGCGCGCTCGAAACGCTGGCCGGCGCCGACGTGATCGCCTGCGAGGACACCCGCGTCACCCGCAAGCTCTTGGACCGTTATGGCATCGCGACGCCGCTCACGCCGTACCACGAGCACAACGCGGCGAAGGCGCGGCCACTGTTGCTGCGGCGGCTGGCCGACGGCGCCGGGATTGCGCTCGTTTCGGACGCCGGCACGCCGCTCGTCTCCGATCCGGGATACAAGCTCGTCCGTGCCGTGCAGGACGCCGGCCACCCGGTCACGGCCTTGCCCGGCGCCTCCGCCACGCTGACGGCGCTTGCCGTCGCCGGTCTGCCGACCGACACGTTTCTGTTCGCCGGATTTTTGCCGCCCAAGCAGGCGGCGCGGCGCACCCGTATCGCCGAACTCGCCCGCGTGCCGGCAACGCTGGTGCTGTTCGAGTCAGGTCCGCGGCTCGGCGCCAGCCTGGCCGATCTCGCCGCCGGGCTTGGGCCGCGGCGCGAGGCGGCGGTGTGCCGCGAACTCACCAAGCTGCACGAGGAGACCCGACGCGGCGACCTGACGAGCCTCGCTGCGCTTTACGCACAGGAGGCGCCGCGCGGCGAAATCGTCCTCGTCATCGCACCGCCCGGCGAAGCGCCAGCCGCCAGCGCCGCCGAGACCGAGAGTCTTCTCCGGCAAGCATTAGCGCGCGTGTCGCTGAAGGATGCGGTCGGCGAAGTCGCCGACGCCACCGGACTGCCGCGCCGCGAAATTTATCAGCAGGCCCTGGCCCTGACCAAAGCCGGCAAAAAGGAAAGCCAGAAGGACGCCCATGGCGCGCCGCGCTGAAC
>JBAWFD010000129.1:0-5828 GCA_049591615.1 Gammaproteobacteria bacterium | reverse complement strand
TCGCTGCTTCATCCATCTTATTTGATAAGACACGCTTCGTCGGATGCTGTGGCGCAGTTTGTGTCATTATCTCGGATGCGTTTTCACACAGTCTCGGCCGGTAGCAGCTGGTCATGCCGATCAACCTGATGTAAGTCGCGCCGACCGGCGAGCACCAATAATCCACACAGAAATCCGAGTGCGAAGATATCCAAGGTACCGCCTCCACCACCAGAACCATTACCGTGACCGCTGGAAGCTGTCGCCATTATGCTGGCCGTGGCATTGTTATTAGCCGTATTCGGGTCAGGTTCATTGCTGGTTATGCTGGCCGTATCGTTTAATGTGCCGGCGCCCGTGGTAGCGACCGTTATCGTAGGTTGCCAGACACCTTGCGGCGCAAGGCTTGCGATTGTGCACGTAATGGTGGCTCCGCTTGCCGTGCAATCTCCGCCGGCGCCATTTGAACTCACGTAGCTCAGCCCCGAGGGCAGAGTGTCAATCAACGTAGCGTTGAACGCGGTTATCTGTGCATCTGTATTATTTACGCTCAAGTTTAACTCGAGCTGCTGGCCAGCCGTCACGGTAGCCGGACTTGGCGAAAGCGCGATGCTTAAATCGTCCGGCGACTGATAAAGGTAAACTTCACCTGCATCGACGATGTTATTCAGAATTGTTGCCCCCGCACTGATGAATAGGGCCTCGCCGTCAGCGGCGAGTGCTACCCCTGTATAGCCAAAGCCGGCGCCGGCCGACGCCGCGGGATCATCAAATTCTTTCGTTTGTGTCCATTGGCCGTTATCCAGAGTGTAGAGATAAGCCTTACCGGCGAAGCTGTTTATCCCGACGGCTGCTTGGGAACCTATAAGGGCCGTGGTACCGTTTTCTGAAACAGCCACCGTGCTCCCGAAATAGTCATTGAAGCCGGTACTCTCATCCGGGTCCGCAATCGCTTTGACCTGCATCCAGGTGCCATTGGATTTGCTGAATATATAGGCCTCGCCATCTGAACTATTAGCGCCATGGGCGCCGATCACGGCGGTCTGGCCGTCCCCGGAAAGTGCCACATTGCCCAGTCCGAAAAAGTCACTCTTAGTCGCCGCTGGATCATCGAACTCATGCTCCTGAACCCACGCCCCATTGTTCAACGTGAACAGGTAAACTTTGCCTGCATAGTTATTTCCCCCGACTGCTGCGTTTGAGCCGACTAGAATCGAGTTTCCGTCAGTTGTTATGGCTACGCTAGATCCGAATTCATCAGTCGAGGTCGCATCTGGATCAGGGATTGATGCCGCCAAAGACCAGCTGCCGTTCATTTTCTGAAAGACGTAGGCTTCACCAGCGCTGGCGTTGGTTCCATAGGCGCCTATAACTGCTGTATCGCCGTCTCCCGATAGAGCCACGCTGCTGCTGCTGAAAGAATCCAGCCCGGTCGCTGCCGGATCATCGAACTCGTATTCCTGACTCCAGCTCCCGTTATTCAGGGCATACAGATAGGCTTTACCGGCATAATACTGGCCATTTACCGGCTCTATGGAACCGATCAGCACACTCTTGCCATCTCCTGAAATCGCAACTGCCCAACCGAACTCGTCCAAGGCCGCTGGAACGGGGTCATCAATCTCCTGGCTGAGAGTCCAATTACCATTTGCAAAATGATAGATGTAAACCTTGCCGGCCCGGACACCGCTGACCAAAGCAGCGGCGGCCGCTACCACCGCCGTCTGTCCATCGGATGACAGAGCTATACCACTGATGTAGCCGTGGCCGAATGCGTCCAGCAAGGCGGGGCTAGGCTCCGTGAGTGATGTGACTTCACCGTACAAGCCGCCGGCATTCACGGAACAGCTGATAATTAACAAAACGCATACAGAAAGAGCAGGACTTA
The DNA here is from genome assembly GCA_049591615.1 of Gammaproteobacteria bacterium. GTDB lineage: Bacteria > Pseudomonadota > Gammaproteobacteria > Natronospirales > REEB76 > REEB76. Next base: position 3,961 of record JBAWFD010000129.1, on the reverse strand, counting down.
ATTTGTGCATGACGGCTTCCATGGTTTCTGAAGCGATCTGGCCTTGCTTCGCATCATTCTTTACTCATGATATTGATCAGATGCTCGAAGTTTAAAGTAGAGAAGTAGATGTGCGATTGTCCTGTTAAGATTCAATGTCTGCTTCAGCTGTAAGCAGCCGATCGAAATGCCGCTTTATTATGCAGCCGGCATGCTCAATCGAAGTACGAATAAGCTCCCATCATCGCCACCAGGATCACCAGCAGCCCCAGGATCAGGTTGATGAGCATAGTGATGCGAATCTGGCTCATGGCCTTGCGTGCCGCGTCCTCGTCGTTGACCTCGACGCTATGGCGCAAGCGTCGGTAGGGCGCAAAGAACAGATGCGCAAATAACAGCATCATCAGGATGCCGAGGGCCAGCATGAAGTTCACGAATGGCGGCGATTGTTTGAAGCCGCCAAAAATGCTGAACAGCATGTAGAAACCGCTCGCCAACAGTACCAGGATAGCGGTCCATACCCAGGGAAAGAAGCGCTTGAAGACCGCGGCCCATAAATGCGCGCGTGCCAGTACCGTGTGGGACGCGAGCGCCGGCCGCAATGCCAGGTAAGCGAAGAACATGCCGCCAACCCAGACGACGGCCGATAACACGTGGAGCGTGATGGCGATGGCATTCATGGATACTTGGTCCGTTGCTGGTCTTGCCTGTGGCTGGCTCGCTGGCCGGCCGATAGGGTAGAGTGTAGCGCCAACACCGCCACAGGGTAACTGGAAGCGTCTATGCGCGATTTTCGCATTGCAGCATCGATCCTATCCGCCGATTTCGCCCGCCTGGGCGAAGAGGTGGATGCTGTGCTCAAGGCCGGTGCCGACATGATCCATTTTGACGTCATGGACAACCACTATGTCCCCAACCTCACCATCGGGCCGGTGGTGTGTGAAGCCTTGCGCAAACACGGGGTCAAAGCTCCCATTGATGTGCATCTGATGGTGCAACCCGTGGATCAGCTCATCGAAGCCTTTGCCAAAGCTGGAGCCAGCGACATTACCTTCCATCCCCAGGCGAGCGAGCATGTGGATCGCAGCCTCGCACTGATACATGATTACGGCTGCCGTGCGGGACTGGTGTTCAACCCGGCTACCCCGCTGGACTATCTCAAATACGTGATGGACAAGCTGGACATGATTCTCATCATGTCCGTGAACCCCGGTTTCGCCGGCCAGGCTTTCATCCCCTCGAGTCTGGGCAAATTATGTGAGGCGCGTGCGCTCATCGATAAAAGCGGCCGCGATATCCATCTGGAGATCGACGGCGGCGTGAAGATCGATAACATCGGCGAGATCATGGCTGCTGGCGCCGATACGTTTGTGGCCGGTTCCGCCATCTTTGGCGCCAAGGATTACAAAGTTGTCATCCAAGCGATGCGTGCCGAGTTGGCGCACACCGCGCGCTGATGGCATCCATCAAGCTGGTGGCTTTTGATCTCGATGGCACACTGGTAGACAGCGCCGCCGACATCGCCCGCGCCGTAGACCGTATGAGCCGGAAATTGGGACTGCCGCCTCCCGACATCGGTACGGTGCGCAGCTGGGTGGGCGATGGCGTCCGGATGCTGTTGAGACGCGCACTCAGCGTCGAGCGTGACAGCGAACCGCCTGCTGAACTTTATCAACGGGCGCTCGCAGCTTTCCGCAGCGCCTATCATGAAAACCTGGCGTTGGAGACCCGCCTATACGCGGGCGCATTGGAAACCCTGAGGTTTCTGCACGACCGGCAGTTTGCCTTAGCCTGCATCACCAACAAGTCGGCGGAATTCACCCGCCCGCTGCTGCATGCGCTGGAGATCAATCAATATTTCGGCCTGGTGCTGTCGGGTGATTCGCTCCCGCAGCGCAAGCCGAACCCCGAGCCGCTGTTACATGCTGCCCAGCAGCTGGGCGTCAGTCCTGCGCAGGCTTGTATGGTCGGCGATTCCGGGAATGACTTGCTGGCTGCGCGCGCCGCGAACTTCATGGCGATCGGCGTACGCTATGGTTATGGCGGTGACCTGGCTGGATTCGATGCGGATGCCCTACTCGATTCACTCACAGAATTGCCGCCGTTGTTGACGCAAGAGTTGCTGGGACAGGCATCGAAAATAAGCGGCTAATCCGGTGAGCAATCAGGACATATTTCCGAGGCAACCCATGTTGTTGATGCTCGATAACTACGACTCCTTCACTTACAACCTGGTGCAATATCTGAGCGAGCTGGGAGCAGATGTTTGTGTGCATCGCAATGATGCGCTGACGCTGGATGATGTGGAGGCCCTGCATCCCGATTACATCGTGATATCGCCGGGACCGTGCACGCCCAACGAAGCAGGTATTTCCGTCGCGGTCATCCAGCGCTTTGCGGGCCAGATCCCCATCCTCGGTGTGTGTCTGGGCCATCAATGTATCGGCCAGGCATACGCGGGCAGGATCGTGCATGCCGGGCAGGTGATGCACGGCAAGACCTCCATGATCCATCACACCGGCATGGGTGTATTCGCAGGCTTGCCTGATCCATTCGAAGCCACGCGCTACCACTCACTGGTGATCGAAAAACACAGCCTGCCGGATTGTCTTGAAGTGACGGCCTGGACAGAGAATAGTGCAGGCGGCATCGAAGAAATCATGAGCGTTCAGCATACAACGTTGGCTGTGACCGGCGTGCAATTTCACCCGGAGTCGATCCTGACGCAGCACGGGCACGCTCTATTGAGGAATTTTTTGCAGCAACCCAAAGGCTTAAGTTTTGGGAAACCGGTGTTGGAAATCAGCTCTCGAGCCTAGTACCGATGCAGGCAGTGGTCGGAATTGTTAGTCTAGGGGAAACCCAGCAAGGTCTTTGATATGCCTTTGGTTAACAAGCTGTTTCTGGCAGCCGGCGCATTGGCTATCATCTATGGTTTGGTCATTCTTTGGACCATCGCCAGCAGTGCCAGGGATGTAAAACAGGCCCACTGGCTTACTTCGGAAGAAGTCACGCGCAGCCGGTTCTATAACCTGAAGCACATGCGGCATCTGCTGCAGCCAGAGCGCCGTAATATCAGCTCTAGCCGCAGTCGGATGCGCGGCTATGCCATGCTGGTGTTTGGAATCATCCTGATCGTGTTCGGACTGACCTGAGTATCTGTTCGACTCAGGCGGTTTAGAAATAGCGTCGAAGCATTCCCTGATTAGATCCAGTAAGCAGTTCCGGTCATCACTTTCGAAGTGAGCCGCATCAGTGTGCGCACGGGCGTCGGCATACTCGTGCCGCCGGCGTGGGTGGCAATAGTGCCATGGCGAGCCTCGTCTTGTTTCATCTGTTCCAGGATGGCGCGGCTTTTGTGATCGCCCGCGGGTAGCCGTTGCAAATGTCTCTCCAAATGTTCCACTACCTGGCGCTCAGTTTCAGCCACAAACCCTAAGCTGAAGTTGTCACCGATGACTCCTGCCAGGGCGCCGATGGCAAAGGAACCCAGGTACCAGAACGGATCAAACTTGCTGGTGCCCGTATCCAGCTCGTCAAGACGTTGCTCACACCAGGCCAGGTGATCCACTTCTTCAGCGGCCGATTGCGCCATACCGGTGCGAACTGAATCGCTGTGCGCGGTGAATGCCTGCCCCTGATAGAGCGCTTGGGCCGCGATTTCACCCGCATGATTGACGCGCATCAGCCTGCCGGAAAGGCTGCGTTCCTGAGTGTTCAAATCGTCAGTGGTACTAGATGTCGCTGGATTACTACGGGATGCCGTATGGGATGTACTTGGAAAGGCGGTGCGCAATGCCTTATCCAGCTCGCTGATGAACCGGTCCAGGGGCGTGAAGCTACGGCTATCATTCATGCGTGAATTATAGCGCGGTTGTCGTCCGGCAGTTGCATCGCCAGAAGTTCCAGCGGGTGGAGTACATCGATTTGTAGTCCGTGACGCTGCAGTGCGGCCCACAAGTGCAGGCTGCAACCGACGTTG
>JBAWFD010000128.1:0-10989 GCA_049591615.1 Gammaproteobacteria bacterium | reverse complement strand
CTCATCACATCCTGGGGCTGTAGCAGGTCCCAAGGGTATGGCTGTTCGCCATTTAAAGTGGTACGCGAGCTGGGTTCAGAACGTCGTGAGACAGTTCGGTCCCTATCTGCCATGGGCGTTGGAGATTTGAGGGGAGCTGCTCCTAGTACGAGAGGACCGGAGTGGACGTATCTCTGGTGTACCGGTTGTCACGCCAGTGGCACTGCCGGGTAGCTATATACGGACGGGATAAGCGCTGAAAGCATCTAAGCGCGAAGCCCACCCCAAGATTAGATCTCCCTGGACTCTTGAAGTCCCTGAAGGTCCGTCGAAGACTACGACGTTGATAGGCTGGGTGTGGAAGCGCGGTAACGCGTGAAGCTAACCAGTACTAATTGACCGTGAGGCTTGGCCATATAACCCCAAACGGTTTGTTTGGAATGGCCGGTTTGTGATACGAATGCGATATACAAAGCGTCAACAACTTTTCGAATCCACTGCATATGCCTTGGCGCATGTGCAACAGTGAAACGGTTTGCCTGGCGACATTGGCGAGTGGGAACCACCCGATCCCATCCCGAACTCGGAAGTGAAACTGCTCAGCGCCGATGATAGTTTGGGGTCTCCCCATGCGAAAGTAGGTCATCGCCAGGCTCTAAACACGAAACCCCGATGGTCGTATGACCATCGGGGTTTTTTTATCAAGACAAGGATATGGATAACGTGTAACCGCGATGTACCTACTTCTGGTATTGCATGACTTGCATCCTTTCGGTGTCACCGAAGAAGAACCCCAGTAATACATAGCGTTCACCAGCCGTAACCGGTATAACCTCATGCAGCAACGAACATGAAAAAATAAGGGCGCCGCCGCGTTCGGGCTGATACAGGTCCGGTCCAAACTCGGGGAACCGCAGTTGGCCTCCGGAATAGTCCCCAGTATTCAGATTCAAAGTCATTGCGAAACGGCGATGCTGGGTATCGCGTGATTCATTATCGCGGTGAGGGCGGAAGTAACCGCCGGTTTGGGCATCGTAACAGACCAGTTTAAACACCTCATGCTGGGTGACTTGAAAGTTAAAGCAACGTTTGATTTCCGGTAATAAACGTCTGGTGAGCGCTGCTTTGATGCTCTCTAACAACACACCATCCTGCATATAGACATCACGGCGCATTTTTACCGATGGATCGGGTTGCCAACGAATTTTGTTATCTTCAAGATGCGCTATCCCCGACGGTTGTCCACCTTCCTTCCTGAAAAACGCAATCAATTCATCGCACTTACTGACCTCCAAAACCCGTGGAATGAAAAGTACCGGTGCTTGTTGCTCTAAGATTTTGGGGCTAGGCGGTATCTTGTTTTTATAGATGGCTTTTAGCTGCCGCATAAAATCATCCAGGCTTTTATCGGCGTCACATTCGATACGCTCGATGACACGAAAATTAGTATCCAGTGCGAATGCTGTGATTGGCGGTGGCCGCATGGTTCCAGAACCTAATAGATGCTTGGTTACAGCGCCGTCATCCACTAATACAGTCAGATTACTGGATGCGCCATTCATGAGGTTTTTACATTGAGCGGATGTGCTTTGAACCAGTGCCACGCGGGTAATCTGCTTCCAATCAGGATCATCAGGCGCGAGCATGCTAAGCGCGGTACGGGTATCAGCAGCTTCGGAATCGTCGAATAGCATCAACAGTATTGGCTGACCTACTTGCAGGTCATAGAGCATTCGCGGTTCACCCGCCTGATCGCGTCGTTGGATATCAGGTATGCGGTCACCGCGGCTGAAACCAGAGGACATGAAAAACCCCCAATCGGTTAGTCTGCGAGAACTTTACCACTTGGTAAGTCATTTCGGCAGGCATAGCCATCACAGGCCTGATGCGCTGCCTTTTGGTGTAAGATTTCAGTAGGCGTATTCATTCCTCGAAGCCATGGTCGCAACTACAGAATCCCAGATTACCAATACCGTGCTCATGGTAAGGCCGGCACGTTTCGGCATGAATGCCGAGACCGCGGCCTCCAATACATTTCAACGAGCCAACATCGAAGTCAATGATCCACAACCGTTGGCCCTGCGGGAATTCGATGTCTTGGTGTTGGTATTGCGCAAGTTGGGCGTGACGGTGGAAGTGTTTGAGGATACAGCGGAACCCTGGACGCCGGACGCAGTATTTCCCGGCAACTGGGTGAGTTTTCATGGCGATGGCGCCGTATATCTTTATCCGATGCGCGCCCAAAACCGTCGCTGGGAACGTCGCCCGGATATCATCGACGCACTGCATAAGCGACGTGGCTATCGGGTCGCACATATCGAAGACCTGTCGGGTGCAGAATTGGAGGGGCGATTCCTGGAGGGCACTGGTAGCCTGGTACTCGACCGGCCGCACCGGGTAGCATTCGCATGCTTGTCGCCACGTACTGATATTAAATTACTGCGAGAATGGGCCGCCAAGACTGAATATGAATTGATTGCATTTCATGCAAACGACAGCTCAGGCAAACCCATCTATCACACCGACGTCATGATGAGCATAGGCGATCGTTTCGCGATTTTCTGCGTCGCCAGTATCGAGGAAGTTAGCGAGCGTCGCCGCATCCAGCAACGACTGGAACAAACCGGCCATGAAATCATTCCAATCACAGGTCAGCAGATGGGGGAGTTTGCCGGCAACGTTCTGCAACTCGCCACCCGTTATGGCGGCTCCGTTCTTGCCATGTCCATGCGCGCTGAACGCAGTCTCACGCCAACGCAACGCAGTATTATTAAAAAGTACACGCGCATCGTGTCCAGTCCTGTGAATACCATTGAGAATTGCGCGGGTGGCAGCGTGCGCTGCATGCTGGCGGAAATATTCCTGCCGCAGGACAGAGCAAAGGCTGCAACGTGACCGAAAAAGCACTTCAGGATACCTATGCACCACACAATGCCTGTTTCGGGTGTGGCCCCGCCAACCCTGATGGCCTGCGTGTGCGCAGTTTCGTTATAGGTGACGAAGTTGTCGCGCACTGGCATGCACATAAAAAGCATGAGGCATTCCCGGGTGTGCTCAGCGGCGGCATCATCGGTACACTGCTGGATTGCCATTGCAACTGGACCGCCGCCTGGCACCTAATGAAAAAAACCGGCGCGGACACACCGCCTTGCACCGTCACCGCGGAATATGCGATTTCCCTGAAGCGTCCCACCCCTACAAACGGACCCATCGAATTACACGCCCGTGTCATATCGTCCACAGAAGACCGGGTGGACGTGCAAGGAGAATTGATCGCCAGTGGCAAGGTGTGTGATACCTGCCGCGGCACATTCGTGGCCGTGAAGCCCGGGCATCCGGCCTATCATCGCTGGTAGATTTTTCAAAACCCGCTATGCTGAAGGGCGTCAGCCGTCTGGGATAACGGCGTCGGGGATCATCATGAAGGTTAAATCCAGGCTGTCTGCCCGCGGGATGCTGCTGCTCGCTTTTGTTTTCTTGATCATCATCAATTTCTTCGTCTTGCACGCGCTCATGCCCATCGAATACTGGTGTCAGGATGTGCTCGTACGTATGCATGCGGCCGGCAAGACACCAGACCCCGACGTGGTAGTTGTGAACATCGATGAACGGAGCCTGTATGAGATGACCAAGGAAATAGGTGGCTGGCCGTGGCCGCGTGCAGTATACGGTCAGCTCCTGCAAGGTATTCTCGCCGAGCAACCCTTAGCCGTAGTCTTCGATATCAACTTTGTGGATCCGGATCTAGTGCGTCCCGATTCCGACAAGTATTTCATCGATGTTGCCACGGCCAGCGATAAGGTTTTTTTCCCCATGGTGCGCCTGGAGGGCGCGGACGACAGCAAGAATGCACCCATCAAGGATTATCCATCGAAATTCGGTTTTACGCCGGGCCCCGGAGCTAATCCGGAGGCGCGCATAGCACTGCAGTTCCCGCTGCCGCCGCTAGCCATGACCGGGCGCGTGGGAGCGATCAATTATCTGCAGGATAACGACGGAATAGGCCGGCGCTATTACCTCTACTACGATGCCTATGGTTGGCATATTCCATCGCTGCCAGCACGGGTGGCGGATGCGCTCGGCTGGCATGTGCCGGATCAATCCTCAATCCTACTCAACTGGCGGGGCACTGCGGAGAGCATGCCGCATCTTTCATTTTATGACGTGTACGCTGATTTTCAGCGGCACAACCACCAACGTCCCTCTGACGAGTTCACCCACAAGCTAGTCATCATCGGCAGTAACGCCACCTCGCTTGGCGATCTGCGTGCCACACCCATCAGCCATCTTTATCCGGGTGCATTCATCGTGGCTACTGCCATCGCCAACCTGAAGAATGGCGACTGGATGCGTCGTCCCTCCGAGTTCGTTGGCCCGCTACTGTCATTGATATTAATAGTTGCAGTGGCGGTTTTATTCCGCTGGGGCCGTGGACTGCTGACCACCGGCGCACTGTTGTTTCTGATTACGCCGATTCTGGTCGTCATAGCGTATGCGTTGCTCAATCAACGCTGGCTAGTGCCGATATTCCAGCCGTTGATATTTGCCTGGCTATTCTTCATCAGCCTGGGGCTCGCGGATTATTTCCGTGAGCGTCGTGACCGGCTCTATGCCATCGGACTTTTCAACCGGTTCCTGGATCCACGGGTGGTCAGTGATTTGGTTAAAAGTCAGCGCAACCTCCTGGATGACAAAGCCGCTAGCGTCGAACTCACGGTGCTGTTCTCTGATATCCGTGGATTCACGCCGCTGTCAGAGGCCCGAACACCTGAAGAAGTCGTCTCCCTGCTCAACCGCTACTTCTCCCGACAGGTGGAAGTCATCTTCCGTCATGGCGGTACGGTGGATAAGTTCATCGGCGATTGCATTATGGCGTTCTGGGGTGCGCCGGTACCCGATCCGGAGCAGGCCAAACATGCTGTGCAAGCCGGCTTGGAAATGGCCAGAGTACTGGAAGATTTCCGCCGGGATCTTGGCGTGCTGTCCGAGAGTTTCGACATCGGCATCGGCATCCACAGTGGTTCTGCGGTCGTGGGCTTCATGGGCTCGGAAAACAAGCTGGACTATACCGCCATCGGCGATACTGTGAATCTGGCTAGCCGCATCGAGAGCCAGACCAAAGGTGTAGCACGCATGCTGGTGTCCGCCGCTACCCGCGAGCGCTGTGGGAATACCTTTGACTTTATCGACCGCGGCTCTTATAAAGTAAAGGGCCGGGAACAGGTGGTGCATCTGTTTGAACCGGTGGAGAAAAAACCATGAAACGTTGGGGACTTATAGTACTGGCACTGTTGGTGACGCTGACGGTGCAAGCCGCATCACAATCCACCGCCCAGACTGTCCTGGAGACATCGCTCAACAGTGCGCCATATTCTGATGCTGCAGCCGTAACCACGCTGCCGGCAGGTACCAATATCACAATCATTGAGCGTCAGGGTGGCTGGTATCACGTGCGTCTGAATTCAGGCCAGGACGGCTGGCTGCAGATGACCAGCATCCGCATGGATAACACCAGCAGCGGAAGTAGCGGCAGCAGCTGGGGGTTCGGCTGGCTCTCATCCCTGTTTGAAAGCGGACGTTCCGGTGCTACCGGCGTCACCGCCACCACCGGCGTACGCGGGTTGAATACCGGCGACATTGCCAATGCCAAACCAGATCCACAGGCCGCAAAGGAAATCACCGCCTGGTCAGCCACACCGCAGCAAGCCCGTCAGTTCGCGCAGCAACTGAATCTCAAGGCTGTACAAGTCCCCTATCTGCCGCAAGTGGAAGGAGTGCAGCCATGAAAATCTGCACTCACATGCAAATCTTGTGGTGCCCGCTGCCACTTATACTCATGTTGGCGCTCGTCGCCTGTACTAATGGCGGCAGTCTGGACATGAACAGTGTGTTCAACACCATGAAGACTGTTAAGCAGGCGGTGAAGCCCGCGAATCAGCAGGAAGAAGAAGAGATTGGCTATGCCACCGCTTCCACGCTTTTGGGTGCCGCCAAACCCATCGATAATCCGCCGGTCCAAGATTACGTGAATAAAGTTGGATTATGGGTGGCTCTGCAGAGCGACCGCCCCGACGTGCCCTGGCATTTTGCAGTAGTGGACTCCAACGACATCGACGCCTTCGCGGTGCCGGGTGGTTATGTGTTCATTACCCGTGGATTGCTGCTGCATATGCGCAGTGAGGCGGAACTGGCGGGCGCCTTGGGCCATGAAATCAGCCACGTGGTCCTGAAGCAGCAGCTCAAGGCCTTGCAGCAGGCGGCGCAACTCAATCTTGTGGGTCAGGCAGCCCAACTTGAACTGCAACAGCACGGTCAGAACACCCAGCTGTTCGATAACGTGGCCACGGCTACCCGCAACCTGTATTCCAAGGGCTTGGACAAGGATGATGAGTTTGAAGCCGACCGCATGGGCGTGGTGCTGGCGGCACGCGCCGGCTATGACCCCTATGGGTTAGTTGCCGTATTGCAAACTCTGGAAACCGTTAATCCAAAGAGTAACAGCATGCAATTGCTGCTCGCCACACATCCAGCGCCCGCGGCGCGCGTCGCCATGCTCTCAGCAGAAATGCGGGCCGGCCACATGGGACGTTATGGCAATCAACTGGAAGGCACTGAGCGCTATCAACAGATGATCAAGAAACTGGTCGTAGTGCCTTCGAAGGGATGAGTCATCTGAATCGTTGACATGATTTAACCGATTGAAATTGCTCGGAACATTAAATAGCCACTTATAGGTAGTGAATGACTGTCCATATAGAATTGTATTCTTGGGTTGATGTGTTTTCCAGGTATTGATACGTGTTTTGTTTGTGAATTTTTATTTTAAAAATCTCAAACACCGTAAGATTTGTTTAGACTTATACTAATTAAGATACAAATAACGAGGTTACCGTCCATGTTTAAAAATCCAGTTATGATGATCTGTCTCGTTAGCTTATTTTTGGCGGCCTGTGCGCCGACGACATCCGAACTGCTGGTAAATCCCGGTCTGTCGAATGGCCCATCCCGGGGAGCGGATGTGGGCATTGTCCGTTACATAGCACAGGGTAGCAGTGCCGACATCCAGCAAAGGCAGCAAGACGCTAACTTCAAGATGTCCAACGCCTGTCAGGGTAAATATCGGGTACTCTCGACGAGCGTCAATAACCAACTTAGTGTGAACGGGGTGGGCCGTTACCGCGCGAACGCCACGACTACCGATTACATTTATATAAAGTTTGTCTGCACGGGCCCGTGAAGTCAGTATTGATCTAGCGCGTTGACTGCCCACAGGGTGCATGCGGTTATCAATGATCGGACGCGACGAGTTACGCTGCAGGTTTAAGGCGACGACTCAAGGTCGGCAGGCCGGTGCACGTACACATAGGGGATTTCATATTCTATACAGGTAGAGATGCCATCTAGTCGCCGGCTCAGCCGCTTGAAGACTAATTCCAGAGAATCGTGCGGCCCAGCGCTGACTGTATGAGCCACACTGCAAATTTGCCGGTGCGGTTCTCGATGTCCAGTATGGGGTTTAATTCCACCACCTCCATACTGGTGAGCCGGCCGCTTTTGGCGATGACTTCGCATACCAGGTGCGACTCGCGGAAATTGAGCCCACCCGGTACCGGCGTGCCTGTGCCGGGTGCCACTGAGGGGTCAGAACCGTCCAGATCATAAGAAAGATGGATGCCAGCGCTGGCTCGACTCAGTATCTGCATGGCTTCTTCAAGACAATTGCCGGCGCCGCGGGCGTCGATTTCACTCATGGTGAAAACCCGAACCCCGGATTTTTTCACCAGCTCTGCTTCCTTGCTATCCACATCACGCACACCGAACACCACCACGTGTTCGGGCTTAATCGCCGGCGTTTTCCCACTGATGCCAGTCAGTTCCTTTGGTCCCATGCCAAGCAACATGGAGAGCGGCATGCCATGAATGTTGCCAGAGCTGCTGGTTTCAGGCGTGTTCATATCGGTGTGCGCGTCACACCAGAACACACCCAATTCTTTGCCTTGCTGTCTAAAATGGCGCACCACACCGGCTATGGAGCCGATGGCTTGAGAGTGATCGCCACCGAGGATTAGAGGGAATTCACCGTCGGCCAAGGTTTGCTCTGCTTCATCAGCCAATTCCCGGCACACTTCGCTGATGACCTCAAGATAACGAGCGTGGGGGTTGCCGACAACGGCTGCTTCCATGGAAACCTGACCGATGTGGCGCATGCCGACTATGCGATGTCCGAGCTTCTCGAGCGCCGGCACTACCCCAGCCACGTGCATGGCGGAAGAACCCATGTCAGTACCACGCCGACTTGCGCCGAGATCCAGATGTACATTAGTAATGCGGATTTTCTTCGACATGATTTGCAGCGCCGCAGCGATCTAATCGCATTTACAATGGGTAGAATTATAACATGCCGTTAAATAGTGTTCGTTGGCATGTTTAGCGCAGTAGTGAACATTACCGAACCCTTTTTATTGGGTGCTGTACGTTGACACCTTTAATAGTCATATATTTTTAATCCCACGTTACACAAGGTTGTTTTAATCAGCTAGGTTATAATCCACGTAAAATGCAAGCACATATGTGCATTAGAAGCAGGAGATTCTTGTGACCAGAAAGTTCAAGGTGCTACCAGTCATGATGGCGCCGGCGGATACTATCCTGATGCGGCCCACTGAATTACTCTCTAATCGCGCATCCGTACAAAACCCCGCCATTGATGTGATGACAGACCTGCGCCGAAAGACAGCCATGACGGTGGAACCCAATCTATCGATCGAAAATGCCGAGGAGCGCATGCGAAATGGTCAGGTACGTTTACTGTTCGTACTCAGCGAATCAGGCGATCTAATGGGGCTTGTTACACTCAACGATATCGAAGGCATGCGCCCTATGCGGTTCCAGCAGGAAATGGGGGTAAGTCGTAATGAGGTGTTGGTGCGCGACGTCATGACATCGCTGGATAAACTTGAAGCCCTGGCTATGTCCGATGTCGCTGAAGCATGTGTCGGCGACATTATCGAAACCCTGAAACGCACCGGGCGGCAGCATGCCATCGTGGTTGAACACACCCCTTCGGGACCGGCCATCCGTGGGATCTTTTCGGCCACCAGCATCGGCCGACAGCTAGGTGTTGCACTTAACACCAGCGGAATCGCCTGGACATTCGCCGAACTGGAATCTGCACTTAGTCATTAGATATGTTTATAGTCTTGCCAATTTAGGCGTATGTGTGGTTATGAAGCTCTGGGTAATTTGACCTCCAACTTTCAATAATTTCTTAATGTAATTTAAGTGACTCGTATGTGGCAGCTTATTGCGGGCGCTGTGATGATCAGTTTCTCAGCGGTATTTGTGAAGCTGGTGAGCGTGTCGCCAGCTACTAGTGCGTTTTACCGGATGTTATTCGGCGGACTGATTCTGCTGGGCATCGTTGTGTGGCGAAGGGAACGCGTGAACCTCAAAGCCTCGGCGCTCGCCATGTTGTGCATGGTGGCGGTATTTTTTGCGCTGGATCTGACATTTTGGCATCGCAGCATTCTCTACGTGGGCCCAGGCTTGGCAACCTTGCTGGCTAATTTTCAGGTCTTCGTGCTGGCTGCTGCGGGCGTTTTGGTTTTCAGGGAACGGTTGACCTGGTTCCAGGTAGTATCCATTCCGCTGGCGATTCTGGGTCTGGTGCTTTTGGTGGGTGTGGATTGGTCGTCGTTTTCATCCAACTATCGCTGGGGTGTGATCCTCGGGCTCCTCACCGCCTGCAGCTACGCAGGCTATCTCCTGGCTCTGCGTCGTGCGCGCCTCACAGAAACCACCGGTTCTTCCTTTGTCGCGTTGATGGTGGTATCGCTGTCATGTGCTGCTTTGCTGGCGCTCGCCATGTGGCCGGAACAGGCTTCGTTTGTTATACCCAACTGGCGGGACGCGAGCTGGCTGATCGCCTACGGTGTCTTCGGGCAGGTATTAGGTTGGGTGTTGATTTCCAACAGCCTCTCAAAAGTGCGCGCTTCACAGGTAGGGTTGGTTCTGTTGTTGCAACCCGTATGCGCGTTCGTTTGGGACGCATTATTTTTTGGTCGCCGCTTTACTGCTGTCGAGATTGCCGGTGCAGTGTTGGCGGTGTTGGCGATTTATCTCGGCTCAGTTAAACGTACACGTAGGATTTCTGTCAGGCAACAACCGTAAGCCGTTGTGGCAGAATCTCGATGTCAAGACGCCTGGTGTCGGTATAGCGAATCTCACCGTCGGCATGCACCGGCAGCCCTGTTTCTGATTCGATCAGCAACCTATCTGTCTTGAAATCCACGATGCCGGGACGACCAAGGTGGCTGCCGCGCAGTACCCGCGGTATCAGCGCGAGTATACCCAGTCGGCTCAGACCCTGGGCGATGATCACGTCAAATAACCCATCGTCGATTTTTGCATGTGGAGCTAACTGGAAAGCACCACCCTCGCAACATCCGTTGCTAACGGCGATCAGGGTAATTGCGGTATCCAGCGTGCCGTTTTTATATTGCAAGTGCACCCTGGGTGTCTTGTGTCTGAACAACAAGGTGTCCGCCACGGCCATGCTATACACCAAATTGCCATGCAGCCATTGCATGCGGTTCGCTGTCTGCGCCACCTGTGCATCGAAACCAATACCCAGGCTGTTGGCGAAATAGAAATCATTGCAGCGGCCTACATCCACCTCACGCGTTTTCCCATTGGCAATGGACTGGCAAGCTGCGCGCCAGTCTGATCCAGCCGCAAGCATTTTGCTGAAATCGTTGCCGGTGCCAAGGGGAATTACCGCCAGGGGCACACCGCCCCCTGCTTGCATCCATCCATTCACAGCTTCGTGCACACTGCCATCACCGCCCGCCACTATGAGCATGTCCGGCCGAGCATGCACTTGTTCTTGCGTAAGACGGGTTATACCTCCCGGCGAACCGCTAAAGGAGACCTGAACCGTAACACCGAGTTGCCTGAGGTGGCTGATGATGACCGGACTGAGTTTTTGCCCCGCGCCACGACCAGCGGCTG
>JBAWFD010000127.1:0-1847 GCA_049591615.1 Gammaproteobacteria bacterium | reverse complement strand
ACGGTATTCAGCACCTTGAGCACCACGCCGCGGTCGGCATGGTAACCTTCGGTGACGGCGCCCTGATCCATGTGATGGCGGGCACGCTCGCGCAAAATCTTGATATCGGTGAGAAATGGTTTGTCAGTCATGGGCCTTCTCCTTCCTGAATCCGGATTTAATCAGCGCCGGGGATATGGGCGGCCTGAATATCTTATGCGATGCCTACCATGCTAGCACTTGTATCCAACGACAGCATCTACTACAAATACATCACGGTTAGCTTGATACCTGGCCCTAAGAAGCGGCCTGAATTTCGAGATGGTGGATGCGGCGCGATGCCAGGCGGCGTGTCCGCCAGTAGTACACCAATGGGATCACAAACAAAGTCAGCATGGTGGACGCGAAAGTACCGAAGATCAGCGAGATGGCAAGCCCGCCGAAGACCGGGTCGCTCACCATCACCATGGAGGCCGACATGATAGCGAGCGCGGTCAGCAGTATCGGACGGAAGCGCACCGCTCCTGCTTCCATGACCGCTTCCGCCAGCGGCCGTCCGCGTTTTCGATAATCGAGGATGAAATCGATCAGCAGCAACGAGTTGCGCACTACGATGCCGGCCAGGGCGATTACACCGATCATGGAAGTCGCAGTGAATGGCTGGCCCAGCAACCAATGGCCCGGGAACACACCGATGAGGGTGAGCGGGATCGCGCCCATCACGATCAATGGCATGAAATAGGACTGGTAATAAGCCGCCAGCAACAGATAGATAAAGATCAGCGCCACGATGAAGGCTGATCCTAAATCCCGGAATACGTCCAGGGTCAGTCGCATCTCGCCATCCCAGTTCAGCTGATAGCGCGCGATATCGTCGGGAGTCTTGGCTACGAAACCGAGATTGCCGGCGTGCAATAAAGTACCATCGGGCAGTATCTTGCCGTTGAGTTTGCCCTGCAGTGACAGCACTGCATTCACGGGGCTGCCTTCCAGCGTCTCGCCACTCACATACACCACCGGGTGCTGGTCCTTAGTGTAGATGGGTTTCTGCAAAACCTGCTGCTGTACGCTCACCACGCTGCTGAGCGGCACGGTGCGTCCGTTGGCGGCGGTGACGCGCAGGTCCAGGGCCTGCTGGATGAAGCCACGCTCGGCCTGCGGGATGCGCACCCGCACCGCGATCGGTTCGCGTGCATCATCGGTGTGCAGCATGCCGATATCAAAACCCGCGAGGTAATCATGCAGGGTGCGTGCCACCACGCTGGCTTGCACGCCAGCCAGTGCTGCGCGCGCCGGTTCCACCACCAAGCGGTATTCCTGCATGTCGCCGCTGACTGAGTCATCCACATTGATCATGCCGTAGGTATGCGCGAATACCGCATGCACATACGCGGCGTTTTCCCGCAGGCGCTGATAATCCGGTCCATAGAGTTCCGCCAGCACCTGTGCGCGCACCGGTGGACCCGGCGGCGTCTCGTACAATTTCAAACGCGCGCCGGGATAGGCCGCGGCGATCGACGCCAATCCGGGTTCAAGTTCCTGCGCGATGCGGTGCGAAGGTGGGCGCTGGCTCTTGGGCACCAGGTTCACGCGCATCTGCGCGAAGTCGTCGCCACTCTTGATTACATCGCCGCGCACCAGTGCGGCAAAATCCGGCGGGGCCGGATTCCCCATGAATGCCTGGAAATCGCGTACATAGCGTGTATGCGCCAACAGTTCCGCTACCCGGCGCGTGGCTTCGTCGGTGATAACCAGCGGCGTGCCGGCGGCGGTGTCCATTTCCACCAGAAAGGCACTGGTGTTGTCGTCCGGCAGCATCTTCAAGGTTACGCCGCCCAGGCTCTCGGGCCCGTTGATGCCACTCGGGC
>JBAWFD010000126.1:0-2294 GCA_049591615.1 Gammaproteobacteria bacterium | reverse complement strand
GCGCTACCTGCAGGCGGCGGTTTCAGCCTCTTCAGGCGATGCGGCCAGCGCGGCGCTGCTGAAGATAACGCAGTTGGCAATCCGGCTGGATCCTTTCCGGCCGCAGATCTCGGTTGCGGAGCGGAATCGACGGGTGGTGGAGGCCTTCAATGTGGCCGGCGACCGGCTCAAGTCGTGCGGCGCGCTGAGCGACACCAACCCTCCGGCGCAGGGCAAGACTCCAGCCGCGGGGCAGGAAACTACGGCGACGGCTTCGACAATGAGCCTGGCACAGCAGTGGACGAAGCTGCGGCCGCAGATTACGGAAAGCGGCCTGCGCCGCGATCCCGACATGGTGAATACCGCCATGAACCCGGTATTTCAGACCGAGAGTCTGACAACCGCCAATTGCGGAGCTGTGACCGAGGAAGACAAAGCTCTCCGGCTCATTGCAAATCTGCACGAGGAGAACTGAACTGAGCGCGCTCTTTCAATCGCAGTCGGGGGTACCCGTGGAGCAACAGACAACGTCGACGGTCAACGAGTTCGAGCCGGCGTCGATCAGCGCCCCGGCTGCTCCGACCTCCGGTCTGTTTGCATTCTTCCGCGAGGACCGCTTTTTTCTTCTTCTCGCCGTTTTTATCGGCATCTTCTCCGGGCTGGCGGTGGTGTGTTTCCGGTATGCCATCGACTGGTGCAGTATTTATGTGTTGGGCTCGGGAGCTGCGCTGACCCCCTGGCGTCTGATTGCCGGGCCCGCTGTCGCCGGCCTGGTGATTGCCATCCTCACCATTCACGTTTTTCCGGAGGCCCGCGGCAGCGGCGTCAACCAGACCAAGGCCGCGCTCTACATCTACAACGGCTACATTCCGTTCAAGACGGCGGTGGGCAAGTTTATTACCTCGGCGCTGGCCATTGGTTCCGGTCACTCGCTAGGGCCGGAAGACCCCTCGCTGCAGATAGGCGCCTGCCTGGCCTCGGTGCTGGGCCGCAAGCTGAAGCTCAGCCGCGACCACATGCGCCTGATTGCTCCCGTTGGCGCGGCAGCCGGACTGGCGGCGGCCTTCAACGCGCCGATCTCCGCGGTGCTGTTCGTCATTGAGGAAGTGATCGGCCGCTGGTCGGCGGGCATTCTTGGCTCGGTGGTGCTCGCGGCCGTGTCCAGCGTGGTGGTGGTGCGGTGGTTCATGGGCCCGGAGTCGCTCTTCCACATTCCGCCGGTCGAGTTGAAGCGGCCTTCGGAACTGATTGCCTATGCGATCCTGGGCATCGTCGGCGGCTTGGCGTCGGTGGTCTTTTCCGGCGGTATTGCCATCCTGCGTCCCTGGTGCCGCGGGCTGCACCGCCGCACCCAGTATTTTCAGCCGGCCGTAGCCGGTCTGCTCATCGGCTGCATCGCCGTAATGGGCGCGCCGCAGGTGATGGGCGCCGGTTATGGGTACATGGATGAAGCCATGCACGGCCAGTTTACCTGGCAGTTCATGGCCATCCTGGCGCTGCTCAAGATTGTTGCCACGCTGCTCTCGTTTGTAAGCGGCACACCGGGCGGCATGTTCGCGCCCACGCTGTTCATCGGCGCCATGTTCGGCGCGGCGGTGGGTGGGGCCGAGCATGCGCTGCTTCCGCATCTGAGCTGGTCGCCGGGCGCCTACGCGCTGGTCGGCATGGGGGTGCTGTTCGCGGGATTTCTACGCGCGCCCATGACCTCGGTGTTCATGGTGCTCGAGGTCAGCGGCAACTACTCGATCATTGTGCCGGTGATTGTGGCCAACACCTTCGCCTACGTGATTTCGCGCGCGCTGCAGCCGGAGCCCATCTTCGATACGCTCGGCCGGCAGGACGGGCTGGAACTGCCGTCGATGGAGGAGCAGCGCGAAGAAAGCATCCTGCGCGTCGAAGATGCGATGCACCCGCCACCGGACCTGGTGCTGGATGCCGACGACACGATTGAAAGAATCGCGAAGCTGACGGCGGACGCGGTGGAGGATGTGCTGCTGGTGCGGCTGCATCCCTCGGGCTGGAGCAGCAGTACCCGCGAAGAGATCCAGGAGATGACGAAAGACGGCAAAGGCAGCGAGCGGCTGGAGTCGATCATGTCCGGCAGCGGCCAGATTCCGTATCTGCATCCCGATCACTCGCTCGACACGGCTCTGCGCTACGTGGACCGCTGGCCGCTGGTGCCGGTGGTCAACCGCGCCAACCTGCGCGAGCTGGATGGCGTGATTACGCAGCACGACGTGTTGGAGCGGTATCGCGACTTTGGCGGGGAATGACCGCCAGCCCCCCCGAACAGTCTCTACGGCGCTGAGGGTCGC
>JBAWFD010000125.1:0-4805 GCA_049591615.1 Gammaproteobacteria bacterium | reverse complement strand
CAACCACCGGTTCCTTGGAAATGGTGCGGTTGCCAGCCCAAATCGGATCCTGATTGATGTAGGCCGCGTTCATGACCACGCCCGAACGGTCACCGCTCGTGCCAATGGTAAAGTCGTATTCTTGGGTCTTGCCATCCCAGCCACCACCATCCGCATGGCCGTCGTACATGCCCATGTAGGCATTGGCTTCCGCACCGTTGTAGTTCTTGATGGTGATGATGTTGACCACACCGGCGATGGCATCGGAACCGTAAATGGCCGACGCGCCGTCCTGCAGTACTTCAATGTGGTCCACGATGGAGATCGGGATGTTGTTCAGGTCCACCGAGCCACCCAGGCCGGCGTCCACGCGCTGGCCGTTAACCAGCACCAGGGTGCGCACAGAGCTTAAGTTACGCAGGCTGATCGTGGTCTGACCATTGCCGCCGTTGTTGAAATTGGTATTGAGCGAGCTGCCCGCCGAGGTGATGCTCTGCAGCACGTCGCCGATCGACGACAAGCCGGTCGCTTTGATCTGAGCAGCCGTGATGATGGTCACCGGCTGGGCGGTTTCCACATCGGTGCGCTTGATGCGCGTACCCGTGACCTCGATCTTGCCGAGTTGGGCGGTGCTGGGGGCGGCGCTGGTACTGGCGGCCGGCGCCTGCTGCGCGAAGACTGCCGGGGCCGAGATTGCCGAGGCCGCACCGGCTACGAGTGCGTAACGCACGGCTTTGCTGATTGAAGTGCTGCTGTTCATCCTAAAGACTCCTGCATAGTTTGAAGAGTTTGGAACCTGAACCCCTCTTGCACGTGGATCCCCACGTGGTTGAGGATAAAAATTTTTATAACTTCAGACGCACGAGAGCGGGATATTGGTCTGCCCGCCTCCGCCGGACTGTTGTAACTCTAGCACAAGAAAATCAAATTGGAAGGCTATTGTTGTAAATCGAGTACATATTTTAGTTATGATAATCCCTCGATTGCTTAGGCTTTAGGCCGCAAATTAAGCGTAGGTGGACTCCAAGTTGTTTATATGCAACATTGCTCAACGATTAACTGCTCGATTTCAGAGTCCGACCTATTAAAGTCATTCTAGGTTTTAAGAAACGGGCTTTGAGTTTATCTATTTTCTTAAAAATATGCGTAACTTATTGAAATAGCTTAATATTATTATATTTTATGAATCAATTTTCTCCCAACCAACACAGCCCCATGGAAGCACGCCATCACTATGATGAAGGTATCGCACAGTTGAGCGCCGGTAACGAGCATGCCGCCCGCAAGTCATTCCTCGAGGCAGTCACACTGGATGATTCCCTAGCTATCGCTCATTACCAACTCGGCAACTGCCTGCGCCGCAGTGGTGAGCAGGCCGCGGCTGAAGAGTCTTTGAAAACCGCGATCGCCAAAGATGCCTCTCTCAGACAAGCGTACATCAGCTTGGCTTACCTCTATCTCAGCCAAGGCAAACGCGATCTGGCTGCCACAGCCCTGGGAGCCCTAGCCAGCGCCCACCCAGCCGATATGCCCCTGCACCGCCAGGTGGCCGGGCTATTGGCGGGCATGGGCTACCATGCCCAAGCGGTAACCTTCTATGAAGCATGTTTGCGCCGCCATCCACGCTCCAGCCAGACCCGCATGCAACTCGGACAAAGTCTGCAGAAACTTGGCCGCTTCGAGGACGCGGCGCAGGCTTATCTCGCGGCTATAGAATCTGACCCGAACTGTGACGCCGCCTACCTGCTGCTGGCCCATACACGCCGCATGCAACCGGCCGATAGCCCCATGCTCAAGCGCTTCGAGACCGCGCTCAGCAATCCGAAGTCGAGCGAAGAAACCATCAAATGCCTCCATTTCAGCCTCGGCAAGATGTATGACGATCTAGGCAACTATGCAGAGGCTTTCGCACATTTCCACGCTGCCAATGATCTGCAGCACCGGCGAGCTCAATTCGATCGGCAAGCGCTAGTGGCGTATGTAGTAGCGACAAAGAAGGTCTTCACCCAGGAGCTTTTTCAGAACCGGTCTACGCTAAATCTAGCCACTCCCATACCGGTGTTCATCGTGGGCATGCTGCGCAGCGGCACCACGCTGGTCGAGCGCATCCTGGCCAGCCATCCACAGGTGTTCGGCTTGGGCGAAACCGAGCTGGTCGACAAATTGGCCGAAGAATTGGCCGCGCGCCTCGGCATGCCCTACCCGGATTGTATAGCCAGCCT
Organism: Gammaproteobacteria bacterium; assembly: GCA_049591615.1. Taxonomy (GTDB): domain Bacteria; phylum Pseudomonadota; class Gammaproteobacteria; order Natronospirales; family REEB76; genus REEB76. The sequence goes on along the minus strand of JBAWFD010000125.1, from coordinate 2,604 downwards.
GGATAACGCCTTGGCGGCATCGATGGCCGTCGAATTACGGGCCCAATGGCCTGCTGAGGCGCGCGCAGCTACGCATGTGGTAGATAAGAACCCACTCAATTTCCTACACCTGGGTTTAATCGCGTATACATTTCCAGGCGCTCCTATTCTGCATTGCGTGCGAGATCCACTGGATACCTGTCTCTCGATCTACTTTCAATATTTCGCTCACCCGCGCAATAACTATGCCTATGACCTGGATGACATCGGTTTCTTTTTCACTCATTACCTGGATCTGATGAAACATTGGCGCACGATTCTTCCGGTTCAGATCCATGAGATTCGGTATGAAGAACTGGTGGAAGGTACAGAAAATGCCACCCGTGCTTTACTCTCGGCAACCGGGTTGCCATGGCATCCGGATTGTCTGGAACCCCATAAGCACACGGACACCATCTCCACTGCCAGTCTCTGGCAGGCGCGTCAACCTATATATAGAAGTTCCGTGGGCCGCTGGCAGCATTATTCAGCTCAGCTGGAATCCTTGAGGAAAGCGCTCAGTGTGGTTGGGGCTTACCCCACAGCGTAGTGCATCCGGGAACAAAACGCTTGTTTGCAACCATTGCTATCTCCACAGCTGATACTGAACAGGTGCCCCTGACTCAGAGGCTATAATGTTCGCCCCCATTCCCAAACAACGTTAAGGCAGCCATGACAGAGAACACACCGAGTAGCAAACTGGAAGAAACCCTCAGCACTCTCGGGCAAAACGATGAACAAAGCATCCGCAAGGCGCTTAGGGCCTTTGTGCAATCCAGGGTATTTGTGAAGCTAGATCAGCCATGGGATGGCAAGACTTTGCCCAGATCCGATATGCGCTTGTTGTTGGTGACAGATGGTGATAACAAAGAACAGTCCATGCTTGCGGTCTTCACCTCAGCCAGACGGAGCAGTATTTACAAAGAAGAGGACATGGGGCCATTTAAATATATTGCTGAAGTGGATTCAGCTTGGGCCTGCTTGGGAGTTCCTGAAAATACCGGTATCATGGTGAATCCAAATTCAGCGCCCAGTTTTCGCATTTCTCCCGCGGTCGCAAAAATATTGCGTGAAACCGCTGAAAAAGATCTAGCTGCAAAAACTACAAAGCCAAGCGCATAATGTCTTCGATTGGAAGATCAAGGTTATGAACCAGCAAGCCAGCGAGCCAGCCGCTTCTGAAATTCAGAATGCCCTGATCGAACAACTATTAGCGCACTACAATGCCAGCGAATTCGACAAAGCGCGCGATTGCTCAGATGAATTACTGGCCCTCCTCCCCCAGGACTATGCCGCTTTGCATCTTGCCGGCGTAATTGCTACCGCTCAGAAGCGGCTACCTGAAGCCTCTGAATTTCTGAAGCAAGCTTTAAATTGTGCACCCGATTCGCGAAAAGCAGCCGCAAGTTGGTGCGGCCTCGGGCAGGCCTTGTTTGCGGCAGGTGATTTGCGTCAGGCTGAAGAGGCATTTCGTCGCGCCCATCGTATGGAACCGGGTGCCGGCTATGACATCGAACTCGCCATGACCTATGCGGCAGAGTGGAAGCTGGATCAGGCCATCGATATTCTCAGGCTCGCCATCCAACAGCATCCTGCGGATGCGACGCCTTGCGTGGCATTGGGTACTATTCTGACCCAGGCTGGACGGCAAGTGGATGCGTTGATGCCTTTTCAACTTGCCCTACAACGGCAGCCGGATAGCGTGCCAGCACATCATAATCTGGGTAATACGCTGAAAATGCTTGGCCGCTACCAGGAAGCAGAGACCGAAATACGCAAGGCCCTGTTAGGTAACCCGGCTGCTGAACTTTATTCCCAGCTGGCGCAACTTAAGAAATTTACGGCTGATGATGCGGAGCTTGAACTTATAAAAGCGAGGCTCAGACCTGAATCACATGCAATCATCGGGGCGCGTATTGATGCTGGGTTTGCCCTGGCAAAAATCTACGATGACCTCGGTGACTATCGCACTGCCTTCAAGTATCTTGATGACGCCAATCAGTTGAAGAGATCCACAGTAGATTATTCGGCTCCCAAAGAAGAAATGATGGTAGATGGGATCATCAAGCTTTATAGCCGGGACTTTCTTATGCGATTCGCAGGCAAGAGCGCTTCGCAACTCGCGCCCATCTTCATTGTCGGAATGCCGCGCTCGGGCACAACCCTGACAGAACAAATACTGGCCTCACACTCGCAGGTTCAAGGTGGGGGCGAATTACCGTATTTAATAAAACTGGTCAGTGAGATGGGTGATGTGTGGGGCAGTCGCGGTGATGCCGCTCCTGGCGATGATGCGACCGTCGCCCAAGACCTGGCACAGACGGCCGAGCGCTATGCGGGGCTGACAGCATATTTCTGGCAGAAGCGGGCTCGATTTACCGATAAATTACCGATGAATTTTCTGGCCATAGGGCCTATACATTTGCTGTTCCCAAACGCCACCATTATTTATTGCAAACGCCAGCCCATGGCCACTTGCTTCAGCTGCTATCAGTACCATTTCGCCCACAGGAATCTACTTTATTCTTATAATATGGCGGAATTAGGTCATATGTATAGGCTCCATGAGCGGATAATGGAACATTG
>JBAWFD010000124.1:0-15103 GCA_049591615.1 Gammaproteobacteria bacterium | reverse complement strand
TTACCATATTGTAGACGTTGTTCCCAAATAAATTAGGTGTCATAAGCAGTTTTGGTATACAAAGCGTAAGATTTAGTTAGTATTCAACACTACATTACTTGATAAATTGAGAAGTCTAGGGGTAATGATTATGAAAACCTATATTTCTGTTGCTCTGATATTTTTATCAATTTCTGCGTGCACCCAGATACAAGCTCCTTTGACTCAAGATCAGCAACTCAGCAGGGATATAATGGGAAGTTGGATCACGGCAGGAGATAGTTCTGACTATGATCCATCGCCAGGGCGTGAGACGTTCTCGCAAGACGGTACATATTGGCTCTATATGTTTTCAGACGCATCATGTACACATGTGACGCATGTGGGAGAGGCTGCCTGGTACATAAAAGATGGAATACTAGTGTCTGAAACCAAAGCAGAAAGCGACTCTTCAATGGGGCCGCTCGGACGTGTAATGAGAGATCAAATCGTCTCATTGAACAAAACAAAATTGGTGTTGCATTCACTCGACGACAATACTACGTATTCGAGGACTCGATCAATGGGCTGTTTTGCTGATAAACAATTGAATATTTAATGTACTGAGTTATTCAGATATCACAATCCACTATTCGGCGTCTCAATACCTTGATGACCGACTGGATTGTATTCCAGTTGCGGGTGGTGACCGGTACGCCCAGCAGCTTGTCGAGCTGACCTAAGTAACTGATGACCTTCATGTGCCGCCGGTACACACCGAACGCATAACGGCCCTCTACCTTCAGGATTTTCAGCAGCCATGCGCCCTTCTCAGGTAACTTGATCGGGATTGCAGAAAGAGTGCGCGGACACTTGGCCATGATGCTCACGAAGCGCGTCACATCGGGTCCCTTCGGCGCTTTGCGGAACGGATCATCCGCATCCAGCGCAAGCAGTTCGTGGGCTTCGCAGATCATGATGTGGATATCGAAAGGCAGCCTGCGTGCCAGCTCGGCGCGGAGTTTCGTCTTGGTGATGGGGCGGCGGATCACAAATGTTCCGGTGGCGCCGATGTTGACCACTTCGTAACGCGCCAGTTGCTTGGCGAACACACTGGGCCGGAAGGTCCGGTGCCCGCCCACATTGACGCCTCTAAGGAACGCTACCAGTGCCACCTTCTCCCTCCCTTCAAACTTGGGGCCACTCGGCTATGAATGCGCGCTGCCCGATGCGAGGGTCAGGGTCCGGGCTTTTTCGCGCAAGGTCTCGGCCGGAAGCTTGCCTTCAGCCATCGCCGCCACCAGCGCCTCGTTGTCGCGCGCACGCAAGATGCGCCAGGTGGCACCAACCGAACGGGCAACTTCTGTGAGCAGCTGCTTCTCATAGAAAGCATGGTGTTCGCCGGGGCGATTCTTGCAGACAATCATGCCACGCAAGGTGCCGAGCACCGTCATGGGAAAAGCACAGCCGTCTTCGCCCAGAGCGCCAGGAAAGTCTGCTAGATCGGCGGCCTCGTCATCGGCCCTGAGTGCCACCACCACCGGATCGTCTTTATCCAGCGTATTCGGGAAATCGTCACCTGTCTGGTCGATACTTCGATAAACGCCGTCTGCTTCGGCTGCGTATATGACGACGGCGGGTGCACGCACGTGTCGCTTGATCATCTGTACCGTCGTGTTCAGCAAGTTATCCATACTCTCGATATGTCCGGCGTGGCGGGCGAAGGTCTTAAGTGCTTTTTCGTCCAGATATCTTTTGCGAAAGAACAATTGTTCCACCACCTTATCGACGAAACTGCGCACGCGACTAAGGATGATGCCGAGCGCTAAAGGTACCAGCACCTGGATCGCCAGTCCGGCACCCGGCGTCAAGGTTGCGTGCAGCACCAGACTATTGACCGCCGCGATGATGCCCACCACCAGGGCTGTGACTACGCCAAAGACCAGTGCCCGGTCGATAACCACGGAGATATCCACCACTCGCAGCCGTAGCACGGCATACAGGAAACCGAGCAGCGCCGCTGCCTCCAAGAACGTGCTCAGCAGACCGGATATCGGCTGGCCAAAGAGCGGCGAGTTCTGCAGAAAGATATTCGCCGTCCAGGCCAAACCGCTGGCGAGCATCCAGCGTAGCCGCAACCGTTCCGCGGGGGTGGCCGGACGATAACCGACGAACAACATGACGATCGGCACCAGATAACTGGCCGTCAGGATCAGACCATACTCAGGCGTCTGGAATTCATTTGAACCCGTCGCCATGCGCATAGCCAGCGCGCCAAGAGCCTGCAGCGCTCCGAGCGCTAGCAGGACGATGAAGGCCGCGCGGAACGCGGTACGCTGCGTAGCGCTTAAAGCCGGCCCCAATCGGGCTTCAATCATGATGTAAAAGCCGACGCGGGCGATGAGGAAGCACACGGGTGCCAGATACAAGGCCACCAGTGCCGCCCATCCCGATACAGGTATGTTTGTGATCCCAGCTGAGAACAGGAAGGTGATTGCCCAAAGCGCCATGCCGAAAGCCACGCGGTCCCGGCCACGCCACAGCAACAACAACGCGATCGCACCGAGCAGCAGGTTCACGCCCAGCCCCGGCCATTGAAACCAAGCGAGGTTGGGCTGGCCAGGTGTTTGCAAACCGCGGAGGGACACGACCTTCGCCGACATTTTTAATGTTTCATTCCCCCGTTCCACCGGAACAGTGATCTCATAACCCAATGGGGGATTAGCAACCATAGTGTCGACACGGGCGAAGAATTCCATTTTTCGGAAATCGATATGGTCACCATCCTGTCCACCGGGAGGCATGGGCATACCGGGGCGCGCATGCAGCACGATAGTGTAGTCGTCGATCTGTTGGGCAGTTACGGGGAAGCCGCGCGGTGTAAAGGTGACGTAAGCAAAGCTGATGACGGTTGCGACAATCGCCAGCGACAGCATCACGCGTGAACCATTACCGATGCGCATGTGTGTCCATCCTTCGGGTCGTTCTCCTCGCGTGCTTAACCGCGCTTGCGCAGATACACATGCATGGCGCGTTCGCCGGCCACGTGTTTGGCGCATTCATAGCCCAGAGCATGCATATCGATGCCGTTCCAGAACTGTTCGCCGGAACCCATCAGTACAGGCGAGATGGCGAGATGCAGCTCGTCGATGAGGCCGGCGCGCAGATATTGCCGAATGGTGGCCACGCCACCGCCGAGGCGCACGTCGCGGCTGCCGGCGGCGGCTTTCGCCTGCATCAAGGCGGAATCAATGCCCTCAGTCACGAAGAAGAATTCTGTGCCACCCTTCATCTTGATGGGTTTGCGTGCATGATGCGTGAGGACATAGACAGGCACGTGATATGGCGGGTCTTCGCCCCACCAGCCCTTCCAGCTTTCGTCCGGCCATTGGCCGCGGATGGGGCCGAACATATTGCGCCCGAGAATCCAGGCGCCGATGTTCTCGAAGCCTTTTTCAGCGATGCCGTTATCGACGCCCGTTTCGCCGCCGTCACGGCCCTGCATCTTGTTAAAAGCCCGGGTATGGAAGAACCAATCCATCAACTCGGGACCTCTTACGCCGAGCGGATTCTGCAAATCCTGGTTCGGCCCGGCGCCGAAGCCATCGATGGAAACGGCGAAACTTAGAACACGGAGTTTAGACACTTTATCCTCGCAATTCAGCTGCCACTGCTGTCCTGTTCTTTACTCTTGTTGCGACGTGCTTCCCTAATACTTGACCAAGTAAGTAGTATCACGCTAAGTGCTAGAGATAGCCACCCTATCCATGTTTTATTAAACCCGGTTTTATCATGAAGAAGATAAACAATCATGGATGCAATTAGAAAGAAGTAACCTACGATCTCAATCAAATTCAAATACTTATTGCCAACCCGATAGATTTTCCCATCATCTCGATTAATCCAAGTCCGAATTTTCCCCCCATTTCGTCATTTTGCAATTACGAATAAGGCCTTACACCTAAGAAAGGATCTCGAGGAGTACTTTGATGTGCATAGAATTTCTTCATTTCCACCCATTTTCTTCCATGCGCTTGAATTCAGCAATGTGCTTATTGAATTCACTGTTCATAACTTGAAGATGGAAATCACACAAAATATTGCAAATATTCGCCGTTACACTGGCAACCACTTCATTTGAACCTGGAGTTAAGTGACCGTGTCCAAATATATGGCGAATTGATGATAAAAGACATGAGACATTGAATGGTGCGTTGTGAAGATATCGATTTAGCTGACGTGCAATATGTTTATTAATGACCTTGGAACCAATATAACTAAACAATCTTGAACCTTCGCCCAGGTTTCGAACAGCTCCAGCAACTCGCTCGGCGTCATGCCTATTTAGTAAATCACTAGAATTATTTTGAGTAAGGCCAACAATAGGTAAAAATCGCTCAAATGCAGACCAGAGTGGCCCGAATTAACCCGCTATAGGCCGCTACTGTATCTCTTGACTGATATTGCACAAGAACCGTCTGTTCGTAGGAAGCCGCAGCTCTGTATCGAGCAGCCCATCGATTTATCTCAGGAAGATCAGTTGAGAACCCGAAAGCACGCGTTGGGATGCCAGGCATATATTGATCGAATGCCTGCCAAGAATCTGGGCATCGATCTGAGTAATAATCACTAACGTTCAGAGGCATAAATTCATAGCAAATCGCGGCCTTTCGCTAAGCCTTCTAATAAATTTCCGCTCTACCCAGCTTGAACTCAGCAGCCCTTTCCTCTATGCAGTACTTCACAACGGTCACCAATGTCTAGTATGTCCTCGCTTTCACCTGACTAACAAAAGTCTCCGCCGCTTCGGTGATGGTCTTGCTGACGTGCGCATACTGGCGCGAGAACGGCGGCCATTTGTCGCCCATGCCGATTGCGTCGTTGATGACCAGCACCTGCCCATCGCATTCTTTGCCCGCACCGATGCCAATGGTCGGAATCTTGACGGTGTGCGTGATTTTTTCCGCCAACCGCTCGGGAATGTGTTCCAGCACCAGCATGTAAGCACCCGCTTTCTCGATGCCGATGGCTTCATTCACGATGCGCTCCGCGTCCGCCGCTTCGCGGCCTACTTGTTTGAAATTCGTGGAGGTCTGGGGCGTGAGCCCCGTATGGCCCACCACATCGATACCGTTCTTGACCAGATGGCGGATCACGTCGTATTTCGGGCCTTCCAGTTTGACGCTGTCGGCGCCCGCTTCCAGCATCAACTTGGCGCTCTGCAAGGCGGTCGCCGTATCGCGATCGGCGTTGTAGGGATAATCCCCGATGATGTGGGTATTGGGCGCGCCGCGGCGCACTGCGCCGATGTGGTACTGCATGTGCTCAATCGTGACGTGGCGCGTGCTGTCGAAGCCCATCTCCACCATGCCGACCGTATCGCCCACCAGGATCACCGCCACGCCGGCATTTTCCAGGCAGCGGGCCACGGGCGTGGTGTAGGCCGTGAGCATGGGGATCGGTGTTACCGATTTCATGCGCCGCAGCGCTTCAGCAGTTAGTTTCTTGGCAGTCATAGTGTGCGTTCCGACTACTTACAGTCTACCGAATTATCCTGGGCGGCGACGATCTGCCATTTTCCCTTGCGCTTTATCCAGGTGTCTGTCCAGGCCAGGCAGCGCTTCCATTCCTTGCCATCCGGGTTCTTGGCGATACTGCTCTCGTTTCCATAGACCATCGCCAGCGAATCCCCGAACAAGCGGATATGGATTTGCTGGAGCCGGCAATCACGATTATGTTGTTGCTCGGTTGCATGGGCTTTGCCGTAACGCTCGCCTTTGGTGGAGGTGCCCTGGAAATCGTCGGCGATGGCGGCGTTAAGCGTCTCTGTCGCCGGGCCACAGGATGTATCCGACCACATCTTCTCCACCACGGTGATCTTTTTGGCGATTGGATCCTCGGGTGACAGCCAGCGGCTCACTTGGTCCTGGGCTTGGGCGGTACTGATTCCTAACAATAGGGTGGCTGCGATCACATATATAGATTGCTTCATCGTTACGTCTCCAGTTTAATTCTTTTGTATTGGGCTTCCTGCGTCAGCCCAACCTACGTCTACTTTCCCCCTCACCCTTCATCGCTGCGCTTCCTGCTGTGCTTGAAGTCCAGGGCATACGTCTATGTATGCCCGCTCGACGGCACGAAGCTCCGCTTCGCATAATCCGTCTCGCCCTCTCCCGCGAGGGGGAGAGGGGATATAAAACCGATATATACGGTCAATTGCAGCCTAGCTGAGAGTGCTGTGGATGGCCAGCACCTACCTATCAAAGGCCGTAGCTGCGCAGGTGCCATAGGCATCCGGATGACGTAGGATTCGCGCACAATCGGAGGTTGCCATGAAACGTTCCTTCGCCTTTCAGACGTCCATCACCCTATTGCTACTCGCCGGCGGTGTGTTAGCCACCTGGGGCGCATTCAACGCCCATGACCTGCCGTTTTCCCTGAGTGTCGTGGACGCGCGCACTGCAGTGATCCATCCCAACCCTGGCACACCTCTGCCTCCCGGCATCCAGGCGGGTGACCGGGTGGATCTCCAGGCTCTGGATCCGTCGACCCGCGCCGCCCTCGTCATATATGACATGCAAGGTACGCTGCCGGCGGAAAAAACTTATCCGTTCGTCATCCACCGGGGCGACATGGGTATAACCATACCGGTGACTACGGTACGCATGGCACTCAACCAGCGTGCACGTATTTCCAACTGGCTGTTCCTGGGGAATTTTCTGTTGGTTGCTATTCTGGGACTGCTGGTCCTGTGGCGCGGCCGGGACCGGGCCGCCGGCCTTATGGCGATCTGGCTGATGCTGACGGTCACCGGCTTTGCGTTCAATTACGGCTTCGCGACTGACGGCAGCTTCGGCCTGTGGATGCAATCGCTGGCTGTCGCTGATTACAGCTTTGGCCGCGTGTGTTTTTATCTGATGATCGAAACAATCGTGGGTGAGGCGCTCACAGCGCGCGCCAGACTGATTGCACGCGTGTGTTTCGCCCTTGTTCTGGCCGCCGGCATAAGTGCGTTACTCGGCGGACACCTGTTATATGCGCTGACTAGCTGGGCCGGGCTGATGAATCCGGCCTATGGCATCCTGTTCACGGCGGGCTACTTTGTCCCGGCGCTCTTGCTGATCTACAGTTACAGCCACGCCACGCAGGCCCAGAAGCCGCATCTTCGCTGGTTGCTGCTTAGCCTCGCATTTCTGCTGGTGGCGATCTTCCTGAGCAACACCTCGGTGATGGACATCGTCACGACTCTGGCAGTGCAAAGTGCATTCATCGGCATCGGTTACTGTGGTTTTGCTTATACGGTGCTGCGCCACCGGGTGGTGGATGTGACCGTGGTCCTGGACCGCACTCTGGTGTATGGCACCACCACGGCGCTGGTGGTGGGCATCGTCGCCGCCATGAACAGCGTGGCCCTGCGCGTGACATTGGGTGCGAACACCGGTCTGCTGCTGCAGATCGTCATCCCGCTGGCACTCGGCATTGTGCTCGGCAAGCTGCGCACGTACATGGACACGGTGGTCGAGCGGGTGTTCTTCCGCAGGAAATACCTGGCGGATAAGGCACTCAGGACCTTCGCCCGCCAGGCCGGGCACATGGAAAGCAGCGCGCGCTTGCTGGATGCGGCGGCGCGCGAGATCCAGCGGCACATGCGTGCGCCCGCGGTCGCCATCTACTCGGCGGAGAAACAGGGCTACCAGATGCTGCGGCGGGCGGGTGAGGATGTGTTTCCGGAGAGACTCGATATCGATGATGCGGCGCTGGTGGCGATACGCACCGAACGCGCCGCAGTGGAGCTGCCCGATGTGGGCAGCGCCCTGGGCAACGATGGCTGCGTGTTCCCCATGATAGTGCTGGGCAACTTGCGCGGCGCGGTGGTCTTGCTGAACCGGCCGAGCGAACATTACGTAACCGACGAACGCGAGCTACTGACGCAGGTGGCCAGCGATGTGGGTGCTGCGTTGCGCATCCTGCGCGCCCGCGACAACGAAACTATCGTCGAGCAACTGGCGGATGGCAAGGTTCCGGCCCGCACCCTGCGCGATCGAGCCCGCGCCATACGTCTGGCGCGGGTCGGGGCGTGAGCTCATGTAGGTTGGGCTGACGCAGGAAAACTCAACCTAGGATTGCTTGAGATAGGCCGGCGCCTGATCGTGATTCTCGAAACCACCGTACCGGGTCACAGCCGGGTAGTACTCGGCCTGAAATTGCACTTGCCCGGCTGCATCTATGCCGGCAACGTCTGCGATGAATGCCAGCATGAGATCCATGCCCGCAGATATACCCGCGGATGTCCAGATGCGGCCGTCGCGAACGAAACGCTGTTCCACGACCTGTACGTCGCCCAGGGCCCGCAACCTTTCAAGTGCGCTCCAATGGGTCGTGGCCTTTTTCCCGGACAGCAGTCCGGCGGCATGCAGGATGAAGGCGCCCGTGCATACGGATAGCACGGTTTTGCAATTCTGCGCTTGAGCGGCAACGAAATCGGTCAATACCCGGTTATTCACCTGCTGGCGCGCGCCGATCCCTCCGGGGACCAGCAGATAGTCGAGTCGCGGGCAGTCCTTGAAGGAGACATGCGGATTGACCGACAAGCCTTTGGAGCACGTGACGGGAGATTTTGTCTCGCTGGCGATCAGGCAGTTTTCCGGGCCACCGGCGACTTTGCTCCACATCGTCAGCATTTCCCACGGACCGGCAAAATCGAGCTCTTCAACTTGATCGAAAACCAGAATCCCAAAATTCATGCGACTCTCATCCTCGGTTTGCGGCCCACGACAAATACCTGTCGATATCAAGCGCGCCATGGAAAACACCTAAAATGTCGATGTTGGACGACCGATGCAAAAGATAGGCTATCCGATAATGCCCATAGAGCAGGATTCTGATATCACCCTCGGTTTCGCTACGGTATTTATAGCCGATCTCGGGAAAACGCCGAAGTAACTGGGCTTTCTCGAAAACCCCTCTGACAACATCATTAGCTGCAGCGGGATTGTCTAAAGCTCAGTCCACCTTATTTCCCCCATGTGCGAATCCGTCGCTCCATATCCTCATTGGAAATGACGCGTCCATTGCGAGAATCCTCAAGACCTCTATCTACCATTTTCTCGAAAGTAAATTCACGCATAATCTCCTCATAAGTTGCATCTTCAGGCTGCGACCGGATGATTTCAGTCATCTTGTCTTTAGTGGTAGACATCCGATTCTCCTGTCAGCTCACATGGTAAAAATAAAATAGCCTCTTCCGTTTCATCTATCCAGCCATACCGTTACTGGCGGCGATAAAGATCGCCGCCCTGCTCGATAAATTCCTTAGATTTCTCCAGCATTCCATGCTTTGCATATTCCCGCACATCCTGGGTGATCTTCATGGAGCAGAAATGCGGGCCGCACATGGAACAGAAATGCGCGAGTTTGGCGGAATCCTTCGGCAGGGTCTCATCGTGGAATTCGCGCGCCTTGTCGGGATCCAGCCCCAGGTTGAACTGGTCTTCCCAGCGGAATTCGAAACGCGCTTTGGATAAGGCATTGTCCCGCAACTGTGCGCCCGGGAAGCCTTTGGCCAGATCCGCTGCATGCGCCGCAATCTTGTAGGCGATGATGCCGTCGCGTACATCTTCTTTATCCGGCAAGCCTAGGTGTTCCTTGGGCGTCACGTAACAGAGCATGGCGGTGCCGTACCAGCCGATCTGGGCGGCGCCGATGGCGCTGGTGATGTGGTCGTAACCGGGCGCGATGTCGGTGGTCAACGGGCCCAGGGTATAGAACGGCGCTTCGTAGCATTCCGCCAGTTCCTTATCCATGTTCTCCTTTATAAGCTGCATGGGCACGTGGCCCGGACCTTCAATCATCACCTGACAATCGTGCTGCCACGCCACTTTGGTAAGTTCGCCGAGGGTCTTGAGTTCCGCGAACTGGGCCGCATCGTTGGCGTCGGCGATACAGCCGGGCCGCAGCCCGTCGCCTAATGAGAACGACACGTCGTAAGCCCGCATGATCTCGCAGAGATCCTCGAAGTGGGTGTAGAGGAAACTCTCCTGATGATGAGAAAGGCACCACTTGGCCATGATCGAGCCGCCACGCGAGACGATACCGGTGACGCGCTCGGCGGTGAGCGGCACGAATGGCAGGCGCACGCCGGCGTGGATGGTGAAGTAATCCACACCCTGCTCCGCCTGCTCGATGAGCGTATCGCGGAACATCGCCCAGGTGAGTTCCTCGGCCCGGCCGTCGACTTTCTCCAGCGCCTGGTAGATGGGCACGGTGCCGATGGGCATGGGCGCGTTACGGATGATCCACTCGCGAGTCTCGTGGATGTTCTTGCCGGTGGACAGGTCCATGAGGGTGTCGCCGCCCCAGCGCGCCGACCACACCATCTTCTCCACTTCCTCGGCGATGCTGGAGGTGACCGCGGAATTGCCGATGTTGGTGTTGATCTTCACCCGGAAGCTGCGGCCGATGATCATGGGCTCCAGTTCCGGATGATTGATGTTGGCGGGGATGATGGCGCGACCACGGGCCACTTCGGCGCGCACGAATTCCGGCGTGATGGTTTCAGGTATGGCCGCTCCAAAGCTTTCGCTACGGTGTTGTTTTAGCAGCTGCGCATAGCGTGCATCGCCACGCATTTCATCCAGCCGCAGGTTTTCGCGGATGGCGATGTATTCCATCTCCGGCGTGACCACACCCTGGCGGGCGTAATGCATCTGGGTGACGTTGGCAGAGGCTTTGGCGCGCCGTGGCTTGGGCGGTTGCGGGAAGCGGATGTCGGCGAGTTTGGCGTCCTTGTTCCGGCTTCGCGTGTATTCGGAAGTGAAATCGTTCAGCTGCTGGGTGTCGCCACGTTCGGTGATCCAGCGCGCGCGCAGCGGCGCCAGCCCACGCACCAGATCGATGTGCGCCGCCGGATCGGTGTACGGGCCGGAGGTGTCATATATAGGTATCGGCGGGTTGGACTCGGCGCCGTGCAGCGCCGGGGTATCCGACTGGCGCACCTCGCGCATGCCGACCTTGATATCCGGCCGCGAACCCGGCACGAACCGCTTGCTGGAATTGGGATAGGGCCGGGTGGTCTCTTCGGAAAGCTGCGTGGTGCGGCGGATGAAATCTTCAGGGATGGCGCTCATGTTTCGTCCTCAGGGACCGAGCGCAGCGAGAATGGGGCGACAGTGGCACCGTCGGAGCATTCCCTACGCCGGTGTTGACCAGGTTCAGGTTCCAAGGGTTCGGATTTACCGGCATCGCCGGATGATCCTGTCTCAGCCCTTTCGGGCACCCCTAGCTCGACAAATCTACCCTATAGCAGACGACGGAAACTTACAAGGTTGCGCTTGCCACCAGACTTTGCAAATACATTTCACTGTTTCACCTGGCGCCAAATCTGATCGGCAAAGATGACGCCGTGATACGACACCGGCAGACCAGCGTCCTGCAGCGCCTCCGCAGTCCATGTATTGCAGGTATGAAATGCATCGTAGGACAAACCGGAGGCGAAGAATTCGCTGTCTGGATCGGGGCCTGGCCCAACAGGCTCAGGCTTTCCTTGCGCGTCCATTTGCAGTGAATGTGCCAGGTAACCGTCGAGCCGGTCGAGTCCTTCGCGGCTCACGAACACCGATTTCAGATGCACCACACTCGAAAAGCAAGCTCGCGGCACTACGTCGCAGGCATCCACCAGCACCACGCTGTGTGACGGAAACAAGGCCGCCAGATCCATGCCGAGTGTCGGATGCGGTGCCATGTAGAACTTGCGGTTACCCCAGCCGAAAGCGAAATATTGAGAATGCGGCAGGCCTTGCAGGAGACTGGTGAGCGGCGGGCCCAGCTCGGAACGCGAAAGAATCACACCCGTATGCCAGCCAGAGTCCAATACCCAGAGCTGATTCTGGGCATTCGCGGCTGCGGACTCCATCATCGGCCTATCCGCTGGAACTTGGGTGGCGCATCCCCAAAGCAGAATGATCAGAACGATGACTGCAAGTTGTGCTTTCATTGCAGTCCATTATCGCGCGAATCAGGCGCGGCACCCTCCGCCTGTATCTAACCCGGACGGCACGAAGTCTAATCTTTTGAATTTAGACTCCGCATGCAATCGTTCGAATCCTGGTCTTCGATCACTGCATAGGGCTTGAACGCTGGCACATCCGCAACGATCGCATCCTGCAGGTGTTTGAGTTTCTGCACACTCATGCATATCGGCAACACCGATTTCTTGAATTCCGCGGCGCTTTGATTCGCGTTGCGTTCAATGTCCTTGTCGCTTTGTCCGCTTAACAAGCCGCCAAACACGTCACTGAGTATGCCCGCGGCAAAACTGCCGGCGCGCCGGGCCACTTCCATGCCCTGTTCCCGGATCTGCTGCGTAGTCTCCACGAACTGCGACAGATTGTCTTTGGCTTGAGGAGAAACCGCCACGCTCTTGTCTTCAATGGTCAACGCGCCCTGCTGCGTGATGACCGCCTGATGACCCTGATCATTGGTGATGATCACGCGCTCTGGTTCTACTTTTATGCCGTTGCCGTTGCTGCTGAACAGATAATTGAAATTCACATTGACCTGCGGCGTGCCGCTGCGGGAACATGCGGAGATCGCCAGCAGCAGGAAAAGCACAAAAACAGATATTCGAAGCTTCATGGTATGCCTCCTTTAACGGCTTCAAGTCTCCCGCAATGCGGTGGCCACTGTCAGGCGCGCGGCACGTATCGCCGGAAACAGCCCGCCGACGAAACCCATGGCGATCGCCAGCAGCAGGGCGGAGAAGATCAAACCGGGCGTCACCTGGAAGCTGAATGCCATGAGCGCGCCATTACCGAGGGTGCTGGCCTGATAGCCGTTGAAGATCAAATAAGCAATGACAGATGCCACAATACCGCCGATCAAGCCCAGGATCACGCCTTCCAATATCACGGCCACAAGAACGGGCAGGCGCGCAAAGCCCAGCGCCCGAAGGGTCGCGATATCGCCCATCCGGCTGGCGATATTGGAATACATGATGTTGATTGCCCCGAATATGGCGCCGATGGTCATAAGTCCCGTGATAAGACCACCAATCAGGGTAATGACTGTAGTCAGACCTCCAGCGCTCTGTTGGAAGCTGGTGCTTTCCCGCACTACAGTGACGCTCAACTGCGGGTTGTTTTCCAAGGCTTTTTTGAAAGCTGCGAAGGCTGAAGGTGAAGTGAGCCGGACGTAGGTGTTGTGGTATTGATTAATGGCGTTGTAGGCTGCCTGCAGCTGGTTCACATCGGTCCAGATTTCTGATTCATGGATGCCGCCGCTCATGGCAAAAATCCCCACGACCTTCCAGTCATGGTGATTCCATTTGAACACGTCGCCCAGTGATAGTCCCTTGAACATGCGTTCCGCCTGCTGGCCTACGACGATTTCGTCCAGACCGGGTTTGAACATGCGCCCCTGCACGATATGGAATTTCGGCCACACGCCCGCCATCTCAGCTCCGACGCCGCGGAAATTAACATTGCCCAACAGCCCGCTGCTGCGTGTGGGAATTTCTGCTTGTGCCACAAAAACACCTGTCATCAACGGCCCATTGAAGCCATGAGCAACACCCGGCGCCTGGCCGATCACATGTAATGCATTACCGTCCAGTGAGCCGTTGTTCATGCTGACGATGGCCACATCATCTGAACCGGTATTATTAAGAACAGCGCTGATGCCCCGCTGGATGGACATCACTGCCACGAATACCAGCACTACGCCAAAAAATCCCGCCACGGCCACAAGCGATGGCCTAAGCCGGCCACTCATACTGCGAAGATTCCAGGCATTTACTGTCAGGGTTTGCCGTAGTCCAATTGCCATCATGCCCTCCTTAAAGCGTCGGCGACTTGCAGATGGGTTATGCGTTGCATTGGCACCAGCGCTGCCAGTATCCCGAAAATTATGCTCAGCAGAACCCCCATGCCCACAGCGCTCCAGGTCAAGCCAAATGTCTGGAACACCAAATTCACGTAGCGGGCAATTTGATATGTCACTTCACAACCCAGGATCAGCCCCACGATACCGCCCAAAATGATCAACAATAGGGACTCCCTCAATACCAGCCACGCCAGCCACTGGCGCTTAAAACCTAAGGCCCTAAACATGGCGAATTCCGAGGTGCGTTCCCGCACCGACTGGGCCATGGTGTTGCCGATGATGAGCAGCATGCTGAAAAACACCGCCAGACCCACGTAAATAACGATGGCGCTGACATCGCCGAATTGCCTTATCTGGCTGATGGCTTCGAGCGCTTCCGACTGGGTCAGGGTCTGTGGCGAAGAAGTTTCGAACAGCTTATCTATGGCGCTCGATAGCTGGGCGTCATTCCTTGGATCATTTACTCGTTCGACGTATTGAAACACCAGATTCTGGCTGTTGGGATTGGAGATACCCTCGTTAAAATATTGGTAGTGACCAATGAAGAAACTCTGGTAGGCCGCAGGTAGATCCGCGTGATAGATAGCGCGCAAATGGAAATACCAGGTGGTACTGCCGTCCTTCTGCAGTGTTTTGGACTGGATTGGTATGGTATCGCCAACTTTCCAGCCCATTCGCTTGGCCAGCTCCGGTCCGGCAATTGCACCCTGCCGGTCGGATAGCCACGCCTGCATTTGCACAGGCGGTACCACTGCCTCCTTATAAACCTGTAGAAAGGTGGGCGAAAAAAACAGGACTCGCAAGGCATTTTTCTGATCTCTGTAATAACCCTGGATACCGTTCAGATAGGTTACCTGAGTAATCCCCGGCACCGTCGTAATTTTGTCGTAATAGCTTAATGGGAGCAGCCCATTAGCTTTGCTGTTGGTGTCCAAACGTTCCGCTACACTGACAGTCAATGTTCCTACCACCCCCTGACGTACCGCCGCCAGCACGCAGAACAAGATAAAGGCGACGACTACCGACAGGAACGTGAACAGAGTGCGTGCTTTGCGGCGCTTCAGGGCGCCCCAGATCAATGTGAAAGTATTCATGTCAGATTTCCTTGTTCCTTTAATTCCATCAACCGCAACTGGCAATGCCGAGACAAATTTTAAACAAACAGAACATCACGTCTCTCTCATGGCTTTCGCTACCGGCAGGCGCGCGGCACGGATGGCGGGGAACAGCCCTCCGACGAATCCCATGAACAGGGCGAATATAATTC
>JBAWFD010000123.1:0-1569 GCA_049591615.1 Gammaproteobacteria bacterium | reverse complement strand
CCTGTCTTTAGACGTTTACCGACCTACGTGCCTTTACGGGCGGGTATGATCCTTGGGCTGTGCTATATGAAAATAGACGCGCCGGTCTCTGCAAATGCGGGCATCCCTACACCGCGCACCAGCACTACCGGCGCGGAACGGAGTGCTCGCTTTGTCTGGATTGCCCGCGTTGGCGGCCAGGCCTTGGGCAGATCTTGCGTGTCGTCAAGAGCCTGATTAGCCGACCAGGACGTGAAGATCTCTAAGCAGGCCACGGCTACCTTCGTGAAGGAGACCCGGCGACCGCCGGCGCTTAGCCGCGAGCGCATCGTCTCGGCCAATGTGCACAGTCGGCGTGCGCAGCGGTCACCTGTGCGGCTGAAGCAGCTTCTCGATCGCCGCGTTTTATGATCCCGAGAAAAGGCTCGTTCTCCGGTCGGGTTATCCGCGCTCTGCCGTCCGACATGGGCCATAAGACGCTTTGGACATAACTCGTGGATGAAATGCATGGTCTCAACTTCCGCTTTGAAAGTGTGGCGATCGGCTATTCTGGCGGCGCGCCGTCCCCCGAAGTTGTAGAAACGATGCCGGTCACGGCGGGCCCATCCGCCGACCCGAACATGTACCGCCAATGGGTCAATACCAGACCAAATATTGCATACAGCCAGAGTGCAGTTGCCCGGCTGTACTGGGACAATCACATTAAGAAGTTACTCGGTTACATATAGTCCCGCGATACAGTTATACAAAATCTACCACGGACACCTTCCTTCAGCATGACATTAGCTGGTATTATTTATGTTTCTCGTCTGGTCACGGACGGAGGTGAATGAGACTTTAACAGTAAGCGACTTCGTCTCGGGGAGGCTGTGTAAAAAAGAGTCGCCGCTTTTCGCCTGGAATCATGGGGGGACTCATCAGGGAGCCATGATGTCTCAGGCCAGCTCAAATCTACCATGGCCACGCATATCCGTGGTCATTCCGACATTGAATGAAGCACGGAACCTGCCGTTCGTTTTCTCGCGACTGCCCATGGACGTCCACGAGGTGATCGTGGTGGACGGGCACTCGGTGGACGACACGATAGCGGTAGCCCGCCAGCTTTGGCCCGATGTCCGGGTAGTGCAGCAAACTCGCCGAGGGAAGGGGAACGCGCTTGCCTGCGGGTTCGAAGCCGCGACCGGTGACGTCATCGCCATGGTCGACGCGGATGGCTCAGCGGATCCGGGCGAGATCCCGAAGTTCGTGCATGCGCTTCTGAGCGGCGCAGACTTCGCCAAAGGAACAAGGTTCGCCGCGGGTGGCGGCAGCAATGACATCACGCGGCTGCGCAGGCTCGGCAACCGCCTGCTCGTTGCGCTGGTCAATCTCATCTATGGAACGCGCTACTCAGACCTCTGCTACGGATTCAACGTATTCTGGCAGAAGTACGTTCCGGTACTGGACCTCGACATCACCTCTCCTCCTTCACCGGGAGGCGACGGGCGATTGTGGGGCGACGGCTTCGAGATCGAGACGCTGATCCATATGCGAATAGCAGAAGAAGGGCTTCGCGTCGCTGAAGTTCCAAGTTTCGAGCATCCCAGGATC
>JBAWFD010000122.1:0-15594 GCA_049591615.1 Gammaproteobacteria bacterium | reverse complement strand
TCCTTCGACCGATTCCTTTCCCAGCAGGGCGAAATTGCAGACCACCACATCGGCGGAGGTCTGAAGCTTACCGGCAGCAATTTCCTCATAGGACATCACGTGGAAATTGCCTTCCCCGGCTACTTTAGCCTGGCTGATCAGGTGCCCAAGGCATCCACCCCCTCGACACGTATCGAGTGCGACACGAGCTTGCGGGCGAGCCAGCCTTCACCGCAGCCGATATCAAGTACAAATTGTGGTGCGCGGCTCAGAATAGCGTCGATGATTACCCGATTAGTGACCAGCTTGCGGCTTTCAATTTGTCCCTCGCGCACCGCCGCCGTCCACGGCGAGGCATTCTTGAACCAAGAGTCGATGATTCCGGTGGCCATGCCTACGCTGCTCTCGCCGGTTCCATACCGGCTTCGCTTGCGTGACTCGTTCCCGCAGACGGACGGAGCCAACTCTCCGCGAGACTCAGAATATTCCTTGCGGAATTAACATCTCTGTCATGTTCAACATTACACTCTGAACAAATCCAGTCTCTTACAACAAGCTGCCTTAGACCCTTGGGACCACTGAGGCATCCACAATTAGAACAAGCCTGCGTTGTATAACTTTCACTGATGACTTCAACTCTGCGCCCGGCATACTGCCCTTTGTACTGACACATCGTTTTGAACACGCCCCAACTCGCATCTAACACAGACTTTGCCATCCGTGTCTTTGCCAGCTTGGAACTGCTCACATCACCAATGACTATCAAATCATTCTCATTAACCAATTTCCTTGAAAACTTATGCAGAGCATCCTGTCTCTTATTTTTCACCTTTGCGTGAATCCGTTTTGCCTGTTTCTTGTGTCCACGGCGCTGTGCAGCAGCCAGTTCCGGTTCAGAGTTTCTGTATAGCTGAGCGGCTTCAAGTTTTACGCCATCACTGCATGTCAGTGTAGTTTTTAATCCCAAGTCAATACCAATGCTCTTACCAGTTTTAACTGTCACTTGCTCTGGCAATTCAACTACTATATTTAAAAACCATTCACCTAAACTGTTCTGACTGAAACAGCCTGATTTTCGTGTCCCATATTCTAATAGTCGTTTCAAATCAAAAACTCTAAACGTTTTTCCAGCAAAACGGACAGCGTTGCCTTTCAATTTCAGTGAGTTTGCCTTGAACGGTACAAATCCAAGTGCTGCATGTTTGCCACTATCTGTTCTGCCTTTCAGATGTTTCTTGAACTGACGGCGTTTCTGCGCGTAGTGTCTGCAAATCATCTGCACACAATCCGCATTTATCTTATGCATGAAGGTCTTAGCAATGCCTGCGGTGGCATAACACAAATCGAATCCACTATTCCACTTGCCGTCTTTGTCCGGTGTACCTTTACAATAATTCCATACATCGTTGACTTCACGGGCAGCAGTTTCCAGCCAGTGATATGACTCTGGTTTCACTTTCAAATGAATTGTCTTTAACTGTTTCATAAAATTATGAAACCATAAAAACCGGAACGAGTCACGGCATGGCAATATTTATCATCCCCGTTCGGAGACTCACTTCGATTCCATGCTCCGTCAGAACTACGCACTGTCATCTGGGGGTCGTCAGTCATCCGTGACTTCCTTCTTTGCATCACTGAATACCTCCATAGCATGAAGGCTTCATGCAAGCAGTTGTTATTTTGCCAACAGCTTGTCAATCTTGGCGGCGCAGATGAAATCGTTCTCAGACAGACCACCGATAGCGTGCGTGGTGTAATGCACTAGGCAGTGGCTGTAACCCACCTCCAGATCCGGATGATGGCCTTCCTGGTTGGCGATCCAGGCGAGGGCGTTTACAAAGCCCATGGTGCCGTTGAAGCCCTTGAACTTGAAATCCTTGTGAATCTGTTTGCTGTCAGCGCCCAATTGCCATTCAGGCGCGAGTTTCTTCAGGTAACGTTCAGCTTCCTCGCGGGTCAAGGGCTTGACGCCGCCCTCACAGGGGACGCAATGTTTTTCGGCCAGTTCAGTCATGACAACCTCGTGATGCGTTATTTGGTGAACGAATGAACCTGTTCAGGCCCAACTGATTTTCTTGTCGGCAGGCGGGAAATTGGGTGCATGCATGCCCAGACGGCGGGCTTCATCGATCAGGCCGATCAGGTCTTTATGCGCAAGATCGAACATATCTTGCAGGCTGTTTATGATGAAATAGGTGGTCTGAAAAATGTCGATGCGGTAGGGGGTGCGCAGGGCATCCACCGGATCGAAAGATTTGCGCAAGGGTTTGTCGCTGTCGATGGAATAGGGGGTCTCACCGAAGGATGACACGATCCCTGCCCCATATGTTTTCAAGCCGTTACGCGTTTTTATTAATCCGAATTCCACCGTAAACCAGTAGAGCCGTGCCAGCATCACGTGGTCCTTCTTGTCCGCGCGCACACCGGCTTTGCCGTAGGCGTGGGTGAATTCCGCGAAGCGCGGATCGGTGAGTAATGGGGTATGCCCGAAGATCTCATGAAAGATATCCGGCTCCTGCAGGTAATCCATTTCCTCGCGGCTGCGGATGAAGGAGGCTGCCGGGAATTTCTTGTCGGCCAGCAGGCTGAAAAACTGGTCGAAGGGGATCAAGGCCGGCACCGGAGCCACCTCCCAGCCGGTGTGCTGCCGCAGTACCTCCGAGACTTCGGTGCACTGGGGGATGCGGTCCCGAGAAAAGTGCATGCGTTCCAGGGCCTGCAAGTAATCGTCGCAGGCATATTTTGTAACGATGGGCTGCTGGCGGCTGAGCAAATCACGCCATACGGCATCCTCTTCAGGCGTATAGGGGATAAAACCGTGCTTATCCGGGATTTTGGCGATGTACTTGGTGCTTTTGCCCATAAGAAATCTGCCTCAAGCCGCCATTTTACCAGTCGGGAGCGAATAGCCGCGGAACACCGGACCTGTATCAGAGCTTCCACCTAATATATACATCAGTCCTCCAGCGCCGTTGAAACTAATGACTACCGGTCAGTAATCTGTTGAGAACTACATCGACAATCGCGAGTGGTAATGGCTACGGATGTAATTCTCGACGATCTGCTGGAAATCTGCCGCGATCTTGTCGCCTTTAAGCGTGATTGTCTTTTCCCCGTCCACATAAACAGGGGCCACAGGCTTTTCTCCGGTACCCGGCAGACTAATCCCAATGTTCGCATGCTTACTCTCTCCAGGGCCATTCACGACGCAGCCCATGACCGCCACTTGCAGGGTTTCCACACCTTCATAAGCACGCTTCCACTCCGGCATGCGGGTGCGTATGTAACTCTGGATATCCTGGGCTAGCTGCTGGAATACGGTACTGGTAGTGCGTCCACAGCCGGGGCAGGCGGCCACCAGCGGCATGAAGGCTCTAAGGCCCATGGTCTGGAGAATTTCCTGGGCCACGATGACCTCGCGGCTGCGATCTCCCTGCGGCTCGGGGGTCAAGGAGATGCGGATGGTGTCGCCAATGCCTTGTTGTAAGAGCACTGCCAGGGCCGCGGTGGAAGCCACGATACCCTTGCTACCCATGCCGGCTTCAGTGAGGCCCAGATGCAAAGGGTAATCACAGCATTCAGCGAGGCGCCTATAAACATCAATAAGGTCCTGCACTCCGCTCATCTTGCAGGACAGGATGATTTTGTCGTGCCCCATCCCTAACTGTTCCGCGCGCTGTGCGGAGTTGAACGCCGAAGCTACCATAGCTTCGTGCAGGATCTCACGCGCGTCCTTGGGCGCGGATGCGCGCGCGTTCTTATCCATCATCATGGTGAGCAAGTCCTGGTCGAGGCTGCCCCAGTTCACGCCGATGCGCACCGGCTTGTCATATTTAATGGCTATCTCGATCAGCGTGGCAAACTGCGGATCATGCTTGCTGCCACGCCCCACGTTGCCGGGGTTGATGCGCAGCTTGGCCAAAGCCTCGGCGCAGGCCGGGTGAGCCGTCAAAAGCTTATGGCCGTTGAAATGGAAATCACCGATCAGTGGGACCTTCACGCCCGCGGTGTCGAGCTGCTCGCGTATATAGGGTACGGCTGCCGCAGCAGCGTCGGTGTTCACCGTGATCCGCACCAGCTCCGAACCCGCACTCGCCAGCTCCGTCACCTGTTTGACGGTCGTCGACACATCCGCGGTGTCGGTATTGGTCATGGACTGCACTACGATAGGCGCGCCGCCGCCCACCTGTACTGGGCCGACCATCACCGCCACACTTTGGCGGCGGTTTTGCGGAGAAATGGAATTTTTCATAGATTCCACGGCTGAATTCAGACTCCTAATGATAGCGGATTCCCGAGAGTTGACCCTTTCCGCTCACTAGAATCAGGGGGTGAACAAGCAAGCTGCGACGCAGGCATTGCATGCTGATAGCTTCTCAGGCAAGGCGTGCTTGCGTACCATTCAGGTTCTGAAAATTCTGCTGCTGTACGAGCGCGATTTATAACCAGGATATGCATGGCTACCAGCAAAGGAATCGTCGTCTTCGTCCACGGGCTGTACATGACTGGCCTGGAACTGGGCCTGTTACGTCTGCGTGTGACCCAAGACGGATTTCAGACCCATCAATTCCACTATCACACGGTGCTGGAACCGGTCACTGAGAATGCACGCCGTCTCGCGGAATACATCCTGCAGCTGCGGGCGACTACGCTGCACCTGGTGGGACACAGCCTGGGAGGCTTGGTGATCCTCCGCATGCTTGAGATGCATCCCAATATCCCATCCGGACGTGTGGTACTCATGGGTTCGCCGGTGCGCGGTAGCATCGCCGCACGCAATATTGTGCACAGAAACTGGGGCTGGCTTCTGGGGCAAAGCGGCGTGGACGGTTTGGCGGAAGAACACGAGCCGGTATGGGATCGTAAGCGGGAATTGGGCGTACTGGTGGGTACCGCCGGCCCGGGTTTCAGACTGACACATCCGGAATTGCCGGAGCCCCATGATGGTCTGGTGGCAGTGCAAGAGACCCGGATCGTCGGCGCTACCGATCAGATCGAACTCGATGTGCACCACACCGGCATGCTATTCAGCCAGGAAGTCGCTGAACAAGTGATCGGTTTTCTAAACAACGGCCTTTTCAGTCACGCCTAGCGTTGAT
Source organism: Gammaproteobacteria bacterium (assembly GCA_049591615.1). Taxonomy (GTDB): domain Bacteria; phylum Pseudomonadota; class Gammaproteobacteria; order Natronospirales; family REEB76; genus REEB76. The sequence continues at coordinate 10,513 of JBAWFD010000122.1, read as the reverse complement.
GTTCCAGTGTGCCGTTGACTGGTGCAGCTTCGTGAAATCCATACAACCCCTCCATCCACCTTTATATATCCGCGGAGGAGGGGTGGCCTCTATTATCCGAGCGCTCCAGTGCGTTTACTTTTTGTGCTCGGAATCCCATTTCTTCAGGGCAGCCAAGGTATTGGCCACGTGCCGATCCGGGTCGAGGTTGGTATAGGTGTAGATGATGGTGCCGTCCGGTGCAATCACATAGGACGTCCGGTTGGCATACTTGTCGTGATGCGGCAGTATTGCATCATACGAGCGCATGATTGTCTGGTCGGTATCCGCGGCTACCGCGAATTTACTGCGGCATTCGCTCACCGAGAATTTCTTCAGGGTGTCGATATTGTCGTGTGACACGCCGATGACCGTGGCACCCAAGGCATGATATTCGGGCATGGCCGCCGCGAAGTCGTGCGCCTCGATGGTGCAGCCCTTGGTAAAGGCCGCCGGATAGAAATACACCACCACCGGACCTTTCTTGAGCGCGTCGGCCAGTGAGAACCTGTAGACTTTGCCGCCCAAGGACGCTTCGGCAGTGAATAGCGGTGCCTTCGCGCCCACATTCAGGCTGGCGAATGCCGGCAGCGCCAGCATCGTACATAGTGTTACCAGAATTAAGAAGTACCGTTTCATGATATGCCTCCTGACTGAAGAAAATTTGGAAGAACCTAGATGTATCTACAACTCTACAACAAGAAAATAATGAGGAACAACAGGTTCGCCAGCAGTTGTGTCCTGCATATAGCCAGTATCCATAGCTATGAGCGATAGCCTGATGACCGGAAAGCCTAGTGTAATCCAAAAGCAGAATACCCACTTGATGCTCGAATCAATAGCTATATGTTACCGAGACAAGATTGGTCACTGAGGGGAAGAATAATCGTTTATTTTTGTTCGAGTTTTCTTTGTAGATCATAGATGAGATCCAGCGCCTGTTTAGGCGTGAGGTTCTCCACATCCAGATTGCGCAGTTCCGCCAGCGCCGGATGTTCGGGGGCAAATAATCCGAGCTGTGGTGGCTGAGCGCGCTGCGATTCGTTGCTGGTTTGTTGGCGTGACCCGGCCTCCAGTGCGGCCAGCCGGCCGCGGGCTTCCGAAATCACCGCTTTCGGGATGCCCGCGAGCGCTGCTACTTGTAGACCGTAACTGCGGTCCGCCGGCCCGTCCTTTACGGTATGCAGAAACACCAAGCTGTGTTGATGTTCAGTGGCATCCAGGTGCACGTTGGCGATGGCCGGCACCAGATCCGCTAATGCGGTGATCTCAAAATAGTGGGTCGCGAACAGGGTGAAAGCCTGGATCTCGCGCGCGATATAGCTGGCCGTGGCCCATGCCAGCGACAGGCCGTCATAGGTGCTGGTGCCCCGGCCGATCTCATCCATCAGCACCAGGCTCTTGTCGGTGGCGTTGTTGAGGATATTGGCGGTTTCCAGCATTTCAATCATAAATGTGGAACGTCCGCCGGCGAGATCGTCAGAGGCGCCGATGCGCGTGAAGATGCGGTCCAGCGGCCCGAAAACCGCTTTGGTCGCCGGCACATAGCTACCGATGTGAGCCAGTATTACGATCAGCGCGGTCTGGCGCATGTAGGTGGATTTACCACCCATGTTGGGTCCGGTGATGATGAGCATGCGGCGTTGTTCGTTAAGTTCCAGGTCATTGGGTACGAAGGGGGTCTCCAGCACCTGTTCGACAACAGGATGGCGACCGGCTTCGATGTGCAGCCGCGGCGTTTCGCTGAGTTCCGGGGATGCAAACGACAGGGAACCGGCACGTTCCGCCAGATTGGCGATGACATCCACTTCAGCGAGTGCCGCGGCAGTTTTTTGCAAACTGTGCAGTTGCAGGATGAGCCGGTCCAATAATTCATCATACAGTGCCTTTTCCCGCGCCAGCGCCTGCTCGCGTGCCGATAGAACGTTGTCCTCGAATTTTTTCAGCTCCGGCGTGACATAGCGCTCCACGCCTTTCAACGTCTGGCGGCGTATGTAGTCGGCGGGCACCTTGTCAGCCTGCGTGCGGGTAACTTCGATGTAATAGCCATGCACGCGGTTGTAGTTGACGCGCAGTGTGCTGATACCACTGCGTTCGCGCTCGCGCAGCTCCAGGTCAGACAGAAACTGATCGGCGTGTTGGCTGAGTTTGCGCAGTTCATCGAGTTCGGCGTCGTAGCCTTCAGCCAGCACGCCGCCATCGCGGATAAGTGCCGGCGGCGTTTCCATCAAGGCTTTTTGCAGCAGTGCATGGACTGCGGGATGCTCGGTGGTGCCTGCGGCCAGCTTCTGGATCAGCGGTGAATCCAGCACCCTCAGTTGTGCTTGCAGCGCCGGCAGTTCGCCCAGGGCATAGCGCAGTTGCGCAAGGTCCCGCGGGCGCGCGGACTTGAGCGCTACTCGCGCCAGGATGCGCTCGATGTCGCCGATGCCGCCGAGTCGTTCGCGCACCACTGCATAGCGCCGATCTTCGAGGAAGACTGCGAGTGCGTGATAACGCTGGCGCAGCAACGCATGATCCCGGAGCGGCCGGCTTAACCAGCGGCGCAGCAGACGCGAACCCATGGCAGTGACGCAGTGGTCCATGATGCTCGCCAGGGTATGTTGCGACTGGCCGACTAAACTGGTTTCCAGTTCCAGATTGCGCAAGGTGATGGCGTCGAGGATCAGCGCCTCATCGCGCCGCTCTTCCACCAGCCCGGTGATATGCGGTAGCGCCGCGCGCTGGGTCTCCTGCACGTATTGCAACAAGGCGCCGGCGGCGGTGATAGCGACACTCAGCTCGGCGGCGCCGAAGCCGGAGAGCTCGCGGGTTTTGAATTGCGCCGTTAGCAGACGTGTAGCGCTGGCCAGATCAAAATGCCAGGGTGGGCGCTGGCGCACACCGCTGCGTTCCGAAAGTGAGCGCGGCAGCGGGCTGTCCTCAGCCAGCAGCAGTTCCGCTGGCTGCAGGCGTTCCATTTCAGTCAGCAGTGCATCCTGTCCATCCACTTCCAGCACGCTGAAACGGCCGCTGCCGATATCCAGCGCTGCCAGACCATAGTGCGTACCGTCCGCATGCACAGCAGCCAACAGATTGTCGCGGCGTTCCTCCAGCAGAGCCTCGTCGGTGACCGTTCCCGGGGTGATGATGCGCACCACTCCGCGCTCCACCGGGCCTTTGGCCGTGGCTGGATCGCCGATCTGTTCGCAGATGGCCACCGATTCGCCGAGTTTCACCAGCTTGGCGAGATAATTTTCCGCCGCGTGATAAGGCACGCCCGCCATAGGGATGGGCTGGCCGGCGGATTGGCCACGCTGGGTCAGGGTGATGTCCAACAGGCGCGCGGCGCGGCGCGCGTCGTCATAGAAAAGTTCGTAGAAATCCCCCATGCGGTAGAACACCAGGGTATCCGGGTGTTCCGCCTTGACCCGCAGATACTGGCGCATGACCGGCGTGTGATCGCTATGAGGTTCGTCGCGCTCTTGGTTCATGGACTGCTCGGTGTAGAAGGGGGGATGCTAGTGACGGTGAGTAGCGATGGCAAGCAGTGTTACCCTGTACACATGCGTAAAGCCACCATCCCCACAACCGAAACCAGCGATACCGCGCTGGCGGCGCTTGTCGCCAGACTCGCTGAAAAGCTGCTGGCGCATGAACTCAAGCTCGCTACAGCGGAATCCTGCACTGGCGGCTGGGTTGCCAAATGCCTCACTGATATATCCGGCAGTTCCGAGTGGTTCGAGCGCGGCTTCGTCACCTATGGCAATAGCGCCAAGATGACTATGTTGGGCGTGAGCGCCGATACCCTGGCCTCTCGTGGTGCGGTTTCTGAAGAAAGTGTGCGGGAAATGGCAGCCGGGGCGGTACGCCACAGCCAGGCACAGGTGGCGGTGGCGGTCAGTGGTATCGCCGGACCTACCGGTGGCAGCGCCGATAAACCGGTTGGAACTGTGTGGATTGCCTGGGCCTGGCCGGACCGCAGCGTCAGCGCGAAGCATTTTCTTTTTGGTGGCAATCGCGAGGATGTGCGCAGGGCCGCTGTGGCGGAAGCCCTGAAAGAGCTGCTTGAAGGCATACAGGGCTGAGATTCGCGGCTGATTTTCTGCCTGTGCCTCGGCATCCCTGCACCATACTCTTGATGGGCTAAACAGCTTGATCCATGAGGCCAGTCGAGCAGCCCACGATTTGTCGGCGGCTGCGAGGCTTGGGGAACTGTGAAATAATAGATTTCCTGACAATTTCAGCTGAAATTCTGGCCATAACCTACAGGTATACAGGTGTCCAATGGATGAGAACCGCAAAAAAGCGCTGGCTGCTGCACTCAGCCAGATCGAAAAGCAGTTTGGCAAAGGATCGGTCATGCGCCTGGGTGACCATATCGCCTCCCGTGATGTGGATGTGGTGTCTACCGGCTCGCTCGGCCTCGACATCGCGCTCGGCGTCGGCGGCCTGCCACGTGGCCGGGTGGTGGAGGTCTATGGTCCGGAAGCTTCCGGCAAGACCACTCTGACCTTGCAGGTGATCGCCGAGATCCAGCGCAAGGGCGGTACCGCCGCATTTGTGGATGCGGAACACGCACTGGATCCCACGTATGCCAGCAAACTCGGCGTGAACGTGGATGATCTTTTGATTTCGCAGCCGGATACCGGCGAACAGGCACTGGAGATTGCCGACATGCTGGTGCGCTCCGCGGCCGTTGACGTGGTCGTAGTGGATTCGGTGGCCGCACTCACCCCTAAAGCCGAGATCGAAGGCGAGATGGGTGATTCCCACATGGGTCTGCAGGCGCGCCTCATGTCACAGGCGCTGCGCAAGCTCACCGCTAACATCAAGCGTTCCAATACCCTGGTGATCTTCATCAACCAGATTCGCATGAAAATTGGCGTGATGTTCGGCAATCCGGAGACTACCACCGGCGGCAACGCCCTCAAGTTCTATGCCTCCGTGCGCCTCGACATCCGCCGCATCGGCGCCATCAAAAAAGGCGAGGAGGTCATCGGCAGCGAGACTCGCGTCAAGGTGGTGAAGAACAAGGTGGCACCGCCCTTCCGACAGGCCGAGTTCGAGATCCTATATGGCGAGGGCATCTCCCGTGCCGGCGAGATCATCGAGTTGGGTGTGTTGCAGAATCTGGTGGAGAAATCCGGCGCCTGGTACAGCTACAAAGGCAAGAAGATCGCTCAGGGCAAGGAAGCGGCGCGCGAGTACATGCAGCAGAATCCGGAGGTAGCCGCCGAGATCGAGCAGGCGATCCGCGACAAACTGTTACCGAAAAAAGTGAAGGCACCCGCGGGTGAAGCAGTCGAAGCGCAGGAAGCCTGATGCGGATGAGGCCCGTGACCCGGCGCGGGTCAGGGCAGTGGCGCTCAGGTTACTGGCGCGACGTGAACATTCCACCCAGGAACTGACCGACAAACTTACAGCGCGCGGTTATGAGCAGCAGACGGTTGCGGCTGTCATGAAGGCGCTCATGGATAGAAACCTCCTGTCGGATGGGCGCTTCGTGGATGAGTTCGTTGCCAGCCGCCTGCGACGTGGCAGCGGTCCGGTGAAGATCCGCAACGAGCTGCGTAGCCGCGGGGTGGCAGATTTCCTGGTGGATGCCGCCCTCAGCGAATCGCGCAGCGAGTGGCTGACCAATGCCGAAATGGTGCGCCGCAAACGTTTCGGCGAGCCACTGCCACGGGATTTTTCAGAACGCGCCAAGCAGGCGCGTTTTTTGCAGCAGCGCGGTTTTAGCGCCGAGCACATTCGGCAGGTGTTGAAGGGCGATGTGGAATTCGAAGATTAGGAATCGCGGCGCGCAGCGCTGCTCCCATAAACGAACATGATGACCAGCAACGAAATCCGCCGCAGTTTCTTGAAGTTCTTCCAAGATAAGAAACATACCATCGTGTCCGCGAGCCCGCTGGTGCCCGCGAACGATGCCACCCTGCTGTTCACCAACGCCGGCATGGTGCAGTTCAAGGACTTCTTTCTGGGGCGCGAGAAGCCCGAGCATCTGCGGGTTGTCGATGTGCAGCCCTGCCTGCGGGCCGGCGGCAAGCACAACGACCTGGAAAACGTTGGCTATACCGCTCGCCATCACACCTTCTTCGAGATGCTCGGTAACTGGTCGTTCGGCGACTATTTCAAGCGCGAAGCCATCGTGTATGCCTGGGAGCTCTTGACCAAGGTCTGGAAACTGCCGCCCGAGCGTATGTGGATCACTATATATAAGGATGATGACGAAGCTTACGGGATATGGACCCAGGAGGTCGGTGTACCCAAGGAACGGGTGGTGCGCGTGGGCGACAACAAGGGCACACCGTACGCCAGCGATAACTTTTGGCAGATGGCGGATACCGGCCCTTGCGGACCCTGCACCGAGATCTTCTGGGACCACGGTCCTGGGATTCCCGGTGGCCCGCCCGGCAGCCACGACGAAGGTGACCGCTACGTCGAAATCTGGAACCTGGTGTTCATGCAGTTCAACCGGGCTGCCGACGGCCGCATGACACCGTTACCCAAACCCTGCGTGGACACCGGCATGGGACTGGAACGCATGGCCGCGGTCTTGCAGGGCGTGCATTCCAATTACGACATCGACCTGTTCAAGCATTTGATCAAAGCGGCCGCCGAAGTCACAGGTGCAAAAGATTTAAGCAGCCCTTCGCTGCGGGTGATTGCCGATCACATTCGCGCTTGCGCCTTTTTGATTACCGACGGGGTGCTGCCTTCTAACGAGGGCCGCGGCTACGTGCTGCGGCGCATCATCCGCCGCGCCGTGCGCCACGGCTACAAACTCGGTCAGGAAAAACCCTTCTTTCACAAGCTGGTGAAACCACTCGACCAGGAGATGGGCGAAGCCTATCCAGCGCTGCACAAATCGGCAAAAAGTGTAGAGAAAGTTCTGCTGCAGGAAGAAGAACGGTTTGCAGAAACACTTGCAAATGGATTGCGCGAATTTGAACAAGGAATCCATCATTCATTGCGTGTGACCATGAAAAATATTGGATCGGATCGGCCGGTTGGGCTAGAGGTACAAGGACGTGTGATTCCAGGCAACATCATCTTCAAACTTTACGATACATACGGTTTCCCAGTGGATCTTACCGCTGACATCGCCCGCGAGCGGGAGCTCACTTTGGATATGGAAGGGTTCGAATTGGAAATGGAAAAACAGCGGGAGCGCGGGCGCGCCGCCAGCCAGTTCGGCGCAGAGTATGCTCAGGATGTGGATATCAACAGCGAGACCCAATTCACCGGTTACGATGCCTTGAAGGACAAGGGCAAGATCATCGCGCTGTTTCACGGCAAGGAATCCGTCAAGGTACTCAAATCCGGCGAGCAGGGCATGGTGATCTTCGACCAGCCGCCGTTCTATGCCGAGTCTGCTGGCCAAGTGGGCGACCGCGGTGTCTTACATACACTCAAAGCTGAATTCAAGGTGGAGGATACACAGAAACGCGGCGGCGCTGCCTACGCTCATCTGGGAACTGTCATAAAAGGCGAACTGAAGATCGGCGACAGCGTTGAAGCGCAGGTAGATGAAAAACTGCGTGCCGCCACCGTCTTGAATCATTCCGCTACCCATCTTTTGCATGCGGCACTGCGTAAAGTGCTGGGAACCCATGTCACCCAGAAAGGTTCGCTGGTGGCGCCGGACCGGCTGCGCTTCGATTTCTCCCACAATCAACCGGTGACACCGGAAGAACTGCAGCGCATCGAAGATCTGGTGAATGAGGAAATCCGCAAGAACGCAGAAGCCGATGTGAAGCAGATGGGTTATGACGAAGCCATCAAATCGGGTGCCATGGCCCTATTCGGCGAGAAATACGGCAGCAGCGTACGGGTCATGAAATTCGGCGATTTCTCCACGGAATTGTGCGGCGGCACCCACGTGCGCCAAGTGGGCGACATCGGCCTGTTCAAGATCGTGAGCGAATCCGGCGTAGCCGCCGGCATTCGCCGCATCGAAGCTCTGACCGGCGAAGGCGCACTTGGCTGGGTGCACAAGGCCGAACACACACTTCGCAACTTGGCCGATATGACCAAGGGCAGTCTGGAGACTATTGAAGATAAGGTCAGTCAGCTGCTGGAACGCAACCGCAAACTGGAAAAGGAACTGGAACAACTCAAGGGCCAGATGACAAGCCGCCAGAGTGGCGATCTGGCATCCGCAGCCGTGGACATCAAGGGCATCAAAGTGCTGGCTTCCCGTCTCGATGGCGCCGATGCTAAAACCCTGCGGGATACGGTGGATCAGCTCAAAAACAAACTCGGTTCCGCAGCCATCGTGCTGGCCGCCGTCGAAGACGGCAAAGTGCGTCTGGTGGCCGGTGTGACCTCCGACCGCATGAGTAAGATCAAGGCCGGTGAATTGGTAAACCTTGTGGCCGAACAAGTGGGTGGCAAGGGCGGTGGCCGGCCGGACATGGCCCAGGCCGGCGGCAATGATCCCAGCAGACTCGACGCGGCTCTCAAATCCGTGCCCGATTGGGTGCGGGCGCATCTCGACTGATTGGGCGATTACCCGACACCCGATGAACAATAGCGGAAACCGGCTGTGGCGCTGATCGTGCAGAAATACGGCGGCACATCGGTGGCCGATTGTGCGCGCATCGAACATGTGGCGGACAAAGTATGTGCCGCGCGTCGCGCCGGTCACGATCTGGTAGTGGTAGTCTCGGCGATGGCCGGAGAAACCGACCGCCTGTTGAGTCTCGGTAAAAGCATTTCCCAACGTCCCAGCGCTCGCGAGATGGATGTGCTGCTTTCAACGGGCGAACAAGTAAGCATAGCGCTGCTCACTATCGCTCTGGAAAAGCGCGGTTTTCCCGCGCGTTCATTCACTGGCGCACAGGTCTGCATTCGCACTGACAAGGACCACAGCAAGGCGCGTATTGAATCCATCGACGACGGCAAGTTGCACGCGTCCTTGGCCAGTCAGTGTATTCCGGTGGTGGCGGGTTTCCAGGGAGTGGACGAGAGTGGTGATATCACCACTCTGGGCCGCGGCGGTTCCGACACCACCGCAGTGGCTTTGGCGGCAGCGCTCAAAGCGGATGAATGCCAGATTTACACCGACGTGGATGGGGTCTATACCGCCGATCCGCGCATGGTGCCCGAAGCGCGACGGCTGGCGCGCATTACCTTCGAGGAGATGCTGGAACTGGCGAGCCTGGGTTCCAAGGTATTGCAGATCCGTGCCGTGGAGTTCGCCGGCAAATACAGTGTTCCCCTGCGCGTGCTATCCACCTTCAAGGAAGGTGAGGGCACGCTCATCACTTATGAGGATGTGACCATGGAAGCCGCCATCGTATCGGGCATCGCCTTCAACCGCGATGAAGCGGAAATCACGCTCATCGGTATCAAGGATGAGCCGGGATCTGCTTATCGGGTACTCGGACCCATATCTGACGCCAACATCGTGGTAGACATGATCGTGCAGAATGTGGCCCGCGATGGCCGCCTGGATTTCACCTTCACCATCCATCGCAACGACTATGCCCAGGCCATGGAAATCCTGGAAGCCAATCTAAAGGGCATGGGCGCTAAACAGGTGGTGGGGAATGACCGGGTGGTGAAAATTTCTCTGGTGGGCGTGGGCATGCGTTCCCATTCAGGCGTAGCCACAAGCTTGTTCCGGACACTCGCCAAGGAAGGCATCAGTATCCGGCTGGTGGCGACCTCCGAAATCAAGATTTCAGTGGTGGTGGATGAGAAAAACCTGGAAGACGGCGTGCGCTCGTTGCACGCGGCTTTCGGTCTGCATGAGTCGCCGCAGCAGGAGCACCTGCCGCAACCGGCAGCGGCCGTGCGCAAAGGTGGCGCTGTAGGTTGAGAACCGTCTTGACAACCCTCAGAATATGCGACCCGCCAACCCTGACGGGCAGTTTTATGCAAAAAATAATACAAAAAATGGAATAACCAAGGTGATTGAGTGTAACAAGGAGCAAAACCATGTTGATTCTGACCAGACGGGTGGGCGAAACTATCATGATCGGTGACAACGTCACCGTCACAGTACTGGGCGTCAAGGGCAATCAGGTGCGCATCGGTGTGAATGCCCCCAAGGACATCGCCGTGCATCGCGAAGAGATCTACGAACGCATCCGGCACGAGCAAGAAAACGGGAATACAGCGGCGCCACCGGAAGTCTGACGCTTTCTTTAAGTACGTTTTTTGACCGATTCGGCAGGGATCAGTATCATCCCCGCTGGTGACGCGTTTTTCCCGGTAACCATAAGACACCGGGGATGATGCAATGACAATATTCTGTATTCGGAGAGATGGCCGAGCTGGTCGAAGGCGCGCCCCTGCTAAGGGCGTATACGCGCAAAACGCGTATCGTGGGTTCGAATCCCACTCTCTCCGCCATTCAGTCATGAGCTAACCAGCCCTTTCTCTGTAAATCGGAGAAAGGGCCTGGTTTTCGCACAGTTCCAGGCCATCCTGATTCACACGTGCCTGCAAAGCGCACTTGGAGCGTGCAATTGAGGGCGCTACACTCCATTTTTCTCTGATGAGT
>JBAWFD010000121.1:0-3722 GCA_049591615.1 Gammaproteobacteria bacterium | reverse complement strand
CGACATGATCCGGGTGAAAGCTGCTCTCAAGGATAACAATTGCCGTCTCATCGGTCCCAACTGCCCCGGCATCATCACCCCCGGGGAATGCAAGATCGGTATCATGCCGGGACATATCCACCAGCGCGGGCGAGTCGGCATCGTGTCGCGTTCCGGCACACTCACCTATGAAGCGGTGTTCCAGACCACCAATCTGGGGCTTGGCCAGTCAACCTGCGTGGGTATCGGCGGTGATCCGGTGCATGGCATGAGCTTCATCGATGTGATCGAACTGTTCGAGGAAGATCCGCAGACCGAGGGTATCCTCATGGTGGGCGAGATTGGCGGATCCGATGAAGAGGCTGCGGCAGCATTCATCCAGCGGCATGAGCGCAAGCCGGTGGTGGCGTATATCGCCGGCGTGACCGCGCCGGCCGGCAAACGCATGGGCCATGCCGGTGCCATCGTGTCCGGTGGTAAAGGCACCGCCGAAGCCAAGTTCGAAGCTCTGGAAACCGCGGGTGTGACCACCGTGCGTTCGCCCGCGCAACTGGGCAGCGCCATGGCCAAGCTGCTCAAAGGCAAGCGCGCCAAATCCACGCACACACGCCAGCCGAAATCAAAATCCAGTCAGAAGAAAACCAGCAAGAAGCAGGGCCGTGGGCGCCACTAACTCTGTTGGTATCCTGAACAAAACTAAAGATCCCTGCCCAGGCGGGGATTTTTTTTATGAGACAATGACTGCATGAGCGCTACGTTGCGCATCGTCATGGCCCAGCTGGATCTCCTGGTGGGGGATGTAGCGGGCAATCTCGAACAGGTGATCGCCGCGGCTAATCGCAGCCGCGATGAATTGCATGCCCAGCTGGTGGTGTATCCGGAACTCACGCTCACGTCTTACCCGCCTGAAGATTTGTTGTTGCATTCCGGTCTGCGCCGCGAGGTGGAGGCGGGAGTGCAGCGCCTGGTGGATGAAACCCGCGGCATCAATTTACTGGTGGGCTATCCGCTGTATGAGGGCGGACGCATCTATAATGTCGCCAGCATAATCGGTGACGGCCAGCTGCGCGCCACCTACCGCAAGTGGGAACTTCCCAATTACAGCGTGTTCGACGAGAAGCGGTATTTCACACCCGGCGGGGATGCCAGCCTGATCGAGATCGCGGGCGTATCCATGGGCATCAACATCTGCGAGGACATCTGGCATGCGGGCCCGCCCGAGCGGGCGGTGGTGGCCGGAGCACAGTTGCTGCTGATCCCCAACGCTTCGCCTTTCGAGATGGGTAAACAGCAGCAACGCGAGGAGATGTTGCGTCAGCGGGTGGCCGCGAGTGGTATCCCGATCGTGTATGTGAACCATGTGGGTGGCCAGGATGAGCTGGTGTTTGATGGTGGCTCACTGACCGTGAATGCGGACGGCAGCGTGGCGGTGCGCGCCTCCAACTTTGAGGCTGGCCTGTATCCGGTTGATTTTAGCATTACCGGCAAGCGCGTCACAGCCGTAGCCGGCAGTGTGCATATGGATCTCAACGAAGAAGAAAGTGTGTACCGCGCCATCGTGCTGGGTGTGCGCGATTACGCCGTCAAGAATAATTTCAAGGGCGTGGTGGTGGGGCTGTCCGGAGGCATCGATTCGGCATTGACGCTGGCGATCGCCGTGGATGCACTCGGCAAACAGAACGTCACGGGGGTGATGATGCCCTCGCGTTATACTTCGACGCTGAGCGTGCAAGAAGCCATGCGACAGGCCAACATCCTGGGTGTGGATTGCGAAAGCATCTCCATCGAACCGGCGTTTGAAGCGTTTCAGCAATCACTCAAGCCGGTACTCAAGCAGGGTATGGCCGGTATCACGGAACAGAACATTCAGGCGCGCTGCCGGTGCGTGCTGCTGATGGCTATCTCCAACCGCACCGGACGCCTGCTGCTCACCACCGGCAACAAAAGCGAGCTGGCCATGGGTTATGCCACCCTTTACGGCGATATGGCCGGAGGATTCGCGCCTCTCAAGGACGTGACCAAGACGCTGGTGTACCGGCTGGCGCGTTATCGCAATCGCCTGTCGCCGGTGATACCTGAAGCCGTGATCGAACGCGCGCCCTCGGCGGAACTCGCACATGGCCAGAAGGATGCGGACAGCTTGCCGCCCTACAAAGTACTCGATGCGATCCTGACTGCCTATGTGGAAGATGACAAAACCGTCGCGGAAATCGTGGCTATGGGCTACGACGCCAGCATCGTTAAGCGGGTGGCGAAAGCAGTGCAGGACGCGGAGTATAAACGCCGCCAATCGCCGCCGGGCGTACGTATTAGCCACCGTGCTTTCAGCCGCGATCGGCGTTACCCGATCACCTCGGGCTATCATCGGTAAAAGTCGGGTGCTGCGTTAGATACCAAAGACGCCCAGCGCACAGCCCGGAATTCCTTCACCAGGCCGCGGAGTGGCCGGCCCCAGTCTTTTAGGATGGTCCGTGGGGCTTGTAGACTGGCGATGCACCCGGGTAATTCAATTCCAGTACTTTCTGTGCGCTGTCGGCCAATTCAGTCAGTCCCAGTTTGTTATAGGCCGTGGTCAGGATCTGCAAGGCATCCTTGGTACGCGGCGCCTGCTGATAATTGTAAATTATATTGTCGGCTCGCTGGATTGCGGATATCCAGGCGCCGCGGCGCATGTAGTAATCCGCCACCGCCCAGTCGTAGTCTGCCAGCCGGTCGCGCAGAAATATCATGCGCTGGCGTGCATCCGCGGCGTATTTGGTATCCGGGAATTTCTGCAGCAGCAACTGGAATGCCTGGAATGATTTCTGGGCTTTATCGGGGTTGCGCTGGAAGTTGTCGTGTCCAAACCAGCCCAGGAGCGGACCCAGTGATGGATCGAAATTCGCTACGCCTTTCATGTAATAGGCGTAATCCACGTCTTGATGGCGCGGATGTTCGCGGATGAATCGGTCGGCGGTGTCCACCGCGGTGTCGTTATCACCGTTCATGTAGTTGGCATAGATGAGATCCAGTTGCGCCTGGGTACCATAGACATCGAAGGGGAATCGCGCTTCCAGTGTCTGTAGACGGCTGACGGCGGTTTTGTAGTTGCCGGCCGCCAGATTGGCCTGGATCGATTTGTAGAGCGCCGGAGCCGCAAGAATCTGGTCCTTGGCTGCCTGGGAAGCACAGCCCGCGAGCAGCAATGCGGCGGCCATATAGGTCAACAGGCTGAAACGGAATCGCATGTGGGACAATCCTGACGGGGACGACAATCGCAAGAGCTGGCAAGTATAACGTAAACTGCGGCCATCTTGTTCCGATATAGCGCCCCATGAGCCGAAGTGCGGTCAAAGAATGCCTGATCCCCATCGAGCTGGCTGGACAGCGTTTCGACCAGGCATTGGTGCGCTTGTTCCCGGAATATTCGCGCAGTTGCCTGACGCGCTGGGTGCGCGCTGGTCATGTGCTATTGGATGAGCGCACGCCGCGGCCGCGGGATTCAGTGATGGCCGGCCAGCGGGTGCGCCTGACGCCCGTGGATGAGACACTCACGGAACTTGTACCCGAACATCGGCCGCTGGATATTGTGTTCGAGGACGCGTCCCTCATCATCGTCAACAAACCTGCGCGGCTGGTGGTGCATCCGGGCGCCGGTAATCCCGCCGGCACGCTGCAAAATGCACTGCTGGCCTATGCACCGGAACTACTGCATGTGCCGCGTTGCGGTTTGGTGCATCGGCTCGACAAGGATACCTCTGGGT
>JBAWFD010000120.1:0-5273 GCA_049591615.1 Gammaproteobacteria bacterium | reverse complement strand
ATACTGTCCGCTGTTTGCCACATGCCGGTACAGCGCCAGTGCCGCGCGGTGCGAAGCTTCAAGTCCATGGGCAAATTCGCCGCCCGGCACCATCGGCAATAATTTCTGTGTGGCCCATAAGGCCACCGCCGCCGCTCCCGGCCGGGAGCATTCCAGGCTGATCTCGCCAAGATGCAGCTCCGCGGATGTGAAATAGGTATAAGGAGATTCGTGTTTGTAAAACCGGCCTTCTGCCGGATCACGTACCAGCAGGCAGCCGCAACCGTAGGGCTGCAAGCCATGCTTGTGAGGATCCACTACGATGGAATCCGCTTGTGAGATGACATCGAAGGCGGCGTGCGCCTCACCATCCAGGTTGGAGGCCAGTTTGAAGTATCCGCCATACGCCGCGTCCACGTGCACGCGGAATCCATGACGCTCGCGCAGTCGCAAGACCTCTTGCAAAGGATCCACGGCACCCAAGGAAGTAGTGCCAAGTGTCGCCACCACTGTGGCCACATTTTCACTTTTTAGGATATCTTCCAGCGCATTCATGTCCATGCGGCCGGCCGCGTCCACCACCACACTCTGGAACGGCAGCTGCAATACTTCGCACATACGCGCGTGGGTGTAATGGGCCTGTTCCGAGGCCAGCACCAGACCCCGCGCGCGCGCATGGCGCGACACCCACAGCGCTTCCAGATTGGCGATAGTGCCGCTGGCACACAGATGACCGAGATGATTTGCATAGCCGAATAGGCTAGCGAGGTTGGCAACCGCTTCTTTCTCCATGGCGGAACTGGCGCGTCCGCCATCCAGGGCGTGGTTATTCGGATTGATATACAGCGCCAGCATATAGGCAAGCCGCGCAATCGGATGCGGCGGTTTCAGCATCTGGCCGGCATAGAGCGGATGCGCGTATGGAAAGTTGTCCTGCAAGCGCCGCGCGACTTCTTGCAACACTGGGCGCAGGCGTTGCGACTGCACGGCGGTTGTAAATTCCGGCAGCTCGCTAAAGCCCTGCTCCAGAACAACCAGGGCTTCATCCAGAAATTGCAGAGAGTTCTTTTCAAGCATGTAGGTAATTAGCGATTACATGGATTATGGTTTGCCTGATGGTTTTGCCTCTGGCACCAGCATCAGCTGTTGCATGTCGTGGCGTAGCAAGGCCTGCTGTGATGGATCTTTTGTGGCGTTCAGCAGCCCCTGATAGAGGTTGCGTGCATCCTCGATATAACCAGCCTTGGCCAGCATCTGCGCCGCCTGATAGCGCGCGCTCTTGGCCCACTGATCCATGGCATAGGGATCCACCAGGATCGCAGAGCGCAGATACAGCTCCGCTGCCTGCGGATAATCGCCGATGCCCTTATAGGAATCCGCGATCCAGAACAGCAGCTGCCGCTGCTGGTCGGAAGTCAGATTCGCCTGCAATAGCGCCTCGAAGAACGGGATCGCCTCCCGGTTGCGGCCGATGGTCTGGAGATCGAACAGCACCGGCAGCACATCGTCCGGTTCCACTGGTATACCGCTGGAGAACAATGTATTGAGCGCCTGGATGCCTGCATCCGGTTTGCCAGCGAGGATGAACACGCGCGCGCGCTGCAACTGCCAAGCTACCGGATCGGTATCCGGCGGCGCCTGATCCAGGCCTTGCATGAGTTTCGAGGCCAGCGGGATATCGGGTATGGCCAGCACGTCGTTGACCAGGATGTAGCGCACATCCGGTGGAATAGCGTTTGGCGTCTTGAAACGTGTGGAATCCAGATACAAGTGTCGCAGCACCACCGCGCCGTATTTCTGTTTCTGGACGAGACTCGCGAACTGCCAATGCGCGACACCCTGTTGTTGGGCGCCGAATGCATTGAAGGCCACGACGCTGAACAGCGCGCAAGCAGCCACCGGGCTGGAATCGTATCGATTGGATGCGGCCAAGTACCAGGCTTGATCGTCGCCCACAACCAGTTGCAGCTGGTTACCGAGATTCTCGCCATAACCCACATACGCATGCCAGAGCATCTCGGGTGTGATGGCGAACACTGGATCCTGGTCCAGCAACCCCGGTTGCAAGCCCAAACCGTTCTGTAATGCCTGAATGCGTGCCACTGGATTGTTAAGCGATTCTGCGGCTTCCGCGACGATGAACCAAGCCTGTATGCGCTGCTCCAACGGCAGTTTGGTGTTGAGACCTATGCTCACGGCTGTTTTCATGACTTTGTCGGGGGGGGTCCGACTGGTGCGCAGCTCGGCCAACAATCTCAGCATGTTAGCGTCTATACTCTTGCTGCCTTGCAACACATCCAGTGCCGCTTGCGGCTGCTGGGTACGCAGGAACAAGCGCGCTTCCAGCATTGGCCAGTCACCGGTGTCCTGGGGATAATCCTGCCGGTAACGGATCACCGCCGTCTGGGCATCGTCAAGACGCTGGTCCGCCAGATAGCTGCGCAGCACCAGCTGCCGCAGTTGGCTCAGGCTCTGGTCATCCGGGGGAGATTGGGGGTTCCAGATGATTTTGCGCACGATCTCCCGGGCTTCATGGCCATTGCCCAGCTGTAACCAAGCCGCGGCCGCCTGCATCTCCTCCCATTGATCGAAATCTGCACCGATCCCTGCCGACGGATGCTGTGCGCGCGTGATGATGGCCTGCCAGTTTTTGGTGGACTGGTCGAGATAGATGCGTTCCCGCTCCCAAGCCATCCAACCCACCGCGTCCTGCGCGAACTCCGGTTGGTCGCGGTCGATAAACTGCAAGGCTAGATCCGGCGCACCCGCCGACGCAAACCCGCTGATATCCTGCAGCGTGGGGGTGGCGTTCAGATTGGGTGGTGGTTGCGCCGGCGGCGGGAGAGCTTTAGCCGCTGCGGGTTTATGCTTTGAGGGTTTCTTCGCGGCATGCGCTGGCATCGTCGTCACCAGCATGACGGCAAACAAGATCACAAAGCGGCGTGCCAGCATACGCATGGATTTCAGGGCTAGAAAAATGACGGGTGCCAGCGGCACCCGTCATTGTAGCAGCACAAAATTCTTGGTCTTCAGACCTTCTCGCGGATGCGCGCGGCTTTGCCGGACAGATCCCGCAGGTAATAAAGCTTGGCGCGGCGCACGTCGCCCTTGCGCTTCAACTCGATAGCTCCGATGCTGGGGCTGTGGGTCTGGAAGGTACGCTCCACACCTTCGCCATGGGAAACTTTGCGCACCGTAAACGAGGAGTTCAGGCCGCGGTTGCTTTTGGCAATCACCATGCCCTCGAATGCTTGCAGACGCTCGCGCTCTCCATCCTTCACTTTCACCTGCACAACCACGGTGTCACCCGGAGAAAATACCGGGATTTCCTTGAGTTGTGCCTTTTCAATATGTTCGATGATCTTATTCATGGTCGTTTGCCTTTAACGTAAATCAATCGCTTAGTGCTTCTCATGGGCGTGGATGAATTCGTCCAGCCAGCTGCGTTCATCCGCGCTCAATTCCAGTTTCTCCAACAACTTCGGTCGCCGCAGCCAAGTGCGTGCGAGCGCCTGCTGACGTCGCCATCGGCGTATGGCCGCATGGTCACCGTTCACCAACACCTGCGGCACCGGCCGGCCGTCGATCTTCTCCGGCCGCGTATAATGCGGATAATCCAGCAGACCGTGCATGAATGAATCTTCGGCCGCAGATTCCGCATCATTCAGCGCGCCCGGCAACAAGCGCGCCACCGCATCGATCACCACCAGTGCCGGCAGTTCGCCGCCGGACAACACGTAATCACCTATGGACAGTTCCTCGTCCACCTCCGCTTCGATGACGCGCTCGTCCACACCTTCGTAGCGACCCGCCACCAGCACCGTGCCGGCTGAAATTGCGAGACGCACAGCGTCCTGCTGTTCAAAGCGCTTACCCTGCGGACTCAGAAAAATCACCCGCGCTTGAGGTCCGGCCGCCGCCCGTGCTGCGCGAATCGCCGCGCTCAGGGGCTGTACTTTCATCACCATGCCCGGGCCGCCGCCGAAGGGCCGATCATCCACCGTGCAGTGCCGGTCGCTGGTGTAGTCCCGCGGATTCCAGCCCTGCACCTGCAGCAACCCGCGTTGCGCCGCGCGTCCGGTAACGCCGAACGCCAGCAGTGCATCCAGCATCTCTGGAAAAAGCGTCACTACCTGTATCTGCAGGACGCCCATATTAAAAATCCGGATCCCAGTCCACACGCATTACTCGCGCGCCCAGATCCACAGCCTTGATCACCCGCCCGCGGATAAAAGGGATCAAATGCTCACGTGTACCCTGCACCACCAGCACGTCGTTGGCGCCGGTGGCCAGCAGGTTCTTCACCGTGCCAAGCTCCCGGCCATCGGCCAGCAGCACTCGCAGACCCATCAGATCATCCCAGTAATATTCACCGGGTTTGGTGGCCGCCAACTGATCACGGCGTATCGCGATGCTGACACCGATTAAAGCCGCAGCCTGTTCGCGATTAGCCACGCCTTGCAAACGCGCGATCACGCTCTTGCCGTGGATGCGTCCCTCGACCACCTGCCATTCCTGCCACTCGCCGCCGCGCTCCAGCAACCAGGGGCGGTAGTCAACGACCTTCTCCCGGGGTTCGGTCCAGGACTGGATTTTGATCCAGCCTTTCACGCCAAAATGACCCGTGACCTTACCGATAACGATGCGCCGGGATTCCGTTGCGGACATGGCGCAAACAGACGCCGGTATCAGGCGGCGACCTTGTGCTCCTGCATGAGATAACTCACACGATCCGACGGTTGTGCGCCTTTGGAAAGCCAGTACTTGACGCGTTCCGCGTTCAAGCGCAGTACTTCTTCATGACTCACGGCCAGGGGATTATAAAAACCCAGGCGTTCAATATAACGGCCATCGCGGGCCGAACGGCTGTCGGTCACGATCACATGATAAAAAGGGCGCTTCTTGGCGCCACCACGCGTCAAACGAATAGTCACCATGGAAATCTAAATCCTCTGAAAGCGAATCCGGGCCAGCGAGTTTTGCTTGGCTCGCCGGAGGACTGCGCATTTTACGGGATTCTGGGCAAAAGTGAAGTGCTAAGAAGGACTTGCGGCTGCCGATAGCTGGATTATCGGGTCGGAAAGCCTGGCGGCAAGCGCCCTTTCAGGTTGCGAAGCATATGTGCCATGCCCCCACCTGCCATCTGCTTCATCACCCGGGAGAGCTGTTCGAACTGCTTGAGCAGCCGGTTCACCTCCTGCACCTGGGTGCCGGAGCCTGAAGCGATCCGCCGGCGCCGTGAGCCGTTGATGAGTTCCGGCCGTCGCCGCTCCCTGGGTGTCATGGAATTGATG
>JBAWFD010000119.1:0-1886 GCA_049591615.1 Gammaproteobacteria bacterium | reverse complement strand
GCGTTAGGACGCTCCACGGTCTGCCTGGCCCAGCAGGCGCGGCAGGTGGTGACGATCGATCGGCTAGACCAAGCCGAAGCGCGCGAATGGTGCCGCCGTTATGAGGTGGACGACCGCGTTGTGTTCCATCAGGGCGAGGTCGAGCACATCACCGCCGCGCTGGATGGGCGTTTCGATTTCATCTTCGTGGACAGCGGCCACGATGAGGCCAGCGTGCGCGGCGACATCGAAGCGGTGTTGCCGCTGCTGAAAACGGACGGCCTGATTGCGTTTCACGATTATCCCGATCCCGGTTGGCCCGACGTGCGCCGCGTGGTCGATGAGTACGCCGAGCGCTTCGGCTGGCGACGCATCGCTCAGGCCAACTTCCTAGTAGAGCAACACTATTGAATTACCGGGTAGAGGCGGTGGAGTTTGATGCGGGCATCGTCGGTGGTGAACTGCCACTTGATTTCGACCTGCTGCTCATTCCGCTCTAACTCCCACGCCTCGATCTCTTGTTGGAGCTTCGCGCTCGATTCGAGCCGTTGGTCCAAGCACTGCCGCGCCAGTACGCTCAACTCGATCTCCGCCATGTTCAACCAGCTACCATGCTTGGGTGTGTGATGGATCTCCAACCTCTCCGCGATCCGCCGGGCTTGCTCTGGAGGAAACGCCTCGTACAGCGATGCCAGCTTGTGGGTGTTCAGGTTGTCCATGACTATCACCACCCGCTCGGCCTCGTCATGCAGATCCTCCACCAGCCACCGCAATACTTCGGCAAAGTCCTTGGCGGTTCGCCGCTCGGTCACTTGCACCGTCCGCCAGCCCAACAGCGGCTGGGAGATCATGAACAGGTTGGCGGTGCCGTTGCGAACGTACTCGTAGTCGAACCGCTCCGGCTGTCCCGGCTCCGCCGGCAGCGACTGCACCGTCTCACCAATCAGTTGCTTGCTCGCTTCATCCAAGCAAACCAGCGGCCGCTTCTCGTCGTAGGGTCGGTGGTAGACCTCCAACACGTCCTCCATGGCACAGGCAAACTCGGCGTCGGCCTCGGGCGGGATGCACCATTGCTCCTTCAACCACGGCTTGAGCTCGTTTTTTTTAGCGTCCGGCGAACCGTCTCGGTGGACACGGTGTTCACGATTTCCAACTCGACCAACTTGTCGGCCAACAACCGCAAGGTCCAGCGTACGCGTCCTTGGGGCGGCTGGGAGCAAGCTACGGCGATAAGACGGGCTTCGGCCTTGCCATCGAGCGTTCGTGGTCGGCTGGGCCGGTCTTGTTTCTTGCGTCCCAGCGCAGCGTCCAAGCCCTGTTCCACGAAGCGTTGGCGCAAGCGTTCGACGGTGCGTGGGTTGACCTCCAGGGCTTCGGCGATGCGGGCATCGGTCCAGGCCGGACCGCCGGAGGCCGCGTCTGCTTTGAGCAAGATGCGGGCATGGGTCAATTTCTTGGCAGCCGCCTTGCCGGCGGCGATCAATTCCTGCAAGGAGTTACGTTCCTCGGCGGTCAGCGTGACCTTGTACCTTTTCATGGCGGAATCCTCCTGGTTCCACCTCAGAATACCAATCCAGCTATACTCGACAAGTCAAAGGTGTCGCCCTACTAGGGCGGCCACGGCGATCCGACTTCGTTATCGACGGAGGACGCGGCCCAGGCAGCGCTAACCACGAATAACACGAATAACACGAATAACATAACAGCGGATAAACGGATCGCGCGATTCATGGTGTTATTATGAACATCTTCATCACCGCGGGCAACACGCTGGTCCCGATTGACCGCGTGCGCGGCATTACCAATGTCTTCAGCGGACGCACCGGCGCAGCCATCGCTCGTTGTGCCTGGGAGCGCGGCCATACCGTCACGCTGTTGACCTCGCATCCGGAAGCGGTGGACAATCC
>JBAWFD010000118.1:0-24136 GCA_049591615.1 Gammaproteobacteria bacterium | reverse complement strand
CTGCAATACCACCAAACCCGAGATCACTGACCACAGGCCACCCAATTGGGCCGAAGCACCATGGAAGATTGCTGTGAAACGCGCACCCAGATAGAAACTCAGCAGGGTAATCAACGCCCCTTCGAGGCCGATGATCAGCGTCATGCGTAGCGGCTTCCTGAAGATGTTGGGTGGCTGCCAGTGCATGAGTATTTTTGGTCAGGCGAGCCCTATCAGACAGGCTGTTTATCGATGTCGTTAAGCTCTCGCTGGTTCGCGACGCAAAAACCCAGGTCATGCAGCAAGCCATCCCGCAGGCCATAGACCCAACCGTGCACCGTCAGTAACTGGCCACGTGTCCAGGCGTCCTGGACTATCGTCGTACGACAGACGTGCTTGGCCTGCTCCAGTACATTCAATTCGCACAGTCTGTCCAGTTGCTGACGCTCATCGCTGATTGCTGAGATATCCCCCATGTGCAGTTCGCGCACGTCCTGCACATGCCGTAACCAGTTGTCTATCAAACCCAGTTGTGCGCCCTTCCAGGCCGACTGCACACCGCCGCAACCATAATGTCCACATACGATGATGTGCTGCACCTTGAGCACGTCCACCGCATACTGGATGACCGAGAGGCAGTTGAGATCGGCGTGCACCACCACGTTCGCCACATTGCGGTGCACAAAGACTTCGCCCGGCATAAGGCCCATGATCTCATTGGCGGGCACGCGGCTATCGGAACAGCCAATCCACAAGTACTTCGGGTTTTGCTGTTCGGCCAGACGCTTGAAGAAATCCGGCTGTCTGTGGATGATATCCCCTGCCCAAGCACGGTTATTGCTAAAGATCTCCGGAAGTTTTTTCATGCTT
This sequence comes from Gammaproteobacteria bacterium, assembly GCA_049591615.1. Classification (GTDB taxonomy): domain Bacteria; phylum Pseudomonadota; class Gammaproteobacteria; order Natronospirales; family REEB76; genus REEB76. The sequence continues at coordinate 23,287 of JBAWFD010000118.1, read as the reverse complement.
CCCCCCAGTAATGATTTAGGTCGTCAATTTTGCTTGCAGACCGGCATTAAAGGAAGGCCGTTCATCATCCACGACCTGTAGTACATTCGCCGGAAGCGGCAGTCGGGCACTAAAGCACAGCGCGTACCACGCCGCCGTCCACACGCAATGCGGAACCGGTAGTGGCCGAAGCGGCCTCGCTGCAGAGATAAGCGATGAAGTTTGCCACTTCCTCGGTCCTGATGAAACGCTTGAGCAATGAACTAGGCCGTGCCGTGGAAAAGAATTCCTGCTCGACGGTTTCCGGACTCACTCCCCGCTGTTTCGCAATCTGCGCGACGAAGCCGGCCACGCCCTCGGAATTCGTTGGCCCTGCCAGCACTGAGTTGATAGTCACGCCGCTGGCTGGAAAAGATTCGGCGATGCCGCGCGCCACCGCCGTCTGGGCGGTCTTGGTCATACCGTAGTGCACCATCTCAGCTGGGATCTGCACCGCCGATTCGCTGGACACGAACACCACGCGGCCCCACTTTTTCGCGAGCATGCCCCTTAGATAATGGCGCGCCAGCCGCACCCCGCTCATGACATTGGCCTCGAAGAACCGCAGCCAATCTTCGTCGGGAATCTCGAGAAACGGCTTGGGCTCGAAGATACCCATGTTATTGACCAGAACGTCCACTTCCGGTTGCTCCGAAATGAGTTGCCGGCAACCTGCCCCCATGGATATGTCAGCCGCCGCACCGCGGACTTGAGCCTTCGGGACTTGCTTGCGAATCTCTGCCGCCGCCTTGGCAACGCGCAGGTCGGTGCGCCCGTTAATGACTACTGCAGCACCCTCTTCCGCCAGACGCACAGCCGTGGCGAAGCCAATGCCGGCCGTAGAGCCGGTAACAAGCGCGGTTTTTCCTTCTAGGCCCAGTTTCACAGTTGCACCCCGGTTTTTTTGCATTTCGGATTATGAATGCGCTTTGTGGAGGCCGGATATTTGCCCAGCAAGCGTGTGGGGCGCACCGGCCGGCGGGTAAATTCCCCACCGCAGTTCGGGCATACACCATGGAAACGCTGTAAGGCACACTCTTTGCAAAAAGTACATTCGAAGCTGCAGACCATGGCTTCGGTCGAATCCGGCGGCAGTTCCCTGTCACAGCATTCGCACGTGGGCCTCATTTCAAGCATTTGAAAACCCCCAATCGGTAGTACACATTGGTAGTATCATGCATCGGCCAGTCGGCCCAGGAGTATGTCATGCAAGACAACAATGTTACCAAACATATCGAATCACTGGTCACTGAGGAACATCGGCTTTTTGGGAAACAGGAAATGCGTCCTGAGGAGTCAGCCCGGCTCAAGGCTATCCAGGTTGAGCTGGACCGCTGCTGGGATCTTCTGCGCCAGCGCCGGGCAAAAAGGGAGTTCGGAGAGAATCCCAATGAAGCGAAGGTGCGGGGTGCGGATGTGGTGGAGAAATACAAGCAGTAGCAACAAACAGCGGTCTACACTTATTTCCAACCAAGCATATTTTACATTAACCGGCACCGCTCATTTTATAGCTCGCGCTCCCCGCCCAGCGGTCCCCAAAAAACGATCCAGGTAGCAAAGTCGGGTGTGAAGTTTTCAAATTGATGCTCCACTCCTGCACCGACAAAGAACGCATCTCCTGGCATGAAATTGTTGCGTTTCCCAGCAATGAGCAACTCACCCGTACCCTTGTGAATGATGTAGATTTCGTCGCGCTTGTGGGGCTTCTGTAGATCAGCTCCCACTGGAACATAATAGCCAACTGACATTGACCCATGAGAGAACGCCAGTGCGTAGCGCGCGCCGCCCGGCCACTGTTCGGAAGGAGCACCGGGAATTTTTGAGAGTAAATCCGAGAGTGATGCTTTCATTGATGATTTCAGGCCGGCGCAAGTACAGCCGCCACTACCATAAAGGTCCCTAAAACAAATAAAGCCATCGAGAGTAGATCGAGCAAAATCTCAAACCAGATAGCATTTGAAAGCCATATGGCAATCTTTAAACGTATAGTTTCTTTTAGACCAAAATCCAGCTCACTAAAATAAAGATACTCCATAGAGTATTTGTAAAGGAACGTAGCAAGTATTTGTAATCCGACCCCACTTAGGAATAGCCCAGTAATCATTCTCCCAGTGTTTGCCCTAATAATAGCTTTTGCAATAAATTCCTGGCTTACTAAAAGTACTGGCACTCCGACTCCATAAGCGACAAACCATGATCTAAGTGTGCGTGCATATTGTATATATGGCTCATAGAAACCTGAGTCGCCATTTTTTCTTCGAGATTTAAGCACGCGGAACCCACATCAAAATCATGGCGCTGCGCTGCGCGATTGCAGGTAAGTATAGATCGCCGCAACTTGAATTGCGTCGAAATGGCTGAAGCGTCCCTTAGCCACTTCGCTCATCAGCCCCAGGTCGCGATTGCCATTGCCGATACCTGTACTCATCAAGCGCTCAAAATTCTCTGGAGTATAGGACTTCGCGATGATTAGATCTGGGGAACCCACCAGCTTGTCACCATGTAAATCCAAACCGTGACACTCTGTACAGCTGGAATGCACCAAGTAATCGCCATAGGTGGCCGTCGGCTCGGGTTTGCCGGCAATCATACGCGGTCCAAGTTTTTCTATAAGCGCCGCTTGAAAATTAACAGCACCGGTTAAAAACATCCATCTGCCCAGGATGCGGATATGGGTTGCAGGCAAGGAATTCACTGCCGTCGGCACGGTACGCAGGTAGGCGATAAGATCAGCCAGATCCTCATCGCTCAGGTAATAGAACGTGCTCGAAGGCATGATCATGACACTGGTGCTATCCGGGCGCACGCCGTAACGCAGCAATCGCACCAACTGCGCGTCACTGTAATGCTGGATGACCTGGGTGATGTCGGGGGCAGTTATCCTCCCGATCCAGGGATCATCAAAGAACACTTGGCCCTTCAGGCCGGCACTATGACAGCCGCTGCAACCCCGCGTAATGGCGATGAACTGACCGGCGGCGATGGATGTGGGGTCATTGGGTATGGCAAGCGTAACCTGCGGCGCGGAATACGTCCGTTTGAATTGGTATTCAGAGGCGGCGTAGAACACAACGACAGCCAGGGCAGCAAGCAGTATCAGACTGCCGAGGAGGATACCCGTCCATTTCAGGATCGCATGCATGTTTAACCCCTAATAGTCGGCTGTATCGCCGAGTCCATCTAGTGTAGATGTGTTTTCTTAGTATTCAATAAAGAACCAGGGGGTAGATCAGTGTTTCTTCGGCATATACAAATCGGTAATCGTGCCCTCGAACGCCTCGGCCGCAAACATGACAGTTTCGGACAGCGTCGGATGCGGATGCACGGTTAGCCCGATATCGGTCGCGTCACAACCCATCTCGATGGCCAGCGTCAGCTCGGTAATCAGGTCACCGGCATTGGTACCGACGATACCGGCACCGAGTATTCGATTGGTCTTAAGATCGAACAGTAACTTGGTCATGCCGTCGTCGCGGCCCAGCGATAGGTTGCGGCCGCTGGCGATCCAAGGAAAAGTACCCTTGCCCACTTCGATGCCCTGTTCTTTGGCCTGTTTTTCCGTCAGCCCTACCCACGCCACTTCCGGGTCGGTGTAGGCCACGGAAGGGATAGCGCGCGCGTCGTTGGCGACTTTCATTCCGGTGGCCACCTCCGCCGCCACTTTGCCTTCATGACTGGCTTTGTGGGCCAGCATGGGATTACCGGCGATATCGCCGATGGCGAATATATGCGGGACATTGGTGCGCTGCTGCCGGTCTACGGTGATAAACCCGCGTTCATCCACTTTCACGCCCGCTTTGTCTGCATCAATCAGTTTGTCATTGGGCTGGCGCCCAACAGCGACCAATACACGGCCATAGGTTTGCGGTGATGGAGCATCCTTACCGTCGTATGTCGCCTTGATGCCGAGTTTGGTGGCTTCCAGCTTCGCGACTTTCACGCCCAGCAGGATTTTCTCGTAGCGCTTCTCGATGCGCTTCTGTAAGACCCGCACAAGGTCGCGATCGGCTTCAGGAATGAGAGTATCGGTGAGTTCCACGACTGTGATCTTCACGCCCAGGGCGTCATATACGCAAGCCATCTCCAGACCGATGATGCCGCCCCCGATCACCAGCATGCGCTCTGGCAGATCTTCCAGTTCCAGTGCTGAGGTGGAATCCAGAATCCGCGGATCGTCCGGAAAACCGGGAATTTTGGCTGCCTGGGAACCGGCGGCAATGATGCATTGCAGGAAGCTGATCACTGTCTTTTTGCCGCCCTGTTCGACGATCAGATGATGCGTTGCAATAAATTTTCCGACACCCTGCACCACCTGCACCTTGCGCTGTTTCGCGAGCGTCACCAGGCCGCCGGTGAGTCTGCTCACCACAGTATTCTTCCAGGTACGCAGCTTGCCGGTATCGATCTTCGGTTTGCCGAAACTGATGCCACGTTCGGACATCTCAGCTGCTTCTTCGATGACCTTGGCTGAATGCAGCAAGGCTTTCGAAGGAATACAACCCACGTTCAGACACACACCGCCGAGTGATGGATAGCGCTCTACCAAGACAACTTGTTTGCCCAGGTCCGCGGCACGAAATGCAGCGCTGTATCCACCGGGACCGGAACCGAGTACCAGCACTTCACATTTGATATCGACTTTGCCGGAATATTCCGCTGCGGATGGGCCTGCATTAGATATGGGTTTTGCTCCCTCACCCCCTACGTCTCCCCGTGAAGGGAGCGAGGGAGATTTAATAGAGTCCGCATTGGCCACGCCTTGCTTGACTCCCTCTCCACTTGCGGGAGAGGGTGGGGATGAGGGGGAAGATACTCCAGGCCTGGAGGTAGTTTCGGATTCCGCTACTTCCATCGTTAAAATCAGCGTACCTTGCGAGACCTTGTCCCCTTTCTTCACTTTCATTGCCTTGACAGAACCAGGATGGGGCGATGGCACATCCATGGCGGCTTTGTCGGTCTCGAGGGTGATCAGCCCTTGTTCTATCTCAATCTTGTCGCCAGATTTCACCATCACGTCAATGACATCCACGTCCTTGAAGTTGCCGATGTCTGGAACTTTGACTTCGATGATCTTAGCCATGGTGAATCCTTAGATAAATGCCGGGAGCAAAGTCAGCCCCAGCGGTTCGCATTGGTAGGAAAATCTGGGCGCTGCACGCGTACCACGCAGAAGCGTTGCCCAGTGGGCGCCTTCATCACCACCCAACGAGGCAAGCGCTCTACGATCTTGGCACCCAATTTTGTTAGGCGCAGTACTTCCGCTTCAATGTCGTCGGTTTCGATGTCGATGTGCGCTCGGCTCGGATGATCAACACGCTGCACTTCCACTATGATCTCACCCGGCGGAGTCTCCAGCATGCGATAGCGGGAAACGTTACCGCTGTATTTTGGATCTATGGCGCGCCCGAGGGCTTGGCTCCAGAACTGGGCTGCTTCGTCCAGATCATAGGTATTACAATCGATTAGTACTGCGCAGAGGCGGCTATGGTGCATGTGCTCCTCCGGATGGCTATCCCTTATCAAAGCACAAGGTTCCGGACTTCCGATAACACCCTGCACAAGAAGGTGGTGAAACGCGCCGCCGAGGCACCATCGATGACACGGTGGTCGTAGGACAACGACAGCGGCAGTATCAGCCGCGGCTGGAATTCCTTGCCGTCCCAGATGGGCTTCATCTGTGATTTGGAAACTCCCAGGATCGCCACTTCTGGTGCATTCACGATGGGCGTGAAGGCAGTGCCGCCGATGCCGCCGAGACTGGAGATGCTGAAAGTACCGCCCTGCATCTGGTCGATCTTCAATTTGCCGTCGCGAGCCTTGGCAGCCAGCTCACCCAGTTCCTTGGCTACCTGGAAAAGGTTCTTCTTGTCGGCATCCATGATCACCGGCACCACCAGGCCATTGGGCGTGTCCGCCGCGAAGCCGATATGGAAATATTTCTTGTAGACCAGGTTCTCACCGCTTGCGTCCAATGATGAATTGAAATCTGGGAACTGCTTGAGTCCTTCGACGCAGGCCTTGACGATGAATGCCAGCAGCGTGAGCTTGGCGCCGACCTTCTCGGCGTCAGATTTGAGCGCTTTGCGCACGTTGTCGAGTTCGCTTATATCCGCCTCGTCGTGCTGGGTGACATGCGGTACGTTCACCCACGCGGCCTGTAGGCGCGGACCGGAGATGCGCTTGATGCGCGACAACGGTTTAATCTCGATCTCACCAAACTTGGCGAAATCCACTTCTGCAACTTTTGGCAGGCCGCCGCTCGGCTGCACCCCGCCCTGCATCACAGCTTTGACGTAGGCTTTTACATCCTCGTGGGTGATGCGGCCTTTCTGTCCGCTGCCGCTGACACGCGATAAATCTACGCCCAGTTCGCGTGCCAGCTTGCGCACTGACGGGCCGGCATGCGCTTTGCCGAAGCCGGTTTCATTAACCACGCCGCTGCTAACGGGAATAGCTTTGGGCTGGGACAATGGCGCAGGCGTAGCAACTGGCGGTGAAGCTGTAGGCGCTGGTGCGGCAGTTGGTGCTGCAGGTTTTTGTGCAACCGTATCTGATTTAGGGGACACCGCGGACTCAGATACCTCCATGCTGAGTATCACTGAACCTTCGGAAACTTTGTCGCCCTGCTTGAGTTTTACAGATTTGACGGTGCCGACATAGGGCGAAGGCACGTCCATAGCGGCCTTATCGGTCTCGAGCGTAATTAGTCCTTGTTCTTTCTCGACCTTGTCGCCCGCCTTCACCATCACTTCAATGACATCCACATCCTTGAAGTTGCCGATGTCCGGGACTTTGATTTCAACCGTCTTTGCCATGCCGTTGCTCTTTTATTTTGAAAGTGGCGTCATAGGTCGCAGTTCACGTATCGCAACCGGAGCCCGCCTCTACACCGTGAGTGGGTTGGGCTTCTTAGGGTTGATACCATATTTCTGGATGGCCTCGTTGACCTTTTTCATATCCAACTGTCCCTCATCCGCCAGTGCCTTGAGTGCAGCCACCACCACATAGCGGCGATCCACTTCGAAGAAATGCCGCAGGCCCTCACGAGTGTCGCTGCGCCCGAAGCCATCGGTCCCCAGTACCACGAAACGCTGCGGCACAAATTCACGGATCTGGTCGGCAAACAATTTCACGTAATCGCTGGCGGCGATCACCGGACCGACATGTTTTGCCAGTTGCTGCGCCACATACGGCACACGCGGTTTCTGCTCCGGATGATAGAGGTTCCATCGGGCGCAATCCTGGCCTTCACGGCGCAACTCGGTGAAACTGGTAGCGCTCCAGACATCCGCAGTCACTTTCCAATCTTTTTGCAGCATCTCGGCGGCGGCTTCCACTTCCCGCAGGATGGTACCGGAACCCATGAGCTGTACCCGCAGCTTGCCTTGTCCGCCGCTACGCAGCAGGTACATGCCCTTGAGGATGCCTTGCTCGGCGCCCTTGGGCATGGCTGGATGCACGTAGTTTTCGTTCATGGCGGTGAGGTAATAGAAGACGTTCTCCTGTTCCTTGAACATGCGGCGCATGCCGTCCGCGAGTATCACCGCCAATTCATAGGCATAGGTGGGATCGTAGGCCACACAGTTGGGGATGTTGGCGATCATCACGTGGTTGTGGCCGTCTTCATGCTGCAGCCCTTCTCCTTCCAGGGTGGTGCGCCCAGCCGTGCCGCCAATCAGGAAACCGCGTGCCTGGATGTCGCCCGCGGCCCAAAACAGGTCGCCGGCGCGTTGATAACCGAACATTGAATAGTAGATATAGAAGGGGATCATCTGCACGCCGTGGCTGCTGTAAGCGGTGGCGGCCGCGATCCACGATGCCATGGAGCCTTCCTCAGTGATGCCCTCCTCCAGGATCTGACCAGACTTGGATTCCTTGTAGAACATGAGTTGGTCGGCATCTGCCGGTTCATATAGCTGGCCGACCGATGAATAGATACCGATTTGGCGGAACAGGCCTTCCATGCCGAAGGTGCGCGCCTCGTCAGGCACGATCGGCACGACGTGCTTGCCGATATTTTTGTCCTTGACCAGTGTCGTGATCATGCGTACCAGCGCCATGGTGCTGGAGATGGCGTGATCGCCGGTGCCCTCCAGGAAATTTTTGAAGATACCCAGATCCGGTACATTCAGCGGCTCGGCCTTGGTACGACGCTGAGGCAGATAACCGCCGAGCGCTGCACGCCGCGCTTTCAGGTATTTGATCTCTTTGCTGTCTTCCGATGGACGCTCGAACGGTATATTGGCGATGTCGTCATCGTTCACCGGGATATTGAAGCGGTCGCGGAAGTCCTTGAGTGCATTCTCGTCGAGTTTCTTTTGCTGGTGCGCACCCATGGCCCCCTGGCCACCCTTGCCCATACCGAAACCTTTCACGGTCATGGCCAGGATCACAGTGGGCTGGCCCTTGTTGTCCACCGCAGCCTTGTAAGCGGCATACACCTTACGCGCATCGTGACCACCGCGATTGAGATTCCAGATTTCCTCGTCGCTCATATTGGCGACCATCTCCAGCAACTCCGGGTATTTGCCGAAGAATTTCTCGCGTACATACTTGCCGTCTTTGGACTTGAAGTTCTGGTACTCGCCATCCACGCATTCCATCATCAGCTTGGGCAGCAGGCCGTGCTTGTCGCGCACGAACAGCGGATCCCAGCGCCCGCCCCACAGCACCTTGATCACATTCCAGCCACTGCCGCGGAACACCGCTTCCAGTTCCTGAATGATCTTGCCGTTGCCACGCACCGGTCCGTCCAGCCGTTGCAAGTTGCAATTCACCACGAATATCAGATTGTCGAGCTGCTCGCGCGACGCCAGCGAGATAGCGCCCATGGATTCCGGTTCGTCCATCTCGCCGTCGCCCAAAAATGCCCAAACTTTGCGGTCGCTTTCAGGCAGGAACCCACGGTGTTCGAGATAGCGCATGAAACGCGCCTGGTAGATCGCCTGCAACGGGCCGAGGCCCATGGAGACTGTGGGGAACTGCCAGTAGTCATGCATCAGCCAGGGATGCGGGTAAGACGAGAGGCCATCACGTTCTACTTCGCGGCGGAAATTGAGCAACTGCTGGTTGCTAAAACGGCCTTCCAGAAAAGAGCGCGCATAGATGCCGGGCGATGAATGCCCCTGGATATAAATCAGATCGCCGCCGTGGTCTTTGGAAGGTGCACGCCAGAAATGGTTAAAGCCGACCTCATATAAAGTACCGGCGGAGGCGTAAGTGGCGATGTGGCCGCCGATGCCGGAATTTTCTTTGTTGGCATGCACCACCATGGCCATGGCGTTCCAGCGAATGTAGGCTTCAATGCGTTTCTCGATGGTGCGGTCGCCGGGATATTGAGGTTCCTGGTTGACCGGGATGGTGTTGACATAGGCGGTGTTGGGACTGTAAGGCAGGTAGGCACCGGAACGACGGGCCTGGTCGATGAGCTGCTCGATCAGGAAATGCGCGCGCCCGGCGCCTTCCCGGTCCAGCACCGAGGCCAACGCTTCGAGCCATTCGTGGGTTTCCTGTGGATCCCCGTCCTGAAGTTTTTCGATATCGTTAGCCATGAAAAGGTCGTCCTCGATGCTGCGTATCATTACGGGGAAGCATTGGCATACTCAAAGACCATGGCGCGAACAGGCGAGCGTCGGTCTTTTTCTGGATTACACGCCGCCGCGCCTTTCGGCGGAGCAGGAAGCCCTATATCATCGGCACCGGCAGATTCGGGAGTGACAGGTGCGAACACCACCGGCGCCAAAATTCGAGCTGAAACAGGAACTCACGGCGGCCACCCACGGCCGGGTGGATGCCCTGGACGCACTTATTATACTGCTGCCGGAAAGCGCTCTCCAAAAGAGCTGGCCTGATTTTCCCTACGCGGACCGGCTGAAAAAGCAGCACACCACCGACGAGGATTTACCAGCGCTCCGGCGGGTCAATCTGCCGAATGCACGTGCTACCGCCGCGGTTGTGACATTCGTCAAAAACAAGGCCCCCACATTCGAGTTGCTGACATTGGCGCGCAAGTCCCTGGCAAAGGCTCTGGAATCCGAACCCCACGATATCGGCTTGCTGACCCCGGGCATGGAATTTGTGCAGCAGGAATCGGTGGCTGAAGCCGTGGTGGCAGCCATGGTAGCGGCGATATTCAGGCCACCGGTCTTCAAGTCGTCCGCAGATAATAAATCCCCACCTGCATCTCTCGCTTTGCTGGGTCTCGTGAAAAAAATGGATTTCTCGCGCACCCTGGCGGCGGCGGAAGGCAACGCGCTAGCCCGCTGGCTGACATTACTGCCCGCCAACAAGCTCACGCCCACAGACTACCGTGCCTATGTTGCCGCACTCGCGAAACGCGAAGGTTGGAAATTTAGATTCCTGGACGAAAAACATCTGAGAAAGCTCAAGGCCGGCGCTTTCCTGGCAGTGGCTCAGGGCAGTGACACTCACGACGCCGGCATCGCACACCTGAGTTATGTGCCTGCGAAAAGAGCCGATCAAAAAGCCGTGACTCTGGTGGGCAAAGGCATCTGCTATGACACCGGCGGTGTAAACCTCAAATCCGCCAAATCGATGTTCGGCATGCATGGCGACATGCAAGGTTCAGCGGTGGCCTTGGGCACGCTGCTGGCGCTCGCCCGGCTCAAAGTGCCGTTCCGGGTGGATTGCTGGCTGGCCATGGCGCGCAACCAGATCGGCCCCAAGGCTTACACCCAGAACGATGTGATCACCGCCTCCAATGGTGTGAACATCGAGATCGTGCACACCGACGCGGAAGGCCGCATGGTGCTGGCCGATACTCTGGCACTCGCCAGCAAATCAGAAGCCACACTATTACTGGATTACGCCACGCTCACCGGCAGTTGCGTCACCGCCCTGGGCACGCGTTACAGCGGCGCCTTCTGCAACCAGGCAGCATTGCAAGCGCCAGTCATGGAAGCCGGGCGTGCCAGTGGCGAACGCGTGTGGCCATTTCCAATGGATGCTGATTACGATGAAGCCCTCGAGAGCGGTATCGCGGATGTGAAACAATGCATCATCGAGGGCGAAGCCGACCATATCCTGGCGGCGCGCTTCCTGTCACGCTTCGTACCGGCGACACTTCCCTGGGTGCATGTGGACCTGTCAGCATCCGAACATAAGGGTGGCCTCGGTCATGTTCCGGGTAACGTGACCGGCTTCGGTGTACGTTTCAGCCTTAATCTGCTGCTGGATCAGGGATTGTTGTCGAAATGACTGACAAGATCGTCATAACCCGCCCCGATGACATGCACCTGCATGTACGCGACGGCGCGGAATTGCATGACGTGCTGGCTTACACGGTGCGGCGCTTCGGGCGCGCCATCATCATGCCGAACCTGAGCCCACCGGTGACCACGACCGCGGCAGCCCTCGCCTACTGCGATCGTATCCTTAAAGCATTGCCTAGCGGCAGTATATTCAAACCGCTTATGACCTTGTACCTCACGGACAACACCGACCCGGAAGAACTCACCAAAGCCAAGGCTAGCGGACACATATATGGCGTGAAGCTCTACCCTGCCGGAGCTACCACGAACGCCGGATCCGGAGTCACGGATATCCGCAAGTGTGATGCGGCTCTAGAAAAGATGGTGCAACTGGAGATGCCTCTGCTGGTGCATGGTGAGGTCACCGATGCGCATGTGGATATCTTCGACCGTGAGCAGGTATTCATCGATCACATACTCGCGCCGCTGGTCAAACGTCTGCCGCAGCTGCGTATGGTGTTCGAGCACATCACCACCCGCACGGCTGTGGATTTCGTGCTGGCCGCTGGCAAGAACTTGGCTGCCACCATTACGCCTCACCATCTGCTGTACAACCGCAATGCCCTGTTCCACGGCGGCCTGCGCCCCCACTACTACTGCCTGCCGGTGCTCAAACAGGAAGGTGACCGGGAAGCTCTCATCAAGGCGGCGGTAAGCGGCAATCCCAAATTCTTTCTGGGCACCGATAGTGCGCCGCATGCGCGTGCGGCCAAGGAATCTGCCTGTGGCTGCGCCGGTATCTTCAACGCGCCTGCTGGCATCGAACTGTATGCCGAAGCCTTTGAACAGGCAGGTGCGCTGGCACGGCTGGAGTCTTTCGCAAGTTCCCATGGCGCGGACTTCTACCGCCTGCCGCGGAACCAGGCCAAAATCACCCTGCTGAAGAAAACCTGGGCTATGCCCGAGAGTTATCCATTTGCCGGGCAGCAGATCGTGCCGCTGCGCGCTACTGAAAAAATCCACTGGACACTCACCGACTAGTTCCGCGCTCAGGCGTTATCCCGTATGCTGCGCGCATGCAAGATACCCATGCACCACACCCATTTTCCCAGCGTTTCCGCGGATTCCTGCCGGTGGTGGTGGACGTGGAGACCGGCGGCTTCGATGCCAAGAACGACGCACTGCTGGAGATCGCCGCCGTGTTGCTGGACATGGACGACGCCGGCAACCTGCATCGCGGTGCCACTGTTGCCTATCATGTGCAGCCGTTCGCGGGCGCCAACCTGAATCCGGAAGCCCTGGCGTTCACCGGCATTGATCCGCATCACCCTCTGCGACCCGCGATCCCGGAGCGGGATGCGCTGCAGCGCATATTCCGCGAAGTGCGCACCGCCCTACATCATTACAACTGCACGCGCGCGATCCTGGTGGGCCACAATGCCTTCTTCGATCTGGGTTTCCTCAACGCTGCGGTGGCCCGCAGCGACATCAAACGCAACCCCTTCCACCCATTTTCCAGTTTTGATACCGCCACCCTAGGCGGCGTGGCCGTGGGGCAGACGGTGCTGGCACGCGCAGTGGCAGCCATGGGCATGGATTGGGACACCGGCTCGGCGCATTCCGCGGCCTACGACGCGGAGAAGACCGCCGACCTGTTCTGCATCATCGTCAACCGCTTCCAGGCGGTCTACGCCTCGAGCCTGCAGGATCAGTCGGAATACGCGCGTAAACAGGAATGAGCGAGAACTTTAGCAACATCTTTACAGATGTTGATATAACAAACGGGGCCTGAGAGCCCCGTGGCAGTCGCGCCACCAGGTTACATTCAGGTGTGTTTGACGCCCTTCTCGTCCAGCAGCTTCTTGAGATCCCCGGTTGCGTGCATCTCCACCACGATGTCGCAACCGCCCACCAGCTCGCCTTTGACAAACAACTGCGGGAACGTGGGCCAATTGGAATATTTAGGCAGACTGGCGCGTATCTCCGGTTCCGCCAGCACGTTCACGTGGCCAAATTCCACACCCATGTTCTTTAGCACTTGTGAGGTGCGCGCCGAGAATCCGCACTGCGGGAAATCGGGCGTGCCTTTCATGTACAGCAGCACCGGATGGCTGTCGACCTGCTGTCTTATCTTCTCCATAACGTTCATACAATTCTCCGCAAATTTCACTGATTCGAAATCTTGATCTCAGAGACCACATCCTTGACGCCGCCCACACTCTTGGCGGTACGGATGGCCTCATCCCTGAGATCGGTGTTTGGCAATGTGCCACTCAGCGTCACCATACCGTTTTTCGTGACGACATGGATATCGAATGACTTGAGGGCGATATCGCCTACCAGTTTGGTCTTGATCGCGCTGGTCAGATAGGAATCATCCACATACGAACCTACGCGCTGGCCCAGCATCGGTTGATCAGGATTCTTACTTGAAGCGCATCCTGTAAGCGGTAGCACCGCGCCGCTCGCGAGCAGTATCAATGCCAAAACACGCAATCTTATGTCCATAGACTCAGACTCTAGAGAAACCCATCTTAACGCAGATTATTCGCCGCAAATTCCCAGTTAACCAGCTTCCACCAGGCTTCAATGTATTTCGGGCGGGCATTGCGGTAATCGATATAGTAAGCATGTTCCCATACATCGCAGGTAAGTAGTGGCTTGTCTGTGCCGGTCAGTGGATTTTCAGCGTTAGCGGTCTGCGTGACCACCAGTTTGCCGTCGGGTTTCTTCACCAGCCAGGCCCAGCCCGAGCCGAACAGACCGGCAGCTTTGTCACTGAATTCCTTTTGCAGGGCCTCGAACGATCCGAAGGATTTAGTGACGGCGTCCGCCAACGGGCCTTTAGGCTGGCCACCGCCCTTGGGGCTCAGGCTGTGCCAGTAAAAGGTATGGTTCCATATCTGTGCAGCTTGATTGAAAACAATGCCCTGGGCTTTTTTGACGATGTCTTCCAAAGTGGCCTTCTCGAATTCGGTGCCTGGGATCAGGCTGTTCAATTTATCCACATACGCCTTGTGATGCTTGCCGTAATGGAACTCCAGGGTCTCTTTGGAAATATGCGGCGCCAGCGCATCCATCGCATAGGGGAGCTTGGGTAACTCATGAGTCATGGGAGTCTCCTTAACATTGAGTATTCCAGGGTTGAACTGCAGAACAAGCCGAAGAAGTTCAGCGTGCAGTTCACTTAACTGGACTAAGTCTAAACCCTTAACTCAAGGCACGCAAGTTGTGCATCACCACGTATAATTCCGCGCGCATGAAATTCTCTCCGCCAGACAGTATCTCCGCCAGTGTGCGCAACGCGCTCACTGAAGATATCGGTGACGGCGATCTGACTGCCGGTTTGATCGATACCAACGTGCAAGCCCGAGGCCAGGTAATCTCGCGAGAACCAGCAGTATTGTGCGGCAGCCCCTGGTTCGATGAAGTCTTTCGCCAGCTGGATGAACGTATCCGTGTCGAGTGGCGTGCACAGGAGGGTGAACCGGTCAGTGCCAATCAGCTACTGTGCCGGCTCGAAGGGCCGGCGCGCGGTCTGTTGAGTGGTGAACGCACAGCACTCAATTTTCTGCAGACCTTATCCGGCACCGCCACCAATACCCGCTGTTTCGTGGATGCCATCAAAGGCACCCACGCGGTTATTCTGGATACACGCAAGACCTTGCCAGGATTACGCAGCGCGCAAAAATATGCGGTGCGCTGCGGGGGCGCCCGCAACCACCGTATGGGTCTGTATGACGGCATCCTCATCAAGGAAAATCACATCATGGCCGCGGGTGGAATCAGTGCCACCATAGCCGCGGCCCGTCGTCAGAAAATTAAAGTGGCGGTGGAAGTGGAGGTGGAGAGTCTGCAACAGTTGCATGAGGCACTCAAGGCAGGCGCCGATATCCTGTTACTGGATAATTTTGATCTGGACGTATTGCGCGAGGCGGTGCGCATCACCGCCGGCCGCGCCAAACTGGAAGCTTCCGGTGGCATCGACCTGAGGCAGCTACGCGCGGTGGCGGAAACCGGGGTGGACTACATATCTGTCGGGGCGCTCACCAAGCACTTGCGGTCTGTGGATCTATCCATGCGCTTTGAGTTTGGGCTCTAAGCGGTTGGTGAACGCCCCTAGATCTCGAAATCCGGCTGGCCGCGCAACAGGCGATCGCACTGCTCCTGGTCCAGGGCCGCGCTGAAAAGATAGCCCTGCATCTTGTAGCAGCCTTCCTGCTTGAGGCGCTCCATCTGCTGCACGGTCTCCACGCCCTCGGCGATCACCTCCAGCTTGAGACCTTCCGCCAGTGCGATGATGGAATGGGCGATAGCCGTATCGGCGTTGCTGCTGGCGATCTCCTCCACGAATGCCCGGTCGATCTTGAGCACATCCACGGGCAAGCGCTTCAGATACATGAGTGATGAATGGCCAGTGCCGAAATCGTCCAGACCGATGCGCACTCCCAGATCCTTGAGTTTTTTCAGTAACTTGACGTTGGCATCGATGTCCCGCATCACTGTGCTTTCAGTTATCTCAAGTTGCAGGACATCCGGTTTAAGGCCGGATTCCTTCAAAGCCTCCTGCACAAAACTCAACAAGCCTTCGGCAGCGAATTGCCGTACCGACAGATTGACGGCTATATGAAAAGGCCGGCCGTCCATCGCTGCGTGCCAGTGTTTGGCCTGCTGACAGGCCTCTTTGAGCACCCACTGGCCGAGCGGGACGATCAGACCGGTCTCCTCCGCCAGCGGGATGAATTCAGCCGGCCAGATCATCCCCCACTCCGGATCCTGCCAGCGCACCAACGCTTCCACCCCAATCACGCCGCCATTGCGCACATCGAACTGCGGCTGGTAATGCAGCACCATCTCCTTGCGTTGCAGTGCCTTGCGCAGCGAATTTTCACGCGACAGGTGCAGCATGGCCTTGGCATGCATATCTTCGGTAAAGAACTGGTAGTTGTTGCGGCCATGATCTTTGGCTTTGTACATGGCGCTATCGGCATTCTGCAGTAACGATTCCACATCCTTACCATCAGTCGGAAACAGGCTGATGCCGATGCTGCAACTCAATGTGGCTTCTGTCTGGCCCAGCAGGATGGGCTCTAATACGGTCTCCAGGAGACGATCGCAGACGCTGGTGATAGCTTCGAGGCTCTCGCATTCATCGAGGATTACTGTGAACTCATCACCACCCAGGCGTGCAACCGAGTCCGGGGAGCGTAATGAGTTACTCAGACGCTTGCCGATTGTGCGCAATACCAGATCACCCGCCTGGTGGCCCAGGGAATCATTGATGCCCTTGAAGCGGTCTACATCGATGAACAACAATGCCACTCGCTGTTTGCTGCGGCGCGCTTTGGAAAGTACCTGCGCCAGTCGGTCCATAAACAGCGAACGGTTTGGCAAACCCGTAAGTCGGTCATAATTAGCCAGCTCGCGTAATTTATTTTCTGCCGTGTGCCGATCATAAGCAGTGATTGCAAGCGCCACGAAGTCCGCGAGTGAACTGGTGAAGCTGGCTTCATCACGCGTCCATTCCCGCTCGCCATCAGTGTATTCATGCAGGATGATGCCGCGCACCCGTACGCCCTGCCGGAAAGGCGCGCCCAGTAAGGCAGTAATATGATTCGGCTGTAGATAAGACTGCATGATGTCCGCGACACGTGTATCGCTGGTTACATCGGCGATGGCATAGGTGCGCGTCTGGCGCATGGCTTCAAAAAGTGCTTTGCATTGCTTCTCCTCGAACCTGTAACGCGGCGCGTTATCGTGTTTATCATCCGTGAGTACGTGCATGCAACGTAGCACCGTGGCCGTGTCATCCAGAAACCATACACTAATGCGCCGGCAACGCATGGCTTTGGCGGCCTTTTCGGTGATTGCCCGCAGCGCACCGCTGATGTCACCTGCAGCGATGCTGGACTCACGCGCCAGATCCAGCAGGGAATCACTCTGACGGCGCATGCGCTCATCGCCCTGGCGCAGTTGCGTCTCGACGCGCGTGCGTTCAGATACATGGCTGGTGAGCTCCTCCATAACGCCCGCGTAGGAGTATCGCAGACGTAACCCCTTGAGCAGCTGTTTATGAGTTCGATAGGCAGTAAGCGCGAGCAGAGTGCCAGCAGCAATACATACACCGGCAATAATCAAGCTGGTATTGGTGAACTGATATAGCATCCGCAATGTCAATGGCACCAGCGTAATAGCCAGAAACACGAAATAGTGCAGTAGATTTGCTGCGAACAATGGCACCGCGATCGCGACCATGGTTGCCAGCAACAACGCGATGAACGCTTCATACATGATGGAGTCGGAGTGGAAAATGAGTCCTCCGGCGATCCCCCATGCGATTGCAAGTAACAGAGTCCCCAAGAGATAGACCAGTTCCCACATCCGGTGCTTTTCCACCTGGATGGTGGATCGCCCGAAAATCCAGCTGATGGCGAAGCGCATCGCGCAGATCACGATCACATAGGCGGTCCAGATTTTCAGGACGTCACGGTTCAGGTTGTCCCAGAACAGCAGCGATAACACCAAGGCTGCGATGGTCGCAGAAACATCCAACCAGCGTCCCCAGTGGAACAGCAGATTGGTTTGATCCGCTTTGACCTGCTGTTCAAACTGGCTGTCGCCGATCTCCGGAACAATGGCGGTGGTAATTGGCACGTATTCTCCGCTTTACTAAACACCCTTGTTGACGCCCAACCGGTGAATTGGCGTATATCGCAAGCTTCTTTCTTGCGGGGCAGCAATTCTGCCTTTCCCACATCACGCCTTACTTTAATCAATTTGCATCTGGGCCGCCATGAATCGCAGGGGGCAGACCTGAAAATACTCCATCAGGTGGGTGATTGAACCTCTGCAAATTTATTGAAAATATCCGTCAATCGCGCTGTTACCGAGTAAACCTGCCGTGATTACGGGCGTTACTACCACCAATACTGCATTCCTGAGGCAAGAACAATGAACACTTTAGGCTCCGTCTTTGGGAAAACCCTGTTCCTGATCAGCTTGTGTATGGGGCTGACGCTTGCTGGCTGCGGAGGGGGCAGTGGAAACGACTCAACTTCCAGTTCGGCTACTACCAATTGTGCCAACCCCACGATGCAGGATGCTCAGGGATGCCTGTACGTGGGTATGACCGATGCCCCTGGAGATTTCCTCACCTACACCGTTAATATCACCGCATTGTCCCTGACCCGTGCGGATGGGGCCACGGTGCAGATGCTGCCCCAGAGCACCAGCGTGGATTTCGCTCAGTATAGCAATCTCACCGAATTCCTTACGGGTGTGTCCATGCCGCCAGGCAATTACGTGAGCGGAAGCATCACTCTAGATTACAGCACTGCTGATATTCAGGTTCAGGATGCCAACGGCAATGCGGTGCAGGTGGCGCCAGTGGACCAGAATGGTGATCCCATCACCGGCAAACTCACTCTCATCATCGATCTGGATACCAACAGCGGTGCGTTGCATGTGGCGCCGGGCATCCCGCGCCTGCTGGATGTGGATTTCAACTTGGATGCCTCGAATCAAGTGGATCTCAACAACGATACAGTCACTGTGCAGCCATTCCTGGACGCGGAAGTGAATCCAAACATTGACAATATGATTCGCCTGCGTGGCCCGCTGGCCAGCGTCGATACCGCCAGTTCCAGCTATACCATCGGCATCGCGCCTTTCTGGACGCCCGCCAACAGCGGCAACCCTTATGGTCGCATGACCATCTACACCACCAGCACTACTATTTATGACATCAATCAACAAGGTTATGCGGGGAGTGCCGGATTGACAGCCCTGGAAGCTGCGGGGCCCACTACCGCGACCCTGGCACTGGGCAGCTACAATTTCAGCACCAACCAGTATGTGGCTACGGAAGTGGACGCGGGCTCCAGCGTACCGGGCGGCACTCTGGACGCCGCCCAGGGTGTTGTAACCGGCATCAATGGCACTATAGTGACTTTGCGTGGTGCCACGCTCATCCGCAGCAATCAGAGCGTCACCTTTGCCGATGATGTGGCCGTTACTGTGGGCCCCAGCACCAAGGTGCGCGAGGAAGGCCAACCCGCCGGGAATTTCGCCAGCAATGATATCTCCGTCGGTCAGCGCGCACTGGTGTTCGGCACTGTTACCAATTCAAATCCGGGAACATTGGCGATGGACGCCAGCAATGGATTGGTGCGGCTGGAATACACGCGCGTGGACGCAACCTTCAATACGTCTGATGGCTCTGACACAGGAATGCTGGTCAACGTACAGAGCTTTGAAGGCCGCCCGGTAAATCTGTTCGATTTCACCGGCACCAACAGCGATCCCACCAACTACGACATCGCCCTTAATGGATTGTCGGACAGCAGTTTTACCGTCAATGACCCGGTGGTCAGCTATGGCTTCGTGACGCCTTTTGGTTCGGCTCCACCGGATTTCTCCGCCACCAGCATCGCCGACTTTGCCAATGCCGATGCGTTCGTACGTGCCAACTGGACTGCACCCGGAAGCTCTGAGGCCTTCAGAAGCATCGACGCGACCACCGGCATGGTGTTGAATCTGTCCAGCAATCCGTCGAATGATCAACTGCGCCGCGGCGGAGTGATCGTTGCCTTGACGAGCCTGCCGGCCTCGCCCACCATCATAGGAAACAGTGTGGGTGGCTATGCCATCCTTCAGAATGGCACCGTACAGGTGCACGTGACATTCGCGGGTTTCGTCACCGACCTCACCAGTCGGGTGAATGCCGGCGGTACGGTCACAGGTATCTATTCTATAGGCGGGTTTGACAGCACCACGAATACACTGACTGCAAACAAGATCGCTGTAATCATGCACTGATCAGTTTGATTATCCATGGTAACGACTGCGGCCCGCTCGAGCGGGCCGCTTCTTAATATTGGATCGGATTCGTTGTTGGCAAAATAAATCCTGCATCAAACGGGGATCTTGAGCTACATATCGTGCAAACTATTGTACGGCTGCGTTCCCGTCCGCGAAGCTCAGGATGGTCGCCTGGATGTCAGCGTCCAGATCCAGAGCTATCTGATCCAGAAGACGTTGATGCACCAGTTGTGGATCCGTGGCGGAGACTTTGACCTCCCAACGACGTACACCGTGAGCTTGACCGCCGTTATTGGCATCCAGTGTCACTTGCAAGGTACCGGTAATCCAATACCAACCGTCGCCACGCAGTGACAGGTTCGCATAGTTGAGGTTCGCTGTCATGGTGTAATCTCCGCTCCCGGCTACCGTGAAGCCCGCATTCGCCAACGCTCCGGCGAGTATCGGTTGTACTGCCGCTGCATCTTGTCCAGTGGCGGCAGCGGAAATCTTCAGGCGCGCCAATAATGCGCTGCGGTCAGCCTGTAACTGGCCCAAGGTCCATATGGGCGGCATACCTCGGCCGGTGATATCCACCACCTGCAACTCCTGCTGCAACCCGGTACGGGTTGCCTGGGCATCCACAGCGCGGGTGGCGTTGGCGATTTTCACGAACAAGTCATTGCTTGCCTGGGCCTGGCCCAGATAGACCCGAGTGCTGGCATCCAGATCGCTGATCTGCTGCCGTAGCGCGGCATCCGTCTTCAGGCGCGACAGCACCGCCAGCGCGTAATATTCCTGGGTCACCGGATCTTGCCAGATCTCACCAATCTCCACGCCACGCAGCATCTCGTCTGTACGGGTGCTGAGACTCCGGCTCACATCCTGACTGTTTTTTGCAGGCCCGGTTGTGCCCTGAGTATATGAAGATACATCCTTGACCTGCTCGCTCACATTCACCGAGAAATTTTTGGCGAGATCGGCACGCGCCCGATCCTTGGCGATGGCCAGGTTATCTCCCTGACCGCGGCCCAGAAGATAACTGGATGATGGATATTTTGCGTCCTGCCCCATGATCCAGCCAGGTTGTGCATTGGGTTTGGTAGCCTGACTGCAGGCAGCAAGCGCGCCCAGCAGCAGGATGAGTAGCAATGGCAAGTAAGGTATTTTCACGACGGTTTCCTCTCGTTCAGAATGATATCCAATGCAAGGTGGTAAAAGTCATCTGTCCGGGTTGGATCAAAATGTTGTCGAATGTCTGCGTTTTCATTATGCCGCCGTATCGGCCCCGGAGCTGCACCGTGACCTTGTAGGTTCCCGGCGGCAGGTTGAGGCTCGCCATTTGGATGTCATCCGGCAGTGTATTCCAGATGCGCGTATCCGGCTGGTCCGCTAACGCGCCGACCAGGCTCAGTAGCGCGCCCAGGCCCTGGCCTTTCTTGTCCGCCTGGTTGGCCGCAATCTGGCGGGTGACATTGCGCGCTACTTCGTCGGCGATCAACTTGGGCATTTCCGCGGCCAGTGCTTTGGCGGCATCCGCCGCGACGCTTTCCACCGGCACAGTCGGCACGCTTTGGTTTTGTACCTGGACGACTGCATCGGTGACCGCGGGTACCCGGCGTCGCATGGATGGCAATGAGACAGTGTAGAAATGCCCATCAGCGGGATTCTGCACTACGGCTTGGATAGGCACCTTTTCCGGCGCCAGGCCATTGCTGAAGATAAACACCAGCTGGCCGGTGGGGTTATTGCTGTCGGCAATCACCGGCGGCCAAGTATCCAGATTGAAACGCTTCTTATAGTCATCCAATTCCTGGTCAAGACCCAGGTAATCAGCGAATCGGCACAGGCTCATCTGCAAATCCGGCGGGATGGCGCTATCCGGCACGCCCTGGGCCCGATACGCCTGATAAGCCTTGCGGTAAGAAATCATGGCATCGCTCCAATCGCCCAGATCCTCATACACCAATCCCGAAAAATAACGCGCGAAAGCATCGCCGCCATGGGGCGCAGTATCTTTGTCGGGGTACAGACGCCGCAATAAGAGGTCAATCTGCTGGACTTCAACCCGCGCTGAATCCGGCTGGCCAAGTTGCAGATAATTCAGCGCCTGGTAGACATGCAGCAGTAGTCGCTCATAGATCGCGCCCTGGTAACTGCGCAGATTCTCGCTGAGAGTGAGCGCACCGACATTCTCACTGACGCTGGTGGCTTCCAGATATTCCATGAGAGGTTTGGCTGCCTCGAAGGCGCTCACGCTGCCGGCATAGTCACCCTGGATGCGCAGGATCATGCCCTTGTTCAGGAGATACAGTACCTGGTTGCGGCCACCGGACAAGGGTGTGAGTGCTTTGAGTGCCGCCGCTGGTTGCTGTGCCGCCAAGGCCTGGTCTACCGACTGCATATTGCCGCGATAGGTGGCACATCCGGCTAGAAACAGCAGGCCGATGCAAAAAATAACAAACGCACCGCACCGTCTCACCGCCCATCGCCATTCCAGGACGGCCCATTCACATGCCACGGTCATGCAATGCGTTTAGAAACGGAACCCGGGCTTGGTGACGATCTTCTTGATCTTCTTCTGTCCGACCCAAACAATCACGTTATCGCGCATGTTGATGAGGCGCAGATCCACCTGGTAGTACTTCACCGAGGTATCGCCGGCAGCGTCAATGATGGTGTTAATGGTGCCTTGCATCATGAAGTTAGCGCCGATCTCCTGGCCCATGGGACTGCGGGTGGCAGCGCTAGCGTTCAAATCCTGGTCCTGACGCTCACCGCGCACTTCATTACGCTGATTGCTGGAAGCGACGAACTGCACTTTGTTGGAATTAATGAGCTCACGCTGCATGTCATCTACGAAAGTCTGTACGTTGATGTGCTCGGACGAAAGATTATTGATCTGCCCGACAATCACTGTGGGCTGCTTGCCATTATTCTGTGCCTCGAAATTGCCAAGCCAGGGATCCCCCAGCATCTGGCTGATCATCTGTTGGGCCGTGAGGTTTGCATCCGTATCGTTCCAGTAACCACTGACGTCGGTGACCTGGTTAGGCGAAATGCGTTCAACCTTTGGCATGCTGGAACAACCGCCTAGCAGTAATGCTGAAACTAGAACCGATATGGTAGAAAGTTTGCACATAACTTTATTCATTGCCGCCACCCTTGGTCATGCCATCAAATACATTATCCGCATGTCCGGCGAAATAATTCTTGAACCCGGCATTCATGGCATCTGAACTCGCCACCATGGCTTTGAC
>JBAWFD010000117.1:0-2268 GCA_049591615.1 Gammaproteobacteria bacterium | reverse complement strand
GGCGATTCCAAGGAAGTTCATCGAGCCAGTCCGGCTCCCCTCCGGACTCAAACGAAAAGCTAGCTGAGCTGCCGCCGTATTTCCCCGTCACCTGGGCCAGGTGACGGCAGCGTGTTCGTGCAGCGGCGGCAGGACCTCGGCGAAGAGACGCTCCAGCACCGGTTGCTCAGGAGCTCCGCCCGTGACGGGGAGGAAGACGAAGTGACGTGCGCCGGCGTCGTAGAACGCCTGGAGCTTTGCCGTCACCTCCCCCACCGTTCCCGCCGCAGCTACGCGGTCGATCATTGCTTGGACATCCTGGTTGTAGGCGCCTCCAATGCTCCGAGCCGCTTCTTCTCGCGCAACTTCACCGTCCGGCCCGATATTGAGGAAGACCCACACGCACCAATGGAACCCGGCCAAATCCCGCTCTGCCTGCTCGGCGACCTCATTGATCGTCCGCACCGACTCGGCGTATCGGCGGGGCGAGTACATGTAGGGAAACCATCCGTCACCCAGCAGGGCCGCCCGCCGCATTGACGGCTTCTTGCGCCCGGCGACCACGATTGGCGGGCCGCCGGGCTGTATCGGAGGGGGGTGAATCCTCACGGCCCCCATGTCGTAGTAGCGACCCCGGTGAGTGACCTCGGAGGCCGTCCAGAACCGCCGAAGCAGCGGGATGATCTCGTTGGTCCGGCTTCCTCGTTCCTCGATTGGAACCTGGACCGCACGAAATTCCTGCGGGTACTCACCCCCAACGCCAACGCCCAAAATGAGGCGCCCTCCGGTGACACGGTCGAGGTCGGCAATCTGCTTTGCCACGAGCGCCGGTGGATAGAGCGGAAGCAGGAGAATCGAACTGCCCACGACCACGCGCTCCGTCACGGCGGCCAAACGCGTCAGGCCGACCACCACCTCCGGGCTCGGGTTGCTCGACGAGATGTGACCGCCTACCCAGAGCGAATCGATGGGACGGGCTTCCAGGTCCTGTGCGTGCCGACGATCCCCAGTTGTGACGATCCCAACCTGGATGTCACTTTCGCCATCTCCCACGGAAACCTCTCTTCGAGTACGCAGCCATCCGGCCTTCGTCCTGGCGCCGTTTCGAACCGACCATGGGAACGCTACCGAACTTGATATCGGAGTCGAATACTGGCCGGCTCAGCGTTACAGTGCCTCCTATGGCTACGCGAAACAGCAGCTCTGTGGACCGCTGGCAATTGCGCAACGTCCCGGAGGCCCTGGTGCGTCAATACGTCTCCGAAGGTTGGTGGACTGACGACACCTTGGGCGACATGGTCGCCGAGGGCCTGGGCGCGATGCCAGACGCGACCTTCGCCGTACATTCGGCGGTCAGGCCCTGGCGCGGCACCGTCGCCGACGTCGACCGCGACGCTCGACGCTTCGCTGGATGGCTGCGCGACAACAACATCGGGCCGGGCGACATCGTGGCGTTCCAGCTCCCAAACTGGGTCGAGGCCGCAGTCACATTCTGGGGTGCCGCCTACGCCGGCGCCGTCGTCGTGCCGATCGTGCACTTCTACGGGACAAACGAGCTCGAGTACATCCTCCGCGTCACCGAGCCCGCTCTGGTTGTTACCGCAGACCGTTTCGGTAATGCCGACTACACGTCCTCTTACGCGGAATTACTGGGTGACCTCGGAGCCCCCTGGGCCGTCGTGGGCGCATCCGACCCAGACGGGCTCCCGGCGCATGCCACTCCCTTTCAGCGGCTCCTGGATGCGGAACCGATCGACCAGCCCGTGGTCGTCGACCCTGATGGGCCGGCACTGGTCGCCTTCACGTCGGGCACGACCCGGGATCCGAAGGGGGTGATCCATTCCCATCGGACAATTGGGTTCGAAGCCCGCCAACTCAGCGAACTCTCGCCTTCGGGCGGCCCCCCCTCGATTACCGGGGCCCCGGTTGGCCATTTCATGGGAATGCTGAGCGCGTTCTTGTGCTCGCTCGTCCGCCAAGACGAGATCAACCTCCTGGACGTGTGGAACCCAGCAGAGGTGTTACGGCTCATGAGCGAGGAGGGGCTCGGGGTTGCGGGCGGCGCGACGTATTTCGTGACCAGCGTGCTGGACCACCCGGACTTCACCGAAGGGCACCTCAAGTTCATGCCCTATGCAGGACTCGGCGGTTCCCCGGTGCCGGTCGCCTTCACGGAGCGAGCGTCGAAACTCGGGATCAAGGTCTACCGCTCCTACGGCAGTACGGAACAGCCTTCCATTACCGGCTCCCACGTCGACGAGCCCGAGCAGAAGCGACTCGCCACCGATG
>JBAWFD010000116.1:0-12543 GCA_049591615.1 Gammaproteobacteria bacterium | reverse complement strand
AACGGCATGACTTGCGTAGTGAACAGCACCAACTACGTCATCACCACACTGGAAGATGACGGAACGGGCTTTACTGTAGTGACGCTGCATAAATGAGCGCACTACGGGCTGAACAGATTTTAGCGTATCTGGCTGGTACGGTACTGACGACAACCGTCACAGGTTGCGCAACGGTGAACCGGAACTATCCGTACACGCTGGCAGATGCGGACTTGCCTGGCCTTTACATCAATCAGGTCAGTGACAAGCCAATCGGCGATAAGGGACCGGACAACCTGGTATTTCAGGACTGGACCTTATCGGTCGAGTGCCTGATAGGTGTCAAGTCGTCCACGTTGCCGCTGGATACGGCGCTGAATGTCATCAGGCTGGCGATCCATAAGGCCGTGATGGCAGACATCACGCTCGGTGGCCTGACGTATAACGCCTACCCCGGCGAAGTGACGATTGAGGGAAAAGACAACGCCGTGGGTGAGCAGCCCGTGGCTGTAATGAAAGTGCTATTCGACTTCGATTATCGAACGCACATCACCGATCCAAGCGCATGAGGTTGACACAGTGACAAAGCTCGTACATCGCACACTTTTACTCGCCGAAGTAGAGTCCACATACAACACGGACCCCGTACCTACATACAGCAGCAATTCCATCCTTGTGCAGAACGTTACCTGGTCACAGGCCGGTTTACGCATGGAGAAGCGCCCAGCGGTTCGCGGCACCAGTATCGCTTCACTGCAATCCGTTTATGGTGGCGAGCTGCGCGAGATCAGCTTCACCGCTGAGATTAAAGGCAGCGGCACCGCCGGCACTGCGCCGGAATTGTCTCCGCTGTTCCAGGCGTGCGGACTTACAGAAACCATCGTCGCTAGCACATCTGCCGTTTACACACCCAATTCCTCACCAACAACGGTGAAGTCCTGCACTATGTATCTGTACCTTGACGGCTCGCTGTGCAAGGTTACGGGTGCGCGCGGTGATGTATCCTTCGACATCAAGACTGGCGGCATAATGACCGCTAAATTCAAGATGACCGGCCACGTCAGCAGCGCATACACCGATGTGACTCTGCCCACAGGCACCTTCAACGCCACCATCCCGGTGGCCGCTCTCGGCGTAGCCGCGACCGTCGGTGACTATGCTCCGGTGCTAGACATGATCACATTTGGCTTGAACAACAAACTCGAAATGCCACCGAGCATCGGTGCTGACGATGGGTATGCTGAAATCACGATTTCAGAGCGCGATGTAAAGGGCAGCTTCGATCCGGAGCTTGACACCGAGGCAACATTCAACTGGTTCTCTTCATTGTCTGCAGGCACCACGTATGCCTTCTCCACGGGCGCCATTGGTGGCACCGCCGGTAATGAAGTAACCATCGCGATGCCAGCCATCTACGTGGAAAAGGTCGCATCAAAAGACCGCAACGGCATCCTATGTGCCACGGTTGATTTCACAGCCGTGGAATCCTCCGGCGTTGATAACGAAGTGAGTATCACTTTCACATGATGAGCCTCTTATCCTCGATAGGTAAGGCCGGCGAAAGCCCGGGTTTCATTGCATGGAACGCCCACATGTTCTTTGCCGCCTTCGTGGTATTGGCTTGCGGCCGCTATGCCGTAGCCGGCGCTTGCGTGTTCCTTATAGCCGCCGCCATCAAAGAGTTCTGGTTTGATCTGCGTTATGAAACGGCGCCCCCGCAGACACTCACGGATAGCACAATAGACTTCGCGGGCTATCTCAGCGGCCTAGTCTTGGGCTGTGTATGGGTTTTAGTGGTTTAGAGATTCTAGGCCAATTGTCCAATATATTGGACATTTTCAAAGTTTTCCTCCATAAATCAAGAGCTTAGCAAATGAAAATCCTTTCAGGTTTAGTGCCAGAAGTTTACACCCTTGTCCACGATGCCGAAGTGTCCCTGACATTGAAGCCCCTGACGGCCGCCGAGCGCCTGGACATCATCGGCTGCGCCAATGATGCCAAGAAGTTCGGGCACGCCATGCAGCAGGCGTGCGAATACGCGATCACAGAGTGGAAAGGCTTCAAGGATGCCGCCGGTAAAGACGTGGCCTTCGGGCTGTCGAGAATCCGCGAGCTGCCGGTTGATGTGCTGATCGAGGTCGCCCAGCACGTTCTCAATCTGGCGCGGGCGGGTGACGAAGTAAAAAAAACATCAGGTTCGCAATCGCCGTCTTAAAAGACCCGCCGAAGTGCGGCGAGTGCCGCTGCGATGCGAACCACGAAATGCCCTGGCCGGCCTTCCAGTATGAGGGGCAGAGTTTCAGGAAATGCCCGCGATACATGATCAATGCGCAGGCCGAGGAATTGGTGCGCATATATTCTCATTACAAAAACGGATTCTTGCTAAAGGCTGGCGGCATCATGGACCAGCCGGCGCTCTATAAGGAAGTCATGGAGATTATTGAACACACAGTAAACGCACGAGATGACGACTAATGACAACAGCACGCACAACCGTACAAATCACCGCCGAGGACAAAACTGCTGCTGCGTTCGCGTCTGTTAAAGAAAAACTGACAGGCTTACAGACCGCTGTAGCCGGCTTCAAGAAGTCAATCACCGGCGGCATTATCTCTGCGGCGGTCATCATGGAGGGCGCGCGGGCACTCGAAGGCTTAGGGCGCGCCGTGTATGACAACACCGTTGTCTGGCAGGGCATGGAATACACCCTGCAGGCTGCTGGCCTATCTTCCGCAGAAACCACCCAACAACTCCACTTCCTTGAGGCTACCAGCTTACAGCTCGGCCTCAACATCAAAGACGTCAGTTCTGCGTTCTCACGCTTCATCCTGACCGGCCGCGCTGCCGGTGTTCCTCTCGCAGACCTTGACAGCCAATTTAAGGCCGTGTCTGAGGCTATGCGCATATTCCATTTATCGAATAATCAAACGACGCGGTCATGGCTTGCATTATCCGAAGTTATGGCGATGGGAACGCTACACTCCCGGCAATTCACGCAGCAGCTAGGTCGTGACTGGCCCGGCATCGGTGCGCTGATCGCTGGTGCGCTGTATCCAGGTCAAGACAGCCTGGCGCGCTTTCAGACAGCAATGGAGCATGGAAAAATCAGCTCCGAAGATTTTATGAAGGGCTTTCAAAAGGTCATGGCCGAGCCTGCCATGCAGGGCGCGCTCAATAACGCCATTGACTCCATTCAAGCGGCGATGGGGCGCTTTCAGACCACGTTATTCAATTTCTTCAATGAGGCAGACAACCCCGATGCCCTCAACGCCCTCAAAGACGGCCTCAACAGCCTCTCGGCAACACTCAATGATCCTAACGTGAAGAAGGGCTTTGATAGTGTCATTGGTGGCCTCATGACCCTGGTGTCGTGGGCTGCAAAAGCCGTCGGCGCACTTGGTACGCTTGGTGATGCCATCGGGGAAGGACTTGGGCGGCTCGCGACCGGCGTCGACTTGTCCGGCGACAAAATCTCGATCCTTAACGACAACATAAAGAACGTCAAGCAGTCCATCGGCGAGTTGCAGATGGAAATGAACCGCCCAGCCAATCAGACGGGCGCTATGCAGAATATCCTACAGAATCAGATCGATCAGAAACAGCAGGAGCTTAAAAACCTGCAGGCATCGTTAAAGGCCATGCAGGAACACCCCGCGCTGGATGGTATGCGCAGCACCGTATCCACATCAGCACCAGCTGCCGCAGCGATCCCAGCGCTCGACACAAGCGCACTGGGCGACACCAAAAAACAGACCGCGGCGCAAAAATACGCGGAAGCGGTACGCGGGCTGGATGAAAGCATGAAGAAACTGGCGGCAGACGCGGCCAGCGTCAAACCCATCAAGTTAATCGACAAGGGCGAGCTCCCGATGATGAGGGAGGCGATTGACGCACTCAAACAAACCAAGGCCATCTCAGAACATGATACCCAGCAGACCATGACCGACATCCAGATGATGGTCGGCCAGGAAGTGGATGGGGTGGTGGTGACGGCCGACATGGCTCAAGAAGCCATCGCGGCGATGACGGACAAGGCAAAAGACGCGAACAAGCAGATGTCAGAGTTCGCAGTCAAAGCCGCCCACAACATCCAGGATTCGACTGCGAAGCTGTTTGATAGCATCGGGCAAAAGGGCACAAATTTGAAATCTATCATGCATGACCTCTTTGCCAGCATTGCAAAAGATGCCGCTAACATGCTCTCTGCCCAGTTATGGAGCGGCGTAAGTGGTGGCGGCTCATCTGGCGGCCTGATAAACATGATTTCATCGTTTTTCAGTAGAGGTGCGGCAGGAAGCAGCGGTGCAGCAGGTGACGGCGAAATGATGGGCGGAGCATTCGCCGCAGGCGGAACTGCGCCCGCTGGAAAGATATCGCTGGTGGGTGAGGCCGGCCCTGAACTGTTCATGCCGCATACCAGCGGCGACATCATCCCCAATTCGCAGCTGCGCGGACTGGGCGGCACGTCTCACACGGTGAATATAGACGCGCGGGGTGCAGGTCCCGATGAGACCGCCAAACTGCTGGCCATGCGCCAACAAATTCTCGCTGAGATGAGAGGCCAAACCGAATACCGCCTGAACCGCAACGCCTGGATGACCACATGAACCCGACCATCCTGACCTTCCCGGCACTTTCGGCGAATCCTTCCAAGCTGGATTGGAAGCTCAATCGGTTCGATGCGCGCAACGTTAGCCCCTTGTCTGGCACGTTCCAGGATGTTGTGCGCCCGGGTGCGTACTGGTCCTGTGAGATGTCATGGAATGTCCTTTCCTACGCCGACTCGCAGCTCTTGATGGCGTGGTCCGCGCAAATGTCCCGCGGTGGTTTTCGCACGGCACTCCCGAACTATGCGTATGTGATCCAGGGATCAGGGGCAGGGACACCGGTGGTGGACGGTGCATCGCAAACAGGCACCAGTCTGACAACCGACGGCTGGACGCCTTCGAGCTCGAATGTCCTGAAGGCCGGCGACATGTTCAATGTGTACGCGGGTAGCATTACTTTTGTCACCGCTCCGGCCAACACCTACCTGGTTACCTTCACTGATTATTATGGTAATTCATATTCGATTGGGACAGGCAATGGATCTACCCTGACCTGGAACCTTCCAGCGACATTCTTCACGGGCTACAACGTGTACGTCAACGCTGTGCTCCAGACCTACACATCGCAATACACGACGACCATGCAACACCAGCTGCTGATGGTGACCGCCAATGCGTCCAGCAATGGTTCAGGTGTGGCGACGCTCAACTTTGAGCCGGCCCTGCGTTTCAGCCCAACCAATGGCAGTGCCATCATCCTGAGCACCCCCAGCGCGGCCTTTGCGTTTACCAAGGCTGGCGCCAACATCAGCTACACGGCCCCGCGCATCGCCGCGCTGTCATTAAGCCTTCTCGAAGATATTCAATTATGACGCGCCAGCTGCTACCAGTTTCAGGCTACTCAACCAATCCAGCCACCGAAGTCACGACTGAAGTCGTCGGCATCGTTGAGTTCATTGAAATTGACCTGCCGACCGGCAACTTATACCTGACCAATGCGCATCAGTCCTACACCTTTGGCGGAAACACGTATACACCCGTCACGGCCAGCGGCATGCCGTTTGGTTCAATCAATAATTACAACGAATGCACGGATGGTGTGCCGCGTCCGATGGTGTTGACGCTGTCTGGCGTGGACCCGACGGTCATCGGTGACATCGTCGGCAATGACGTGGGGTGGGTGAACATCGTCTGGAGCGTGGGCCTGCTGGATAAGAACAATGAGCTGGTCAACAGCACCCCGATGTTCTCAGCGCCGCTGTTTCTGGGCGATTGCACGATCACACTTGGACCTAATACGGGCACCCTCGTCATCAACGCCGAAAATCTGCTGGCAGACCTGCAGAACCGCCAGGCTGGGATGCTGCAAACGGTTCAGGATCAGCAAAGCCGCGGTGGGAGCGGCAACACCACGTTCAGCAAAGACACATTCTATGAGTTCTGTGCATCACTCACCTACGTCTTTTTGTACTGGGGTATGCAAGGCCCAAGTCAGTTGGCGATAGGAGGAGGAGGAGGATCAGGAGGGTGGTGGAAAGGCTCAGGAGGGGGGGCTAGCACTCTACCCCAACAATTTTGATATGAGAAACCAAGACTGGTTGAAACAACTCACAACGCTGGTCCAGGAGCGCAGGCAGCAACCGCACGCCTGGGGAAGCAATGACTGCTGCCTGTTCGCGGCGGATGCCGTGCTCGCCGTCACAGGCGAAGACAAAGCGGCGCCACTGCGCGGAACCTATTCCGACCAAGCGCAGGCAGAAAAGATCATCCGTGATTACGGTGGTCTCGAGGCATTACTCACCCACTTCTTAGGCGAGTCGCTCGGCCCTATCTGTGCCAGACGCGGAGACCTGGTGCTGTTCACCGCCCCGAATGGGCTTGACTGCGTGGGAGTGTGCATGGGCACGAATCTTGTCTGCCCGGGCGATGAAAGACTGAACACCTTCTCGATGGAATCCGCAAAGAAATCCTGGAGGGTGGGATGAGTTCGTCCGGGAAAGCAATGGGCGCGATTGAGATGGTGGTTGGCATCCTCGGGATGGTTTTTGGCGAGGAGATTGGGGGCGCCGAATGGGGTTCTGACCTTGAAGCCCTTGGGGCCTCCATGTTCTTTAGCGGCCTGTTTACCGAGCTGTCGCTCCTGCTGGCCCCCGATCCGGTCACCAGCGGCCAGGATGGGGTCATCCGCAGTTCGGTGGCGAATCAACAGATCGTCTATGGCCAGATTAAAACCGGCGGCGTGCTTTGTTTTGCAATGGCCTATGGCAGCAACGGCACAAACACGAATGCCTTTCTGACGGTGACCATTGCTCACAGCCTGACGCGAGCGAACTCCGCCGGCACTGCCGGGATGCCAATCCAGGGCATTCAGGGGTTCTATATCAATGACGTGTTCGTGCCGCTGCTGACCGGAGGCAGTTACGGTGGCTGGAATGAAGGTCGCGGCAGCGCCTCTGGCACCGGTGCGTGCTCAATCACGCAAGGTGTGGATGATGGTAACAACGAACCCTGGAACAACCTTGCCGGCAATTTGTGGATGAGCTTCAGCGATGGGTCGCAGACGACGGTTGATCCGATCATCTCCACGAACTTTCCCACCACCGTGGACGCAGAGTTCATCGGCTACGGCATCGCCTACAGCACTTGGGTCATGTTCATGTCAGCGGACCAAGGAACATTCACCGGAGCATTTCCCAACGGTATAAACACGCCCGGGACGCTGGGAGTGGTGATTGCTGGCCAGAAACTATACGACCCACGCCTGGACTCGGATAATGGCGGCTCAGGCAGCCAAAGGCTCACCTCCACTTCTACCTGGATCTACTCCAGCAACCCAGCGCTGGTGCTCGCCGATTATCTGACGCGCGCCAAGAGCGACGGTGGCTGCGGTTACAGCCCCGGCAGTTATTCAGGCAGCAGCGTCATCAACTCACAGGTGAACTGGGCGGCGGTCGCGGCGGCGGCAAATATCTGTGATGAGAACGTGGTGGTGCCAGCCTACGGAGCAACCTGGAACGTAACTGCGTGGACTTCGACAGAATATCAGTCACGGTATGCCTGCAATATGGCAGTACAGACTAACCAGAATTGCGATCAGAATGTTGCAAATATCTTGAAGACCATGGCCGGGTGGCTGGTGGTGGCGGGCAACCAGATTTATATGTATGCCGGCGCCGACACCTCTTCCAGCGGCACTCTCGATGAGACGTTCCTCGCCGGGCCTGCCGCGCTCTCGCCCCAGATCCCTCGCAACCAGATATACAACGCGGTCAAGATGACCTACGGGCAGGAACCGCAGCAGGACTATAACCAGGCGCAGGGGATGCCGATCATCAACTCGACGTATGAAACGGAAGACGGTGGCGTCCGGTTGTGGTTTAGCGATACGATCCCAGGCTGCAACAATCAGTTTCAGTGCCAGATCCTAGAGCGCATCAAATCTGCGCAGTCCCGTAACCAGCAGATCTTAAACCTCAAATGTAATCTTAAAGCCTTGAACTTCCAGGGCGGCGACGTGGTGGATGTCTCGCTCAGCGAGCTCGGATTATCCAGTGCCCCATTTCGGATCATGCAGTACTCGCTGTCGAGCGACTACACCATTAAGATGATGTTGCGTGCAGAAAATGCCAACACCTTCACGCTACCCGCCACACCCGATGATGTATATCAGGCCTACGACGTAGCCGATTACCAAGAACTCTACAACATCACACCGAGCGCGCCGGCAAGCCCCACCGGAATTACGGCATCTGCCACCACGAACGGAAATCTAATCCAGTGGACCGCGCCTGCCCCAAATCAGTATGATTTTCAAACAATCTATCGTTCTACCACGGCGGGCGGAGCAAGTGGTTATGCTCAGTTAGGTTCTGTGGTGGGCGACAGCTTTACCGATACGCTTATCACCGCTGGCACTACATACTACTATTATTTAACAGCGACAAATTACTGGTGGCAATCGAGCCCAACACCGTCACTGCCGGTTTCAGGGGCCAGCTGCGTTGCAGACGTAACGCTGGCAGAGGCGTATGGTTCCGCAGTTACTGGCAGCCAAACAAATCTTATTCCTGACTCTGGCTTTAAATACGGGGAAGTCTACTGGACTGCCACAGGCTCTGCCTATGGGGTCTACATTGGCGCCGGGGCAAATGGGGGCAATCAGCTCATATCAGGCCCCGGCGCAGGTTCTCCAATGACGGCTGTGTGGAAGACTGGTCAAATTCCTGTGGCGGGCAGCACTCAATACACTCTCACCGCACAAATGAAGGGCGGCGGGAATGTGACCGCTGGAAATCCAATCATAGAAGCAGTTGACCCAGGGGGATACATGACAACGGCTTCAGCAAACATGGTGCTAACAAACAACAATTGGAACAAGGTGTCTGTTACTTTCACAACAGCCGCTGCGACTACTGCTCTCATAATTAAATTTTCGGCCAACTCAGCAACCATAGTGTCTGGTAATTATATCGACATGTCCTGCCCTCAACTCGAACTCGGAGCCCTCTCGACAGCGTACAAGTCAACCGACGATTCGGATGGATATTCTCTTCTGAGTGGAAGCACGCCTACCACAACCCCAACTGCCAGTTTCACGTACACCAGCACAACAACATCTATAGATTGGTCATGGTCATCCATGACATGGTACAACGCCGACGGGTCTATCACGAGTGTTACAAATGGCTCGCAAACAACGACAGGATTATCTGCAAACACAACCTACTATTGGTACCCCTATTCGAGCGTCGCCTCGCCTGCTGTCACGTGGGCGCTAGGTGGCGTAGGTTCCCCCGCAAATCTATTCACGGCGAAATCTGTTGTTGCATCCTCAACTCAAACTCTCGCATACAACGTGCCGTTATCGCAAGGCGGGGTAGCGTGTACAACCCCTGCCTCAGGCTCTGGCGGTGGTGGTGGAGGAGGGAAGGGCTGTTTGCATCCAGATTATTTCTCTGCGCAAACAGGGGACAAAATTATCACGCCGGCGGGATTTGAAAATGTACAAACTGTAAATCGCTTTGCCGTAACCGAATGGCTGAGGGTGACGTTGACTAACGGTGAAACCGCGATTGTGACACCCACTCACTTCTTTGTTGACCCTGCTCAACATCTAATTCAAGCAAAAGATTTAACAGTTAAAACTATTTTACAAGGACAAACTGAATTATTGCTAGTGACAAAACTAGAATATTTTGAAGACACAGCCGATTGTGTGGCGCTCACTGTTCCGTGCGGATACTTCTTCGCGCGTGAGGGCGGCGTACTGCATAAAAACGGTTCTGGAAAACCCTAATATGAAACTCCCGCGCTATTTTATTGGCAAGTATCAAGACTTCCTTGACATTCAAGCGGGCACAGTCCTGCTGGCGTCTGAGTTTCACTTCCTGTGTGTAGATGCTACCCCCGTTCCTGCTTCGTGGTGCGTCAACATCATGCGAGACCCCGATGCTACCCCACATCCTGCGTGGGTTGAATTCACACACATTTTAGACCAGACCCCTTTGTCTCAGCACTTCACCGCCGCGCAGATTGCGGCGGCTACCACCCAGCTTGCAAAGGTGGGTATCACATTAACTTCAACCGATACCGCGTTTTCACTCGTCGTCAAGGCGCATACCGTCATGCCCTGCTTCAAGCCGTAAACCGAAGGCGTTTATTCCCTGCCTGAACTCTGTGGCACCTATTGCCGAACGGCTAGGGCTACGTGTCGTCAACTGCACGCCAAACAGCGCTTTGACGTGCTTTCCTATGGGCCAGCTGGCTGATTTTGTTTAAGTTGCTGAAAATGATACATATAGTTAAATCAACCCCCGTGGATTGTTATGTCCGGACCCACTATTGAAGAACGTGTTGGTAATCTGACGGTGGAGTTTCGTGAATACCGTAAGGGTTCCGAAGAATTCATGCGCGAGGTGGGTGCAGACGTTAAGACCTTGATCGCAGATAAGAATGAGCGCCACGGCGCTGATAAAGTCAAGAAGGTGTTCGGCGGTATCGTGCTTGGCGCAATCCCAACAGCCGTATATGCGGCTATTTATCACTTCATGGCGGGCAGATAATTCAATGAGCTTTCCGCAGGCGCTCTACTTCACACTAGTGGCGGAGGGCGGCTACAGCAACCAAAATAATGACCACGGCGGCGCTACCAACTGCGGAATCACGCAGCCAACATACGACAAATATCGCGCCGGTTTAGGACAAGAACTGCAGCCCGTATCAGAGATCAGCAGCTCCGAGGTTATGGATTGCTACCAGCGGTTGTACTGGACGCCGGCACGCTGCGACATTATGAGTACCGCTCTCGGTGTCTGCATGTTCGACTGGGCCGTGAATCACGGCGTGGACGGTGCGACGAAAACCCTGCAGGAGGCACTCGGCGTCGAGGCTGACGGTGTATTTGGCCCATCAACCCGTGCAGCGTTGGCCGCACAGGATCACGACGAACTATGGCGAGAATTTAACAGCCGGCGCCGTGAATGGTATCAAGCGGATGCCGCACATGACCCGTCGCAGCAGGGTTTTGAGAAGGGCTGGCTGCAGCGTGTTGACCGGCTGGATGCATACGTCGAGACACTGTGATGATTGAGAAGTTTCTGCATGATCTGTTTTATTCAACCGATAACGAACTTGACCTGTCCCGCGTCCTGATGTTTATGGGCTGCGTTGCCTTTATGGCGCAGGGGGCCCTCGCCGTTGTTTGGAAGGGTCAAGTATTTGATGCGCAAGCATACGGCTTCGGATTCGCCGCCATCATGGCTGGCGGAGGGTTCGGCGTTAAACGTTACAACGAGGCACCTTAATGAATACGATTTATAAACTCATTGCCGGCGCAGTGTTCGCCGCTGTCCTGGCGTGTGGGCCGGCGGCATACGTGCATATCAAAGACAACGCCGCAAAGGCGCTGGCGCTTAAACAACAAGCAGACGGCTATAATGCGAATGCCGCACAGCTCGCCGCTGCGAGTAGCGCCCAAAAGGCGCAACTGGATACACGCGGCAACCGGGCTGCGAATCAGACAGATCAGACAAATACACACATTCAGCAACAGACCACCCAAACGGTCATCGAGATAAAACATGCGCCACCGACTCAATGCCTTGATGCTCCTGTGCCTGCTGGCGTCCTTGACAGCTTGCGCAAGCCCCCCGATCTACGTCCCTAAAAACGTATACGTTTACGAGCCAATACCGCCGGCATTACTGGCGGCATGTCCGGGTGCCGATTGGTCCGCAGTTAAGACGTGGCGCGATGTAGCTGTTGCCGCAACGATTGAGAAGGCCGCGCGCGCATCATGCGCCGCAGAAATTGCAGCGATTGCACAACTTGATAAGCCGTGAGTGTGATACACTATGCGCATGGGTGATTACGTCAGCAACGATCTATTGAAAGAAGCGACGACCGCATCACAGCGCGCCGGACGACCGACGGATGAACTCGGTCACATGCTGATGCTGATGGCAAAGAAGATTGTGCAGACGCGCCGATTCTCGGGCTACAGCTGCCGCGATGATTTAGTGAGCGCGGCGGTGTTGCAGGGCCTCACTGTATATCCAAAGTTCGACGGCACACGCAACAATGCATTTTCGTGGTTCACCACGGTACTCTCTAACGCCTGCCGCAGATACATTGACGCCGACAACCGCCAGAATATGCTCGCCCAGGTGTGGGGCGCTGCGGCGTCTTAATATCTATCCTATTGGCAGGTACCTTCTCGCATCTCAGTATTGGAACAGCCTAAGCGCTTTTGCAATAGGTTATTTTTTGCCTGTTCCCTGGTAATTTCACTGATAGCGTCCACGTTTGGATAGGCAAACGAGATGGCGGCCATTCTCGGCGGAATGGTGCCCATCTGAGTGCCGACAACCGGAATCATCACCACATCAGGGGTGATGGTGCCAGGTTTTTGGACTATCTTAAAATAGTAGGTGTGCCCAGCAACCACATTGATCGATGCTGTGTATTCACCGCCCCTACCATTGCTGAACTCTCCTGTGAGCATTTCAAAGCCAGCCGG
>JBAWFD010000115.1:0-1957 GCA_049591615.1 Gammaproteobacteria bacterium | reverse complement strand
GGCCACGGTCGGGCACGGCCCGGATCGCGCGGTAGGCGGCGGTCGGCGAGCGGATCCGCGTAAGCCATGCCACCCCGCTCTTCGCCCAGGACTATGCGCATGCAATTCGCGTCGTGATCGTCGTGCGGCGTCCAGCGGCGATCAGCGCCGGGAGCGGACCGATCATCCGAGGAGCGCCTCGAGCGCAGGCCCCGACGGCTCGTCCTTGGGTACAAACCCTCGGGCCCCCGCTACTCGCGACCATCGCGCCGAACTCGCTGCCGTCGCGGCTGGATGTCAGCACGACGGGGGTCCATCCGCCTGGCTGGTTAGCCGGGTGGCTACATCGAAGCCATCGAAGTCCGGGAGTTGAACGTCGAGCAACACGACCGCCGGGCGCATCTCGGTTGCCGCGGCCAGCCCTGAAGCGCCGTCCCTCGCTTCGCCGATCGCAACGAACCCGGCGTCCTTGAGAACGTGTCGTGCTCTCGCCCGACAGCTCGGGTGGTCATCGATGATCAAAGACGGTCCTCGCCGTGGCCGGGATTGTCTCGGCAACCCCGGCCACGAACAGTACGGCTAACCGTACCCCTGTGTGGGGCGATCCGAACGCCAAGACGCCTGGCCGCCCCACCGAAACGCGTCCGGCTGGGTGGAACTCTGCGGCTGTGCTTCAACCCACTCTCAACGAGAGAAACGCCGTGCAACCGACCGACCAGGAGGAACTTCATGTTCAACTCGATTCTCCGCACTTCCGAGGCGGTCACCTCGACTCAGGCAGTTGCCTTGCGTGAGGTGCGCAAGGTGTACGGCCGGGGCGACGGATCGGTCGTCGCGCTGGACGGGGTCACGGTCGGCCTCGCGCCCGGATCATTCACAGCTTTGATGGGCCCGTCGGGCTCGGGCAAGAGCACGTTTCTGAACGTGGCGGCGGGGCTGGACCGGCCGACGTCGGGCACGGTCACGCTCGCCGATACCGAGCTGGCGGGACTGAGCGAGCGGCGGCTGACGATCCTAAGGCGCGAGCGGATCGGGTTCGTCTTTCAGGCCTTCAACCTGCTGCCCTCGCTCACCGTGGCTCAGAACATCGGCCTGCCGCTTCGCCTCGACGGTCACCGTCCGCGGCGCTCGACGGTGCGCGAGGTCGCGGCGCGCGTGGGCCTGGAGAAGCGGCTGCGCGACCGTCCCTCGCAGCTGTCCGGCGGACAGCAGCAGCGCGTCGCGATCGCCCGGGCGCTCGTCACCCGGCCCGAGGTCGTGTTCGCCGACGAGCCGACCGGAGCGCTCGACATCCGCACCGGACGCGGGGTGCTCGCGCTGTTGCGCGACATCGTCGACCAAGACCGCCGCACCGTGGTGATGGTCACCCACGACCCCGTGGCCGCGGCGTACGCCGACCACGTGATCGTGCTCGCCGACGGACGCGTGGCCGCGACGCTCGAGGCTCCCAGCGCCGAGGACGTCGCCGAACAGCTCGCGCGTCTGGGGGGCTGAGCCATGCTGCGTCTAGCGATCCTCAGCGCCCGCGGCCGCCTCGGCACGTTCACCGGCGCCCTGATCGCCCTCTTCGCAGCGTCCGCGCTCGCGATGGCCTGGGGCATGCAACTCGAATCGATGCTCCGCACCCATCCGCCCGTCGAGCGGTACGCCGGCGCCGCGGCGGTCGTGGCCGCACAACAGAACGTCGGCGCCGACCACGACGTGCAGCTCACCGAACTCGCACGGGTCAGCACCGCGCTCACCGCCCGCCTGGCAGGGCTGCCCGGCGTCCGGGCCGCGATCGGCGACGTGTCGGTGCCTGCCCGGCTCGGCGACCGCACCGACGTTGCCCATGGGTGGTCAAGCGCTGCGCTCACCCCCTACGTGCTGACCGCCGGACGCGCACCTGCCCGTCCCGACGAAGTAGTCACTGGCTATCCCGCCGCGCTCGGCGCGCGGCTGGCGCTCGCCTCGAGCGCGCGCACGCGCATGGTCACCG
>JBAWFD010000114.1:0-16910 GCA_049591615.1 Gammaproteobacteria bacterium | reverse complement strand
GTGGTTGACTATGCGCCGGTGAAAACCGCCCGGGAGAAAATCAAGAAGCGCGCCGGCAGTCTGCAAATGAAGCTGGTCAAAACACCGGATATCCTGGCAGATGTGGCCGTGCAAAAAAAATCACGGCCTTTTACTGTAGGGTTTGCCGCCGAGACGGAAAAACTCGAAACCCATGCACGCGCCAAACTGACGAACAAACATTTGGATATAATCGCCGCCAATTGGGTGGGCCGCGGTCGCGGCTTTGACAGGGATGACAATGCGCTCTCTGTGTTTTGGAAAGATGGCTCGGCCGAGTTTGGCGCTGGACAGAAATTGGAGCTGGCGCGACGCTTGATACAGCTAATTGCTGAGCATTATCCACGGCATTCTTGAATTCGATTTAGCAAGCAACGTCTAATAATATCTACCGGCTATCTGGAATAGATTTTATGCGCACTATAAAAGTGAAGATTCTGGATGCACGTATCGGCAAACAATATCCTCTGCCGGCATATGCAACCGATGGTTCTGCCGGGCTGGATTTACGTGCCTGTCTCAGGGAACCACACACCTTGAAACCCGGTGACACGCTCTTGATCCCTTCGGGCATCGCCATCCACATCGAGGATGGCGGATATGCGGCTATGTTGTTGCCGCGTTCCGGCCTCGGACACAAACACGGTATCGTGCTGGGCAACCTGGTGGGCCTGATTGACTCGGATTATCAGGGAGAAGTCATGGTGTCCTGCTGGAACCGCGGCCAGAGTGATTTCACCATTCAACCCGGCGATCGCATCGCCCAGATGGTGATCATGCCAGTGGTGCGTGCCAAGTTCGAGGTGGTGACAGAGTTCGACGAGAGCACGCGTGGTGCTGGCGGTTT
Organism: Gammaproteobacteria bacterium; assembly: GCA_049591615.1. Taxonomy (GTDB): domain Bacteria; phylum Pseudomonadota; class Gammaproteobacteria; order Natronospirales; family REEB76; genus REEB76. The sequence continues at coordinate 16,045 of JBAWFD010000114.1, read as the reverse complement.
CGGCCATTCCGGCCGCGCATAGAAACGGCTACTGTGTTGTAGCCGAACTTGAAGTGATGTATTGGGCGGTACGCTGAAGCTTAACTACCGCCATTAGAGGCACTCTGTCCGGTCAGTTGCTGATAACGCTTGATATACGCGGTATATTTGTCCTGTACTTCCTGCTTGTCCTGTTGCTGCTTGAGCAATAAATTCTGATTGGTATCCAACTGTGCCTGGGTCTCGTCCAGATTCTTTTTCAGAGAAGCCGGTATCGGTTTATGAGCATGGCTGAGTTTGTCTGTCTGCGTCTGATAGCTGGTTAGCGCATTTTGCAAGCTACTGATTGAGTTATTGATAACTTTGATTTGTGAATCTATGGCGGCCAGGCGGCTGTTGCGGTCACGTTCGATATCGGCGACCGAGGTGTAAGTGTCCAGCAGCATCTGGTCGTTGTCTTGCTGCTGCTGTGCCTGTTTGGCTTTGGCGGCAGCTTCGGCTTTGGCCTGCTTGTCTTTGGCGATCTCTTCCGGGGTTTTGGGGGCGGCGACCGTCTGAACGGTGACACCCTCGCTATTTAATACTTGCAGCTGTTGGCTGGCGTATTCAGGCGGCACACTGCTGCCGTAATGCACGATGCCGTTTTTATCCACCCATTTATACAGTTTCTGGGTATTGCCCTGCGCCAACGCGCCTGCCATGAGTGTAGTGGCGAGGATTGCTGCCAGGGTCAGTGAAAAAGTTCTCAGTTTCATGGAGTTGTCGCTAGTTAAGTCGGCATATTCAGAATGAATGAAAGTATAGCATCGCCCCTGCATGAGCCTCTAATTTCAGGTATCACGCGCCGTATTGCTTGCGGTATTCCTGCAGTTGGGTGAGAGCCGCATGCATGTGCGGGCGGTTCTGCAGCCAGCCGATAATGTCCTCGAGCCGCACAATGCTGGTGACTTCCATGTTTTCGGTCTCTTGCAGCTCAGCGATGGCGGATTTCTGACCCAGGCCGCGTTCTTGCCGATCCAATGCAATCACCAGGCCTGCGGGTTTGGCGCCTGCGGCGCGGATGATGGCCAGCGATTCGCGCAGGGCAGTCCCGGCGGTGATTACATCATCCACGATCAGTATGCGTCCCTGCAGCGGTGCGCCCACCAATCGGCCGCCTTCGCCGTGATCCTTGGCTTCCTTGCGGTTGAAACTCCAAGGCAGGTCGCGATGGTGATGCTCGGACAGGACCGCGGCGGTCACGGATACCAGTGGGATACCCTTGTAAGCTGGGCCGAACAACATGTCGAACTGCATGCCTGAATCCGTGATGGTGCGGGCATAGAATCTGCCCAATGCCGAGAGCGCCGCGCCGCTGTTGAACAGCCCGGCGTTGAAAAAATAGGGACTCTTGCGGCCGGACTTGAGGGTGAATTCACCGAAGCGCAACACGCCACGCTCGAGGGCTAGTTCCAGGAATTCGCGCTGGTATTCCTGCATGCATGGATACCGGTAAGGACGAAATGCTCGAGTATGATACACGCTCCTCTCCAGGGGCCAGGTATGCGCGTCATCACTCTGAACGTTAACGGCATCCGTTCCGCCGCCCGTAAGGGCCTGTTCGATTGGCTGCCGCACCAGCGCGCCGATGTGGTGTGCCTGCAGGAGACCAAGGCGCAAGAAGATCAGCTTGTCGATCCGGTCTTCCGGCCCGGCAAGCATCACAGTTTCTATTTCGACGCCAAAAAGAAGGGTTATGCCGGCACCGCATTATTCGCGCGCAGCGAGCCGCAGGACGTGATTACCGGTTTCGGGGTCGCGGAATTCGACAACGAAGGCCGCTATCTGGAGGCGCGCTTCAAACATGTGTCGGTAGTGTCCTTGTATCTACCTTCAGGTTCTGCTGGCCCTGAACGGCAGGCTTCCAAGGACCGGTTCCTGAAAGACTTCATGCCCTATTTAAAATCCTTGCGACGTAAAAAACGCGAATACATCCTGTGCGGTGACTGGAACATCGCTCACAAGGAGATTGATCTCAAGAACTGGAAAGGTAACCGGAAGAATTCAGGCTTCCTGCCGCATGAGCGCGCCTGGATGGATGAGCTTCTGGGTCCGGCGGGTTTCGTGGACGGCTTCCGCAGCGTTGATCCACGCCCCGACCAATACACCTGGTGGTCCAACCGCGGACAAGCCTGGGCCAAGAATGTGGGTTGGCGCATTGATTACCAGATTGTCACGCCCGGACTCGAACGCGCTGTTACAAAAGCCTCCATCTACAAGCAACAGCGTTTTTCAGATCACGCACCGCTGATCATGGATTACAACTGCACATTATGAATTTTTCCATGAAAGCTCGCGCACTGAAGCTGGATGCGTTTACGGGCTTGCTGCGCACTTGTTGGAACCGCCGCATCGGCATCACTTTATTGCTGGGGTTTTCTTCCGGTCTGCCCTTGGCGCTTTCCGGCAGCACCCTGCAAGCATGGATGGCCACATTACATGTGGACATCGCTACCATCGGGCTGTTCTCATTGGTGGGTCTGCCGTATTCGCTCAAATTCATGTGGGCGCCGTTTATGGATCGGTATATACCGCCGTTTCTGGGAAGGCGCCGCGGCTGGATCCTGCTGGCGCAATTGACACTGGTGCTGATCCTCGCGGCCATGGCCGTTACCGATCCGGTGAGTCATGTTTGGCGCATGGGCATGCTGGCATTTGCATTGGCATTTGCTTCCGCCTCCCAGGACATTGTGTATAACGCCTACTTCACCGATATCCTGCGGCCTGCGGAACGCGGTCTGGGTGCGGCAGTGCAGGCGGGCGGTTACCGCCTAGCGATGATCGTCGCGGGCGCACTGGTGCTGATCCTCGCGGACCGCATCGGCTGGCGCAACAGCTATTTGTTGATGGCGCTGCTGATGCTGGTGGCCATGATCCCCACCTGCCTAGGGCCGGAGCCGGAGATTCGGGTGGTCCCGCCGCGTACGCTTAGGGAGGCTGTGGTGACGCCTTTGTTGGAACTGCTGATGCGGCGCGGCGCGGCAGGGCTGCTGCTGCTGGTGCTGCTCTACAAATTCGGCGACTGGTTTTCGGGCCAGCTGACCAATGCTTTCCTGATCGAAGGGCTGCACTTCACGGCCACCGATGTGGGTGTAGTCAACAAAGGTTTCGGCATCGCTGCCACCATCGTGGGCATCTTCCTGGGTGGGGTGTTGATGGCGCGCCTGTCGCTGTTCCGGGCGTTGTTGTATTTCGGCATTCTGCAGGCGGCCTCCATCCTGACATTCCTGGCGCTGTCGCTGGTCGGCCACAGTTATCTGGGGATGGTGTTGGCGGTGGGCGTGGAAAACCTCGCTTGGGGTATGGGCACGGCGGCGTTCATCGCCTACCTGATGGCGCTCTGCGATCACCGTTACACGGCGTTCCAGTTTGCCTTGCTCTCGACGCTGGATTCCATTTCGCGGGTATTCCTGGGGCCGCCTGCCGGTTACCTGGTGCAGTACTCGGGCTGGAGCGCCCTGTTCGTGGTGAGCGCCTTGCTAGCGATACCCGGGCTGGTGTTGCTGGTGCTGCTGCGCAAGCGAATTGATGAAACTGAGTTCCGCAACTCACCGCAAGCCGTCTGAACCGCTTGTTTCAGTGCAGCCGTCCCGATGGCTTTTCGATCTGGTTCTGTATGGCCACGGGGGAGGCATGGTGCAGGATCATGCGCCAGCCATCCTGGGTGAGCTGATAGATATTGGTGGCCACCATCGGTTGGCGTTCGGTGTTTTCCCCAGGCACGCTGATGTATTCGTTGAGCACGTGGACTGCCAGCAGGGCGTCCTGGGTGCGGCTGACTTCAGCCAGACGGAAACGCAGGCTGGCGCCATCACGGAACATCTCGGCCCAGGCGGCGCGCACTGCCTGATGGCCGGTGACTTTCGGTCCTACGGGGTGCACGCAGACAACTGCATCGCTCGCCAGCCAGACCTTCATCATGGCTTCCACATTAGTATTGGCAAAGGCCGTGTAAAATGCAGTTTCGGCTTCGTCGGGGGTGGCGAACATAGGGTGACCACGCAAGCTGGAGTGTTGACGATAAAAGAAAATCCGCACGCGTGCAAAGTGCCCCGCGAGTTGTGAATATGCCGGATAACCTGCGCCACGTCATCTGCCCGTTGGCAGACATCCCCGATCCGGGCGCACTCGGCTTTTCCCCTCCTAGTGCGCGCTTTCCTGATGAATGGTTCCTGGTGCGCCACGGTGACTCGCTGCATGCCTATCACAATGTGTGTCCACACGCTGGCAATTTCCTCAACTGGAAAGCCGATGCATTCATGACGCGGGACAAATCGTTGATCATGTGTTCCGCACATGGCGCGCTGTTTGATCCCGCCACCGGCGTATGCGTGGCCGGTCCCTGCCCGGGTCGCGCACTGCGACGGCTACCGATCAAGGTGGAAGGGGATATGGTGGTGGCGTACTTCAGCCGCGAGACTTGAGCGGCTTCAGGATCTTGCCGGCTTATTGATCCAGATGATCGAGAGGATTCGCCCACAACTCGTGGCGCTCTTCATCCAGATCCACACCGTAGTCCTCGCGCTCGATGTCCAGTGAACCGGACCAGTCTTCCGGGGGGTCCACTGGCTTGGCATGCAGTTCTTGCCAGGCATCCATGTCCAGTTCTTCCAGTGTGCCATCGAAGTACTGCACACCGATGGTGTCATCCTCATCATCCACGGCCACCACTTCGAAGGTGAGGCCCTGTGGGTCGGCGTACCATTCACCGACAGCTGGTTTTAAGGGTTCGGGTTCCATGACACTTTGACGCTACGCTCCATTCCGAATATTGCTACCATGCAAACTTGTCACTGCAGGGGCCTATGTTATAGAACCAGATATGCTGTAAAGCAAGAGGGTATATGCGGTCTGCTTGCCCTCTGCCGTACGTGCCGGCTAAAGTTTAAGAACGAGTCCAGATTGAATGTGTAGTTGCGTGTAAACACTGATAATTTGATTGGTAGCTCCGCATAATGCTGGAAAAATTCGTCAACATGTTCATCGTGTTGTTCGTGGTGGTGGACCCCATCGGCGTGACCCCCATGTTCGGCGCACTCACACGCGGCAGCAGCCTTGTCCACCGGCGACGCATGGCTTTCAAGAGCACCGCGCTCGCAGCTGTCATCTTGCTGTTATTCGCATTTATCGGTGATTGGCTGCTCAAGGCCCTGGGGATATCCATCCCGGCCTTCAAGATCGCCGGCGGTGCGCTGTTGTTCCTGATCGCCATCGACATGGTGTTCGCGCGCCAGTCCGGCGGCCGTTCTGCCACCAGCCGCGAAGAGGAGGAAGCGCGCTACAAGGAGGACATCTCGGTGTTCCCGCTGGCCTTCCCCTTGATCGCCGGTCCCGGGGCCTTGGCCACCATCCTGCTGATGGTGAGCGAGGCGCGCGGGCATCTGCTGTATTTTGTCGGCATGATCGTAGTGTTGCTGCTGGTGCTGGCAATCACACTCGCATGCCTGTTGCTGGCGGGGCGGTTAATGAAACTGCTGGGGGAAACTGGCGCCAACGTCGTGGGGCGCTTACTCGGCGTGATTCTGGCAGCACTGGCGGTACAGTTCGTGATCGATGGCGTGCGTGCAGGCTTGTTGAGCTAGGTGATCCTGGCCTTGGCCTGCGTAGTTAACGCGTTCAGACAGCGATGCTTGTGATTAAGGCGTGCCACTGGGCGGAAGTTGCGCCGGGTCGCCGCCATTCCTGAGGTAATCAGCGAGTTGTGAGGAATGCTGGGCGTCCGCGGTATTACCCAGCGCAGTCTCGGTCAGCACAAGATTTTCCAGGTCAATAATCGAGTGTGTGCGGTCGTACATGGAAAGCCGAACGTCGAGTGCGCGCTGCAACTGCTGGCGGGCATTAATCCAGTCCTTCTGCTGCATAGAAAGTGTGGCCCATTCTTCGAGAGTCGCGGCGATGCCGGGACGGTAATAGGCCGTGCGATAGGCGTCCAGGGCCTTCGCATACAAGGCAGCGGCTTGCGCACTATTGCCACGGATGAGTGCCGCCCGAGCCTGGAGCCGCTGGTAACGTGCCTGGATGAGCGTGTCCGGAGAATTGCCAAGCGCCGCACCCAATTTTTTGAGCCATGCAGGCGCATCGGATGATTTGAGATCGAAGGCAGCTTGGGTACGGGCGAACAGTGCTGCCTGCCGAATATCAGCAGGCGTGCTTGCATCCTTTAGCAACGTATCCAGTTGATCCGCCGCTTGTTGATTGTCACCAGCCTGCATGTCGGCGTAGGCGCCCAGCAAAACCAGATGTGGTTTGAGACCGGAGTGATTTATATCGGCGGTAATCTGGTCCGCTGCGCCGAGATACTCACGCGCACTCGCGTATTCACCTTGACCCAGCGCGCTGTCAGCCAGATCAATGAGCGTATTCAGCTGGCCGGTGCGATCATCCACACTGCGGTATTGAGCCAGCGCCCGTGCGAAATAGTTACCAGCTTCCGCGTAATTATTGTTCTGATAGGCGCGCATGCCCAGCGCCATGTCAGCATCACTGTTGACCACCACCGCCGGCTGGTGCACGGGGCGGCTGCTACAACCGGCCAGCATCACGGTAATCAAAAGTCCGGCAAAAATGCTATGCCGAATGCTCGCAGGCGCTGCACACATACCACGGCTCAAGCGCGTGCAGTTACTGTCAGTCATTGGGTGGATGCACCGGTGTGACTACCGTGTTGGCTGGCTTGGGCACGGAGGACGAGATTGGCCAGGTATCCTGGATGGCCTGCAAGGTCTGGTCGGTATTGTCGAGGACCTGACGCGTGCGCATCACCATGTCCGGCAGTGACTGAAGCTGGTAATTGACCGTACCCATGGTGGTGTTGAGTTGGGTCACCAGTTTGCGGCTCTGGGCAATCAGCCCTGGCAGGTCCGCGGATGCCGCGCTGGCATTGCCGAGCAAGGGTTGAATGGTCTTGAGGCTTGACTGGGTCTCGTTGAGGGTGCCGGCCAGCGCCTGCACTGCATCAGTGACATTGGCTGCGGTTTTGCTGTCATACAGCAACTTGCCGGCGGCGCCTTGGCCGGATGCCAGCTGGCTGCTGATGGCGTTGAGGTTGGTGCTCACCACTGCCAAGTTGTGCACGACCTGGGCGATTTCCTTGGGGTTGATTTCGCTGCTGACCGCGTCGATCTTCGCGAGCGTGTCTTTCACATGATCCAGCACCGGGGCCACCTGCGCCATGATCTGGTCCACCGACAGTGGTTCCTCCAGCGGGATGGTGGCGCCATCCGGCATCAGCGGTTGATCCGGCGAGCCGGCCTTGATCTCGATGGCGGCATTTCCCAGCAGCGAGAGTTTGCTCATAGCAGCACGCGAATCTTCGCGGATCAGTTTGTGATTTTTTTCCAGGATCCTGAGGGTAATCTCAATGCGGTTATCGGGCGTGATGTTGATGCTGCTCACCGTGCCCACGAACAGACCGGAAGCCGTCACCGGCGTGCCGACGCTGACGCCCTGGGCATTGTGGAGATAGGCGTGCAGCGTGAATTTGCGCGCGAAGAAACGTGCGGTCTGCTGGTTGAAAGCCAGTGCAGCGAATACCAACGCGATAGCGATGAGTACGAACGCACCGGTCAGACGTTCGCGTGCCGTATACGACATACTATGGGTATAGTGCGTGCGGTGCCGGGTTTGCTGTTTGCTCATGTGTAGTCGCTCCCTAGGCCGCCGCATCCAGGAAGGTGCGCACCTCAGGCGACGCGGAGGCCGCAAATGCCTGCCAGGTGTCGAACGTCCACATACAACGTTCCTGCACAAACACTATCTGGTCAGCGAAACGTTTCACGAAACCCAAATTATGGGTGGCGACCAGCAGTGTCATGTTGCGCTCCTGGACGAGACGCCGGTAAATTTCTGCCTCGCTCCGCCGGCTGGCATCATCGGTCATATAAAACGGTTCATCCAGAAACATCATTTGCGGCGCAAGCATGAGGCAGCGGCCGATGGCAAGCAAGAGACGCTGATGCTGGCTCAGGTATGCGGGCAAGCTGTGGGTGTCACCGACATAGCCCAGAAAATCCAGGATCTCGTTGGCTCGGGTGCGCACCTGCTCGGTACTGCCGGTGCGATGATAGAGAGCCGGCAGCATGAGATTATTGAGCCCATCAACCACCGACAATAAGGGCGCACCCATGGCTATGAAGGCGGCGCGGCAACGCAGTCGTCGCCAGGCATCATCATCGAGGCTGACAGTGTCCTCACCGAGTAAGATCAAATTGCCCGCCGCCTGTGGATCCACCGCGGCCAGCGTGCGCAGCCAGGTGGTCTTGCCGGCACCGGCGGGTCCCACCAATGCCAGCATGCGTCCCGTTGAGACTGCCAGATTCAGGCGACATGGACTGGCACCGCCGCTGTCGTCTGACACCTGCAGCTCCTCGGCGTGCAACAGAATTTCTGTGTTCATTGGGTAATGATGGCGAGTAAGCCATCCACCAGGAATACCAACACCAGGCTGGTGACGATGGCGCGCTGGGTTTGATGTGGCAATTCGGTGGGCGAGCTGCCCACGCGCAAGCCGTGGAAACACGCAGTACCCGCTACGATCATGCCGAACAGCAGATTTTTCAGCACGAATATCAGAAACTGCGATGGGCGCAATACTGCGATTAAGCGCGTGACTTCATGGGAATACTGCGTCGAGAAGATCAGACCCGCAAGCAATACGCCGCCGAACAGGGCGATGGCGGCAAAATAAATGGCAAGCGTGAGTTGCGAGATGGCTGTACCTAGGATGCGTGGCGTGACAAAGAAGTGGTTGATATTGATGCCCAGCAGCATCAGCCCCTCGACCTCGCCACGCACTTGCATGAGACCCATATCCACGGTGATGGCCGAGCCGGAACGGCCGATGAGCACGATCGCGGTCAGCAGCGGCGCCAGTTCCGTGCCAATGACATTGGCGAGCAGCAGTTCCACATCGTGTTCGCTGCCGAGCGCCTGGCCCAGATCCAGGATTTCGGAGGTGATGGAGATGCCGATCGCCAAGGCCAGCAGGGTGACCACCGGCAGCGCATCGACACCGGTGAAGATGATTTGTGTAACCAGCGTATTGATGGTAGCGCGGTTGAAGTAATGGCGTTGGCCGCCGCGTTCACGCACGGCACTGATGATGAAACTGGTCAGATCCAGAAGGTAGGCTCCGAGACGCAGAGAACGCCTTCCGGTCCAACCGAATAGCGTGGATACTCCGCTGCTTTGCGCGTCCGCCATATACTCTCTCCCTGAGTGACAGCCTAGAAGAAGCCCGGTTAGCCTGCAATCACCGGCTTAGCGCCGCCTGAATGCCAGATTACAGACCGGATGGCCGAGGTGCATACCGCGCTGCTCGAACTTGGTGAGCGGCCGCACCGACGTTTGAGGTACGGCGTCATCGCTTGTGGCATTGATGAAATCCGCAGATCCGGATAGCAGCGCCGACATGTGCTCGGCATAATCGGTCCAATCGGTAGCGGCGCGGAACAGCCCGCCGCTTTTCAGTTTGCATGCCAGCAGCGCCACGAATTCAGGCTGCATCAGACGGCGTTTATGGTGGCGTTTTTTCGGCCAGGGATCGGGGAAGTACAGCAGCACGGTGTCAAGACTGGCGTCAGGCACGCAACGCGTGAGCACTTCCAGTGCATCGTCGCAGATTACGCGCACGTTGGCCAGATTTTCACTCGCCAGCCGGTTGAGCAGGTATCCGACACCGGGACGGTGCACTTCGATGCCGATGAAATCCTGATCGGCGTACGCTTGGGCCAGTGCCAGCAGGGTATTGCCGTTGCCGAAACCGATTTCCAAGGTGCGCGGTGCATCGCGCCCGAACAGCTTGAGGAAATCCCAGGGTGCGGGCGTTGTGTGCAAACCGTAGCGGGGCAGCAAGGTCTCCAGGGCACGGCGTTGCGCCGGAGTCATGCGGCCTTCACGACGCACGAAACTGCGAACACGGCGCACTGGCGATGGTGATGCAGGATTGATCAGAAGAACAAACCATCCAGTGGCGAGGAAGCTGAGGCAAAACGCTTGCGTGGGATGCGACCTGCCAGATACGCTTCGCGCCCGGCGGCCACGGCTTTGCTCATGGCCGCGGCCATGAGTACCGGATTTTTGGCATGCGCGACGGCAGTGTTCATGAGCACGCCGTCACACCCGAGTTCCATGGCGATGGCGGCATCCGAGGCTGTACCCACGCCGGCATCCACCAGGATCGGCACACCGGCGTTCTCGACGATGCTCAGGATGTTGTAGGGATTGCGGATGCCGAGTCCAGAACCGATGGGCGCACCCAGGGGCATGACCGCTACACAGCCCAGTTCCTCAAGCCGTTTGGCGATCAACGGGTCATCAGTGGTGTAAACCATCACCTGGAAATTTTCCTTGATCAGGATTTCCGCGGCCTTCAAGGTTTCCGTCACGTTGGGATACAAGGTCTTGTCATCGCCCAGCACTTCCAGTTTCACCAGCCGGTGGCCATTCAATAATTCACGCGCCAGGCGACAGGTGCGCACCGCCTCTTCGGCGTTGTAACAGCCGGCGGTATTGGGAAGGATGGTGTAGCGTGCCGGCGGCAGCACCTCCAGCAGATTCGGTTCGTCTTTCTTCTGGCCGATGTTGGTGCGGCGGATGGCGACCGTGACGATCTGCGCGCCGCTGGCTTCCACCGCGCGCCGGGTTTCCTCCAGATCCTTGTATTTACCGGTACCGATGAGTAGGCGCGAGCGGTAGCTTTTACCGGCGACTGTAAACGTGTCGGTGGACTGCTCAGTTTGTTTGACGGCGATGTTCATGGATCAACTTTCCTTACCCGTGAAACTCCTAGGGTGTTTGGACTGCAGGTCGTTTTGCCTGGATCGAAATGCCACCGGCATTCCGATGCAGGCACCGGCCTCAGCCACCACCGATGGCGTGTACCACCTCGACCTTATCGCCCATTTTGAAACGAGAGACGCCATGGGTACTTCGCGGCACGATCTCGCCATTCACCTCCAGCGCGATACGCTTATCAGTGAGTTCCAACCGCTGGATCAAGTCCCGAACGGTGAATGTTTCAGGTACTTCGATCGGCTTGCCATTGACCAGGATCTGCATGTGCGCGCACGTGACTAGACAGCGATGGGCAATTTTAACGCACTCCTGCCGCAAGCGCCGGGCGTTTGACAGCTAAAGGGCTGCCGTTAGAATGGGCGCTGCCTGCGGGTGTAGTTCAATGGTAGAACTGCAGCTTCCCAAGCTGCTAACGTGGGTTCGATTCCCATCACCCGCTCCAGTATCCACCTGCAGTTTCCGAAACAACCTGACTCGGCCACCCGGCACAGTTCGCATATCCCGTCTGCGGGGATTGAATCCCATTGGCCGTACCCACCGGGAACCGGCGCTGGGTGGTGACTTCGCTGCCGGGGCAGTTCAAACTGTTGGCCGGACGGGTTTGAGCCCGCCGATCTTGAGTCACCCTCAACAGGTGTTGCCATGCCGATTAAGCCGGACCCGATCTCCAAACCGACTAGCACCCAACACACTGAGAAGCGGCGCAAACCTTTAAAGATCGTCGCAATCACTATCGCGGTCATCCTGGCGTTGATTATCCTGATCGCGATCGTGTTGCCGTTCATCATCACGCCCAACGATTTCAAACCACGCATCGCCAAGCTGCTAAAAGACAAGACCGGGCGGGAACTCACGATCGCGGGCGATATCAAGCTGTCGATCTTCCCGTGGCTGGGCGCGGAGATTGGCAGCATGTCGTTAAGCAACGCGCCCGGGTTCGGGAATACGCCTTTTGCCAGCGTTAATGAGACCGATGTGCACGTACGTTTCTGGCCGCTGCTGCGCGGCAACATCCAGGTCGGCACTGTCAAGCTGGTGGGTTTGGATCTGGATCTGGCGCGCGACGCGGATGGCCACAATAATTGGCAGGATATCCTCGAGCATCTGAAAAACTCGGGCGCGCCGAGTCAGCCGAAGAACCTTGGCGCTGGATCAAACGGTCTTGAGGATCTGCACATCGATGGCCTGAATATCGGCAACAGCGGCTTGCGCTGGAGCGATGCCCAGAAACATCAGCAATATACGGTCAGCAATCTGAACATGGATATGGGCGCATTTGCATCCGGCATACCACTGCGACTGAATACCGATTTTGATTTCGCCGGCACCAATCCAACACTCAGCGGGCATGCGTCCTTCAAAGGTACACTGACCGCGGATCTGGCCAAGAAAATTTATACCTTTAGCAACGCCAAGCTCGATGTGAATGCCAACGGGGATGCAGTCGCCGGCGGCCAGGTCAATGCCGAGTTGTTGTGGCAGCAGGCGGCTTTGAACATGGATGTGGGCACATTGGCGCTCAACGGCCTGTCGGCGAGCGCTTATGGCCTCAAGCTGCAAGCGGATTTGGAAGGCCAGGGGCTGATGAAAGAACCACACTTCAACGGCAGTCTAATACTGGCGGCGTTCTCACCACGCGAAGTGCTGCAGGCTTTAGGTCATGGCGGCCTCGCCAATACCCGCGATCCGCAAGCGCTGAGCAAGGCCTCGGGCTCGCTGGATTTCATCGCCTCGCCAGATGCTGTCAATCTACAAAATCTCAGTTTCAAACTGGATGACACCACCCTCAGCGGCAGCGCCGCTATCAAGGATCTCAAGACCCGGGCGCTGGCGTTCAATCTCAGCCTCGATCAGATGAACGCCGACCGCTATCTGCCGCCACAGAAAGCCGCGACGCCCATCCAACCACGTGAAGCCACCGATATCAATAAGGTCAGCATCCCGGTGCGCAGCTTGCGTAGCCTGAATCTGGATGGCCAGCTGCATGTCGGTCAGTTCACGCTGCTGAACGTGCATACCAGCAACCTGGATGTGAGCGTGAGCGCTCATCAGGGCCTGGTTCGCATCAATCCTTTATCGGCACAGCTTTATGGCGGTTCTCTTAGCGGCACGGCGCAGATTGACGCCAGCAGCGATACACCCATCGTCACGGAAGATCTCACAGTGCGCGATTTGCAGAGCGGCGGCCTTATACAGGATCTGTTCAAGATTAAGCGGCTGAGCGGCATCGCGAATATGCATATCGCAACGCGTGGACTGGGACCGACAGTGAGCGAGATCCGCCATACCTTGCAAGGTCGTATGAGTTTTTCCTTCAAAAACGGCGCTATTGAAGGCCTGAATATTTGGAATGCGATCGAGCGTGCCTATGCACTGGCGAAACAGCTGCCACCGCCACCCGCAGCGCCTGATCGTACCGAGTTCGCTGACATGCACGGCAGTGCCACCATCAGGAACGGCATGTTGGATAATCGGGATTTTGCTGCGGAACTGCCGTTCATGCATCTTAGCGGTGCCGGCAAACTGGATTTAGCGGAACTTACCCTGGATTACAACCTCAGAGCGCACATCACCAGCACGCCAAAACTCGGCGGAGGCACAGATCTGAGTGGTCTGGACGGCAATACCATTCCGTTGCGTATTACCGGCACGCTCTCCAACCTGAGTGTGCACCCGGATGTGGGGGACGCCGCGCGTGCGCGTGTGCAAAGTGAAGTCAGCACCAAGAGGGCCGAACTCAAGGACAAGGCCAAGAACAAATTGCAAGACGTACTGCACCCGCCCGGGTGAACGCGCATCAAATCCACGAGCGGTAGGTGTAAGGTGCCACGCAGGTTGCTGATATTGCTGGCCGTTGCAGCCTTGACGGGTAATGTTAGAGCCGCAGAATTCCATGCATTTGCAGTCACCCACACTGGCGGACGCTATCAGGTGAGTGCTGATGTGTATCTGGCAGCGCCGCTACCTCAGGTGTATGCAGTGCTGACCGACTACGATCATCTATCGCGCATCGGCGGCGTCATCCGTGAAAGCCACATCCTCGAACAAATCGATGCGCATACTTATATAGTATTCGTCGAGAGCCGCGGTTGTGTGCTGTTCTTCTGTCACACCATCAAACAGACTCAGCGGGTCACGGAACTCACACCCCGGGACGTAGTTGCGGAAGCCATTCCCGAAAAAAGTGACGTTAAAATGTCCAGCTCCTCTTGGCATTTGGAGCCACAGGACAGCGGTACGCGCATGCACTGGCAAGTCTCCATGCAACCGGATTTCTGGATTCCGCCGCTCATCGGCCCGCCGATGGTGGAACATGCACTGTGGTCGCAAGGTCACAGCATGGCGGAAGGCCTGGAGAAACTCGCGCGCGAACGCGCCCATCTACCGCCCCTGGACAGTGACACCCCGCATGCTCCGGCAAACTGACCGAACGCTGGCAAGGCGTTTGTTGCGCTGGCACTCCGAGCACGGACGGCACGACTTGCCGTGGCAGCAGCAGCGCACGCCTTATCCCATCTGGGTTTCCGAGATCATGCTGCAGCAAACCCAAGTGGCCAGCGTCATCCCGTATTACAGGCGCTTCATGGCGCGCTTTCCGGACATCCCTGCGTTGGCGGATGCTTCACAGGACGAGGTACTGCATCTGTGGTCGGGTCTCGGCTATTACGCGCGTGCCCGCAATCTGCACAAAGCGGCGCAGATCATCCGTGACGATTACACTGGGGTGTTCCCCAGGGAATTTGAAATATTGTCATCCCTGCCCGGTATCGGACGTTCCACCGCCGCTGCCATTCTGGCGCTTGCGCACGGGGAGCGCCATGCCATCCTCGACGGCAACGTGAAGCGCGTGCTGGCGCGTGTGCATGCCGTGAAAGGCTGGCCAGGCGAAAGCAGGGTTGCTAAAAAAATGTGGGTACTGGCGGAACAGCACACGCCAATGACAGATATAGCTGCCTACACCCAGGCCATCATGGATCTGGGGGCCACCGTATGCACACGCGCGCAGCCTCGTTGCCAGGTTTGCCCATTGGCTGCTGACTGCAGCGCCCATAAGCGGGGATACGAGCACCGGTTTCCCACGCCGCGGCCACGCAAAACTTTGCCGGTACGCAGCACGCGCATGCTGGTGGTTACCTGTAAAGGTCGGGTACTGCTGGAACGTCGTCCACCGGCGGGCATCTGGGGTGGCTTATGGGGGTTTCCTGAGCTGCCGGGGGATCAGGGTGTAGCCGAGTGGTGCTGCGCGCATCTGCATGTGCGGCCGCGGACACAATCCGTGTGGCCGGTATTGCGCCACAGCTTCAGTCATTTCCATCTGGACATGCAGCCATTGCAACTGGAAGTTTCGGAGCCTTCAGGTATCGACGATAATGTCGATTGCGTATGGTACGAACTGGATGCGCCGGCACGCATTGGCCTGGCGACACCGGTGAAGAAGCTCATCGGACAATTGCAACTGTCGGATAGGAAAACCGCAGCATGACGCGCACCGTTAAATGCGTCCTACTCGGCGAGGTACTGGAAGGCCTGGAACGTTCACCCTGGCCGGGAGAGCTCGGCCAGCGGATATATGAAAATGTTTCGCGCCAGGCTTGGCAGCAGTGGCTGCAGCACCAGACCATGCTGATCAATGAATACCGGCTGTCGGCGCTTGATCCCAAGGCGCGCAAATTTCTGGCGGAGGAGATGCAGAAATTCCTGTTCGGTGGCGGTTCCGAGAAACCGGAAGGCTATCAGCCGGAAAAGTGATTTTTCCGCCGGGTGGGAGAAGGGGCAGGGTGCATTCAGCCCGCGCTCAGATATTGCACGCTGAACCAGCGCCGGTCGTCTCTCCATACCTGTTTCACGGTGAGCCCCGCTTTCGATGCCAGCGCTGCGAAACCCGGCAACGTGTGTTTGTAACTATATTCAGTGATGATGTACTCGTCTGCACGCAAACGCACGCAGTCGTCCCCGATGTGAACCGCCTGATCATCGAGACTTACCAGGTGCATCTCGATGCGCCCTTCAGCCGCGTTATAGACGGCGTGGTGGCGGAAGCGCGCGAGGTCGAAATCGCCGTCCAGTTCACGGTTAATACAGTGTAATAAATTCAGGTTGAAGGCCGCGGTGATGCCCGCCGAATCGTTGTAGGCGCTTTCCAGAATCGCCTTGCTCTTGCGCAAATCCACGCCGATCAGTAGGCCGCCATCGGGTCCGGCCACTCGCCGCAGCCGTTTGAGTAGATCGATTG
>JBAWFD010000113.1:0-3788 GCA_049591615.1 Gammaproteobacteria bacterium | reverse complement strand
GACCAGAACGGAGGGTCATGACAGGTCAGCGGCTCGCCCACGGGGCTGGCGCCGAATGAGGGCAGAACGGTGAGCAATCGGTTGGCGGGTCGGACGGCAGTCCTCACCGGGGGAGCCTCGGGCATCGGACGACGGACGGCGGAGCTGTTCGCCGAAGAGGGTGCCATGGTTGTCATTGGCGATCGCAATGAAGCGCTCCTCGAGGAAGTCCGCCGGTCCATCGGCGCGGAACGTTGCACGATTGCAGTCATTGACGTGACCCGGGAGCAGGATCTCGAGCGGTTGGTAGGCCTCGCGGGAGAGACGTTCGGCGGAGTAGATATTGCCGTCAACGCTGCAGGCATTGGCACTTTGGGACCGGTTCACGACCATTCGGCTGAGCAATGGAATGCCGTCATTG
Source organism: Gammaproteobacteria bacterium (assembly GCA_049591615.1). Classification (GTDB taxonomy): domain Bacteria; phylum Pseudomonadota; class Gammaproteobacteria; order Natronospirales; family REEB76; genus REEB76. The sequence goes on along the minus strand of JBAWFD010000113.1, from coordinate 3,388 downwards.
ATGTCTGCCTTACGGGTGTGTTTCACGCGGTCAAGCATGAAGCAAAAGCAATGCTCGCTCATGGTGCCGGTGGCGTGATCGTCAACCTCGCATCCATTTACGGGCGTCAACCTGGTGAGGGAATGGTTGCGTACTGCTGCGCGAAGGCTGGGGTCGAGATGCTGACGCGCGTCTCGGCCCTCGAGCTGGGTCCCAGGGGCATCCGTGTCAATGCGATCGCACCGGGTTTCGTGGAAACACCGATGACCGCCCCCACGCAACCGAAATCGCGAGCAGCGTATCTTGACTCGATTCCCGTGGGCCGTCTTGGTCAGCCGGACGATGTGGCGCATGCAGCGCTCTTTCTGGTCAGCGACGATGCCGCCTGGGTCAACGGAGAAACGATGGTGATTGATGGTGGCGAGGTGCATCGGGAAGCACCTCGACTGCTGAGCAGGGACCGCTGAAGCATCCGAGCGACTGGAACGAAAGAACGGCAGATGCGCGCACTTCAGATCAGCACGTGGCACCAAGAAGCCCAACTTGTCGAGATAGATGAGCCGACGCCGGGACCCGGACAAGTCGTGGTCAAGATCGGTGCGGCAGGGGCCTGCCACTCGGACCTCCACATGATGCACGGCAAAGGCGACACGGTTCCGTTTTCGCTGCCGTTCACTCTGGGTCACGAGAATGCCGGGTGGGTCCATTCTGTCGGGACGGGCGTGACGTCGGTCGAAAAGGGTCAGCCAGTCGCTGTCTACGGTGCGTGGGGCTGCGGCTCCTGTCTGCGCTGTAGCGTAGGAATGGAGAACTACTGCGAGGCGCCGAACGCACCGTCGGTCGGCGCAGGAGGCGGCCTCGGCCTGAACGGTGGGATGGCCGACTACATGCTCGTCCCCGATGCCAGGTATCTCATCCCGCTTCCTGAGGGCTTGACTCCCGTTGAGGCCGCCCCCCTGACCGACGCAGGTGTGACCCCCTACCACGCTGTGCGCCGATCGCTGCAGAAGCTCGGGCCGACGTCGACGGCGCTCGTAATCGGCGTCGGCGGCCTTGGACACCTCGCCATTCAGATCCTGAAAGCGACATCCTCGGCCAGAGTGATTGCCCTCGATACCAAGCCTCGTGCACTCGAGCTTGCGCTCTCACTCGGAGCAGACTCGGCGTTTGTAGCCGACGACAACGCGGTCCAGGCCGTGAAGACGGCGACCGGCAAACGCGGAGCGGATCTGGTTCTGGATTGCGTCGGGACAGATGCGACCATCGCTCTCGGCGCGACGTGCACCCGGTCATTGGGGGACCTCACGCTCGTCGGAGTCGCAGGTGGCTCCATGGCGTTCGGATTCCTGAGCCAGGCCTACGAGGTGTCTCTGCAGTCCGTGTATTGGGGCAGTCGCTCTGAGCTGGCCGACGTGCTCGAACTTGCTGCCCATGGGCTCATCACGCCGCGAATCAACACGTACCCGCTCGACCGGGCGTTGGACGCCTATCGAGACTTGGCCGCGGGTCGGGTGACGGGGCGGGCCGTCATCGTCCCCAACGGCGTCTCGTGACGGCCGAACCGAACGGGGTTCATGCCCTGCATATCTCTTGCGCCTTTGCTCCCTCCTCTGCGACCCCCGATCACATCGTCCTCGCGGAGCAATTGGGGTACGAGCGGGCCTGGTGCTACGACTCTCCGGCGCTCTATCCCGATGTCTGGATGACCCTGAGCTTGGCGGCTCTTCGAACGTCGCGCATCGGGGTGGGCCCCGCAGTGCTGATTCCGTCACTCCGCCACCCGATGGTGAACGCAGCTGCGATTGCCGCCCTCACAGAACTCGCTCCCGGCCGAACGGCGGCAGGGATCGGGGCCGGATTCACCGGTCGCTACACCCTGGGTCAACCACCAATGCGCTGGGCAGACGTCGGTGACTACGTCCGGGTCGTACGGAGCCTCTTGCTGGGCAAGGAAGCGGTCTGGGATGGCGCCGTCATCAAAATGCTTGATCGGGACCCTGTGCACGTGCCGATATTTATCGGTGCCGACGGACCCAAGGGCAGGGCGCTTGCCGCGGACATCGGAGATGGGATCTTTGGGTCCGGGATGCCCCCGATCGGAGATCACCTGCCCTCATGGCGCGGCATTCTGACGTTCGGGACAGTCCTCGGGGCCAACGAAACCCTGAACGACGAGAGGGTCATCAACGCGGCCGGCCATGCCCTCGCGGTCGTGTATCACGGCGCCTACGAGCGCAGAGGCGCCGAAGCGGTCGATGCCCTGCCCGGCGGCCAATTGTGGCGGGAGGCGATCGAAGAGATCGACCCTGACCGCCGCCATCTGGCTGTGCATGAGGGCCACCTCGCGCGTGTCACCGATCGCGACCGTCCGGCGGTCACGGCGGGTATCGAGCTGCTCTCGAAGGTGTCGTTCACGGGCACAGCAGCGGACCTGCGCGACCGCGTCGCTCAACTTCGAGATGTGGGTGTGACCGAGATCGCGTATCAACCGGCGGGCGACGACATTCCCGGCGAGTTGGAACGTTTCATTAACGCAGTCGGCTGAACTACGAAGATCACCGAGGTAAGGAGTGCTATGCCCGGCATGAGTGCCGATTCAACGCCGAACATCTCTTCTTTGGCCTTTTGGTCTCAGCCGGCGTCGGCTCGTGCCTTGACCTTCGCTGAACTCAGGCGATCGATCCCTGTGAGTTTCCAGGAGCCCTCAGATTTCGGGATGGTGCGCTCCGCCCGGGGCTTCTGGGCCGTCACCCGTCATGCGGACGTGGTGCACATAAGTCGGACTCCCGAACTCTTCTGCTCAGGTCAAGGGGTCGGAATGGGTGAGATCCCGGTGGACCTCTTGGAGCTCAATGCCTCGTTCCTGGTGATGGATGCGCCACGCCAGACCGCGCTGCGACGGGTGGTGAGTGGCGCCTTCACGCCGAGGCGCGTCGCGCAACTCCAAGATCGAATCCAGACTGAGGCTCGGCGCATCGTTGACGAATTCGTCGAGAGTGGCGGTGGGGACGTTGTTCAGGAATTCGCAAGAAAGCTTCCATTGTGGACGATCAGCGAAATGATGGGCGTTCCTGAATCGATGCGAGGTGACCTGTACTCAGCCGCCGAGGCACAGATTGCGGCACAAGACCCTGAGTTTGCGGGTGACGACAGCGAAAAAGCGGCGATCGCCATTGAAGCAGGCATGACGATGCACAGGATCGCGGCGGAACTCCTCGCAGAACGTCGAACGAATCCGGGTGACGACATCCTGTCGACCCTGGTGAACAGCGAGCTTGACGGTCAACCTCTGTCCGACCAGATGCTCGGTGGCATCTTCGTGCTCTTCAGCACCGCCGGCAACGATACGACGAAAACCACGACGAGCCACCCATTCAAATCCTTCGCAGACAATCCGGCACAGTGGGAC
>JBAWFD010000112.1:0-3959 GCA_049591615.1 Gammaproteobacteria bacterium | reverse complement strand
GACCTCGACCCATAGTGCCAGGGACTGAGCAGTGCCCTCTTCGGCGCGCAGCTTCAGCACCTTGGCCAAAGCCTTGTCCGTCAGGGTCAGGACCGGTGCCTCGGTGGGACCGTCGTCAGTCATTTGTGCCTGTCACATCCCTGTCGTTTGGGCCCATCCTAGGGTAGTGCCCCGCGTTCTGCTCCTCCTGCCGACGGAGACCTACCGGGCCAAGGATTTCCTGGCCGCAGCCGAACGTCTCGGGGTCGACGTGGTCGTCGGCTGCGAGCGGCGTCAAGCCCTGGCCGACGTCATGGGCGATCGGGCCGTGGTCGTCCCTATGGCCAATGTGGGCGCGGCGGTGGAGATCATTGCCGTCCTTAATGGCCGTCGGCCCCTCGACGCGGTGCTGGCGGTTGACGACCAGGGGTTGGCCGTGGCGGCGGCGGCCTCGGCCCGGTTGGGGCTGACCCACAACCCCGTCGATGCGGTGGCCGCGACGCGCGACAAGGCCGTCCTGCGGGGCCGCCTGGCCGCCGCGGCGGTAGCCCAACCCGACCACCGGGTGGTTCTTCCGGACCACACCGTGGCGGCCGCCGCGACCCAGATCGGCTATCCGTGCGTGGTCAAACCGGTGTCACGTTCAGGGAGCCAAGGGGTCATCCGGGTCGATGACGACGTCGAGGCTGCAGCGGCCGGCGAGCGGGTTCGGGCCATCGTCGGGCCCCTCGAGCCGATTTTGGTCGAGGGTTTCGTCGCCGGCGCCGAAGTAGCGGTCGAGGCTCTCCTGGTGGACGGGGTGCTCGTGGTGCTGGCGGTCTTCGACAAGCCCGACCCCCTCGACGGTCCGTTCTTCGAGGAGACGATCTATGTCACCCCGTCCCGCCAACCGGCCCTGATCCTGGCCTTGCTGGCCGCCACGGTGGCGTCGGCGGCCGCGGCGGTCGGCTTGCGGGAGGGCCCGGTCCATGCCGAACTGCGCGTCGCAGCCGATAGTCGACCGGTGGTCATCGAGGTGGCGGCCCGTTCCATCGGTGGTCTGTGCGCCCGGGCTTTGCGCTTCGGAGCCGGGGTCAGCCTGGAAGAGGTCATCGTACGCCACGCCGTCGGCGCCGGACTCGACGGGCTGGGCCGGGAGGCCCAGGCCTCGGGGGTGATGATGCTTCCCATCCGGGCCGCCGGGGTGCTCGAGAAGGTGTGCGGTCAGGCCGACGCCCTGGCCGTCGACGGTGTGGTCGGCCTGGAGATCACCATCGCCGCCGGTCGAGCCGTGGTGCCCCTGCCCGAGGGCGATCGGTATCTCGGGTTCGTATTCGCACGCGGTCCGACGCCGGCGGACGTCGAGATCGCCCTACGCCGGGCCGAGGCGGCCCTCCACGTCGTCGTCGGTCCCGGCTCGTAAACAGTGGCGCAGGTCGACGGGCCGAAGCCGCCCGTGCTGGGCGTAGGCTCAGACCGTGAAGGTTCTGGTGGTATCGACCTACGAGTTGGGCCACCAACCGTTATCGGCAGCGACGGGTAACGCCTCCCTGCTCGCGGCCGGCCACCAGGTGCGCTGTGTCGACATCGCCCTGGATACCCTCTCGGCCGACGACGTCGACTGGGCCGAAGGAGTGGCCCTGTCGGTACCGATGCACAACGCCATGCGCCTGGCCCTGCGGGTGGCCGACAAAGTGCGGGCTCGCCGGCCCGGCCTGCCCCTGTGCTTCTTCGGTCTGTACGCCGGGATGGCCGGGGACCTCACGGTGATCGCCGTCGGCTGACGCCATCATCGCCGGAGAGTTCGAGCCCGGGCTAGCCGCCTGGGCTGGGGGAGTCAACCCGGGGCCGGCGGTCCAACTTGGCCGGTCTGCGGCCCGGGTGCCCGACCGTCGGCTGCTCCCCGAACTGGGCCGTTACACTCGTCTGGCCGTCGCCGGCGAGCAACGACCGGTCGGTTCGGTGGCCGCCAGCCGGGGCTGTTCGCACCGCTGTCGGCACTGCCCGGTCCCGGTCGTCTACGACGGGCGGGTCCGTACGGTGGCCGAGGATGTCCTCCTGGCCGACGTCGACCAGCTGGTGGCCGCCGGAGCCAGCCATATCAGCTTCGCCGACCCCGACTTCTTCAACGCACCTCAGCATGCCCGCCGGGTCCTGGTCGCGGTGCATGACCGCCATCCGGAACTTACCTTCGATGCCACCATCAAGGTCGAGCATCTCCTCGCCCACTCCGACTTGCTGCCCCTGCTAGCCCAGGCCGGTTGTGCGTTCGTGGTCAGCGCGTTTGAGTCGGTCAATGACCGCATCCTCGCCGTTCTGGACAAGGGCCACACTGCGGCCGACATGTCCAAAGCGGTGATGGCCCTGCGCTCGCACGGCATCGAGATCCGCCCATCGTGGTTGCCGTTCACGCCGTGGACCACCATCGACGACCTGGTCGCCCTGGTCGATTTCGTGGTCACCCACGATCTCATTGCCAATGTCGATCCGGTCCAGTACAGCGTGCGACTGCTCGTGCCGGCTGGTTCGCTGCTGTTGGCCGAGCCGGCCATGACCGCCCACCTATGCGGCTACGACCCGGCCCAGTTGGGTTGGACCTGGGCCCATCCCGATCAGACCGTCGACCGTCTCCAAGTGGAGATCGCCACTCTGGTCGAGGCCCAAGTCGGCGAGGATCAGGAGCGGACCTTCGATCAGATCGACGGGCTGATTCGTTCGTACACGTCGATGGCACCGGCGCGACCCGCCCGGGGGGCCGCTTCGGCCGGCCCGTGTGGCGAGCGAGCCCGGCTCACCGAGCCGTGGTTTTGCTGCTCCGAACCGACCCAGGCCCAACTCGCCCCGCTGGCTGCGTTCGCCTGACGGGCTCCCCGCAGTTCAGGCGAAGCGGCGGGCGTCCTTGGCGGCGTACCCGGCCACGACGGCGTCGGTCGCCGACGTCTTCTCGATGGCTTCGACCATTGTGTCCAGTTGCCCGGCCGGGAGGGCGCAGGTCATCTCGTCGGGGGGCATGCCGGTCCGTTGCCGACTGAGGGCGCAGCCGACGCTGGCCGCGGCCACCCCCTGCTCCATGGCCATGGCCACGATGTGACATTGGGGTTTGCCCTCGATAGACAGGCCGGGAAGGGCATCGGAGAGCACCATCAGTTGGCGGGCGTTGACCCGCAGGAGCACCACGTCGGGATCGATTGGGACGGTACCCAGGGGGGCGTAGACGACCGACCCGGGCCGCGTCGCCACCTTGGGCAGTTGATCCAGAACACCGGGCCCGACCCAACCGACTCCGACCAGCTGCGCCACATCGCTGTGGTCGATGACCTCGCTGGGGGCGAGCAGGCCGTGGGTGACGCTCCCCACACTGCAGTTGCCGTGATCCTCGGGCACGGTGGCGAACGCCCGCTCGGCCCCGTGGATCCAGAACACGCACCCGGCCGGGACCCGCCCTCGGCGACCATCCTCGGTCGCTTCCGCCATGGGGGCGTCGAAGCGGTCGACGCCCAGGGGCGGGCTGGCCGCGAAGGTAATAGCCACCGGAGCCGACGACAAGTGCAGCACCTTCACCAGGCGGTCGGCGAGTTCAGTCCAGTTCGGGGGCACCAGGCGAACCTAATCGGTGAAGTGCTCGACGTCTTCGCCGACATCGACATGCACCAACCTGCCAGCAAGAATCGCCGGTGTACCTGAACACGCCACACCCAGGATGGAGGCACGACCGCTGGGTACCTGATCGCGGACCCTCCCAGCTTCAAACCCCCAACTCATGCCGACCGGCTCCGATGGCGCTTGCTCATGCTTCAACCATCGGCGTCGATTGGTCTGGGCAATGGCTGGCTCAGGTTGACGCCTGACAGGCCGGCTGCGAGTCAGCTTCGACTTCGTGAAAGAAGAGCGCCGGCCAGGGTGTGGGTGAACGGCGCCTGTTCGTTCTCGAAGTTGGTCGCTCTCGAACTTGGTCGTTCTCCTTCACCGGGTGAAGTCCTCCCACCACGCCGGGTCCGGAC
>JBAWFD010000111.1:0-21254 GCA_049591615.1 Gammaproteobacteria bacterium | reverse complement strand
TTGCAGGATCTGGCCCTGGCCAAGCGAATCGTCATGCGCGGCCAGGGTCGGGGGGCACGCTATTTTGAGATGGCCCCTGCGATGCGGCAGGGCCTAGGCTTTGCCACCTCCGAGAACGCCGACCGGGTTTGGCAGCGAGTCCGCGCACCGCTTGGCCAGCGAGCGCCCGTGGGCTACAACCCAGCGTTCATCAAATCCTACCAGCCGAACGTCGCCCATCATCTCACCGAGCAACAGCGACTCCGCCTGCGCGAGATTGGCACCGTGCCGCCAACAGCCGGAGCTGATACCCGCCGGCGGGAGATTGCGGCGCGTCTGCTGGTGGATCTGTCCTGGGCTTCGTCGCATATCGAGGGCAACACCTACGACAGGCTGAGCACAGAACGGCTGATTCAGGAAGGCGTCGCTGCGGAGGGCAAAACTCGGGAAGAGACGCAGATGATCCTGAACCACAAAGCCGCCATCGAGTTCCTGCTGACGGGGGACGAAAGGTTGCGCGTGGACAAGCTCACGGTCTGCAACCTTCATGCGCTGCTGTCCGAGAACCTCCTCAGCAATCCCGAGGACGCCGGCAAAGTTCGCAGCCACCCTGTGAACATCGGCCAGTCCACCTACATTCCACTGGCTGGTGGAACGTTGCTGGAACAAGACCTCGTGGAGGCATTGGAGATTGTGCGGGCCGTCAATGATCCGTACGAGCAGGCATTCTGCCTGTTCACTTGGCTGCCGTACCTACAGCCATTCACCGACGTGAACAAGCGCACCTCGCGCCTCGCGGCCAATGTTCCGCTGCTAAAGAGCGGATTGTGCCCGTTGTCGTTCGTCGGCGTGGAGCCATTGGCCTATACCAGCGCGCTACTTGGCGTGTACGAACTCAATGACGTCAGCCTCGCGCGCGACCTGTTCATATATGCTTGCGAGCGGTCGGTGCAGACCTACCTGGCCGTGGACCAGACTCTCGCCCAGCCAGATCCAGTGAGGATGGCGCGCCGCGCGCTCATATTCAATGGAGTGGCGGCGATCGTCAGGGACAATCCTGCAAACCAGAAGACCTATGCCGAAGAGTACGTGCAGACGTCTGGTGGGATCCGCGGAGACGCGACGGAATTCGATCCGGTGGTCAGGCACATCCTGGAGGATGTGCAGCGGCTGCACGAGGGGAACATCTTCCGGTACGGAATAAGGCTCGATGAGTTCAGGAAATGGAAGGATGCCGAAAAGGCCGCCGCCGCAGCGGCCGGAAATGATCCGATGGCCCCCTAGTGTGCAAGGCTGGCGATTCGACCTTGAATGCAGGAACGGTATGATCGGTTGCTCTAGCCTTGTGAGGCCAAGCCAATGGTTCTAGGCACAGGGTGTAGCTCAACCAAGACATGGCTGCCGGACACGGAAGTGCTTCGAAAAAGGGTCGCACACACATGGACGGTCGGGTGTATGACCCCACCGCGGGAAGGTTCATCTCCTTAGTGATCCGTTATCTGTGCCATAGCTACGCCATAGTGCGCGTACACAACGGCGCACATTGGCGTGCATCTACGCGCAATCAATTTGACCCAAGTGCTTGATTTGATGTACGCCAATGCGCGTAATTGCACGCGGATGTACAGTTTGCGGAATTTTCGTAACGCGTAGGTCGGGGGTTCAATTCCCTCCGCCGGCACCATTACGAGTCAATGACTTAGCTGCACTGCATATTTCTCCCTTTTATTTCATGCCATGGTCCTGCCATAGCCTGACCCAGCCGGGTCCTGCTGTTCAACCTGCTACTGATTACAACGCGTCAACAAGCGATATCCGAAAATCGCCAATTCTGGAATACAGGAGTATCCAATGGTTGAATCTCAGCAAGTTTCCGGGCAGTCAGTAGCGGCCGCTGGACTCGAACAACCGACCTCAGCGTTATGATCTCGGACTACGTATATACGTTGCTAATAAATTCAGTCACTTACCGCGCCTGCCCTTTCAGATGCAGCATTTCACAGGTCCCTATATCTCATCGCGCATTCATGGAGCACAATACTGATGGTACCGGCAAATATTAATAATCATTTGTTCAGAAAGGAATATTCACAATTATGAAATGGTTGCCTATACCAACGCCAGGACGGAGTCGGGATTAAGCTAGCACTAGTGCCGTGATTGGCTAGTATTTGTTACGCTCTAACGGGGAGGTGTACGGTGTTTACCAGGTACACAGACTTTGTTGCTGTGGCATTTATCACCGGGCTTTTACTGGGATGCGGTGGCGGGGGAGGTGGGTCCTCCTCTACATCCAACTCTCCACCTAATACTGCAAACCAAGAACCCCCCCGCTATTCCGTCGCCTACGTATCAAGGTCTGACGACTCCAGCGAACCTTTCACCAACGATCGCTGGGCAGGTAGCAGCATTCGTTTTCGGCGATGTCGACCTAACAATATCATATTCTGAAAACCTGATTAATCCGTTTCTATCAACATCCGGTTCTGGAACTATCAATTCATCACAATCAGGTCCTGCTGGAGGACAGGTAACATTGAATGGGTATGTTAATAGTCAAACTAATGCACCCATACAAACAGTGGGGCTCAATCAGCTTTCCGGCGCGAGTACCGGACTTCGGTTTGCGTATTTTTTCAGGAGCGCCTGAAAGCGCGCATCCTTGCGCAGCGGGTCCCACACTGGGTCAAGGCGCAGGTCGGCCACAGTCGGCCCATTCGGTATGCTCAATAAATGCGGCAGTGCGGCCAGCGCCGCATCGGTTTCGCCGAAACGTGCCTGCATCGCCGCCAGGTCCGCCTCGGCATCCGCCTTGCACAACGAGCAGGTGGAATTCGCGACCACGTCGCGTTGGGCCCAATGCAGGGCCTGGTCCTTGTTGCCCAAGGCCGCATAAACTTCCGCAAAGTTTGACGCTAGAATATGATCGTCAGCCTCAGATTTGCGGTTTGCCAACAGCTCGGCAAGTGCCTGTTTGCCTGTGTTGTGGGCGGCCGCGTCTTGTCCGGCCAATTGCAGGGTGTAGGCCAGATCGCTGCGGTAAAGTGTACGCAATACTTCGGGATGGACTTTCGGATCGGCAACTGCCGATTTCAATGCCGCGATCGCGCCGTCATAGTCCCGTCTGTACAGAAACTGTATCTTCTGTGTGTAGAACACATCGAAGTCTTCCGGGGAAAGCGGGATTTCGTCCAGCAGCTTTCCGGCGGCGTCCAGATTGCCTTGCTGCTGATAAGTGCTGGCCTTTGCTGCTATCAGGGCGGTGTTGTTGGGCGCCAGCACCAGCGCACGATCCAGGATCTCACGCGCGCGTGCAAATTGATTCAAGGCCGCATAGCTGTAGGCAAGATCACTGAGCCGGATGACCGAGCGCGGGTCGAGCTGCGATGCCTGGAGCAGGTGCTCATTGGCCTGCTGCCACTTGTTCTGGCGCATTTCGACTTGCCCCAGGGTGGTCAGTACGTCGGCGCTATTGGGTAGCAGCTGCCGGGCCTTTTCCAGCGGCGGCAATGCGCTCTTCATGTCGCGCAGCGCCAGATAATAATAACGGGCGAGGGCCAAATAGCCCTGGCCGAGTTGCGGATTGATTCGCAACGCCGTATCCACGGCCTGTTTGGCCTGCATAAGCATCTGTGGCGTGCGCTGGATAAACTCTGCATACAGACGTGTCTTGATGATCGACAGACGCGCCCACGCTTGTGCGAAGTTCGGATCGAGCTTGACCGCTTCGGCATAATTGTTTTCGATTTCCGGCAGGGCATCGGGCGCAAATCCAATCAGCTTGCTTTCCAGCACCAGCCCGCGCAGATAGGCATCGTAGGCCTCGGGGTTGTTGGTCATCTGCGACGCGACCGCCTGCTGCTCGGCACTGGTGAGTTTGGCTTGCAGCGTATCGGCAATCTTTTGTGCCACTTCGCCCTCGACGCTGAAGATGTTGTCCAGGGTGCGGGTATAGCTTTCAGCCCAGATGTGGCTGTCGCTGCTGGCATCGATCAGCTGCACGTTGATCAGTACCTGGTTGCCGGCTTTTTGCACGCTGCCTTCGAGGATCGTGGCCACACCCAGTTGCTGCGCGATTGTCTTGAGATTGCCCGGCCGGCTGTTGTATTGCTGTGTCGAGGTGCGCGAGATGACCCGCAGGTCACCGATGTCGGCGAGCTTGGTGAGGATCAGATCCTGTATGCCATCGGCGAAGTAGGCGTTAGCTTTGTCGATGCTCAGGTTCTCGAACGGCAGCACCGCGATGGATTTGGCCGGGACGGCGGTAGCCGCCACTGGCGCCGAAGTGGCGGTTGGTGCCTTGCTTGTGGCAGCTATCTCCACCTTGAATTGGTGGGTGGTGACACGCCATAGATAAACGCCCGACAGTATCACCAGCACGATGATGACGAGGGATAGCACTGAGCCCAAGCGCCAGCGTAGATGCTGCCAGCTGGAGAATTGCACCGGGTTCTCCTTGGAAGGCGGAATGAACATCCAGCCGAGTACCAGCGCTACCGGAAACAGTAGGGCCATGGCCGCGATGATGAAACGTACGTCGGACCGCGACAGACCAATGTCGGGGAATACCGCGTTGGCCGCTTGGATCAGAATATAGGCGGCCACGGCATACAGGCTTGCCACCCGGAAGATATGGTGGCGCTTCAAGCGGGCCATGAAGCCCAGGGATTCATCCGGCATCGGTTTTTCACCCTTTGAGAGGCGCCTCACTATATATATGTGGCTCTCAATGGGGAAGATGCCTGTATGTCGTGTTCGGTTTCAAGTAAGCGGGCTGCCCGGTCTTGTTTCCGCCGACGTTGCCTACGTTTAGGGCGAGCGCAGCAAGTGACTGAAAGTTATGGACCGCGATCGAGATAGATACCGTTCGTAGAGTGCGGGTAAGGAGTTCGACTCTCTTCGCCAGCATCATTATTTCCCGCTGCCTGAAAATCCAACCAATAACGTATAAAGTCTGAAACCAGCGGTGATAGCGGCCACAATAGCGCCGTAGGCGACTAAGGCACCCTTCAGGGGGGCATGTCTCACACATTGCATACTAAAACAAATCAAAAGGTTACAGGGCATTCCAAAAGTTTTATTCAACATAAAAATACGCAATCGTGCTGCGGACTTGAATCTGAGGTTTGTAAGGGTGATTATCGGCTCGTGGGGGCGAATAGCCTTGGAGGGGGTGACAGTTGCTCTAACTGTCAACTATAGAAATTAAGTCCAGGCATTCGCTGTGAGTGGGCACACATCAAAAATGCTTTATACACGTATGGATGCGTTGTTCATTTGCTCCCTGAAACAAAATCCTGGTAGTTGTTACACAACTAGGACTGCGCAACGCATACCAGGTAGCGTTGCCATGGTCTCAGAGGAGAAATTGTATGAAACGTTTATTAATAGCACTACTTGGCCTGTTTGCCATCGTCGCCGTGACACCGCTGTTTGCTCAAGCCGGCCCGGCAATGTCTTCGGCCAAACAAACTTCAACGCCCGTCATGCATCGTTACCTGATCCAGCGCACCTTCCCAGCTGGGGCACTTGATGGCCTGGATATGGCGACCAAAAACAAGGTTAACGCCACCAACGCCAAATACCACGTGAAGTGGATCGAATCCTATGCCACTGGCGACAAGAACATGACGTTCTGCATCTATGAAGCGCCCAGTGAGCAGGCAGTCCGCGATGCCGCCAAGGCCAACGGGTTACCGGTGGATCAAATCTTTGCGGTGCCAGTGACGCTGATGCCGCATAGCAAGGATGTAGTCACTCACTGAATGCATAATGGTCAAAAGTAATAGGGTTGAGGATCGGCGCCGCAGCTGTCCGTGGCGCCGATCCTTTTAATCCGGTGTTGCTTATTTAATTCGAAGGTCGGGTCATTAAGTACGCCTGAGACTTAATCGCCTGCCTCCGATATTCACCAGAAAAATTCTGATAATGAAAACTTGGTTATTTCTAATTGCGTGTGTGATGTGCGCCACCGGTGCCCAGGCACAGGAATACCCCGCTCCGATCAAGGCGCTGGTTGCCAGGGGCATCACGATCATGAGCACCATGCAGGCTCCCAAGGGTTTCAAGGGCTATGTGGGTGAGTTCAGCGGACAGCTGACGCCCGTTTATCTGCTGCCGGATGGGCAAACTGTCACCATCGGTGTGTTATATGACAAACATGGCAGGGATCTCACCAACGCAGCTTTTCGCGCGGCCACCTTGGCCAGATTGGATCCCGCGTTGTGGCAGCAGCTTGGACAAGCAACCTGGATCGCGGAGGGTTCCACCAAGCCCAAACGCATCGTCTACATTTTTACTGACACCGATTGTCCATACTGCCACGCCCTATGGCTCGCCACGCAGCAGTATCTGAAGCAGGGCGATGTACAGATCCGCAATATCATCGTGGCAGTAATTGCGCCAACCAGCCTGGGGCGCGGGGCGGCTGTGCTTACAGCCGTCGATCCAGCCAAAGCTATGCGCAGTAATGAGCTGGCCTTCGGCCATAGCCCGATCAAGCCGTTAGCGTCGGTGGATCCGAAGGTACGCGCGAAAATCGAGGCCAACGAAGACCTCATGAAGCGTGTCGACGCCTTTGCCACGCCCGCCACTGTCTACCGCGGCGTGCATGGCCATATCCATATGCTTCTGGGTTTGCCTGACGCGGCCAACATGCAGGCGATCTTCGGCAAAAGCTAAGCAGGCAGGCATGTTGCTTTGACTAGCTCGTATACGTACACGAATGCCGGTGCGCAAGCCGTAGCGTTGCAAAAATGTCGGCCGAAAACATGACGCATTCGACCGATGCCCTCAAGTTACAGCCAATGTCATCGAGTCTTTAAAAACCACGGTTTCTCACCTATTATTCCGTGTATTGCTAATCACCGACTCTGCCTTCGGTAGGATTTCATCCGATCGGCCACTGTCTCCTTATATAGGCCTGTATATATATGCGACATGCAGCACTCTTGGTGGCATTGATCTCCGTGCTCGCAGCCTGCGGCCATAAACAACAGATATCCGATGTGCGTCCGGTACAGACCCTGGTGATCGGGCAATCCGATGAAGCCGTGGGCGCCACCTATGCCGGTGTCACCGCGGCCCGTTATGAAAGCCAACAGGGGTTTCGTGTCTCCGGCACTGTGATCAAGCGACTGGTCGAGGTGGGCCAGCATGTGGTGATCAATCAGCCGTTGATGCAGCTGGATCCGGCGAACCTGGATCTGAACAAGCAAGCAGCCCAAGCCCAGCTGAATGCGGCGCGCAGCCAGGCGGCGCAGGCGCAAGTGACGCTGGATCGCGATGCCGAACTCTTGAAGCAGAATTTCATCAGCCAAGCCGAGTACGACCGCGACAACGTTAACCTGGACTCCGCCCAGGCACAATTGCAGGTGGCACAATCCCAGTATGGGGAAGCTACCAACCAGGCCGACTATGGCACCTTGCGGGCCGCGGTCACCGGCATCATCACTAACATCGACGCGGATGTAGGGCAGGTTGTGAATGCCGGCAAGCCGGTCGTTATCATCGCCAAGGACGGTGACCGGGAAGTGGTCATCAACGTACCGGAGTCGCGCGTCGATCAGCTACGCAAGGCCAAGGATTTGTACGTCACTTTATGGGCGGTACCGGGGAAAACCTACCGTGCAAAATTACGCGAGATCGATCCGGATACCGACCAGACCACACGCACCTATGATGCGCATATCACGGTGCTGAAGCCGGATGCCGCCATGTTGTTGGGCATGACCGCCTATGTGCACCTTCCAGACATCCATCCGCCACAGGAAATTACAATCAGATACACACCGATACCTATGCACAACTGCCGGTTGGATTCGCACAACAATTCCTGTCGGGCGATACCAGCGGTCACATCGAGGGCTACAGCGTATCTCTGGTCCAGCCCATCTACAATGCAGAGGTATTTTCCGGCGCCGCCCAGTTGAAAGATCAATCCAAGCTAGCCGCCATCCAGTACAGCGGCTCGACGCAAAATCTCTTATTGCAAGTAGCACAGGCATATTTCGGAGTGTTGATGGCGCAGGACAACCTGGAGCTCACGCGCCAGCAGAAAGCCGCTATCTCCGAACAGCTGGCCAGCGCCCAGGCGCGCTTCAAGGTGGGCAAGATCAACATCACCGATGTGGATGAAGCCCAGGCGCGCTACGACGGCATCCTGGCCCAGGAGATCAACGCTAAAAACAATCTTGCTGTCCAATAGGCCCAGTTTGAAAGCATCGTGGGCATCCCGCCACGGGATCTGGCCAAGGTCCCGGATACCTTCAAACCCCATACATTGGAGCCCGATAACCAGCAGGACTGGATAAAAAAAGGTCTCAAGGGCAACCCGGCGGTGCAGAGCGCCCAAGTGCAGATCGATATCAGTCAGGCGGCAGTTGATCAATACCAACTGATCAGCCGTCCGCAACTGAATATGTTTGCCAGCTACAGCGACATGCGCGGCAGTGGGTTCCTGCCGATACTGGCGGAACCCGGTTACAGCAAACAGACCATGGTCGGCCTGCAACTGAGCGTGCCGCTGTTCAGCGGCGGCGCCAACAATTCCAAGCTCCGGGAAGCGCTCGCCCAGAACCAGCAGGCGCAATATCAGCTACAGGCCACGATTGCCAACACCACCGTGCAGATCAAACAGCAATTCCTGAATATCCAAGTGGGTGTGCCGCAGATCGCCGCGTTGCAGCAAGCCGTGGTCGCCGCCAAGAGTGCGCTGGATGCCAATATCCTCGGGGAGAAAGTGGGGGTACGTACCACCACCGATGTGCTCAATGCCCAGCAGCAGTATTATTCCGCCTTGCAGAATCTGGATGCGGCCCGCTATCAGTATTTGCTCTCGACGCTCAATATCGAAGCGCTCGTGGGTACGCTGGATGAGAAGGATGTGCAGGCGGTGAATGCGTATCTGGTGAATGTTTCAGATTGAGACGTTTGCGTGAGTCGGGAGTTCTATTCTCTCCACCAGTAACATCATCTCTTAAAGCCAAATTTGGTGTCTGGCCCCGTTAATAAACAACTAAATTGACGTAACCAGTGGGCCCTAAGAACCTATGGTTAGGAGCCTAACTACACGGCAAGCTGTCGGTAAGTCCTTGTTTATCAGTACGTTCCAGGTAATTTATAGGGCCTGGGCCTTGATTTATTTAAAAATGAGATATATATTACCCATCTGATGAGAGTTTAAAGTTACATTTGATTGTTGAAAGGACTATACCTATGAACACCCAGGCACTGGCACCGATCATCCGCACGGCTCGCTATACCCGACAGCTGAGCCAGCAATCCCTCGCGGACCAAACCGGGCTTTCCCGCAAGAGCATCGGCGAGTTTGAGTCCGGCCGCCATACGGAGCTGGGGCTCGGGCGTTTCCTCGCACTTTGTGACACGCTCGGGCTTGAGCTCACACTTCTGCCGAAAGACCGGAAGCTTGCCGATGAACTCGCGGCCCAGCGCATGGCAGGGCAATGCTCGACTGTCCTCGGCAAGTTCGAGCTCAGGAAACGGGAGCGGGACCTTGATCTCAGCGAGCTGCGTAACCGAACGCGCAGGTGACTGACGCGCTAGATGTTTGGGTGCACGCGAGTCGCGTAGGACGACTGGAGGCCGTTGCAAGCCCGCGTTCGTTCGTCTTCAGTTACCGTGAAAACGCGCACCCGGAAGATCTAATATCACTCACTATGCCGGTGGAGGAACGGTTATTCGAAGACAGAACATTGTTCCCCATCTTCCAGCAGAACCTTCCGGAAGGGGAGCTACGGGCGGTGCTTGGCACGCGTTATTCCAAGACGCTGACGCTCATTGATGACTTTGACTATCTTGTTGTTTGCGGGCCTTATTGGCGTGGCCGTGTGCGCATCTCGGAGATAGACGGCGAGCCCAAGCCATTTGGAAAGCCAATGTCGCTCGACGAGCTCCTCACCGAGGACACCAAAGAACTCTTTCAGGAACTGATCGAGAAATATGGATTCGCGACCGCAACGCACTCTGGCGTGCAGCCCAAACTAGCCATCCAGGTGGATGGTGATCTCAAACCGGAATACCGCACCACGCTCTGGACTGACAACAAAATCGTGAAGTTCGAGAACGACGACACGGATTATCCTGGAATCGTGATTGACGAGTTTCTGTGCATGACGGCTGCCCGCGAAGCCGGGATTCCAGTGCCGGATTTCGTGATATCGGAAGACGGCCGGCGGCTTATCATCGATCGTTTTGACGAAACGAAGTCCCGAACTGCATTAGGATTTGAGGAAGCGGCGACCCTCATGCTTTTCCATACTGCAGAAAAATACGGATCAAGCTATGAGCGTATGTGCCGCGTCCTGTTGGAGGAAGTCTCAGCCCCATATCGGGAAGCGGCGAGAATCTCCCTCGCAAAACAACTCCTCCTCATGGTCTTCATCGGGAACGGAGACGCACATCTTAAAAACTTCGGTGTTATCTATAGCGGGAGAAATGATGTCAGGCTCGCACCCGCCTACGATATAGTATGCACAACGATTTATCTTGAGAAAGATCAACCAGCCCTCGGTTTCGAGGGTCGGAAAATATGGTTTACGAGCGATGCCCTGATATCGCGCGTTGCGAAAGCAACTGGATTGGAAGCGGATACGGTATCGGCCTATATTGGCGAGATTGTGGGGGCGATTGAACGCGCTGTGCAGCTGGGCGAAAAGCGATTCCGCGGGCAGCGACAACAGGCGAATCTAGTCAGAGCACTTTCAGCGCATTGGCAAGATCGCCATCAACAACAACTCCGTGGGTGATGAAGGTCAATATGGTCAGGCTCGTTTGAGCGTATGAAGCAATTCAGGCCTTGCTTTCTTGATAGTGCTAACTAATAAAAGTAGGTGGGATAAGTAAGTCCGAGATGATTATGTGCCGCTACCTATTGTGAAAGTTCTTTGTATGATTAAGATAACAACAACATTCAACATGACTCAAGGCCGCGGATCGATCGCCAGATCTTCCACATAGACCAGCTCACAGGCGCCGGGGCCGGTATCATCCCGGATCATGGAACTGCGCCAGCGCCAGCCACCGGGGCGGTTGGCTTCCACCAGTAACCCATCCAAGGTCACCAGATCGCCCACGCGTACGCGCTTGAGTTCGCGTGCCACCTCATCGTCGGCAGGGATCATGTGCATGTTGGCGCTGCTGGTCTCGATCTCGCGGCGTGGGATGGGGAACTCTTTCACGCTCCAGGTGTAAAAGCGCACCCCCTGATGGATATCAATGTGACTAAGCACGGCGCTGTCGGACATGCGCCCCCAGCCCAGGGCCAGGTCGGTGGGTGAGAGCGCGGCGCCCTCATCGAAACGATAATCCTCGCGGGAGAGTACCCGGGCGGTGAGCGCGAACTTCGCCAGCGGCTCCAGGGTGGCATCCTTCATGTGCAGGAGCGGTTGCGGCTGGGAGAGATCGGTTTGCAGCGGCGCATCGGGTGCTAGCACGCCGGCACCGCGCGCCACCGGGCGCATGGAAAATTCGTGCAGCGCTGCCAGCGCCACCAGCACTATCGCTACGATCCACAGGATTCGCCGCATCATTCAAGCATACCCATTGGCTGACAGCTGCTTCATTCTAAAGTTATGGACGTCTGCGGACTAGCGGCTTAGCTATTCATCCGTCAGCTAATTCAGGAGCTGGATACCGGCTGGGTGAGCGCCATTTGCAGTTGGCACTTCACTGGAACAATAACACGATCTCTGAAAGGAAGGGCAACATGACTTCCCAGTCAGCAAGTTATCCCCGCCTGGAGGGGCAGGGAGAAAAATCTTCACACGATTACCCGCGGATTGAAAGGAGGCAGACACCGGGTGTCTCAACCACCTCCATCGTCATATCGATGGTGGCGCATATTCTTTTACTTTGTGCATTACTGGTTTTTCCTTTGGGTGCACATGCAGCCGCGCTCTGCATGTCATCGCACGATCCTGGTCTTGCCAAGGTATTGGGCTTTGAGAATCCCCTGACAGGTAATGTGCCAGGAGGATGGGGTGGCGTGCAACTAGACACTATTTTTCGCGACAAAAGTGTCACGCATGGCGATCAATATTCAATTCGTATCGAACGAGATCCTGACAGCCCGTCCAAATTCTCGAGCCTTACAGATTGTGTCTGGATGGATTTCGAAGGCAAGACCATCACACTGCGAGGATTCTTGCGCACCGAGGACGTTACTCGCTATACAGGACTATGGCTACGAGAAGATGCATATGGCGGACCCGTAGCTTTCAATAATATGTCGAAACACAGCGTGCATGGAACGACGGGATGGACAGAATATTCGATCACATAACCTGTGAAGACGCTAGGCCGACGACTTCTCTTTGGGGTCTATCTTGCTGGGACCGGGAAAGTCTGGGTTTCAGACTTACAACTTCTAGTTGATGGCAAACCGATCTGGAACGCCCCAAAGTGTAAGTTAGCCGAGACAGTTCTCGATACTGATCATCAATTCGACAAGGGCTCGGGTATCGTCATCAAGCACCTTACTCGCATTCAGGTCGCCAATCTCGTTACACTCGGAAAGGTCTGGGGTTTTCTCAAATATTACGACCACGACGTTACCTTGGGACATAGGCAGTGGGACTATGAATTATTTCGCATGACCGGTTGGTGATGTCGTCACCCAGCTTGATGGTGAGGTGGTACTGAACTTGGTAAAGGAGTGGAGTCCCTACTATGGTGATTCCAATGAGGCGGCGCGACTGCGGGATATCGCGACATTTATGAGCCGCGGACCTTGTGGTGAAATCACCATCGGGGTTGAACGTGGCGGCCGCAACTACACTTTGAAGGTCCAGCGAGTGCCATTGGCTTCAACTGACTTAAGTTATGGGACGGAGGACTTACCAGGGCCGGCATTTCAGTTGCTTTCGCCCCAGGTCGCGTATCTCAAAATTTCGTCAGCGAAGGCAAGCCAAGTGGCCAATTACATCAAACAGGCGGAAGGGACCAAAGGCCTTATTATCGATATCCGAAACTACCCATCCGAGGCTGTGGCTTCATTGGGTTCACATCTGGTCAATCACGTAACGCCTTTTGCGCGCTATACCATTGGCGATCTGTCCAACCCGGGTGCATTCCATTGGTCACCACCGGTGTCGCTAACGCCCAGTCAGCCACACTACAAAGGCAAGATCGTAATCTTAGTCGATGCCATTACCCAAAGTGCGGCAGAATTCGACAGCATGGCGTTCAGAGCGGCACCGGGAGCCATCGTTGTGGGCAGTACTACCGCTGGTGCAGACGGGGATATTTCTACGATTCCATTACCGGGTGGCGTAACCACTTACATTAGCGGCATCGGCGTTTTTTATCCTGATAAACAGTCGACGCAACGGGCCGGCATCGTTCCCGATGTAGTGGTTAGGCCCACGATTGCCTCAATTCGTGCTGGCAGGGATCTGGTGCTGGAAAAAGCCATACGACTGATTCTCGGGCCAGAGGTTTCATCTACCCAAATCCAGAAGATGTACAGAAACCTGCCGAGTCAAGCATCGAGTCATTGAAGTTTTCTTGCGTGTATAGCTTCAGCCATGCACAAGCGCAATCGCACGTTTGTGTATCAGGTAACTTCCGTTTTAACCATCAATGTGTTCAGTAGTGGGATAACGACTGTTATCACCAGTGCACACACTAGCGCGCCGACACCGAGTCCTGTGAACAGCCGCATGTAGATCGGCAGCGTGGTCGTTGCCGCGGTGATGCCGGCAGGGATGCCGGCGAGACCGGCGATGGCGCCGCCCACATAGTTGCTCACGCCCATTCCCAGGAACCAGGCGCCCATGACGATGCCACGGGAACGTTCCGGCACCAGCTGCGAGACCATGGAAAAGCCCAGCGCACTGATCAAGAGTTCGCCCAGGGATTGCGCCGCATAACCGGCCACCAGCCACCAGGAGGAGACGATGCCGGCCTGCGCCGTGAAACCGCTAGCCGCGTACAGGAAAAACGCCAACGCCAGCAGATACATGCCGGCCGTGTACTTGACCGCGATGGAGAAGTCTCCATGGCTTGATTTTTGCATGCGGTTGTACAACCAGGCCAGCGGCAGCGCCAGCAGCACCAGCCAGAACTGGTTGAGATCCTGGAACTGGGCCGGTGCCACATGCACGCCCAGCAGTGTGTGCTCCACGTTGCGCAACGCGAACAATGTGAGGGAGGTATAGATCTGCTGGTTATAAATGGCCCAGATGGCGGATACTAGCGTGAACGCGATGCAGGCGATGATGCGCTTGCGTTCGTGTTCTTTACCATTTAGTAAAAGGTGCGCAAACACGTAAATCATGAGGATAAAGAACAAACCCACGACGCCCATTGCTAGCGTGCGATGGCGGATGATCTCCGAGAGCAGATAGGCGATGAGCAACGAGGCCGCGATCACCACTGCGAGTTTCCGCCACTTCAGTTTCTCGAAATCCGGCGCGGTGCCATAGGGACGCAGGTAATGCTGGAAGGCTCCGTAGTTGAGCAATCCCAGTGTCAGGCCGATGGCGCTGAGGCCAAAGGCCAGGTGCCAGCTGTCGAAGTGCAGAGGCCCCAGTGTGATCATCCAGTTGGTCTGGTCTTTGATCCAGGGTGTGAGCAGGATCGAGACGAACGAACCGATGTTCAGCGAGGTGTAATAAAGCGTGAACAGAATGTCCAGCTTAGAATGCTGGCCTTCGTAAAGCCGTGACACCAGATTGTTGGGATTGACCTTGAACAGTCCGTTGCCCAGGGCGATCAATCCCATGGCCGGGAACAGGGTCTCCGTCAGCGGGATGGAGAGCAGCAGATAGCCGAGACCCAGGGTGATGGCGCCCAGTACCAGCGTGCGGCGCGCGCCCAGAACCCGGTCACCCAGGTAACCGCCCAGCATCGGCATGGAATACACCAGCGCCGAGAACGCGCCCCAGATGATGTCGGTCTGCGCATCGGCGAAGCCCAGGCGCTCCACCATGTAGAGCACCATGAGCGAAGCCATGCCATAGTAGCCGAAGCGTTCCCAGATCTCGATGAAGAACAGAACCAGGAAGGCTTTCTTGGGATGCCGGCCGATGCTTGTTGTTGTCATCTATAATCTACCGCTGTTCACCATTAGTGCATGATGTTCAAAGGTACCGAGGTCGCTGCGTGAAGATCAGTAATATGAACTGGGCCCAGGTCGAAGAATACCTGAAGCAGGATGACCGGGCGGTGCTGCCCATCGGTAGCACCGAACAACATGCCCAGTTGAGCCTGTGTGTCGACTATATCCTTTCCGAACGGGTGGCGGTGGAAGCTGCGGAACCCCTGCAGGTGCCCGTATTCCCCGGGGTGCCGTACGGCATGACTCCTTATTTCATGGCTTATCCGGGCACGGTCAGCCTGAGCGCGGATACCTATGTGCGTCTGATACGCGACATCCTGGATAGCCTGGCTACTCATGGCTTCAAGCGCATCGTTATGGTCAACGGACACGGCGGCAATGGGCCGGTGCAGGCGGTTATTAAAGAATGGCAAGCGGCCCATGCGGGTGTGGTGGTGAAATTCCACAACTGGTGGAATGCGCCGGCCACCTGGAAGAAGGTCATGGAGATCGATGCGGTGGCCTCGCACGCTTCATGGATGGAAAATTTCCCCTGGACGCGGATTGCGGGCGTAGATGTTCCGACAGAACAAAAGTCCATGATCGACATCGCGCGCATCCGCTCACTGGATCCGGCTGCGGCCAGACGCCACATCGGCGACGGCAATTTCGGCGGCTACTACCAGCGTTCCGATGAAGAGATGCTGGCCGTATGGCACACCGGGGTGGAAGAGACGCGCCATGTCATCGCCAATGACTGGACGTGATCCACGCATTGGAAGGGATTCATGACGGGGCGATTATCACGTTCAGATGAATGTCCCGGTCAATGCAGCAAATACGCCAAAACCCGCAGTGACGACGATGATGATGGCTACGATCGCAGCATAAATGCCTTTCAAACGATGCGCCTCCGGCAGCGCACGCCGCGCCAGCAGAAATAGAAATCCCAGCACGATCGGCAGCAATAACGCGTTCATTACCTGCACGCCGACACTGAGTTTCACCAGCGAGATGCCGGACACGACTAGGAAGCCTCCGAGTATCAACGAAGCGGTATATACGCCATAGAACCACGGGGCTTCCTTGGGCAGATATTCGAGTGAGTGCTTGAAGCCCATCACTTCACCGAGCGTGCGTGCGGCTGTCAGTGTGACCACGATGGTGGCCACCAATGCCGCGCCGATCATTCCCAATGCGAACATCAAGGTACCGACGCGTTCGCCCAGGACGGGCGTGATGGCCTGGGCGATCTGTTGCACGGTCTCCAGGGACTGCATATTGCCCGCGTAACCTATGGTTGCGGCGGTAGCTATTAGTACTGCCACCATTACCAACTGAGTGACGACCGATCCGATGGCCGTGTCCAGACGCGCGGAGGCCATGTCCCCAATTTTGAGCTTTTTCTCCACTACCGCGGATTGCTGGTAGAAGATCATCCACGGCATGATGACCGCCCCGATATTGGCCGCCACCAGATACAGATATTTTGGGTTCGACAGCGGCAGACTGAAGGTACCAGACAGTATGGCGGCCGGATGCGCATGCGCCTTCCATGCGACGATCAAAAACACCAGTTCAAACATACCGATGGCGATGGCGATACGTTCGACAGTCACATACGAACCGGTATACACCATCAGCATGAGTCCGGTGATGACGATGAACATGCTGACCCATGCTGGGATGCCCACCAACAGACCGACGCCTGCGATGCCACTGAGCTCGGTGATCAGGGCGCCTATGCAGGCCAGGATCAGCGTGGACACCGACACCCAGGCCCAGAGTGATCCGAAATGCTGGCGGATGAGTTGTCCGTGGCCTTTGCCGGTGACGATGCCGAGACGCACCGTGAGTTCCTGCACTATATATAAGATGGGAATCAGCACCGCTTGCAGCAGCAGCAGGCGATAACCCCACTCAGCGCCGCTCTGCGCGGCCGTGATGATACTGCCGGCGTCGGTGTCAGCCAGCATTACTACGATGCCGGGACCGACCACCGCCGCGAAGCGCACCCAGCGGGTGCGCAGGCCCGGCTGCAGAACAGAATTACGCAAGGGCATGGCTATTATCAGGAATACAAATGAGATTGATTATTAGTTGTAAATTAACATGAGCAGGGCTTATCTGAAATAGCCAGATATTGACCTATGTCAACGAAATAACAATGAGCTGCACTTTGAACGCAATATTTATTACAGCTACAGGCTATGGATGCGTGTGGCGAATGCTTCTACCTTTTGCCAGTCGGTAAAATCCTGAATCGCATCGACAGCGGTTGGGCCGCCGGTGAGTAGCATGATAAAACGGATGGTGCAGCGTTCCAGAAACCGGTAATGCCGGTATTCCAGCTTGCCGGCAAACACTGCCGTCTCGGGCGGCTGCCAGCGGGTGTGTCTCAATAATTTTTTAACGTAGGGATTGGTCTCGGGCGTGTCACGCCCCGGCTTGCGCGCCACCAGGTTGACGCTGAAAAATGCGCTGGGTTTACTGTTTAGTAGACCTGATTGCTGCTGTACGAACGACATCAGTCCCGGGCGGTAGTTTCCGTAACGGATGCTGGCGCCGGTGATCACCTTGTCACAGTCCTTCAGAGCAGCAACCGGTAATGCATCCACCGCTGTCAGACTGACTTGGTTGCCGTAGGCACGCAGGGACTCGGCGAGCCGCTTGCTGATGGTGAGTGTGTGACCGTCCACAGTGGAATACACGATCAGGATCTTGGCCATAATTGCCCTTAAATCGACATACCACGGGTTTATGCAACACGCAGTCATAAAACTGCCCGGATTTTTATGAGTATAGCTGGCTGGTTAGGCGATGGGCGGATAGCCGGCTACTGAACGCGCAATGCTTGATCCAAGTCAACTTTTCTCAAGATGCTTAGCACATACTTTTAACGCTAGAGCGACTACTGGCCTGATCAGTAGTAACAGGAGCGCGTTGAATTAAGAATTTAATGGTGTAACCCCTGGTAAGGGTTGAAGGAGGCAGCTATGCCGTTGACTACCAAAGGCCGTAAAATTCTGCGGCAGATGGAAAAAGAGTATGGTGCTGAGAAAGGCACGGCGGTGTTCTACGCGGCACGCAACAAGGGCCGCATCACCGGTGTGGACCGGCTGCGTAAACCCGCCCGCAAGCCAAACAGAGCAGGTGCCTGACAGGCAAGCGCCGCGCCTTCAAATCCCCGGCTTAGCTGTGCGGCGTTTTTGACCTAGATTAAGGTCGCAAGCTGTCCTAAGCTTTAACCTAGGCCAGCATTTTAGAGGAGGGACCATGGATTCATCCGGGAACCCTACAGCGCGACGTGGAAAATTAGGTCGCGAGATCATCCTGGTCCTGATATTCAAGGCCTTGGCTCTGACCCTGATATGGGCGGTATTTTTTAGCGCCCCCCCGGTACCACATCCCGGTCCGCAAGCCACGGCCGCGAAGATCATGGGCAGTGCCGCTTTTCCAACACCGGTTATAAAAGGTATATCGCATGACTGAACTCGATCCCGTACTTCTGTCGCGCATGCAGTTTGGACTTACGGCTTTGTATCACTTTCTGTTCGTGCCGCTGACGTTGGGACTGTCGTTCATTCTGGCGATCATGGAATCCGTGTATGTCATGACCAATCGCCCCATCTGGCGGGACATGACGCGCTTCTGGGGAAAATTGTTCGGCATCAATTTCGCCATGGGCGTGGCCACCGGCATCACCATGGAATTCCAGTTCGGCACCAACTGGGCCTATTACTCCCACTACGTGGGCGATATCTTCGGCGTGCCGCTGGCCATCGAAGGCTTGATGGCATTCTTTCTGGAATCCACATTCGTTGGGTTGTTCTTCTTCGGCTGGAACCGCCTCTCCAAGAACCAACATCTGGGTGTCACATGGCTGGTGGCACTCGGTTCCAACCTCTCGGCCTTGTGGATACTGATCGCCAACGGCTGGATGCAGAATCCGGTCGGTGCGCATTTCAATTACGAAACCTTGCGCATGGAAGTCACCAGCATCAGCGCGGTGATCTTCAATCCAGTGGCCCAGGCCAAGTTCGTGCACACCGTGGGCGCCGGTTATGTGGTGGGTTCGGTATTCGTGCTGGCCATCAGTTCCTATTACCTGCTGCGTAACCGCCATGTGGCATTTGCCAAGCGTTCGTTCGCGGTAGCAGCCAGCTTTGGCCTCGCGGCAGCCCTATGTGTGGTAGTGCTGGGCGATGAGAGCGGTTATGAAGCTAGCCTCAACCAGAAGATGAAGATCGCGGCCATCGAAGCGGAATGGCAGACTGCCGCGCCGCCGGCGAGCTTCACGGTTTTCGGGATTCCGGATGCCAAGGATCAAACCACGCACTATGCGGTGCGTATACCCTGGTTACTCGGATTGATCGCCACCCGCTCCCTGGGTACACCGGTGGCGGGTATCAACAATCTGGTGCAGGTGGCCGATCAGCGCATCCGCGACGGCATCCAGGCTTATCGTGCACTGACTATCTTGCGAGCTCACCCTGATGATGCGGCCGCGCGCGCAGCTTTGCAGGCGCATGCCGACAATCTCGGCTATGCATTGCTGCTGCGTGCTGCCGGTGTGGATCCCCTGACTGCGACCGACAGCGATATCGCGCGGGCGGCGCGCAGTACCGTGCCGCCCGTCGGTCTGCTGTTCTGGTCATTCCGCGTAATGGTGGGGCTGGGCTTCCTGTTTATTGCCATGTTCGCATTCGCGTTCTACGTATCCGCACGTCAGAGTTTCGAGCGTCACCGGAAATTCCTGGTGCTGGCAGCGTTCTCGTTGCCACTACCCTGGATCGCCGCCGAGCTCGGCTGGATCGTGGCGGAGGTGGGCCGCCAGCCGTGGGTGATCGACGGCGTACTGCCCACGCGATTGGGGGTCTCCAGTGTGAGTGGCGGGCAGGTTCTCGGCAGCCTTATCGGATTTTTGCTGTTCTATTCCATACTGGCGGTGGTGGATATCTATCTGATGCTGCGCTACGCACGCCAGGGCCCTGAAATAGAACCGATCAGCGGGAACCGCCGTCGTCCAGCGAACACCGGAAGTGCAGCATGAGTATCCCGTTAGATTATGAAACCTTGCGCCTGATCTGGTGGCTGTTGCTGACCGTGCTGATCGCCGGCTTCGCGGTCATGGACGGCTTCGATCTAGGGGTTGCCGGGCAACTTCTGATCGTGGCACGCAATGACGAGCAGCGGCGTGTCGCGGTGAACAGCATCGGGCCGGTATGGGACGGTAATCAGGTGTGGTTTATCTTGGGTGGCGGAGCGGTGTTTGCGGCTTTTCCGTTGCTGTATGCAGCGGCTTTCTCTGGTCTGTATGCCGCCATGTTCCTGGTACTGCTGACCTTCATCGTGCGGCCGGTTAGCATCGATTTCCGCAGCAAGGTGGCGGATGCGCACTGGCGTGCGACCTGGGACACGATCCTGTCGATCGCAGGGCTGGTGGCGGCCTTGTTGTTCGGCGTGGCGGTCGGCAATTTGTTTCTCGGTTTACCTTTCCATTTCACCGACGAGCTGCGCTTGGTGTATGCGGGTGGACTTTTCGGACTGCTGCGGCCATTCGCTTTACTGTGCGGGCTGGCTTCGGTGGCCATGCTGCTAATGCATGGGGCCTCGTGGCTGTTGCTCAAGACCGCCGGTGAAGTGGCCGAACGCGCGCGCTGGGTATTGCTGATCGCTGCCGGTGTGCTGATCGTGTTGTTTGCAGTGGGTGGTATCTGGCTCGTGCATCTGGATGGTTACACCATCACCAGTGCACTTGATCCGGCGGCGCCCTCTAACCCGCTCGCCAAACAGGTGGCACGCGTGCCGGGTGCCTGGCTTTCAGTGTATACACGCGCCCCTTGGACGCTGGTGGCGCCCATCATCGGATTCATCGGACCGCTGCTGGCCTGCTTGTTTGCCTGGTGGCGGCGTGGTGGTTTGAGCTTCCTGTGCAGTGCACTCGGGGTGATCGGCGTTATTTTCACGGCAGCCTTGAGCCTGTTTCCATTCCTATTACCTTCGGATTTGGATCCTTCCGCCAGTCTCACGCTCTGGGATGCGTCCTCCAGCCAGCGCACCTTATTCATCATGCTGGTTGCCGTGTTGGTGTTCCTACCTATCATATTGCTGTATACGAGCTGGGTGTTCAGTGTGCTGCGCGGCAAAGTCACCGAGGCTTATGTGCGTGAGCATAAACAATCGCTTTATTGAGGTGTAATACTATGTGGTACTT
>JBAWFD010000110.1:0-7211 GCA_049591615.1 Gammaproteobacteria bacterium | reverse complement strand
GTGCGGCCCGGGTCGGGGAACAGACGGCGCTCACGTTGAAATTGGTGTAACGCAGTCCCATCTTGGCGATGCGGTCCAATGTCGGCGTGGGGATCACGCCGCCAAAGGTGCTCGGTGCACCAAAGCCTACATCGTCGAGGAGGATGAGCAGCACGTTGGGCGCGCCTTTGGGCGGTACGATGCGCGCCGGCCAACAGGGTGTGGATTGCGCCGCGTTCTCTTCAATCTTGCCGCAGAACGGCTGATCCGGTGCCGGCAGTTGGTCACCCTTGATGGTGGTGGTGGCATTGGGTGCACCCAAAGTGCCTGTAACCTCTTGGGCCGATACCGACGCCAGGGCCAGCGTGAACACCAGTACCGCGGTCACGATGATACCGCTACGAATAATGGTTTTGAGTTTCATAGGAGTTCTCCTGTTATAACCTCTTACAGTTATCCTCAATCGTGATGCATTATGTTTTTTAATCTGCACTTGTGGTTTCAGCCCCATAGAGTAAAAGCACGCACCGCACAGTATTCATGCATCCTGCACAATCCAGTGGGCTGTTGTTAGTTTTGGATTCAATACCGATGCGGTTCATCAATATCGATATTGTTCCGATCCGAGGTTATAAACCTGTGATCTCATATTAAGGATACTGCCGCCGCCCTGGCTTGAATACCAATTCAGTGGATATTTATATCCGCTTTAGTTGACATAAGGTAATCGTAGAGACTCTCATAGTGCTGCAACGCGCCCTGCCCGAATATCGGGTCAATCACCGACTTGGATCTATCCGATATGTCCCGCCAGTCTTTATCCGAAAGGTACTCGCGGGCAAGCGGAAACAGTTCCGTTTCTTCGCAGGTTATGTGCTTGGCTTGTTCCGCGCAATATTCGACCCCGTTCTGCTTGAGCTGTGCACAGGCTTGGGCATCGCCAGCCTGAGCCTCACGTATCAGCCGCAGCATGTTGGATTCCTGTTGGGCGAAGGATTTGTGCTGTCCCGCCAGCTGCATGCAAATCTGCGCGACCGATGGGTGTGCCGCTGGCAGCCGCGCGAGCATGATCTCTTCGCAGGGATGGTGCGTGACCCCGGGATAGTTATGCATGTAACTGATAGTGTTGGTGAGCAATTCGAAGCCCTGCAAATCGTGCGTCCCCTGCAAGCACTCCGCCTGGAAGCGTATCAACAACAGCACGCGCTCGATGTTGCGGTGCTCGTCGCACAACGACTGGATGACTTGGGAACGCACACACTCACCCCAGCATTAATGGCATGCTTACCCAAGATAATCACTCAGGGGAGGAATGAACTGATATAGATCAACTCACGCGCATATTCAGCGGCGAAGCGCTGGCTGCAAGGCTTTGCGGGGAATGGATGCCTTATAGATTAAGTACAAACTTGCAAACCACAGAATTGTTAAAGCTAGTGGCCAGGGCTCAAAGATGGTCAGGGGCGGAATCGAACCACCGACACGCAGATTTTCAGTCCAAAATATATACAGTGCGTTACATTTCTGTGCATCGTTATTCATTATAAATTTTAAGACGTACGGCGCACCCTGTTGCAGGCAGATGCACCGAATATCATCGGCACTATGGCGTAGGGATGGCAGAAAATTCGGGACAGACGTTCCCGAAATATGCCCCCAACCGAATGGCGCTTAGCGCGGCAACGGGCTGGAGTCGAATCAGCCCTTCAGCCACATTGAGAGCGCGTCGCTCAGTTCCATCGCCGCAGCGAGGCGCTTGAGCCTCGCGCGATCCAGCAAGTCGATATCCATGTCGCCCTTGGGCGGCAACGTCCGGCGGCTGCGCGGGCTATTCGCCAGGTAAAGCCAATCCAGGAGGGCTTTCTCAGGCGTGGCGCGCACGTGGTCGCGCTGCATCGTGGATTCGAGTCGATCATCTGGTCGGCCCGCCTCGAGAATCCGTCGCGGTAGGCCGAAGAATTGAATGATTCCCGCCTGTGTCGCACGACGCCCGAGCTTCGGCGGCGGCGCGGCGCGGTCAATCGGCACGATCGCAGTTACAACTCGGGACTGGTTATTCAGCACTCCGCTGTCCCCGAGCACGGTATTTAGGGAAATGACAGCATCGGCTACAAGCGCATGTGCAGCGTCCGCGAGCAGGACGGGGTTTTTCCGGTACTGGTTCAGATAGAGCCCTTGGACGACCGGAGCGAGGTTCCCGGTTATACGGGCACCCTTGAGCCAATGCGTGAGGCTGCTCGTGGGCGCGGGTTCCCCTTCGCGTGCTGTGCGCGCCATACGCGTCAGGAGATCGCGACTCAACACGGCCGGGGCATCGGCCGTCCTGAGCGTCTCTTCGAGACGCATTTGCCAGGGCTTCATTTGACCGCCCCCAGCACACGTTCGGCATATTCGCCGACCCTGAGTTTCATTGAGGTCCATTCGGTCTCGTCGAGACGCCCAGCCATATCAGGTGTAAGTGACGGAAGCAGCTCAGACTCACAGCGCCCAAAGCTCAAGGCGTCGAGGTGCGCCCAGAGGACCCGTACGGGATCGTCCCCCTTGATCTGCGCCCTCCCGACTGCCCACTCGACAAGATTCCTATCCATCGTTCCGCTCTTGTCTTTCAGGAGATCAAGGTCGTACACATCACGGGGAGTTTCGCGGCCGAGAAGCGCCGAGAGCTTGGTAGCCGCAAGCGTGGACTCGTCATACATGTCCACCCAGAAACGTGCGATGCCGGGTGCCGCCTCGGGCACAAAAGCCTTCTGCACCACCTTCCCAGGTGGTGCACGCTTTGGGTCCCGCGAGACCTCAATCTCGACGTGTTGGCTCCTCCCGTCGGCTGTCGTAAAGTTCACTTTGAAGCGTGGGCTCATCTCGGCCTTCCCGGGTTCGGAGACCGTGAGATCCCTGAGGCCCAGCCCCCGCGCGGCGGCCTCGATGGCACGGTGTACGCTCGTGAAGAGCGAGTCGGCGCTACGCTTCGCGCCCGTGAAATCGAGATCGATATCGTTCGTCATGCGCTCAGGACCGAAAAGCGCACGCAAGGCCGTTCCGCCCTTCAGCACGAATCCTGAGTGTGGGGTATGAAAGAGCGCGCGGGCGAAACGCTCGAGGAACTGTTCGCGGGCGTTAGCCATATTAAGTGATACATTAAGTCCATAATACTAGTTATTATAGCATAATAGACTTAATAGTACAAGCCTAAGTAGCTTCACTCAGCCAGCGGGTTGCCACAATTCGGCGATCCGCTCCACGTACCGTACTAGAGTTATGTCTGCCTGAGTATGGTCGAAATTGACGGATTGATTCTTGTCGCTACGGTTTTTCATGACTGTCTCCTTTAACACAACGAATACTTTTGTATTGATGGAAACGATGGTTTACGCGCTGGCATTGCCAACATAGGAGATTCTGTTCACTGAAATCGCGTCTTAATTAGCCAATACGCTGCTCTTAATAAACCCTCTCCAGTATCTCGATCGGCTTCTCAGGGTGACCGTACGTTCCTCGCATCCAGCCGAACCCGGTCATGGATGATGGGTCGGTCAGCACGCCATGGATAGTTTGAGAAATGGAACGCACTCATCTGTGGAAAATTCGGAATGCTTTTTATTTGCCCTTTAGGGATTAATATCTAGATTTTCAGTCAAAATAGCTCTATTTATCCCTATAGGGAAATAATATTGCTTTTTAAGGGGAATTAGCCTATATATTCCCAAATGGGAAAATATATGAATACACAGACAATTGTCCAGTCACCGGCTGAAATAGGTCACGCCATCCGAGCTGCCCGAAAAAAGCAGAAGCTTACGTTAGTACAGTGCGCAGCAGCCAATGGTGTCAGCGTACGTTTCTTATCGGAGCTGGAGCGCGGCAAGCCGGGTGCCGCAGTGGGAACCACACTGAAATTGGCCCGTTCCGTCGGGCTGCGTTTGGTCGTTGAAGACGCAAGCTGATGGCCAGCCGTCTTTGGGTGTTTCTGTCAGACCGCCGCATCGGTTGCCTTGATGAACAAAACGGTCGGCTGACATTTGGCTATGAACCAGGGATCACCACGCCGCTGTCAGTCATCTTACCAATCCGCAATGAACCTTTTGAAGATGCCCAGTGCCGTCCGTTTTTCAGCAATCTGTTGCCCGAGGGCAGTTGGCGGCAGGCCGTGTGCCGACAATTGCGCATAGACGAGAACAACGATTTTGCTCTCCTGAAGGCTATAGGTTCCGAGTGTGCTGGGGCAATCAGTTTGGGGGAGGACCAAAATTGGACGCCGTCCAAAGGCGTGTATAAGCAAACGTCTGAAGTGGATCTGCGCCGTTGGGTGCTCAACCCTGCAGCCCGTCCAAGTTTGCAGGCGACGCCCGGCTTGCGTTTGTCCTTAGCCGGGGCACAGGACAAACTTCTCATTCATCTCGACCAGGGTATACCGTATTTATGCGAGAACGGGGCGCCCAGCAGCGTAATTCTTAAACCCGATATTCAGGATATCCACAATGCCGTTAAGTTCAGTGGATTTAATGAACTGCTTAGTTCTACGTTGGCGAACAAGTGCGGTATCAATACGGCTGCGCCCTTCTGGTATGCGGCGGCTTATGCAGTGCATCGTTATGACCGGATCGTTACCGGGGCGAAGCTGACGCGGCTCCACCAAGAAGATTTCGCCCAGATTGCCGGCGTGCCATCCGCGAACAAGTATGAGGAACACGGCGGTCCTGGGTGGAAAGACAGTTTCGCCATCATAGATTCTTATGCCGCGGTACCTGCCAGGGATCGCTTGGAGCTGCTCAACCGGCTATTTTTCAATATTTGCTTGGGCAACAACGACGCACATGCCAAGAACTTTGCCCTCCTGCATAACCCAGAGGGTAGCCGTCCTGCGCTAGCTCCGGCATATGATCTCGTATGTACTCAGGTTTATAGGGCCCTTTCAAAGGACATGGCCATGAAAATAGGCGGGCAGTCAAATCCAAATGATTTGAATGGTGAAGTCTGGGATGAGTTTTGTATAGATTCCGGGTTCACTTTTGCACCTCTCAAGAAAATGGGCACAGAAATGGCCACTCACGTTCAATCAGCTCTGAGCGATATACAGAAAGATGTCGAGGAGAATTGCCCGACGATTACAGAAGACATTTACCCAGGACGGCTGCGTTCGACGTTTTTTAAAACATATTCTACTGTGATTAGAAATAACTGCGAGGTTCTCACTCACTCGTTGCACTGAAGAGACAAGTTGTTGATATGGCTTGAATTAGATGGTGGCCAGGGGTGGAATTGAACCACCGACACGCGGATTTTCAG
Organism: Gammaproteobacteria bacterium; assembly: GCA_049591615.1. Lineage (GTDB taxonomy): Bacteria > Pseudomonadota > Gammaproteobacteria > Natronospirales > REEB76 > REEB76. Next base: position 1,949 of record JBAWFD010000110.1, on the reverse strand, counting down.
TCCGCTGCTCTACCAACTGAGCTACCTGGCCAGAAACGACAAAAATAGGAATGGGAAACGGCGCGCTATTAAACCGGCAGGCCGCCGCCGGGTCAAGGGATAGACTGTATTTTGACAGATATGAACGCGGCGACTAGGCTGCTGGAAAGCCACAGCTTGCTCATCGCATGAATACCGTTCCACGCACTCAGCCGCAGCCAGCCACTGACCGCACACCGATTGCGCAACGCTATCAGCAGGTGCGTGACCTCACTGTCGGTCTTTGCGCCACACTGACGCCCGAGGACATGACGGTGCAGAGCATGCTGGATGCCAGCCCGGCCAAATGGCACTTGGCCCATAGCAGCTGGCTTTTCGAGAATTTCCTGCTGACGCCGCATCTCAAGAGCTACCAGCTGTTTAATCCGCAATTCACACACCTGTTCAATTCCTATTATTACAGTATCGGCAGCATGCACCCGCGGCCTGAACGCGGCCTGCTGTCCCGGCCCAGAGTCTCTGAGGTATTGCGCTACCGTGAGCATGTGGATGAACACATGCACAGACTGCTGGAGGCACACGCCAACGAACCGGAATTGACGTTTCTGACTAGACTCGGCCTCAACCATGAACAGCAGCACCAAGAACTGCTGCTTATGGACATCAAGCACCTGTTCTCCTGCAATCCGCTGAAACCCGCATGGCGGGAACTGCCGAGTCCCGCACACACACCCGTCATGCCACTGAAATTTATTCCCCGGACTGAGGGTCTGTTAGCTATCGGTCACGCGGGCGATGGTTTTGCCTTCGATAATGAGACCCCAAGGCATCGGGTCTTCATCCAGACCCATAGCATGGCCAACCGTCTCACCACCAACGGTGAATACCTGGAATTCATCCACGCCGGCGGATACTCCACGCCGGAACTGTGGCTGTCCGACGGTTGGACTACGGTGCGGCGGGAAGGCTGGAATCGGCCGCTTTACTGGAATGAGAGCATGACAAAAGAATTCAGCTTAGGCGGGGAACGCGAATTGGTTCTTGAGGCACCGGTATGCCATCTGAGTTATTACGAGGCGGATGCTTTCGCCCGCTGGGCCGGAGCGCGCCTACCGACGGAGATGGAATGGGAAAGTCTTACAACTGGTGAGCCGGTGGCAGGCAACCTGCTGGAGAGCGGCGAGTTTCACCCGCAGGCTGCCGCAGCGGGAGCCAGTCAACTCTTTGGTGATGTCTGGGAATGGACTTCCAGCAATTACGCACCGTATCCGGGTTTCAAGCCGCTGGCCGGCTCACTGGGCGAATACAACGGCAAATTCATGGCCAATCAGATGGTGCTGCGCGGCGGTTGCTGTATCACACCGCGCGAGCACGTGCGCGCCAGCTACCGCAATTTCTTCTATCCACAACAGCGCTGGCAATTTGCCGGGCTGCGTCTGGCCAGGGATGCATGATATGCGCACAGCCGAAGTACATTCACTCGCCTTGCATGACCAGCAGCCACGCGTTGCCGATATGCGCACAGAAATCCTTACTGGCCTGCGCGCCACACACAAAAAGCTACCCTGCAAGTATTTCTATGATGCGCGTGGCTCACGGCTTTTCGACGCCATCTGCGAATTGCCGGAATACTATCTGACGCGCACTGAACTCGGCATCATGGAAACGCATGCGGCGGATATGGCCGCTGCCTTGGGTGCAGACATATTGCTGGTGGAACCGGGGAGCGGCAGCAGTTTCAAGACCCGATTGCTGCTGGATCATCTTTCGCACCCCGCGGCCTATGTGCCGGTGGATATTTCACGCGTACATCTGCTGGACTCCGCCAATCGTCTCAACAGTCTGTATGCGGACTTGGAAGTGCTGCCGGTGTGCGCGGACTTCAGCCAGAATTTTCAAATTCCCAGGCCGCGTCGACGCGCATCCAGAACCATCATCTATTTCCCCGGTTCCACCATCGGCAATTTCGA
>JBAWFD010000109.1:0-3387 GCA_049591615.1 Gammaproteobacteria bacterium | reverse complement strand
TATATACCCTGCTGGCTGAGAGTAACCGTGAGCGGTTTGCTGATTTCGCTCTCCCAGGGTTTCGCTCCGCCGGGTTCCAGTACAGATTTGCTGTTATGGCCGAGGTCTGTAGGTTCGAAGGTCACGGTATCACCAGGCTGTACATGTAGGAAAGATGGATCGAACACGAAAGTACCGCCGGGACCGCTATTCAATTCCTTAATCACGTAATTGGCTGCATTGACATGCAATGCAGCCAGCAGACCCAGAACGCCGATAAGAATTGAAATAAAGCTCTTCATTGGTTAATGCTCCATTTAGATATAGCTGTAGTAAAAAATTTTTTTAGAATCAGATACCTATGCCACATGAACCACACGGCAAGGCACAACGTATTGTTATCCAAAGCGTCGCGTCCGGAACCGGCGTAATTGCTCTAGGCTCCGTTGGAATCTCTGGTTGACTTACCGGGTCTAGCGGACAGTCTGGGTAGTATGCGCCTAGATCATCAATTATTTCTGCTCCAAAACTTGTGCTGCCTTCACCTCCACCTGCCTGGATAACGCCCGCCGTGCAAAAAGATTGTAGCGTGGCTCCGGCAATTATTGGCACCCAGCATACTCAGGGCCACTTCAGTTTTACCCGCCTGATTACAGGGAACTGAGATAATCCGCCACCGCATTCATTTGGCTGTCGGTAAGATGAATTGACACCTGTTTCATTATGTCGGCGTTCTTATCGTTGCGTACGCCGGAACGGAAATAGCGCAGTTGCGCCAGCAAGTACTGTGGGCTCTGCCCCGCGAGACGTGGAAACATTCCGTTGCCCTCGGCTTTCTCTCCATGACAGCTTGCGCAGGCGGGCACGTCGGACTTGAGCACGCCGTGCAGGAATATTTCTTTGCCTTCGCTTGCGGCAGCGCCCGGCGGGAATGGGGCAGGAGTAGGCTGTGATGCAAACCACTCCGCCGCCTGCCGTATCTGCAAATCGCTGAGCGCCTGGACGATAGGCCACATATAGATTGTAGCCGGTGGATCTGCACGACTGCCGTCGCGGAATGCTTTGAGCTGCTCCTCAATATATGTCTGGTTTTGGGCTGCCAGCCGCGGGATGAACCCCAGATCGGGATTATTTCCTTGCGTGCTATGGCACATATAGCATGAGCTGCCTACTATTTCGGGTGCAGTTTTGGTTGCCTGCTGCGCCTCGGCGCTTATGCTGCAAAGACAAAGCCCGCCTCCTAATACGTACATCAGTATCGCGATCTGTCTTTTCATCTTCGTTACCCTCATGTGCGTTTTATGATCTCCGCCTGTACGCTCGCGTCTGAAAGAGAGCTCTCTCGTGATTCGAGGATTCCACCACGCTAATTTCAAGCACCGCGAGGTGCTTCATTTTATTTCACCGCCGCCGGAATGCCGCCAGATCCCAAAACGCATGGTTATCAGGTATAACTGCCACGTGGCAGAAGTTCCAGATATGAGCCGCATATACCCAGACTTCACCATAGCACCCACAAGTTAAGATACAGGGTATTGTTGTCTGTAGCATTGCGTCCTGAGCCATCGTAATTGCTAGAGCCTCCATTAAATTTGTTATAGATGACGTATTGCGCAGTTGTCTGAACATTGAGGGCCGGCAACCAAGTCCACTGCAGTATCCAGCCATTACTGTTGGGTGAACCATTGGCACTGCCATCTACCGGGTCTGGTGCGTATAGCACCGAATCGGAGCTTCCGGTGGTATCGAAGTAGCCGATGGTCGGCCCATAGGTTTCATTCCAGTAATAGCTGACGTTGAGATTCCAGGAGTTCAGATAGTCAGTCGGATTGGCAGACAAGCCATAGGCATAACTGGCATTCAAATCCTGGTGCTCGTGTATATAGGTGGCGTGTAATGCCAGCGAGTTATTAGCAGTGATGAATTGATACTGACTGTCCACGCCCACGTCCTGATAATCATCCGTGGGACCCGAGAGCGGATTGCCGTTGCCAGGATACATGTGCGCTGATAAGCCGAATGTGCCGATCTCAAGATCACTCTGGCCGTCGCCCGTGGTCCAGGGATGCTCCCAGGCCAACCGCACATAGGGCGCCATACCGGCGATCACTTCGGAGGTGGTGCTGTTATAAGGCTGATCTACACCCGTTTGACTTGAGCGATACAGTGTAGCTTCGCCATACCAAGTGCTGTCGAGCCAGGCATACGCACCCAGGCCGGCCACATTCTGGGCCAATGCACCGTCCAGCAAAGGGGCCGCCGTGGGGCTTGGAGCTACACCCGAAGCCACATACGGGTATCCCCAGGCCGGCGTGCTATTCCATACATCCTGTACCGTAGGGTTATTGTTGAGGGTCAGCCCCCACACCATCGAATGGTCGCCCCAGCTAAAATCACGCGCGTAACGGATGTCGGTGTTATCTATACTGAAGTGGTCAGCAGGCTGTTCATAAGTAATCTGGGCAAATGCACCCATATGTTCTGCGATTGCCCCTGCATAAAAGATACTGAACTGGTCAGGAAACTCGACGGAACCGTTCTGCGAATCCGGTTGTGATTCGCGCGTCACTGTATCCGAGATCATCATCATCGCGGACAGTGGTGGAAACTTGTCGATACTGAGTTGCTGGCTTCCGCCAGTCAGCTTGTTGGGTCCCAACACGTAACCGTGCAGCTTGAAATAGCGACCGAAGGCATTCAGCTGTGGCGGCACCGTATGGCAGGCGTTGCAGGCGAGTCCCGTCTGGCGCGCAAAACTCGGCACTGCTTGCGCCTGCAGGGAAAACAATAGTAATAACAACCCCAAGGATAAAAGTGGCAAATGCAGTCTGTACGAGAAATACTTATACATTTGGACGACTCCTGAGATGCGCCATCCATGGTCAGGATTATCCTTTTCTTACTGTGGTCGCAGCTTACTGACAGGCCAGCCCCTAGTTTTTGACCTAGATCAAACAAATATGGAATGGCGAGCTAACGCCGCAAACCGCCCAGGCTTGACACAGGCCCTGCAACCCTGGAAGGTCCAGCAGGCTCACCGCACGCCGGTCCACCTTAATCAAGCCATCCTTATGGCCAGGTCAAATTCGTTGGGCGAGTAACCGCGTAGCTGGAAGCGTTACGACTCCTCAGAAATTGTGGCATGAGGAGTGCCATACGCTAAGCTTGGGCACCCGACCACAGCATGATATGCATCAATTGTCCGTCAACTTTTGGCAAAAACCGAATTGCTGCTTTCATCATGCACATAGGCTTCCATACCTATCCACAGTTTGCCTGTCTACAAGCGCTTATAACTCGATGGAAGAATCGTGCATTTTTATCTCGGTCCACATGGCATTGACGATGCCAAATGCACACGCCAGCAATACACCCAGAATCCAAGTGAAGTACCACATAGTATTACAC
>JBAWFD010000108.1:0-4347 GCA_049591615.1 Gammaproteobacteria bacterium | reverse complement strand
ATAGCGCGAATACATCAGGATCAAGATCAAAATCGCGTGTTGCGATGCGGAGATCCCCGCTCCGCATCCTGCGATTGGCTTCAATCCAATGCTGGCATGCTGATTTAGTGAGTTGTGCAGACCTTCCCTAATTTAAAGGAGTTCATATCGTCGCACTACGGGCGAAGGCTATTCTGCGGAAAATGCGGGTCAAGTATTGGCAACCTCACAAGCCTGCGTCCCACGATTATGCATTTAGCGGCGGGAAGTTTAGACCACGCACCGCCATTGAGTATTGTCTATCACGTTTATGTTGCCTCGAAAGCAAATTGGCACAAAATAACTGACTCCATACCACAATACGATGAGTTGCCACCAAAGATATAAAAGACGAAGGTCTCCATTGGGTCGGAGACAGAAGTCGAAGGAGTAGAATCACCGATGCCAGTAATTAAGTGCTGAACCCGGCCAGTAGCTGACATTCGGATTAGAATAAATATGTTGGGTTGTACTCTTAACTCGCATAAGCCTAGCGCACCCTGTTCATGAACAAAGGTCTGCTGAGTGAAGAGCCGGAAGCTTAAACACATGCTCACCCTCATCTGGATGAACTTCAAACGCAACAAGGGGCGCAAACTGCTAACCACGCTCTCGGTTGTGATCGCCTTTCTACTATTTGGCGTCCTGATGGCAGTACGCCATGGGCTTAGCGGACAGCGGCCCCAATCGCAGGCCGCGACGCTGCGTATGACGACTCTCAATAAGGTGGCACCGTATTCGCCGATGCCAGTGGCGTACGCGGAGCGCATCGCCTCCGTACCTGGCGTCAAGGCTGTCACCTATTTGTCTGCGTTCGCAGGCTTCTATCAGAAACAGAGCAATTTCGTATTGATGTTCGCCGTCCCGTCCGCGAGTCTGTTGCAGGTATATCCCGATCTGACTGTGCAGCCGGACCAGCTCAAGACGTGGTTAACGGATCGCACCGGTGTATTGGTAACGCCTGCATTGGCAAAACAATATGGTTGGCGTGTTGGTGATCACGTACCGATCGGTTCGTCCATACAAAGAAAGGATCACAACACCACATGGGATGTCACAATCGATGGAGTTATCAACACGCGGGGCGGGGCGCAATTCAGTTCCCAGAAGCTATTCATGCACTACCAATACCTCGATGAAGCGCGCGTTTCCAATCAGGGCTCGGTCGATACGTTCGTCGAATTGGTCTCGAGTCCCAGCCAGACGGCTGAAGTCAGCCATGCGATTGATCATCTTTTTACCAACGCCTCCCCGCAGACGGCCACCATGGCATCCAATGCCTTGCTGCAGAATGCGTATGCTGCCGCCGGTAATGTCGGAGCCATCCTGACCACCGTCGCGGTACTGGTTTTCCTGTCCATGTTGCTGGTGGTGGGAGCGATCATGTTGCATACCGCGCGAGAAAGGCTGTCCGAGTTCGCAGTGTTAATGGCACTCGGTTTCCAGAGAGGCACCGTCACCGGCTTAGTGCTCAGCGAATCAATTCTTGTCTGTGTGGGGGGCGGTCTCATCGGGTTATTGCTGGCATACTTCCTGATCGAAAAATTGCAGCACTTGCTGGAGCAACAATTGGCGGGTGTGGTCATGACGGGCTTCGCCATTGCGGTTTCAATCGCACTCATGATTATCCTGGCCCTGCTCGCCGGTGCGATACCCGCTCTGCAAACCTGGCGGCTATCCGTGCGCGACGCTTTGTGGAGTGCGTAAATGAGTGCCAGTAAGCATTGGCTGACGGAAGCGTTTGCCCTCTCGATGCTCAATTTGCGAATTGCGCGACGACGGCCAATGATCCCGCTGATCATGGTTGTCGGCTTTATGGTGGTTGTGTTGGTGATGATACTGGTGCTGTCACTGGGTCAGGGTCTGAGTAGAACGTTTGCACAAACGGGTTCTGCGGATGTGGCGATAGTCCTGTCCAGCGGCGCGTATTCCGAGCCCGAGAGCCATTTCGACGAAGACCAGGTGCGTGCGATTGGGACACAGCCGGGCGTGATGCATACGGCTGGTGGCGCGCTAATGTCACCCGAATTCGTCACCAGCGTGAGCCTTCCCAAGCAGGGAAGCGACGTGGAAGCGGATGTTGTGATGCGCGGTGTCACCAGCAACGCCTTCGCAGTCCATGAACAGATCCACATTGTCGCCGGGTGTCTCTTCAATCCTGGCGTAAACGAAGTTATCGTCGGACAGCAGGCAATGCGTGAATATCAAGGACTACGGCTCGGCGACACGATCCGCTCCGATAACAATGCATGGAAGGTGGTGGGCATATTTGTCGCTGGCGGCGGCTTGCGGGAGTCTGAAATCTGGACGGATGCTGCAGGTTTACAGACAGCATTTCACATGGGTGCCACCTATTCCGACGTGTATGTGAAACTGGACTCACCCGCGGCACTCGCGAAATTCAAATCGGCCATCAAGCGGGATCCAAGGCTCGATGTTGAAGTGTTTTCAGAAAATCGCTATTTCGCCCAGATGGCTGAAAACTTTACGATGATCATTGGCACTTTGGGCATTGCTTTTGCCACGCTCATGGGACTGGGTGCAATCGTCGGTGCTGTCAACCTCATGTTGGCGAGTCTAGGCACACGCGTGCACGAAACTGCAATCTTAAGAGCCTTGGGTTTTAAAGGGGCATCGACGACACTCGCGATGCTTATGGAAATGATGTACTACGGGTTGATAGGAGGAATTGCTGCGGGCCTTATTGGCTATCTGTTGTTCAATGGCTATCAAGCTGGGACTACGATGGGCAATGGATTTAGCCAGGTCGCATTCCAGTTCGTAGTTACCCCCGGATTGATAGCAGGCGGTATGGTATTCGCACTGATCATGGGTTTCGTCGGCGGACTGTTTCCGGCGATCCGTGCCGCGCGACTGCCGGTGGCAAAAGCCCTTAGGGAAACCTGAAACTGGTACTACTTAAGGCAGCGATCTGTCAAACGGAGAGCAGACTTACTGAAAATGATTTTGAAAGGTGCCTTCCGGCCATCAGCGGTCTTTCAATTTGCGGCCGTCAGATGGCCTTTTGAGGATTTCCAGTATTCACACAGTCTGGGCCAGAACCGGACGCTGGGGCTGGACACATTACACACCGCCCTTCTATGAACCGCTGGTCACGCCTGGCTCCTGTCACTCGGCGTGCTGCAGCTCCTCACGAATGACTTTGCGAAGAGTGCGCAGCGTTACCGGCGTTTCCCCGTCCCGGATCGCCGCCCGCAGAGCCTCGTTGATGGCCGTCTGATACCCGACGCCCTTCTTCTCGGCTCGCACTCGAAACGTCTCGATCACATCATGATCAAGCATAATGGTAATACGTGTCTTACCCATTGACGGTACTACTGCACCGCGTTTTCCCTTGCTGAAATCGTACTGTTTACGCATGGTATTGTTCCACCTCGGTTACACTTGCCTTGCGAGCGGAAATAATGCGCGTCCGCTCTGCGCGCGAGGTATGAGTAACGACCAGGAGGCGCCCGAGCGCATCCATGCCCAGGGTCACATAGCGAATTTCACCCTGAGCGTCTGGATCTTCAATCGTCAGTGCTAACGGGTCCCGCAGTGCCTGTTCGGCATGCGCGAAGCTCACGCCATGCTTCTTGAGGTTAGCCGCCGCCTTAGCCGGGTCGTATTCTATGCCCATTGACGCAGTATGCATATTGTATGCATATCTGTCAATAGGCGACGAACCTCCAGGGGTAAGACGCTGACAGCGGCCGGGTGGCGGTTCATACGCCGAAGTCGTAATGCGGCCAAAAGTGGTCTCTCGAAGTGCCAAAATAAACAGTGTCGCAACTCGTCATTGATGAGCTGATCAGATCGAAATCACGGCCAATCTCATGTGTCCGCTGTGGGTCGTGAACAGCATATCAGGGGATTGAATCGCTGGTATGCTGTTTGGAGATCTGCTTTATACCACGAAGCAGACATTGAGTCTGAAAATAGAAAGGAAGGAAGTTAGTGGCTGACACCAAAGACCAGACGTAATGTCGGTGCATACACCGCAGAAGTCGAATTTGCACTTGCTGGTAGAGGCGGCTATTCAGACAAAATCAATCAAATAATCCGGATACCCGTAATTAGTTGAATAAGCGTTCTAGTCCGGAGACGACTAAACAACTCGGCCATGGCAAGGATCAACCGCTCAACAACGACGCTAGAGATTCCCGCAATGGCAAGAGCCATAAGACCCCCAAGGGCGAACTTGGGTGACTGACCTGAATGGAAAAACTGTGCCTGGTTAAAATGGCAGTTTTTACTGACTATGCAATCGATTCAAGTGCGTTGACAATCATTATTAAAATTGATGGGCAAAGTTATTTAAAGACGACA
>JBAWFD010000107.1:0-1818 GCA_049591615.1 Gammaproteobacteria bacterium | reverse complement strand
GGGCCGGTGCCTCAGGTCGATGCGGGCACCGAGGATGATTGTGCCGCAACGGCTTGCGCTGTCATGGCGGCACCGCCGGTGGGGGTGCCGGTGTTGGCGGATCCGCGCCCGCGTGGGGCCGAGCGGGTGTTGGCGCGGTTCGGGTTGCTGGAGTCCGCGCCGCCGGTGTTTACGCCGTGTGCGCGGGCGCCGTTGGCCGGGTTGCTGTTGGCGGTGCCCGCGCTGGCGGCGACCGGGCTGGCCGAGACCGCGCACGGGGTCTATGGCGCGTTGCCGAACGGGTTCTACTCGCTGGATACGATGTTGTGCGAGGGGGTGTTTCGGGCGCTGCTGGGTCAGGCCCGCGCGGAGGGCGCGGCACGGGTCGATCCGGTCGCGCTGGGGCGGGTGTTGGGGTTGGACCGGGCGCCGGAGGTCAAGACGATCCGCCGCAAGATCGGGCTGCTCGCCGAGGCGGGCAAGGCCGGCGACTGGATCACCGCGATGGCGTGCCGGCACGTCGCCATCCGCCCCGAGCAGGCGGCGGTGTGCTACGTCGACGGGCATGTGCGCGCCTATCAGGGCACCCGCAAGATCGCGAAAACCCATGTGCCCAGACTGAAGTTCCCCGCCCCGGCCACGGTGGAGACCTGGGTGTGCGACGCCGCGGGGGATCCGCTGCTGGTGGTCATGGCCGAACCGGCCGCCTCGCTGGCCGGCGAGCTGCGCCGGATGATCCCCGAGCTGCGCGCGATGGTCGGCGACAATCGGCGGGTGCTGGTCGGGTTCGACCGCGGCGGCTGGTCGCCGGCGCTGTTCGCCGACCTGCACGGTGCCGGGTTCGACACCTTGACCTGGCGCAAGGGCCGCGCCGCCGATATCGACGAACACGCCTTCGCCGAGCACAGTCACACCGACGAGCACGGCCGCGTCCACACCTGGCGGCTGGCCGACACCCAGGTGGAGCTCGACATCACCGAGGGGCCACGCAAGGGCGAGGTGTTCGCGATGCGCCAGGTCAGCCTGTTCGACACCGCGCGAACCCGCCAGATGCACATCCTGACCACCCGCGCCGACCTGCCCGCCGCTGAGATCCGTTACCGGATGGGCTCTCGCTGGCGTCAGGAGAACCACTACCGCTATGGCCGCATCCATTTCGATCTCGACTCCCACGACACCTACCGCGCCGGCGACGACGACCAGACCCGCATGGTACCCAACCCGGCCAAAAAATCCGCCTACCAGCAGGTCGAAAAGGCCCGCCGCGCACTACATCTGGTCGAAACACTGCGCGACCGTCAACTGTTGGCGGCGTCCTGCCCGCCACCGGGCGCCACCACCGTGCTCACCAACGCGATGATCGACACCATCAACGCCGACGTGCACGCCGCCGAAACCACACTCGACGCGGCGCTCACTGCGCACCAGGCTATCCCCGCCCGGCTCCCGCTCGCCGAGGTCAATCCCGGCCAGCAGGTGCTGGACACCGAAACGAAACTGATCCACCACGCCATCCGCATCGCCGCCTACAACACGACGCGATCCCTCGCCCGCACGATCCTTACCGACACCGGCTATACGCGCGCTGACGACGAGGCCCACACCCTCATCCGCACCGCGCTAGCCGGATCAGGCGACATCATCCCCGACCACGACACCCTGCATATCCGGCTCGACCCGATGTCGGCGCCACGCCACACCGCCGCCCTCGCCGAACTCTGCCAAACCCTCAACACCACCCACACCGTCTACCCCGGCACCATGCTCACCCTGCGCTACAGCGTGAAATCCCACCGACGACCGCACACCAATTACTGAGCTATGTCAGGAGTCCTGGTC
>JBAWFD010000106.1:0-3117 GCA_049591615.1 Gammaproteobacteria bacterium | reverse complement strand
GCCGGATGACAGGCGGCGCGGCCAGGTGGGTTCCCGACGGCGCCGTGCGGCCGAGCTCCGCTCGCTCTGTTGTCGTCGTCAGGGGCGACTGGCCTTCCATTTCGAACACGGCGTCATGCTCAAAGAGCGCCATCCACTCGTCGACTTGCTGCCGGTCGAGGAGCAAGCCGTACTGCGACAGGAGATCAGTGATCTCACTGCGATCCTCCAGGCTCAGGCCCACAATGCTGCTCCCTACGACGCGCTTGCCCTCGGAGTGGCCGGCGGCGGCGTCGAGGCCGACTTCTCGAGGAAGCGATCCACAATCTGACGGTGTGGCGCACTTGCGCTGGAGATGCTCTCGGCGGCCAGCGCGAAGTCCAACACGTCGTGCATGGCCCGCTCGAGATGCTTGTTCAGGGCCCGCTTGGTGTCGATGAGCGCCTGCGTCGGCTGCCGGGCGATCCGCTCGGCCAGGGAGAGTGCCTCGTTAAGGCTCGACCCGTCGGGCACCACCCGGTTCGCCAGCCCGAATTCCACGGCGTCCTTGGCGACGATGCGATCGCCGGTGAACAGATACTCCTTGGCCCGCAGAAGGCTCGTCATGGATGGCCACGTCAGGGCACCACCGTCGGCCGCCACCAGGCCCACCGAGACGTGCGGGTCGGCCAGGTAGGCGCTCTCCTCAATCAAGACGACATCGCTGAGCCCGGCCAGGGAACAGCCGAGCCCGACGGCCGGGCCGTTCACGGCGGCGATCACCGGGAACCGGAACCGGATGAGCCGCTCCACGATCTGGCGCGCCTCGCGCAGGATGGCCGCCCTGACCTCCTCGTCTTCGTTCATCCGCTTGAGGAGGGTCATGTCACCACCGCCACAGAACGCCCGCCCGTTGCCGGTGATCACGACCACAGAGCAGCCGGGATCCCCCTCCAGCTCCAGCCAGACCTCGGCCAGACGGCGGTGGAGCTCAGGGTTGGCGGCATTCAAGGCCTCGGGCCGGTTCAGCCGGACGACCCGGATGCGATCACGGCTCTCGACGAGAAGGACGGAGTCAGGCTCGCTCACGCCCACGACGCTACACGGACCATAAGTCGATGTCGATGTCATAATGGCGGGATGGACGCCCTTTACCGACCGCAGTTCCTGCCGGACTTGCTCATCGCCGCCCTCGAACGCAACGGCGATCGACCGTGCTTGTACATCGACGGGGACGTCCTCACCGCAGCGCAGATGCGGGACCAGATCAGCCGCTACGCGCAGGCATTCGGCGCTCAGGGAATCCTCCTCGGCCAGGGCGTGGCGACGTTGTCGAAGAACCGGCCCGAAGTCCTGTTCTCCATGGGGGCGGTGATGGTGACCGGCTGCCGGAACACTCCGCTCCATCCCCTCGGCTCGCTGGACGACCACGCCTATGTTCTCGAAGACGCGCAGATCAACACGCTGATCTTCGACCCGGCCTTCGCCGGGAGAGCGCAAGAGCTGCAGGAGAAGGTGCCGACCCTCACCCGGCTGTTGTCCTACGGCCCCAGCGATGTCGGCGAAGACCTCATGAAGCTGAGCGAAGCCTTCGAGCCCAGGCGTCTCGTCGGGCCCGACGTGGGCCCTGAGGATGTCTCCGCTCTTGCGTACACCGGAGGCACGACCGGTAAGCCCAAGGGTGTGATGAACACCTTCAGGGCGAGCGCCAGCATGACGCAGATCCAGATGTCGGAATGGCAGTGGCCCGATGAGGTCCGCCATTTGGTCTGCACCCCGTTGAGCCATGCCGGCTCTTCGTTCTTCGTCCCGATACTGCTCGCCGGCGGGTCGATGGTGGTCCTGCCCGCCTTCGAACCGGCCGCCGTGTTGGAGGCAATCGAAGAGCATCGGATCACGACCACCATGCTCGTGCCGTCGATGATCTACTCCCTGCTCGACCATCCCACGTTCGCCGAGCGCGATCTTTCGAGCCTGAAGACGATCTACTACGGCGCATCCCCCATGTCACCCATACGGCTCCAAGAGGCAATCCGCAAGTTGGGCCTCATCTTCTTCCAGTTCTACGGACAGACCGAGGGACCGATGACCGTCTGCGTGCTTCGCAAGGAAGAGCACGACCCCGACGACCTCAACCGGCTCGCATCGTGCGGCAGACCGGTGCCGTGGACCCGCGTCGGCCTGCTGGACGACGAAGGCCACGAGGTCGCAGACGGTGAACCCGGTGAGCTGTGCGTCCGGGGGCCTCTCGTCATGAAGGGCTATTGGAACAAGCCCGAGGAAACGGCTGAGGCCCTCGAAGGCGGCTGGCTCCACACGGGAGACGTCGCTCGCAAAGATGAACAGGGCTTTCTCACCATCGTTGACCGCAAGAAGGACATGATCGTCTCAGGAGGGTTCAATGTCTTTCCCCGCGAAATAGAAGACATCATCGCGACCCATCCTTCGGTCTCCGCCGTCGCGGTCGTGGGAACCCCCGACGACAAGTGGGGTGAAGCGGTGACGGCAGTCATTGTGCCGAGGGCAGGCGCCACCGTTGACGTTGACGCGATCGTCGCTCTCGTCAAGGAGCGCAAGGGTTCCCACCATGCGCCAAAGACCGTTGACATCGTCGACGCGATTCCTGTAAGCCCGTTGGGTAAGCCGGACAAGAAGGCGATCAGGGCCCGCTACTGGGCCGGCAGTGACCGTCTCGTCCACTAGTCGTCCGAAGCACCCGATCAACCGCCATCGGCGTAGCGCAGCCCGTAACCGAACCTGAACAGCGGGTCCTCCGTGTCGAAGGGCACATCGCTCCGGCTCGCGACAACGGCAGCCATGGATCGAGGAAGGTCGAAAGGCAGGTTGCCTCCCGGTGACGCGTCGCCGAAGAGCACGTCGAACAGTGCCGCCTCGTCGATGCCGTAGTTGCCGATGATGGCCGCCGCTTCTCGGGCGAGGGGTGTGAGGACGGCCGGCCGCTCCAGGTAGATGTCGATGACCGTAGGCACGGCCCGGCAGATGTTCAGCAGGCGCTCGAGCTCTTCCAACGGGAATTCGAGCGAACCCCCGTGAAACAGGTCGACAAAGCCTCCGTGACCTGACGGCTCCCAGGGTGCCTTCAGCCTGAGGATGGCGACGTCGGCTTCGCTCGGATCGCTGACGAGGGACGCGTAGCCG
>JBAWFD010000105.1:0-2135 GCA_049591615.1 Gammaproteobacteria bacterium | reverse complement strand
TCCCATAGAGCGATCGCGAACTGACCACTGAGATGCTCGACGAATCGCTCACCGTATTGCTCATACGCGTGGACGATTATTTCGGTGTCGGAGTGGGTCCGGAACTGGTGACCGAGACGCTGCAGCTCGGCGCGCAGCTCGATGAAGTTGAAGATCTCCCCGTTCTGGACCGTCCAGACGCTTTCATCCTCGTTGGCCAGGGGCTGATCGCCGGTCTCGAGATCGATGATGCTGAGGCGGGCGCTGGCCAGTACGCAGGCCGGAGACCGGAGGTAGCCCGTTCCATCGGGGCCGCGGTGCCTGAGCGTGGCAATCATCCGGGCGGGATCGGGAAGCGCGTCCTGCCCCGCAACGAGCAGTGCGCCGGCGATTCCACACACGGGGGCTAGGTCCCCTCGGACAAGCAGTAGGTCAAGGTCGGGCCCCCAGGGAATTCAGGCACGCTTGCGCTCGATGAAGGCGGCGATCCGCTCGATCGAATCCAGGTTGTCGGGGTGCAGCTCTTCATCCTGTACTGTGACGCCGTACCGCTCCTCCAGATGCAGGGCGAGCTCCAGCGCGCCGGTGGAGTCCAGAATACCCCGGGCGGTCAGAGAATCGGAATCGTCCAGTGCGGATTCGTCCCGCGTCAGCAGATAGTTTTCTAGAATAAATTGCCTGAGTTCGGCGTGCAGCGTCATGCGAACCCGTTCCTTCCGCCCCGTGGCCTGAAAGTATACTCAAGCCGCCTATGCTCAAGGACTTATGTCACACGCCCCAGGGGGTCACGGCGTGACCGATCGACCCATGATGGCCCAACGCCTGGTCCACGACGCCCTCTTGCAGCGCGGCATCGCAGAGACGCGGGACCGGGCTGCATTGATCGTGGACGGCGGGTCCTATGCCTTCGCGGAGCTTCTGGACGCCTCTCGGCGACTGGCCGGCGCCTTACGCAGCCGGGGTATTGGCCGGGGCGATCGGGTCGCCATTCAGCTCGAGAACTCGTGGGCAAGCGTGACAGCAATCTTCGGCACGCTGATCGCAGGCGCGGTTTTCGTCCCCATCAATCCGCAGACCAGGGCGAGCAAGCTCGAGTTCATGCTGCGGGATTGTGGTGCGCGGGTGCTGATCACAGAAGGCGCTCTCGAGCGGGTCTACCTGGAGGCCTTGCGGGGACTCGAGCACCCACTGGTGGTGCTCTGCTCGGGCAAGTGCAACGGCCCCGCGGAGTCGCTCGAGGCCGCGCTGGCAGCGGCGCGGCCGCTTGCAGAGCCTGTGCCGGTGATTCCCCTCGATCTCGCGACAATCATCTATACATCGGGCAGTACCGGCGCGCCGAAAGGCGTCATGCAGACGCATCAGGCCATGGTGTTCACCGCCGGAAGCCTCATCGAGTATCTGCGCCTGACGCAGGACGAGAAAATCCTCTGCGTCCTGCCCCTGTCGTTCGACTACGGTCTCTATCAGCTTCTGATGGCGGTCGCCCTGGGCGCGTGCCTCGTGCTCGAACGATCATTCACCTTTCTCGGACAGGCGCTGGGTCGCATGCGAGACGACGCCGTAACAGTGTTTCCAGGCGTGCCTACCATCTTCGCCACTCTACTGGCTGCACACCGGCGCAGCGCACTCTGCTTTCCATCTGTTACTCGCATCACCAATACCGCCGCAGCGCTTCCGGACGAATTCACGGGCGGACTACGCGAGATCTTCCCTAATGCGCTGATCTACAAAATGTACGGCCTCACGGAGTGCAAGCGCGTGAGCTACCTGGAGCCCGAGCTCATCGATGCCAAGCCGGGATCCGTGGGCAAAGCAATTCCGGGAACGGAGGTCTATCTGCTTTCCACTGATGGCAAGCCGGTCCCACCCGGAGATGTCGGCATCCTGTACGTCAGAGGCCCTCACGTGATGGCGGGGTATTGGAACCGTCCCGATCTCACGGACGAGATGCTCAAGCCCGGGAAGCTGCCCGGCGAAAGGGCGCTCTGTACCCATGATCTCTTCCGCATGGACGACGAGGGGTATCTCTATTTCGTCGGCCGGACCGATGACATCATCAAGACCCGCGGCGAGAAGGTGAGCCCAGTCGAAGTTGAGAATGCCCTGCACCGGATTCCGGGAGTGCGCGAGGCAGCCGTCGTGGGCGTTCCCGATGA
>JBAWFD010000104.1:0-149049 GCA_049591615.1 Gammaproteobacteria bacterium | reverse complement strand
GGTCAGCCCACGCGATGGCCTGCAGAACGAGGAGACTATCGTACCGGCTGTGGTGAAGGTCGAGTTCATCGATCGGCTCTCACAGAGCGGCTTGCAGACCATCGAGGTCACCAGTTTCGTGAGTCCAAAATGGATCCCACAGCTGGCGGATGCGGAAGAAGTCTTTAAAGGCATAGACAAGAAACCTGGTGTGGCCTATCCAGTACTGGTGCCCAACGAACAAGGCATGCGGCGTGCTTTAGAAGCCGGAGCCAAAGACGTCTCAATCTTCACAGCGGCATCGCAGACCTTCAACCAGAAGAACATCAACTGCTCCATCGCCGAATCCATCGAACGCTTCAAACCGGTGATGGCTATGGCCGCCGAAAGCAAGATACGCGTGCGTGGTTACATCTCAACGGTCATCGGCTGTCCCTATGAGGGGCCGATAGAACCCGAAGCCGTGGCCCGTATAGCCAAACAACTGGCGAATCTCGGCTGTTATGAAATATCGCTTGGCGACACCATCGGCGTGGGCACGCCAGTCAAGGCACAGCGCATGCTGGCGGTCGTGGCCGCCGAAGTACCGATGCAGAAACTGGCGGTGCACTTCCACGACACCTATGGCCAGGCACTGGCTAATATCCACGCCTGTCTCGAATTGGGCGTGAGCGTGGTAGACAGCTCCGTTTCGGGTCTCGGCGGCTGTCCTTATGCCAAGGGCGCTACCGGTAACGTGGCCACCGAGGATGTGCTATTCATGCTCACCGGCATGGGCATTGAAACCGGCGTGGACATGGCTAAACTGCTGGAAGCCGGACGGTACATGAGCGAAGCCCTGGTACGAAAACCCGAGAGCAAGCTGGGGCGTATCCCCGCGGATTCCCGCCGCGATGCCGGCACACTGGACAAAAAGAAATGAAAAAACTCCGCGTCGGTATCCTGTTCGGCGGCAAATCGGCAGAGCACGAGATCTCATTACTGTCTGCCAAGAACGTGATCGACGCGCTCGACAAAAACAGATACGAACCGGTGTTGATCGGCATCGACAAGAGCGGCCGTTGGCTCATGGGTGAGCCGTCGCGGTTTCTGCTGAACACCAGTGATCCGAAACTCATCGCTATTAACAAGGCCGAAAGCAAATATGTGGCTATGGTGCCGCAGAGCAAAGGCCGTCTCACCAGCTTGGGCGCTGGCCCGATGGACAAGGCGGTGGATGTGGTCTTCCCCGTACTGCATGGGCCTCTGGGCGAGGACGGCACCATCCAGGGCCTGTTGAAACTCGCCAACGTGCCATTCGTGGGTGCCGGTGTCCTGGGCTCCGCCGTGGGTATGGATAAGGATGTGATGAAGCGCCTGCTGCGGGATGCCGGCATCCCAGTACCGAAGTTCCTGGCCTTTAGTCATGGCGAACAGCCGAACTACAGCAACGTGACCCAGTCACTGGGGCTGCCGGTGTTCGTAAAGCCGGCCAACCTCGGTTCCTCAGTGGGCATCACCAAGGCCAAAGATGAAACCAGCTTCCGCAAGGCCGTGCAGGTTGCCTACCGCTATGACACCAAGATTCTCATCGAGGAAGCCATTCTGGGGCGCGAGATCGAATGCGCGGTGTTGGGCAACGACCATCCCATAGCCTCCCTGCCGGGTGAGATCATTCCCAACCACGAGTTCTACGATTACGAAGCGAAATATGTGGACGAGAACGGCGCACGGCTGGAAGCGCCGGCGAAGCTCCCGCCGGAAACCGTTAAACGCGTGCAGGCTCTAGCCGTCCAAACTTTCAAGGTGCTCAACTGCGAGGGCATGGGCCGCGTGGATATGTTCCTGAAAGCCGATGGCACGCTGTTGGTGAATGAGATCAATATCATCCCCGGCTTCACCAAGATCAGCATGTACCCGCGATTGTGGGGTCTTTCCGGCATCCCTTACGCGCAACTCATCGACAAGCTCATAGAACTCGCCATGCAACGCTTCCAGCGGGAACAGGATCTGAAGACTTCATACGAATGATAACCAGTCCCCGGCTACTTTGAAGCGAGGAAGCTTTAATGCTACAGAAAAATATATTATTAGTCGGTGTAACTTTTTTAGTTGCCTGCGCTACAGCTGAACCATTCCAAGTCAATGGTGGTCAGCAAAACAATGCGCTCATTGAAGGAGATTCAGGCGCGTTCAGCTGGCTACCCGTCAATCATAATCTTGTTTTTATCGAGGCAGTCGACGGTAAAAAGATGGGTGCTTCGGAGTCTCAAGTGCTTTTACCACCTGGCGAATATACGTTTAGTCTAAAGTGCGACATAAACCTAGCCATGTGGGGAATACAGGAGAATTACGGATTTCAGAATGTGAAGTTCAAGGTGGAAGCTGGGCACATCTATAAATTCACCGCAGGTCTCGCGAATAACACAGTGCCAGGGGATTCGTATTCTGGCAAAATGGATAACAGCGAAAAATTCAACTCCTGTAAATCATTCGCGTATGATGCAACCGGCGGCGTTGGCCCCTATCCAGAAACGGTTCATGTTGTACCACCAGATAACGATTTGAAATGGGTTGGGAGTGGAAATGCTAATGGAGGTCATTCAATACAAGATTGGTTACCTAAGGACCAAAGTGCAAACAACTGGAACCAGATGATAGAAATAGAATATTGGTCAAATCTTATGTTCCCGGGATCAATCGACCAATTCTTCCATTTATTGATCGAAAGTGCCAAGAAACAATGCCCTGGCACGCAGATGAGCTTGATTTCGGAAAACGCCGATGATGTATATTTCGAGCTCGAGAATAGCAACTGTGCCTCGAGTAAGGTTCGGACACAGATTAGCCGGTTTATGGCCGGTAAATACGGCGTGTATGAGGTTAGTTATTTATCCTCCAATCCAGTGACTGGCTCAGATAAAGATGCATGGTTGCAAGCCTTGCGCAATGCCGCCACCGTTACACAACATTGACAGTCAACATGAATGACCGTGCTAAGAGATTAGTTCTTTTGCGCCACGGCCTTAGCCAGTGGAACAAAGAAAACCGTTTCACCGGCTGGACCGATGTGGATCTGGCCCCGGAAGGCGTGAGCGAAGCCCACGAAGCTGCGCGCCTGCTGAAAAAGGCAGGGTTTGTTTTCGATACCGCCTACACCTCGGTACTCAAACGCGCTATCCGCACTCTATGGATCGTGCTGGACGATATGGATCTGATGTGGATACCGTCACACAGCCACTGGCGGCTGAACGAACGCCATTATGGCGCCCTCCAGGGGCTGAACAAGGCAGAGACCGCGCAGAAGTTCGGCGAGGAACAAGTAAAGATCTGGCGGCGCAGTTACGATATCCCGCCGCCGCCGCTGACCAAGAAGGACCCGCGCTATCCCAGGCATGATCCGCGCTATGCCAGCCTGAAGATAAAAGAACTGCCCGCCACCGAAAGCCTAAAGGATACGGTGGCGCGCTTCCTGCCTTACTACAAGACCAAAATTCTGCCGGCCCTGAAACGCGGCGAGCGTATCATCATCGTGGCCCACGGTAATTCTCTGCGGGCTTTGATGAAATACCTGGACAGGATCAGCGACCAAGACATCGTGCATCTCAACATCCCCACGGGCATCCCGCTGGTATATGAGTTCGACCGGAACCTGAACCCGAAGCGCCACTATTACCTGGGCGATGCGGGCAAGATCGCAGCGGCAGCTGAAGCGGTTGCCAACCAGGGCAAGAATAGATAGTCAACAATATATAAGGACAAAGACAGTCATGAAATTCGAGAAGATCAATGCCATCGTCTCCGGGGGAGTCTCCGGCCTGGGGCTCGCCACCTGCGAGCGCATCCTCAAGGCCGGCGGCAAAGTCGCGATGCTGGATGTGAACGAACAGCATGGTCAAGAAGTTGCCAAGAAACTCGGTGTCAATGCGCTATTCATCAAGACCGACGTATCCTCCGAGAAAGAGGTAACCGCGGCTGTGGAGAAAGCCAATGCTGCCTTCGGCAGCCTGCAGTTAGCGGTAAGTTGCGCCGGCATCCTGGGTGCAGGCCGCACTCTTGGCCGTGAAGGTCCCATGGCCACGGATTTCTTCGCCAAGGTCATCCATGTGAACCTCATCGGCAGCTTCAACCTCATCAAGTCTGCCGCCAACGTCATGCAGCACAACGCGCCCAACGCCGAGGGCGAGCGCGGTGTGATGGTGAATACCGCATCGGTGGCCGCTTTCGAGGGCCAGATCGGCCAGGCCGCCTATTCTGCATCAAAAGGCGGCGTGGTCGGCATGACCCTGCCGATCGCGCGCGAGTTTGCACGCTTCGGTATCCGTGTCATGACCATCGCCCCCGGAATATTCTGGACGCCGATGATGGCAGGCATGTCGGAAGAGGTGCAGAAATCGCTGGGCGCGCAGGTGCCCTTCCCTTCGCGCCTCGGCAAGCCTGAGGAGTACGCGCAACTCGTACAGCAGATCTGCGAGAGCGTGATGCTGAACGGCACTACTATCCGCCTGGATGGCGCAATCAGAATGCAACCGAAGTAGACGATAAGTGTCAATGCACTTCACTTTATCCCCTCTCCCCTTGCGGGAGAGGGAAGGGTGAGGGGTGATAAAATAGATTTCAATCTTCATGGCCCCCAGAACAGGGGGCCTGCTGTTTCTGTGGAGCACTGTTTGCAAATCCAAAGAGACATAATGAATTACGATACGCTGGTGGTGGGCGCCGGGCCGGCCGGCCTCGCCTGCGCCATCCGTTTGAAGCAGCTGAAACCCGAGAGCCGTATCTGCGTACTGGAGAAAGGCTCGACGGTGGGCGCCCACATCCTCTCAGGTTGCGTAATGGAGCCGGCCCCGCTGGATGAACTGCTGCCAAACTGGCGCAAAACGCCGCCCGCCATCTGCGTATCGGCGACCAGAGATGAATTCGTGCTGCTCACCAAGACCGGGCGCATGCGGCTGCCATTGCCACCGCAGATGAAGAATCACGGCAACTTCATCATCTCGTTGGGCAATCTGTGCGCCTGGCTGGCACAACAGGCGGAGACGCTGGGTGTGGAAGTGTTCCCCGGTTTTCCCGCGGCTGCGCCGCTAATCGATAACGGCAAAGTTATCGGCGTGCGCTGCGGCGATATGGGTTTGAACAAGGATGGTACACCAGGACCTAACTTCGCCGCCGGTGTAGATATCCATGCCGGCGTCACGGTGCTGGCGGAAGGTTGCCGTGGCAGTGTCAGCAAGCGACTCATAGCACAATTCAAACTCGATGCTGAATGTTCGCCACAGACTTATGGCATCGGCTTCAAGGAACTCTGGCAACTGCCGGTAGGCCGGGCAAAACCCGGATTGATACAGCACAGCATTGGTTGGCCGATGGATTCAAAAACCTACGGCGGCAGTTTCCTCTATCACCTGGACAACGACCGGGTGTACGTGGGTTTCGTGATCGGGCTGGATTACCAGGATCCGGATTTCATGCCATTCGAAGCCTTCCAGCAGTTCAAGAACCATCCGAGTGTGAAACCGCTGCTGGAAGGCGGCGAGATCCTTTCCGCGGGCACGCGTGCGCTTACCGAAGGCGGTATGCAGTCGTTGCCCAAACTGGAAATGCCCGGCGCGCTACTGGTGGGCGATGCGGCCGGTACCCTCAACGTACCCAAGATCAAGGGCGTGCACATGGCGCTGCGCTCGGGAATGCTGGCAGCGGAACATCTGGCGGAACACGGTAGCAGCGAAGGCTTCGACGCCCGCTGGCGCCGCTCGCCTTCCGCGAAAGAACTGCACAAGATCCGCAATATCCGTCCCGGCTTCCACCGAGGGCTATGGTTCGGCCTGCTGAATGGCGCGTTGGAGACCATCGCTTTCGGCAAACTGCCCTGGACGCTCAAGAATCACCCTGACTGGAGAAGTCTGGAAAAACTGAACCAGCGCATGCACACGATTGAGAATTACGTCACGCGCACACTGCCACCGCGGGATCGGCTGGCTTCGGTTTTTTTTGCAACCACTACGCACAACGAACACCAGCCCGCACACCTAAAGGTGCCGGACACCAATCTATGCATAAGCCGTTGCGCCGAGGAATACGGCAATCCCTGCACTCGCTTCTGCCCGGCGCAGGTGTATGAGATGGTGAAAGAAAACGGCGCCAAGCGCCTGCAGATCAATGCCGCCAACTGCGTGCACTGCAAGACCTGTGACATCAAGGATCCGTATGAGAATATCACCTGGACCACGCCGGAAGGCGGGTCAGGGCCGAATTACCAGAATCTGTGAACACGATCATCCGTATACATCACGCGCAGATCACGATCCCAAGAGGAATGGAAGAGCAGGCACGCGACTTCTATTGTGGAGTGTTAGGCTTAAAGGCAATACCGAAACCGGTCTGCTTGAGTGGACGTGGTGGATTCTGGCTGCAAGTCGGCGACCAGCAGGTGCATGTGGGCATTGAAGACGGAGTGGATAGAAATTTGACAAAAACCCATGTGGCCTATGAAGTCAGCGACTTACCACATTGGCAAAAGACGTTGGCCGCCAAAGATATTGAGATAGTTCGAGGTGAACCGATTCCCGGTTATGATCGGTTCGAGTTCAGGGATCCTTTCGGAAACAGGGTCGAGATGATTCAACGACTTAGGCAAGTGGAAGATTGAAATAATGAAGATACTAGTTGGCATCAAACGCGTCATTGATTTCAGTGTGAGGGTCCAGGTCAAGAAGGACGGCAGTGGCATCAACACCGACGGCGTGAAGATGTGCATCAACCCCTTCGATGAGATCGCGCTGGAAGAAGCCTTGCGCATCCGCGAAGGTGGGACGCAGGCAGAAATCGTGGCGGTAAGTATCGGTCCTGCGGAGTGCCAACAGCAGCTGCGTACCGCGCTGGCCATGGGCGCAGATCGCGCCATCCTGGTGGAGAGTGTCGACGCCGCTCAGCCGCTGATGGCAGCGCGTATCTTCCACGAACTGGTGAAGCGCGAAAACGCGGACTTGTTGATCCTCGGCAAGCAGGCTATTGATGACGACTGCAACCAGACCGGCCAGATACTGGCAGCTCTATGGGATCGCCCACAGGCGACCTTCGCTTCAAAACTTGAATTGAAGGACAGAACCGCCGCTGTCACCCGCGAGGTGGATGCTGGACTGGAGACCATCGAGATTGATCTGCCGGCAGTGATCACCACGGATCTACGGCTCAACACGCCACGCTTCGTGAAGATGCCCGATATCATGAAGGCACGCAGTAAACCCTTGCAAATTACGAAATTGGAGGAACTGGGGATCACCGCCGCTCCGAAACTCGAAACCGTCAAATACTCTCCGCCGCCGCAACGTGTCGGTGGCAAAAAAGTAGAAGATGTCCCGGCGCTAGTCGCGGCCCTCAAACAACGGGGAGTGCTGTGATTAACAAGATATTGGTCATCGCCGAACATGACGGCAAAAAACTTAATGCGTCCACCGCCCGGGCGGTAAGCTGCGCGCAGGCCATCGGCGGCGACATCGATATCGCCGTATTCGCCGTCGAGGCCAGCAGTGTCACGCAGGCTGCAGCAAAATTAAAGGGCGTGAAGCGTGTGCTGAAAATCGAACGCGCTGAGAACGGACATCAGTTGGCGTCAGTGCTGGCGCCACAGATCGCTAAACTCGCGAAAGATTACAGCCACGTACTGGCACCGTCGACCACCTTTGGCAAAGATGTGTTGCCGCGCGCAGCGGCACTACTTGGTGTGCAGCAGGTGAGCGACGTTATGAAGGTCAGTAATCCGGTGACATTCGAGCGGCCCATGTATGCCGGCAACGCCATCGTCACCGTCAAGGCGCCAGAGAAACCCTGCATTGTTGCCACGGTGCGCACTGCATCCTGGCAGGAATGCGGCACGGACGGCACGGCCGAAATCGCCTCTGTCAGCACCGATGCGGCGCTGCCATCGCATACACGCTTCGTGGGATTGAGGGCCGAGAAGAGCGACCGGCCCGATCTGCAATCGGCCACACGCGTGGTATCCGGGGGTCGCGGCGTCGGCAGTAAGGAGAATTTCGCCATCATCTACAAGTTCGCCGACAAACTGGGTGCGGCGGTGGGCGCTTCACGCGCTGCCGTGGATGCGGGCTTCGTGCCCAATGATCTGCAAGTAGGTCAGACCGGCAAGATCATCGCTCCGGATCTGTATGTGGCTGTCGGCATCTCCGGCGCCATCCAGCATCTCACCGGCATTAAGGATGCGCGCACCATCGTCGCCATCAACAAGGACCCGGATGCGCCGATCTTCCAGATAGCCGATATCGGGCTGGTGGGCGATCTGTTTCAGGTGCTACCGGAACTGGAAAAAGAGCTGGATAAGCTTGGATAAGTCGTGCGGCTACGCCGTGACTATTTTAGAACAGGGTTTCGCTCCTGCAGCGCAGGTTACTTTTCTTTGGCGCAAAGAAAAGTAACCAAAAGAAACATCCAAGAGCGTCTCTCATTTCATCTGCTATAGCCGATGCTTTACGCCGCATAGGTTTTCATTCTGTGATGGTCTTTTTTTAGCTGTAACAATGACATTAGCCCGTTAATGTACAAAGACTGTTTTCTTATATTGACCCCCCCTTGAACACCGCCGAGCACTGGACCGAGTGAGGATCAGACCGTGCAGCGGGCGAAGTCAGGGAACGCGAGCCTTCGCAGCGGCACAGGGATGTGCCGTCTGCGAAGCCCAGAACGAGGGAAGCGCGCAAGGGGCCGTCGCAAGCGGCGGTGTTCTGGGGGCGCGTTTCTTTCGTCCCTTTCTTTGCGCGTACAAAGAAAGGGACTTGCCGTGCGGGCGCGGAAGCCTGCTTAAAAATTCATCGACGAAACTCTTACTTCCGAGCTAGCTTTTCAATCCATCGATACAGCAGATAGGTCACCGCCACGAAGGTGATGCCGCCGATCCATTTGGAAGCGGTCTCAAATCTATCGCCCACGACTGCGAGCGGCGACGAGTTGCCGGAGAACGCTACCACTGCGGCGAGCACCACGCCCAGCAGGCTCTCACCTACGATCAATCCTGAGGCCAGCAGTACGCCCAATTGCTTGTTGGCTTCCGGCTTGGGTGCTTTGTCGGCGCGGCGGTTGAACCACCAGCCCACGATCGCACCCACCACCACCATCAGCGTGGTGGAGGTTGGCAGGTAGATTCCCAAACCGATCGCCAATGGCGGCAGGCGGACGGATTTCGTGGTCTTGATCAGGATCGCATCGAGCACGATGCTGACGGCACCGATGATGCCTCCCATGATGATCAGCCACCAGTCGATGTTGTTCTGGATGACGCCCTGCGCCAGCGCCGAGATCAGTCCGGCCTGTGGCGCCGGCAGCGCGCGCGCCGGGTCGACGCCAGGCGCGCCCAAAAAACCGTAGGCATGGTTGAGCAGGTCCAACACCGGCGGGATGATGAGTGCGCCCGCGATCACGCCGATCACCAGCGCCCACTGCTGTTTCGAAGGTGTGGCGTCCACCAGTTGGCCGGTCTTCAGGTCCTGCAGGTTGTTGTTGGCGATGGACGCGACCGCGAATACGATCGAAGTGATGAACAGCGCAAACGCCACTAATGCCTTGCCAGCATCGGCCGGCATCAGTGCTTTGATGCCCAACACCAGCAGCAACGCTGCGATCACGACTACCAGGATGCCGATACCCGAGAGCGGGCTGTTGGAAGAACCGATGAGGCCGGCCATGTAGCCGCAGACCGCTGACACCAGAAATCCCATGATGATCACGAACACCACGCCGCCGAGTGTCAGCAACAGTGCGTGCGAGCCCAGTCCACTGATGACGCTGAAATGCCACAGCAACCAGGCGACGGGAATCAGACACACGAGCGAAATCAGCCCCACCATGCCGATGGGGATGTCGCGTTCGGTGCGCGGCAAAGTATCCGCCTTGCCGGCCTTGCGTATACGCGAGGCCGTCATGGCGCCCGAGAGTCCGCCGACCACGGGTTTCACTAGCGTGCCCAAGGTCCAGATGGCAGCTACGCCGATGGCGCCGGCGCCCACGAAGCGCACGTAGTGGCTCCAGGCACCCTGCGCCACCTCTGCGGCTGCACCTACGGCCGGATGCAACAGCGTGAAATGCGGCACCGCCCAGCCCCAGCCGATCAACGCGCCCACCCCCATGGCGACACCCACCCACAGCCCCACCAGGTGGCCAATGGCGAACAGCGCGAACGACAGGCTGAAATCGAAGCCCGTGGCGGTTCCCTTGTCACCAATGCGGAAATACTGGGCCACATCGCTGGCGAATAGCTTGGTCTGCACAATGATGTAGAACACCGCAGACACGATCGAGCCAACGACCACGGCCTTTAAACCTGCGCCGCCCGATTCCACGGAATCAGTGGCTTCGGTGGATCCCGGGTTGGAACCGACCTTGAGCACTTCGGCGCAGGCCACGCCTTCCGGGTAGGGCAGGTCGGAATCGGTCACCAGCGCGCGGCGCAGCGGGATGGTGTACATGACACCCAGGATGCCACCGGCGGCACAGATGCCGAATGACATCCAAAACGGAAATCCGGTCCACCAACCCACGATGATCAGACCCGGCAATACGAAAATGATCGAGGATAGGGTGCCGGCGGCCGAGGCCACTGTCTGCACGATATTGTTCTCCTGCATGGTGGCGCCGGTGAAACCACGCAGGATCGCCATGGAGATGACTGCAGCCGGGATCGAGGTGGAGAAAGTAAGGCCGGCCTTCAAGCCGAAGTAGACGTTGGCGGCCGTGAAAATCACGGTGATGATGACGCCGATGAGTAGGCCACGGATGGTGAATTCACTGAGGGACATGACGCTGGTGGGCGCTGTTGGTTTCACGTGGGATTCTCCCATTTGCCAAACATATTCCCGTCCGCTGGACGGACCCCATCCCATAATTATTCGTTAGCGGGGATGGCGCGCGCACGATAACCCATCTTTTCGCTGCTGTCTCGCCCCGCCTATGCGCTACGCGGCTTACGATCCTGCAACCTGCCGTCATCGTCAGGACCCGCGCGCCCCATGCGGCCGCAAGCAGCGTAAAACCTGAGATAATTTATTTTTCGGCCCATTCGACCGGACTTGCATCCCATGACCCAACCGCTCTGGAAACCCAGCCTACAGGTGATCGAGCGCGCCAATATATCGCGCTTCCTGGAGCACGTACGGAAACACGGTGGGCCGGATGTTAAAAGTTACCCTGAGCTGTACCGCTGGTCGGTCGAGCATCCGGAGCGCTTCTGGCCGCAAGTATGGAAGTTCTGCGGTATCCGTGCATCCAAGTCATGGGATCAGGTCCTGATTGACGGACACACGATGCCCGATGCCCGATGGTTCACTGGCGCGCACCTGAACTTCGCCGAGAATCTGCTGCGCTACCGTGACCAGCGCACTGCCCTGGTGTTCCGCTGCGAACAGGATGGCAAGCGCATCAGCCTCAGCTATCGGGAACTTTACGCACAGGTCGCAGCCCTGGCCGATGCGCTGAAGAAATCCGGAGTCCACAGCGGCGACCGGGTGGCGGGTTTCATGCCGAACCGCCCTGAGACTATCATCGCCATGCTCGCGGCCACCAGCCTCGGCGCCATCTGGTCCTCATGCTCGCCGGATTTCGGCATCAACGGTGTATTGGACCGCTTCGGCCAGATCGAGCCCAAGATACTGTTCACCTGCGACGGCTATTTCTATTCAGGCAAGACCATGGATTCCCTGGAACGCATCCGCGGCGTGCTGGAAAAACTGCCTTCGGTACAAAAGCTGGTGGTGGTTCCGTATGTGAACGCCAATCCGGATATCACCAATATACGTAATGCCGTCCATTGGGGCGATTACCTGACCGAAGCCACAGAAATTGAATTTGCACAACTGCCTTTCGATCATCCGGTGTACATCATGTACAGCTCCGGCACCACCGGCGTGCCCAAATGCATCGTGCACGGCACCGGCGGCACGCTAATCCAGCATCTGAAGGAACTGATGCTACATACCGATCTCAAACGTGAGGACACGATCTTCTACTTCACCACTTGCGGCTGGATGATGTGGAACTGGCTGGTTTCAAGCCTGGCTGTGGGTGCCAGCGTGCTGCTGTACGATGGCTCCCCCTTCCATCCAGGGCAGGACATCTTGTGGCGCATGGCCGATGAGGAAGGTCTGAGCATCTTCGGCACTAGCGCCAAATACCTGTCGGCCGCTGAAAAATTCGATGTCCGTCCAACTCGAATATACAAATTGGACAAGCTGCGCATCATTACCTCCACCGGTTCGCCGCTGTTGCCGGAAAATTCCGAGTACGTCTACCGGGAGATCAAATCGGACGTGTGCCTGTCTTCGATCTCAGGCGGGACCGATATCATTTCCTGTTTCGCCCTCGGCAATCCGCTGTTGCCTGTTTATCCGGGCGAACTGCAATGCCGCGGTCTGGGCATGGCGGTGGAGATCTGGAACGATGATGGAAAGCCCGTGCGCGGCCATCCGGGCGAATTGGTGTGCGTGAAGCCATTCCCCTCCATGCCGGTGTTTTTCTGGAATGATCCCGACGGCCGCAAGTACCACGATGCCTACTTCGATGTGTTTCCCGATGTCTGGCGCCATGGTGACTGGGCGGAACTCACCGAACACGACGGACTCATTATCTACGGACGCTCGGATGCCACTCTCAACCCCGGCGGCGTGCGCATCGGTACCGCGGAAATCTACCGGCAGGTGGAGAAACTTCCGGAGATCGTGGAGAGCCTGGCCGTCGGCCAGGACTGGAAAGGCGATGTGCGCGTGATCCTGTTCATACACTTGCGCGATGGCGTGAAGCTGGATGAGGCGCTGGCCACCAAGATTAAAAAGATTATCCGCGACAATACCTCGCCGCGCCATGTGCCAGCCAAGATCATCGCCGTATCGGATATCCCACGCACTATCAGTGGCAAGATCACCGAGCTTGCGGTGCGCAACGTGATCCACGGCCGGCCGGTCAAGAACACCGATGCACTCGCCAACCCGCAGGCGCTCCAGCATTACAAGAACCTAGCCGAGCTGCAGCAGGACTGATTCGATAATGGACAGTTCCACCCAACCGCTGACACCGCGGCAACGTTACCAAGCGGATCTGGCAAAACCTGGATTCGTGAAGGACGCTGCCCAGGTAAAGGCCGTGGCTGCTCTGGATGTGCTCTATCACTTCCTGCTTAAGCGCCCGCCTCTGCCCCGCTGGCGGCGCTGGCTCGGCCAAAGCCAATCGCCTTTGAAGGGACTGTATCTGTGGGGCTCGGTCGGCCGCGGCAAGACCTGGCTGATGGACTGCTTCTACGAATGTCTGCCCTTTCACGAAAAACAACGGCTGCACTTCCATCGTTTCATGCAGATGGTGCATGCGCAGCTCAAATCCTTGTCCGAACAGGAAGATCCGCTCAGGATCGTGGCACGCCATTTCAGCGAACAGGCACGCGTGCTGTGCTTCGATGAGTTCTTCGTCTCCGACATCGCCGACGCCATGCTGCTCGGCCGATTGTTCGAATACCTGTTTGCGGATGGCGTGACCCTGGTGGCCACCTCCAATATCCCACCCGACAAGCTCTACAAAGATGGCTTGCAGCGAGAGCGCTTCCTGCCTGCGATCAGGTCGCTCAAACAACACACCCATATATTGAATGTTGATGGCGGCACCGACTACCGCCTGCGGCATCTGGAGAGAGCCCGCCTGTTCTATACACCTGCGGGTGCAGAGGCGGATGCGCATCTGCAAGCTTTTTTCGGACATATCTCCGGCGGTTCCCATGGCAGCGGTGAGCCGCTGCTCATCAACGATCGCCCGATCCGCATCAGACAGCATGCCGACGGCGCGGTCTGGTTCAATTTCATGGACATCTGCGGCGGTCCGCGCAGCCAAGTGGATTACATCGAGATTGCCCGCAGCTATCACACGGTGCTGATCTCGGACATCCCGCAGTTGAGCGGCGATCTGGAAGATGAAGCCCGGCGCTTTCTGGCGCTGGTGGATGAATTCTACGATCGCAAAGTGAAGCTGGTGATCTCGGCGGTTACTGATATTGCCGGTCTCTATCGGGGCAAGCGTCTCAACTTCGAGTTCCAGCGCACCACCAGCCGCCTGCAGGAAATGCAGAGCCGGGAATATCTTTCCGAACCGCATCTCCCGTAAAATCCATGTTATTAACGATGCGAGGTTATCTATGTCTTCAGCCATGCCCTTTGACGAAGCCGCTTTTGCCGAATGGCACAAAGCCCAGCAACAGCAGGTAGCCGAGTATCTGAGAAAACTCGAGGTATTCGATACTGACATCACCGGCGAATGGCTGTGGATGGTGCCCCACCGCGCCATGCTCGGACGTGTGTGGCCCAAACACGGCGTATCCCCCAAACTCTGGGTCATCACCGGTGTTGTGCCCACAGACCATGCGGAAGCAGGCGCGGGTAAGAATTGCCGCGATGCTGCCCGCTATTTCGCACTCAAGTGGCAGCTGGAAGCTGCCCGACTCGAGCATGGCAATAGTGACAGTGCGAAGAAGGACGATGGCCAGATCGACTGGCAGGATGTCAGTAGCAATATCTCTGGTCGGTCTGAGTGGATTTACTCCCTCGTCAACGACAATCGCCACTGGAACGCGGATGGTTCGCCCGTGTCACGCATCGATCACGAAGCAGCGCAAGCGTAAATATTTAACGTTGCTGTCTAACCCAGGATTTAGCTGGCATCCGCCTGTTTTTCCGGCGCAGCATCAGCAAAATCCTTGAGACTCAGGCAATGGGCATCGATACGCTGAATAACCGGAAATGCGTTCATGTCCACATCGAAACGCCTGGCATTGAATACCTGCGGCACCAGGCAGACATCCGCCAAGGTTGGTTGATCGCCATGGCAGCATCTGCCAGTGGCCGGATCGCCAGCCAGCATCTTCTCCAGCGCCGAAAAACCATCCTTGACCCATTTCTGGATCCAGCGCTTGCGCGCGGCTTCGTCGACTCTGAATTCCTTTTCCAGGTACTTGATAACCCGTTGGTTGTTGACCGGATGGATATCGCAAGCCACGATTTGTGCTAGCGCGCGTACACGTGCGCGATCCAAAGCATTCTTGGGTAATAGCGGCGGCTGCGGATGCGCCTCTTCCAGATATTCGATGATGGCGAGGGATTGGGTCAGCACATGACCATGATCTACCAGCGCCGGCACCAACCCCTGCGGATTGATATCAAGGTATTCAGGCTGGTGCTGCTGTCCGCCGTCCTTCACCAGGTGCACATAACGGTAATCAGCCTTCAAGCCTTTGAGATTGAGGGCGATGCGCACGCGGTAAGCGGCGGAACTACGGAAGTAGGTAAACAGCTCCATCAGCGTGAGAATTTTTCGACAGTCTGTTCGATGGCGCCAAATATTGTGGCTCCGAGCGGATCTAACATTTCAATACGCACCCGGTCGCCAAATTTCATGAACGGCGTCTTCGGCTTGCCTTGCTTGATGATCTCCAGCACGCGCTTCTCGGCGAGACATGATGAACCTTTGGATTCATCCTGGTTGGCGACCGTACCGGAGCCCACGATACTACCCGCCGCCAGTGGCCGGGTCTTGGCGGCATGAGCGACGAGCTGTGGAAAACTGAACTGCATATCGACGCCGGCGTTAGGTTCGCCGAAAAGCTTGCCATTCACGTGCGTCACCAATGGCAGATGCAGCTTGCCGTCCTTCCAGGCGATGCCCAATTCATCGGGCGTAACCGCGATAGGCGACAGGGCTGAGCGCGGCTTGCTCTGCAGGAAACCAAAACCTTTGGCCAGTTCGTCGGGGATCAGATTGCGTAGGGACACGTCGTTGATGAGCAGTATCAGTTTGATGTGCTTTGCGGCCTCGTTAGGAGCCACACCCATGGGCACATCATCCACCACCACGCCCACTTCTGATTCAAAATCGATGCCCCAGGCCTCATCGGCCATGCGGATGGGCTCAGTGGGTGACAGGAAGGCATCACTCACCGCCTGATACATGAGCGGATCATGCAGGAAGCTCGGCGGCATCTCCGCACCGCGGGCCTTGCGCACCCGTTCCACATGTGCAAGATAGGCGCTGCCATCCACAAACTGTGGCGCCCGTGGTAAAGCGGCAGCCAGTTCGTTCACATTCAGTTCAAAGGTTTTGGTGACCCTGCCATTTTCCAGCGTCTCGGATAATTCCTTCATAGCCTTCTGATATACCAGCACATCTACCTGCTGGTGGCCTACTTTCATATCCGCCGTCAATGTATCTGCGTACTCGTTAAATTTGTCCTTGACAGTGATTGAACCATAGACAAGTTTCAGCTTGCGTTCGACCGCACCCCAGTTCTCCAGAGCCTGCAGCAGGGTGGTAGCGATTCCAGGCACTTCGACTGCATGCTGCAACTTGTTGTCCACGACGATTAAAGTGCCGTCGTTGCCGTTGTTTAAAGATGCGAGTTTCATTCTGTCTCCTGAATGGACAATCGCGTACGGAGGGCGCACCTACTTCGTGGGAGCAGCTTCCAGCAGCGATATTCTCTCAGCGATTCGCCGGATCAAAGTGCTTCTTTATCCCCTGCCAGCACTGCCAGTAATCCGGCTGCAGTTCCTTGGCTTCAATAGCCTGCTTCGAGGGCCTAATCACGGTGCGGGTCTCGAACATGAAGGCCATGGTATCGGTCACGTGTTGCGGCTTAGACGCGTCAGCCGCCACCGCCTTGTCATAGCTGGCCGCATCGGGGCCGTGGCCACTCATGCAGTTGTGCAATGAAGCACCGCCCGGTACGAAGCCAGCTGTTTTTCCGGCTTCCTTGGCATCGTACACACCAGTGATCAGTCCCATAAATTCAGACGCCACGTTGCGATGGAACCAGGGCGGGCGGAAGGTATGTTCGGCGACCAGCCAGCGCGGCGGAAAGATTACGAAATCCATGTTGGCGGTACCGGGCGTGTCGCTGGGCGAAGTCAGCACTGTGAAGATCGACGGATCCGGGTGATCGTAGCTGATGGAGCCGATGGTATTGAAACGCGTGAGGTCATATTTGTATGGGGCGTGATTGCCATGCCAGGCCAGCACATCCAACGGCGAATGGTCCAATTCCGCCGACCACAGACTGCCCTGGAATTTGCCAATCAATTCAAACTTGCCTTCCACGTCTTCATAAGCTGCCACCGGATAGAGAAAATCCCGCGCATTAGCAAGCGAATTGGAGCCGATGGAACCCAGCTCCGGCAGCTTTAATGGTGCACCGAAGTTCTCCGCCAGATAGCCGCGAGCTAACTCGTCTAATAGTTCTACGCGGAAACGAATTCCACGCGGTAATACTCCAATCTCAAGTGGTTTAATCTCGATGACGCCCAATTCCGTGGCAACACGCAAGCGGCCCTGCTGCGGAACGATCAGCAGTTCGCCATCGGCGTTGTAGAAATAGCGTCGCTGCATGGAGCGATTGGCAGCATAAACATGAATGCCGATGCCGCTCTGCATAGCCGGACTGCCGTTGCCAGCTATGGTGAATAATCCTTCTATGAAATCTGTGTGTTTGGATGGCAACGGAAATGGATTCCAGCGCAGCTGGTTGGGGGTGGGAGCGATCTCGTCGAAGCGGTTATGGAATACGCCGTCCGGCAACAAGCTAAAAGGCTTGTGCATTGCGGCCGGTCGAATCCGGTACAGCCAGCTGCGTCGATTAGCATGACGTGGTGCCGTGAACGCCGTGCCGGAAAGCTGCTCGGCGTACAAGCCGTAGGGAGCTTTCTGGGGCGAGTTCTGCCCTACAGGCAGCGCACCCGGCAGCGCCTCGGTGGCGAACTCGTTGCCGAAACCGGATTGGTATTGGGTTGTGGTCGCTGGAACAACGCCGGCTCTCGGCTTGATCATGCTCGGCTCCTGGGACATTACCGACTCCTAATTCCCCTCTCACCCTCCCTCTCCCACCGGGGGCGAGGGGATAAGGAGTGACGGCTTACGCCGTCATGATTATTTAGAGCACTCCACGCTTCATCTGATCGCGCTCGATGGACTCGAAGAGCGCCTGGAAATTGCCTTCACCGAAACCTTCGTTGCCCTTGCGCTGGATGATCTCGAAGAATATCGGTCCGATGCAGTTCTGGGTGAAGATTTGCAGTAGCAGTTTTTTCTTGGTTTCACGATCCGCATCGATCAGGATCTTGTTCTTGGCGAGCCTTGGCACGTCCTCTCCATGCTTGGGTACGCGCTCATCAATCATTTCGAAATAGGCATCCGGCGTATCCAGGAATTTGACGCCAACAGCATGCATGGCTTCAACGCTTGCATAAATGTCATCGGTAAACAGTGCCACATGCTGTACACCCTCGCCCTTGTATTCATCCAGATATTCATTGATCTGGCTCTTGGGGTCATTCGATTCATTCAGCGGGATACGCACCATGCCGTCGGGCGCGGTCATGGCTTTCGAGACCAGCCCGGTCTTGGCGCCCTTGATATCGAAATAGCGGATCTCGCGGAAATTGAACAGCTTGTGGTAAAAGTCCGCGAACTTCTCCATGTTGCCGAAATACAGGTTGTGGGTCAGATGATCCACGAAGGTCAGGCCGAAACCTTTAGGACGCCGGTCCACGCCCTGCAGATATTCAAACTCGGAGCCATAGACCTCACCCTTGGACCCATAATGGTCCACCAGATACAGCATGCTGCCGCCGATGCCCTTGATGACCGGGACATTTACAGCTTTGCTGGCTTCCTTGTCGGCGATGGGCTCAGCACCTTTGTCCAGGGCTTGCTCGCGCACCCAGTCAGCCGGCTTGCTGAAACGGATGGCAAAACCGCAGGCGCTGGGTCCGTGTTTGCTGACAAAATCGGCAGCGAAGGAGTCGGGTTCCTCGTTCACCAGAAACTGACAATCGCCCTGGCGATACAGGGTGATCATGCGTTGTTTGTGACGTGCCACCGCAGTGAAGCCGAGACGCGGAAACAGCTCATGCAGTAGACGGGCATCCGGGGCGGCATATTCCACGAACTCGAAACCATCCACACCCAAAGGGTTCTCGAACTGCACCGGTTTTATTCCGGCATTGGTTTGCGCATTCATGATCTATCCTCCTGCTGCATGCGTCATCGATTTTCCGTGAATGATTATACTGCCCGGCGGGGAATTGGCCTAAATCATGTTTAGCTTCAATGAATTCCGTGCATCAGGCGTCGGATCCATGGCGCGGACACCTGAAACACGACGGCCACAAACAACCCCAGCCAAAACAGCAAACCATAGACGTGCGCATAGTTGGTAATGCCGTTGAGTGCGCTGCCCGCGTTTCCCGGCGTAGTTTGCACAGCAATCCAGCCGGCCAGCTGATATGCCAGTGCGTATCCGAAAAACCAGCCACCCATGGCCAGGGACGCTTCTTCAGGCGCCGCCAGCTGCCCGACCAGTGAGTAACCGATGGGCGACAGGGCCAGCTCGCCGATAGTCTGCAGCAGATAGCAGATCGCCAGCACGCTCCAGCTCACCTTGCCACTGTCGCCACCCCACTGGTGGATGGCCCAAGCGGTTACCCCGTAGCTGCAGGCCACCAGCAAAAGACCGATGCCGAACTTGCGGGGTGTCGAGGGATCTTTGTGTCGTTTCTCGAGCCACGGCCACAACATGGCCAGAAGCGGCGCAAAAAGCAGGATATATAGCGGATTGGCCGACTGGAACAAGGTGTAATTGAACGGCGTGTTCACGAAATCGCGGGCGAAGAAATTGAGCGAGGTGACACCCTGGAAGCTGAATGCCCAGAACATCACCAGACCCACGAACAGCAGCAACAACGCCAGGTAACGCTGCGTCTGCACCCGGTCGCGGCGCCGCGCGCAGCCGACAAGGATGTACAGCACCAGCAGGCCCATAAGGATATACATAGCCCAACTCAATATCGCGGGCCAGGCCAGCAGCAAGGCCGTCGGATACAACAACACAGCGATCGCGATGAGCACCCACACACTCGCCATGGGGCCATGCAGATGTTCACCACGCGGCAACGCTGATCGCAAGATTCGATGACGCAGCTGGAACAGCACCGCTGCCAGCGCCATGCCCACGGCGGCGGCGATGAAACCCCAGCGATAGCCGAAACGATGACCGATGAAATCGGCGCACACAAACGGTGCGATAAATGCGCCCAGATTGATGGCCAGATAAAACAGTGTATAGCCGCCCTCACGGCGCGCATCGCCTTTAGCGTAATTGCGTCCGATCAGTACCGTGAGAGGAATGCTGAGTCCGGCCGACAGTGCAAACAGAGACATGCCGATCTCGAAACCCGCGAGGGACGGCAGCGCCATCAGCAACAGCGACAATATCCCCAGCCACAACGACATGCCCAGTGCACGTACTTCGCCGACGATCTTGTCGGCCACGTAACCGCCGATGATGGGCGTGGCATACATCAGTGCCAGAAATCCGCTGGCAAGCACGTCAGCGTGCCGTATGGCCTGTGCGGGTGATAACTGCGGATAGAAATTCTCGGCGATGTAGGGGGCGAGATACGCACGAAAACCATAAAACGCAAAATTGAACCAAACCGTGACGCCCAGCATCATCCATAAGGGGCGCGGATGACCCCAGAACGAAGCGAACCCGGGGTCGTGGTTTTCTTCATCAGTGGTGTGCATGAAATGGGAGCTTTTTATTTACGGCGGCTAGGAACGGCCGCCGATTTCGGTGCGTACGTCGATCAATTCCGGGAAAAACCTCAGATCCAGCGCTTTTCTAAGGAAGGCCACACCAGAGGAACCACCAGTGCCCTTTTTGTGGCCGATGATGCGCTCCACGGTCTTCATATGACGGAAGCGCCAGAGCTGGAAGTATTCCTCTACATCCACCAGTTTCTCGCACATCTCATAGGCATCCCACCATTTATCGGTGCTCTCATAGATGGTCTTAAAGACCGCGGTCACCCCAGCATGGCTCTCATACGCTTCTGACCAGTCGCGCTCAAGTTTCTCCTTGGGTAGCGGCAGACCACGGCGTGCCAGATAACGCAGGAATTCGTCATACAGGCTGGGACGGTGCAGCAGGCTCTGCAGGTATGCATGTGCCTGCGGATCGTATTCGTAGACCTTGAGTAAATCTGCTGACTTGTTGCCCAGCATAAATTCCAGTGCCCGGTACTGAACCGATTGGAAACCGGAAGCACTCCCCAGCAGGTCGCGGAATTCAGAATATTCCGAGGGCGTCAGGGTTTCTAGCACTGCCCATTGGTTAAACAATTGCATCTGAATCTGCTTTACGCGCGCCAGAATCTTGAAGCATGGTTCCAACTGATCGCACTGTGTGTAACGAATGGCAGCGTCCAGTTCATGCAGCAAGAGCTTGATCCACAGCTCCGAAGTCTGATGCTGGATGATGAACAGCATCTCGTCGTGGTGTAGTGGTTTGCTCAGAGGTTTCTGGGCATTGAGTACCTGATCGAGACACAGATAGCCGGCATAGGTGAGTCTACCCCTGAAATCGGTCTGGATACCCTGTTCCAGTTCACGCTTGTTGGCGGTCATGGCGGTTCCGGATTGTGGAATATGAGGTCCATTCTAGCTGAGAGCAGGCGGCAGCCAGATCAAGGCGGCTCGCTGGGAGACTCCTGTATAATGCCGGACCTGCCGATGCCAGGGATTCCAATGGTTTTTCCGCTTTTCAGCCCATTTCTTCCCGCTCTTGAGGAGGACACAGTTTGAAGACCGTCGCGAGCTTCGAGATCAAGTACCAGCAATACCTGGATCCCGAAGGCAAACTCACCCAGAAGAAACTGCCCAAGTTCGCCGAGAATCACGCCGAACTCCTCAAGATGTACCGCATGATGTCATTCGTGCGGGTATTCGACACCAAGTCCATCGCCCTGCAACGCACCGGCCAACTCGGTACGTATGCCTCCTGCCTCGGCCACGAAGCCACGCATGTGGGCATCGGTGCTGCCATGCAACCGGAAGACGCTTTCTTCCCTATGTACCGGGAATACGGCGCACAGTTCTGGCGTGGCGTGAAACCCCATGAGGTGCTGCTGTTCTGGGGTGGCGACGAGCGCGGCAATAATTTCTCCGGTCCGGCACACGACTTCGCATGGGCCGTGCCCATCGCCACCCAGTTTCATCATGCCGCCGGCGCAGCCCTGGCCTTCAAGCTACGCGGCGAAAAGCGTGTGGCGGTGTCGGTTATCGGCGATGGTGGCACTTCGCAAGGTGATTTTTACGAATCCCTGAACGCTGCGGGCGCTTATCAGCTGCCGGCGGTTTTTGTAATTTCCAATAACAAATGGGCCATCTCCGTACCACTGTCTGCCCAGACTGCCTGTGAGACCCTGGCACAAAAAGCTATTGCCGGTGGCATCGAGGGTATCCAGGTGGACGGCAATGACATCATCGCGGTGCGCGACATCATGGAATATGCCCTCCACAAGGCACGCACCGGCAAGGGTCCGACCCTGGTGGAAGCCCTCACCTACCGCATCAGCGACCATACTACCGCCGACGACGCCACGCGTTACCGCAACAAGGGCGAGGTGGAAGATGCCAAGAAGAAGGAACCTCTGATTCGCATCCGCAAATATCTCATGGACATCGGCGCGTGGGACCAGAAGAAAGAAGACCAGCTGCTCGTCGAATGTGCCGCACAGATGGATGCGGAGGTGAAGCTCTATAAGGATGCCGGCAAGCCGCCGATCGAAAGCATGTTCGATCACATGTTCGCGAATCTCCCGGAGAGTCTCGTGTCCCAGCGGGATGCGGCGGCCGCTGAGGATCAACACCATGGCTAAGGTGGCGATGGTGGAGGCCATTACCCAGGCGCTGGCCTATGAGCTGGAGCATGACCCGGCAGTGGTGGTACTGGGCGAGGATGTGGGCGTGAATGGCGGCGTATTCCGCGCCACCAGCGGCCTGCAACAGCGCTTCGGTGAACAGCGCGTCATGGACACACCGCTGGCGGAAGCGCTGATCGCCGGCATGTCCATCGGCATGGCCGCCATGGGCATGAAACCGGTGGCGGAGATCCAGTTTTCAGGCTTCATCTATCCCGCCGTGGATCAGATGATCAATCACGCAGGCCGCCTGCGCACCCGCACCCGCGGCCGCCTGCATGTGCCCATGGTACTGCGCGCACCTTCTGGTGGTGGCATCCACGCACCCGAACATCATTCAGAGAGTAACGAGGCGTTGTTCGCGCACATGCCCGGCATCCGCACCGTGATGCCGTCCTCCCCGGCTCGCGCCTATGGACTGCTGCTGGCAGCGATCCGCGATCCGGATCCAGTGGTATTCCTGGAACCCACGCGGCTGTATCGCATGAACAAACAGGATGTCGAGGAC
The DNA here is from genome assembly GCA_049591615.1 of Gammaproteobacteria bacterium. Lineage (GTDB taxonomy): Bacteria > Pseudomonadota > Gammaproteobacteria > Natronospirales > REEB76 > REEB76. Next base: position 125,796 of record JBAWFD010000104.1, on the reverse strand, counting down.
AATGGCGAAGCCCTACCGCTGGATACCTGTTTCGTGCTGCGCGAAGGCGAGGACGTGACCCTGGTATCCTGGGGCGCCATGATCCACGAGACGCTGCAAGCGGCCACGAAGCTGGCCGAAGAAGGCGTGGGCTGCGAGGTGCTCGACTTGGCAACCGTAAGCCCTATCGATTTCGAGACCATCCTGGAATCGGTCGCGAAAACCGGGCGGCTGGTGATCATTCACGAAGCCCCGAAGAATTGCGGCGTGGGCGCGGAAATCGCCGCCACCGTGGCCGAGAAAGCCATCTACTCACTCAAAGCACCCATCGAACGCGTCACCGGTTATGACATCCCTATGCCGTTATTCAAGTTGGAGCACGACTACATGCCAAGCGTGGAAAGGGTGATGCGGGGGATCCATAGGGTGTTGGAGGCCTGACATGAAAACATTCAATCTTCCGGATCTAGGCGAAGGTCTGCAGGACGCGGAGATCGTCAACTGGCATGTGAAAGTAGGTGATGTAGTCAAGGTGGACCAGCCGTTGCTGTCAGTGGAAACCGCCAAGGCAGTGGTGGATGTGCCTTCCCCCTGGGCTGGAAAGATCCTGAAACTGCACGGCAAGGCTGGTGACATCATCCCCACGCACGCCGCACTGGTGGAATTTGATATCGCAGGTGGTGATGCACCATCGGCAAAATCCGCTGCAAAAATAACCCAAGCGTCGTCCGCGCAAACAAAATCACAGCCGATTGCGGAGGACAGCGGCACAGTGGTGGGCAATATGCCCACCGGCAATGAGTTGGTGGCCGAGACCGCCATCATTCGCAAGAAACACAAACAAGGTCCTGTGCATGTGAAGGCACTGCCCTCGGCGCGCATACTGGCCAAGCAGCTGGGCGTGGACCTGGCGGCATGCGAAGCTACTGGTAAAAATGAGACGGTCACGGCCGACGATGTGAGACGCTCGGCGGCCGATCATGCAAGCGCACCCGCAACCCCTGCCCCCGCCACACGCTGGGAGCTGCCGCCACCTCGTACCGACATCAAGTATGGTGTCGCTGAACCGTTGCGCGGTCCACGCCGCACCATGCATGCCAGCATGACGCGTGCGCGCAACGAGGTCATGGAATGCACGCTGTTCGATGATGCCGATATCCATAACTGGACACCGGGCCATGACATCACAGTGCGCATCCTGCGTGCCATCGTGGCCGGTTGCCGCGCTGAGCCGGAACTTAATGCCTGGTACGACGGCGAGAAGCTGGAACGCACCCTGCACGAGCGCGTAGACGTGGCCATGGCGGTGGATACGCCGGACGGACTGATCGTACCGGTGCTGCGGGATGCAGGCCGCAAGGACGCCCAGCAACTGCGCGCCGATCTCAATCGCATCAAAGAAACCACCCGCAAGCGCACGGTGGCGCCCGCGGACATGAAGGATGCCACCATCACGCTTTCCAATTTCGGCATGATGGCGGGGCGTTATGCCACACCGGTAGTGGTGCCACCCCAGGTCGCCATACTCGGCACCGGTGGTCTGCGCCATGATGTGGTACCGGTCTTGGGTGGCGTCGAGGTACACAAGCGCATCCCGTTATCCATAACCTTTGACCATCGTTGTATCACGGGTGGTACCGCCTGCCGTTGGCTGGCGGCGGTGATTGCAGATCTGCAAAAAGCCCATTAAGCCTGTGCGGCTCTGCGCTGCTAAGTAACGGCGGCTTTGGCCGCCGTTAGCTTTAGGGCACCTGGGGTATTAAGTCCAATGCAAAAGAAAAAGCGTTAAAATACACACAACACGCACTTGATCCAACAATACCGCAAAGCCCACGCCGTCATGCAGCAACGTAAATCCGCCTCTCGGAAATCCCATCTCGAAAAGATCGTTGCCCTCGCCAAGAAACAAGACGCCACACCGATATTTGAAAATTTCCTGCGGCAGTATTACGCAGACATCGCAGAAGAAGATCTGCTGGAATGCACGCCGCAATATCTACACGCTGCTGCATCCAGTCACTGGAAGTTTGGCTTGAAACGGCCTGCGGGCGAGACTCTGGTCAGAGTCTTCAACCCTGACGCCAAGAAAGATGGCTGGAAGAGTTCGCATACCATTATCGAGATGGTAAACGGTGATATGCCGTTCCTGGTGGACTCCACCATCATGACACTGACACGCCACGGTATCGGCGTACATCTGACCGTGCATCCCATCCTTTACCTGCTGCGCGACAAACAGGATGCCATCGTGCGACTGGATTCCGTGGGTCAGCAGCATCAGAGCGGACTGGTGGAATCCTGGATACATTTCGAGGTGGATCACCAGAGCGACACAGCCAAACTCAAGAATCTGGAAGACGAACTGCGCTCGGTCATGTCTGACGTGCGCGCCATGGTGGATGACTGGCACACGATGCACGAAAAAGTTGGTGAAGTCTGTACCGCCGTTGACCAGTACCGTGCCATCCTCGGCAACGATGAGATCGATGAGGGTCAGCGCTTTCTGGAATGGCTGGCCAACAACCATTTCACTTTCCTGGGATATCGCGAATACGACCTGGTGAAGGAGAAAGGCGAGGATCTTCTCAGGATCGTGCCGCAATCGGGCCTTGGCATCCTGCGTGACAGCGGCGCAAGAGTCTCCTCCAGTTTTCTGGTGCTACCCCAGGATGTGCGCAACCGCGCGCGCACACGGGAATTCATGATAATCACTAAGGCGAATTCGATCGCCACCGTGCACCGCCCCGGCTATCTGGATTACGTGGGCATCAAACGCTATGACAAGGATGGCAACGTCAATGGCGAATGGCGCTTTCTGGGCCTGTTCACCTCCACCGCTTATAGCCGCAGCCCGCGCGATATCCCGGTATTGCGTCAGAAAGTCGCCGAGGTGATACGCCGCTCAGGTTTGCCGGCTGGCAGCCATGATCTCAAGGCATTGCTGCATATCCTGGAAACGTTCCCACGCGACGAACTGCTGCAAAGCACCATCGACGAGCTCCTGGATGCCACCATGGGCGTGGTACATCTGCAGGAACGCCAACGCGTAAAACTGTTCATCCGTCGTGACAGTTTCGGCCGGTTCTTCTCTTGCCTCGTCTACATTCCGCGCGATCGCTACAACAGCCAGGTACGCGCCAAGATAGAAAACATCCTGTTCAAGGCGCTTAATGGTAAGAGTGTCGAACGCGAGGTATATCTGTCGGAATCAGCACTGGCACGCGTTCATATCATCGTGCGCACCACGCCCTGGAAACTGCCTGAATACAACCGCACTGTATTGGAACAGGAAATTGCTGTAGTCATACGCTCTTGGTCCGACGAATTGCGCATGGTCCTGATAGAGAAATTTGGCGAAGAACAAGGGCTGAAATTCTTCGGCCGCTACGGCAACCAGTTCCCAGTCGCTTACCAGGAGGAGATCAAGGCAAAGGCCGCGGCCTTCGACATCGAACAGATGGATGAGCTGGTCAGCGCGGACAGTCTGCGCATGAGCCTGTACCGCCCCAAGCACGCGCCTGCAGGCTATCTGCGCTTCAAGATCTTCCACCGCGAGCAGGAAATCTCCATCTCCGATGCTTTGCCCATGCTGGAAAACATGGGTGTGCGTGTCATGGGTGAACGCCCCTACAAGGTGGTGTTGGCGGACGAATCCATTGTTTGGATTCAGGATTTCGAACTGATCTATGCCGGGACACTGGATATCGATAAGGTCAGGATCAGTTTTCACGAACAATTCGCCCGCGTATGGCGTGGCGATGCTGAGAACGACGGTTTCAACCGCCTAATACTGGGGGCCGAGCTCAACTGGCGACAGGCCATGTTGCTGCGTGCTTATTGCAAGTATCTGTTACAGACCAGCGTCTCTTTCAGTCCGGCCTATATGGAGCGCACACTCTCCGGCAATCCACAGATCGCGGCGTTGCTGGTGCAGTATTTCGAGGCCCGCCATAACCCCAAAGGCGCCAAAGAGCGTGACGCGCTGATCGCGCGCTACACCGATGAGATCGATAAGGCCCTGGAATCGGTATCTAGTCTGGATGATGACCGCATCCTGCGGAGCTTCTTGAATGTGGTACGCGCCACCATCCGTACCGATTATTTCCAAACCACCAGGGGCGGTGAGCACAAGCCCTATGTCTCATTCAAGTTCGATTCCTCGCAGATACCGGAATTGCCGCTGCCGCGACCCATGTATGAGATCTGGGTGTATTCACCGCACGTCGAAGCGGTGCACCTGCGCGGTGGCAAGGTTGCACGGGGTGGTATCCGCTGGTCGGACCGGCGTGAGGATTTCCGCACTGAGGTGTTGGGTCTCATGAAAGCCCAGCAGGTCAAGAATACCGTCATCGTGCCGGTAGGATCCAAGGGCGGTTTCTATGTGAAACAGCTACCACGCAGCGACAGCCGTGAAACGATCATGAAGGAAGTGGTGTCCTGCTACCAGACTTTCATGCGTGGGCTGCTGGACCTCACCGACAATATCGTAAAGGACAAGATCGTTTCGCCACTGCAGGTGGTGCGCCACGACGACGATGATCCTTACTTGGTTGTGGCAGCGGATAAAGGCACTGCGAGTTTCTCGGATATCGCCAATAGCATATCCGCTGAATACGGTTTCTGGTTGGGTGATGCATTCGCCTCCGGCGGTTCTGCTGGCTATGATCACAAGAAAATGGGCATCACTGCCAAGGGCGCTTGGGAATCTGTGAAGCGCCACTTCCGCGAAATGGACATTGATACACAGGGCACGGAGTTCACGGTGGTAGGTATCGGTGATATGTCCGGTGATGTGTTTGGCAACGGCATGCTGCTGTCGCCGCATATCAAGCTGCTAGCAGCCTTCGATCACCGCCACATCTTCATTGACCCCAACCCGGATCCAGCAGTGAGTTTCAAGGAGCGCCAGCGGCTCTTCAATCTGACACGCTCCTCATGGGCCGACTACGACAGCAACAAGATTTCTGCCGGCGGCGGCGTGTTCTCGCGTTCCGTCAAACTCATCAAGGTCAGTACTGAAGCACGCACGACTCTCGGCATCGAAGCCCATCAACTGACACCTGCAGAACTCATACGTGCGATCCTCAAGTCACCGGTCGCACTCCTGTGGAATGGTGGTATCGGCACCTATGTGAAATCCAGCCACGAGAGTAACGCGGAAGTCGGTGACCGCAACAATGACGCGGTGCGCATCAATGGCCGCGATCTGCGCTGCAAGGTCGTGGGTGAAGGCGGAAACCTGGGTCTTACGCAACTTGGGCGCGTTGAATATGCGCTCAACGGTGGGCGTCTTAACACCGATTTCATCGATAATTCCGCCGGCGTGGATACCTCAGATCACGAAGTCAATATCAAGATCCTGCTTAATCTGGTGGCCAATGAAAAGCGCTTTACCGAAGCCCAACGCAACACGCTGCTGGCCAGCATGACCGATGAAGTGGGCGCGCTGGTGCTACGCGACAATTATATGCAGGCCCAGGCCCTGTCCATGGCCGAGTCCCAGGCAACAACACGTATCAATGAACACGCGTACCTGATGTACTCACTGGAAAAATCCGGGGTGCTGAATCGCAGTATCGAATTCCTGCCCAGCGATGAGGAGCTCAAGGAACGCCGTTCTACCACACGTGGCCTGACCCGACCGGAACTCGCGGTACTACTGGCCTACAGCAAGATCGCCATCTACAACGCGCTGTTAGCCTCGGATGTGGCCGAAGATCCGTATCTCGCCAACGAACTCGAAAATTATTTCCCAGTGGAACTGCGCAAGAAATACCACCAATTCATGCCGAAACACCGGCTGCGTCGCGAGATCGTAGCAACAGCCATCACCAATAGCATGGTCAACCGCATGGGACCAACATTTGCGCAACGCACCCAGGAAGAAAGTGGTGTCGGCATCGCTTCGGTGGCGCGTGCCTATACCATCGCGCGTGAAAGCTTCGGCATGGTGAGTGTCTGGTCTGCTATCGAAGCGTTGGACAACCGCATACCATCCAACGTGCAGGTTGCCATGGCAGTGCAGACAGTAGGCTTACTGAAGCACACCAGCCGCTGGCTAGTTGACCACCTTCATGGTCGCCTGGATATCGCCGCTACCGTGCCGCTGTACCGTCCCGGCATCGAGCAGCTCGCGACCCATATGGCCGCGGTACTCAGTGAGCCCCAGCTGGACGTCTACCATCGCATGCAGCAGCAGTATTCCGATGTGGGCGTGCCGGAATCCCTTGCCCATCTTATCGCTGCGCTGCCTACCTTATACCCTGCTTTCGATATGGTGGACGTGGCTCAGGAAACCAAGCTGCCGGTGGATATAGTGGCGCGTATCTACTTCCATATAGGCCGCGAGCTGGGTCTCGACTGGCTACGCGGCCAGATCGAAACTCTCACGGTCGATGGTCACTGGCAAGCTGAGGCGCGCGCCACCCTGCGCGAGAATCTCTATCTACAGCAGCGTTTACTAGCGTCCCAAGCCTTGAACAAGGTCAAGGACGTGAGCGACGCCATGGATCACGTCAACGCCTGGTTCGCTGACTACGCCACACGCATTCAGCACACGCAGCGGGTGCTGGCTGATATGAAGAACGCCAATGTGGTTGATTTCCCAAGCCTCTCGGTGGCCATGCAAGAAGTCCGCAAGCTGGCACGCATCGCGGCTGGCTGAAAATTCACTGCCATGGCGACACTGGAGAATAGCACTGACTACAGGCAATTACTGCGTGCGCTCTCTGAGCGCATCGTAGTGGCGCAAAAACCCATCCGGATACTTGATCACATCAAATGGGACGGCAGCATTCAAGCGGACTTTTTCAAGAACGGCGCCAAGGATTTACCCAAGGTTGACCAGTCCTATTATGCAAGCCGTCCATTGGGATTCGATGCGGGCCTGAAACGTCAGGAATTTCATGAGATCGAACGGGATGTCGCCAACCACCTGGGACAATACAACCCCCTGGGCGGGATCATGCGGCGCATGTGCCGTGAATACATCCAGGTGGTGCGCATGCTGGAAACCCGCGGTACAGCGGAATTTGCTGCGATCTCCCAGGAACTTTATGGCTCCGCCAGCGATGCCTTCCATGCGGGCGGTCCGACACTTGCGGATCTCGGCAAACTGCTGAGTGACGCCATATCGAATATCGACCAGAGTGAGTTGTTGAAATCTGCGGATAAGAATATTTCCGGCGAGGATGCAGTCAGGATCCTGCAGAAACGTATCAACCAAACCTATGGTGAATCGGATGCTGCCATGCGCGTGATCCTGTCCGATGGCATCCTGGCGGATGCTGCTGCTGGCGCCGACTACATAAAGATCCGCAAGGATGCCAAATTCAACGATCGCGACCTGCGGGTACTGGAAGTCCACGAGGGCTGGGTGCATCTGGGCACCACCCTGAACGGCAGCAAACAGCCGGTGTGCACCTTCCTCTCCAAGGGCCCACCCTCTTCCACCATCACCCAGGAAGGCCTGGCGATCCTCATGGAAATCGTGACCTTCGCTTCTTATCCGAGTCGCCTCAAGCGGCTGGCAAATCGGATCACGGCCGTGCACATGGCAGAACAGGGCGGAGATTTTCTGGATGTGTACCGCTTTTATCTGACGCAGAGCATCGGCGAGGAGGAAAGTTTCGCCAACGCTTCGCGCATCTTTCGCGGCAGCACTCCCACCGGCCAGCCCTTTACCAAGGATCTGTCCTATAACAAGGGCTTCATCATGATCTACAACTACATCCGGCTGGCTGTCAAGAAAGGCATGCTGCACCGTATCCCTATGTTGTTCTGCGGCAAGACCACGCTTGAGGACGTACGCACCCTGGCGCAATACGTGGACGAAGGCATCATCACACCGCCGCGCTTCCTGCCGCCGCCATTCGCGGACCTCAATGGCATCACCGCATGGATGTGCTACTCGAATTTTCTCAACAAGCTGGATTTGGCGCGGGTCCAGGATGACTACGCCGCGATTCTCTAAAATCTATTAAATGGAATACTCCACAGCATGTGGCCGGTAAAATCGTGCCTATGATGAAACGTACGATCGCCATCATCGGCGCTGGTTTCAGCGGCACTGCCACCGCCATCCATCTGCTTACCCGCCATGGGCATAAGCCATTTGAGGTGCTGCTCATCAATCGTCACGTCAACATGGCACGTGGCGTTGCTTACGGTACACATTCACCTTGGCACCTCCTGAACGTTCCGGCTGGACGCATGAGTTTGTTTCCGGATCGCGAGAATGATTTTCTGGATTTTGCACGCGCCGGTGATGCCGCCGTCACCGGAGCAAGTTTCATAGCACGCAGTCTGTATGGACACTATCTGGGCACCTGTCTAAGGGAAGCGGTGGATGCCTCTACACAAGCACGGCTTAAACAAGTAACGGGCGAAGTGATTGACCTGAAGGTGGCGCCTGGAGATAGACAGGTGGATCTGCTTTTTGCGGATGGCAGAAAACAAACAGCAGATCGCCTGGTTTTGGCGGTGGGAAATTATCCACCCGCTGATCCGCCAGTACCGTACCCGGAATTTTTTGAAAGTCCGACTTACATCCGTGATCCTTGGGCGCCGGACGCTTTGGATAAAGCGCAGCTGCAGCAACCGGCATTTCTGATTGGTACAGGGCTCACCATGATGGATGTGGCATTGGAACTCACGCGCCGGGGTTTCTCCAGTGTTATGTTCGCAGTTTCACGCCGCGGTCTGCTGCCCCAATCTCATCGTGATCTACCGTCAATGCCGGCAGAGAACTTGTTGCCGCCGGGGATTATGGGCGGCCCGGTAACTATTCATCATCGCATGCATACGCTGCGACGCCACATCCGCGAACTAGCCGCAACGGGCGTTGATTGGCGTGATGTCATCGGCTCCCTGCGTTCGGTCACACCGGCTTTATGGCAGGCACTGGATATCGCTGAACGGCGACGATTTCTTCGTCATCTGCAGCCTTATTGGGATAGCCACCGCCACCGGACTGCTCCCATCGCCGCTGCCAGGCTGGATGGGTTGTTGCGTACTGGAAAACTGGTTGCCCAAGCGGGACGAATACTTGAGATAACATCTAAGGGTGGACGGGCCTCAGTCTCCTGGAAAGCACGCCATCATTCTTCGATCCAACAGAGCCAGGTGGCGACGGTTATCAACTGCACGGGCCCCCAAAGCGATCTTACTAAGCTCCGAGACCCTTTGATCCAGTCACTTCTGAGGCAAGGTTTGCTGACGCCAGACCCATTAAGATTGGGCCTGCAGACTGATACGGATGGCGCCCTGCTTGACGAGGGTGACTGTCCTTCCGAGCTTGTTTTTTACACAGGGCCCCTGCTCAGAGCCCGGGACTGGGAGTGTACTGCCGTGCCCGAGCTTCGGCTGGCGGCCTTGAAATTGGCCGATCGGTTGGCAGGTACTTGGTGACGGCGGGGATTTCCCTCTACAATTGGCATTATAAATCCATCCAACGAGGCTTGCAATGAAGACCACCGTACGCATTATCGCGCTTGTATCTGTATTCACGCTTGCCGGCGTGCTGACTGCCGCTTGGGGCGCGGAGTCGGTCACGAGTCTAATCTCTCAAGGTGAGGATGTTATAGCCAAGACGAATACCACTAAAGCCACATTGGATGCTGCCATCAAAAATAATGACGCGCTGGTTGCGGAAGGCAAATCAATCCAAGCGGAGCAACAAAAGTTACAGGCTGATATCGACGCCTTGAAAAAGGCTTCAGCTGATTTCAACCAGAAGGCCAGCGACTACGAAGCTACATGTGCAAAACCCAAAACCACCGACCAGTACAATGCCTGCAAAGCTCAGAATACCGAGCTTAAGCAGCAAAGTGATCAATTAAAGGCTGAACCTGCTCAGCTCAATAAACGTCAAAATGATTTTATTGCACAAGCGACAAAATACAATCAGGAAGTCAAGACAGCGCCTAAGGAAGTAACTGCTTCCCAGACTGCCTGGCGTAATGCCTTGATCAACCAATATCAATGGCTGGACAAAGCGCGTGTTTTGGTTGCTTCGCCGGCATTTGAGCCCTACGCCAAGAAGGCCGGTTGCCCGGATGTCAAGAATCCGGCCAAGACTGATGAAGCTGGAATGAAAATGAGCGATGAGATCCTGGCCTGCCTCAAGAAAGTGGCAGGATCGAACTGAACTTTGCGACTTGAGTTCCTTCCAGATGCAAACGCCCGGTTCTTACCGGGCGTTTGTTTTCATGGTCTTGTAATGGATGTCATCTCATAATTTGAGTGGTTCCATCCCCAGGCTCTTCAGTTGCGCATTAAGTGCGGGGATCTCATTCGACTGTAGGCGCTTCCAATGCGCCATGGCTGTATCGGCGTCGCCCATATAGGACTTGAAGGTTTCGTAGTAAGCTGCTGGCGGCATACGGTCTCCATCATCCACCTGGGTTGCTAGGTCTGTCAGTCCTCGATTGATAGCGCCAAAACTACCCGGCTCCTTGGGTTTGTCAGCTAGCACCGTAATCTGCTGATCCAAGTCATTCACTGATTGCAGCAATTGTGCCGTGGCAGGTTCACTCATTAACTGTGATTTAAGCACCGTCATCTGTGTATGCAGATCCCGGACAGACGCATACACCAAATAAGTTTCGTCCATGGCCGCATCAATATGGCGCGCCAGGCTGAGCTGCTGCTCCAATGCGCCGGGCGCAGGGTGTATACGTGGATCCAGGGTCACTGTCAGCGGCTGGCTATATTTGACACCGTCCGCCGTCAACACCACGCGGTAATCGCCCGGCAGAACCCGCGGTCCTTCCGGGACAACCGGGGTGCCTTGGTTGTACAAGGCTGCAATGGAATAGTCGTACAGAATCGCCATCGGTCGCGCGTAACGCAGATCCCAGACAAAGCGGTGTGCGCCGGGTGTGGCTGATGGCATTTCCGCCGTCACCAGCCAGCCTTCACTGAAATACCGATGGGTCTTGAGTGCAGGGCTTGCTGCATCGCTCGAATATGCGTGTACAAGCTTACCTTGACGGTCATAGATCGCAAGCTTCACCGGCCCATGCACACCCTTGCCCAACCAGTAATCTATTACCGCGCCCGTGGGCGGATTCTGGGCGGCGGGGATTTCCGGTGGTAACGGTGTGTCCTTGTTATTATTGTTACGCACGCGTATCGCCACGGCCGGCCTAAACAGGTAAGCCGTGGTACCCAAGATCGACTCGCTGGCCTGACGCAGCGGAGTCACATCATCAAGTATCAACAACCCACGGCCCTGGGTAGCGGCTATCAAGTCATCGCCGTGCAGCGTGAGGTCTCGCACCCGCACGTTTGGCAAGTTGAGTTGCAGGGATTGCCAATGGTCGCCGTCGTCGAACGACACGAATACACCTGTATTAGTGCCGGCATACAGCAAGCGCGGATTCTTAAGATCTTGGCGTACTACGTACACATACTGGCCGGCGGGAATGCCGTCAGTGATCTTGGTCCAATGCTGTCCATAATCGTGTGTACGGAATATATAGGCACCGCGATCATCCCGGCGGTGTATATCCACGGCCGCGTAGGCACTGGCTGGATCTGTGGGCGAGGCATCGATCTGATTGACGCGCCCCCAGAACGGCATGCTGGCAGGTGTGACATTCTGCCAGTGCTTGCCGCCATCGCGTGTCAGATGGATGAAGCCGTCATCGCTGCCCACCCAGATTTCATCGTGTTTGACGGGTGACGGCGCGATCGCGAAGATTTCGCCATAGCCGCAGGCGCGCGCCTCTAGAAGAGTAATGGCATTGCTGTCGCAATTCTTGGCGGTTTTAGGGTCGGCACCGCTCAGGTCCGGGCTGATGGTATGCCAGTGCTGGCCTTCATCGCTGGTCTTGAACAGGTATTGAGATCCCAGATACAGGGTATGCGCCGCATGCGGATCCGCTACGACCGGATAGAACCAATTGTAGCGGTATTTAACCGTCGAGGGCCGTTCTCCATAATGGGAGACCGGCGTTGCGGAAATATTCTGTACTTCCGCGGTGCGCGCATCGAAACGCGAGACATGGCCGCCCAAGCCACCCACATACACAATATTTGGATCACCGGTATCGGGCACCGCGTAACTGCGCTCGTCGCCGCCCACCGGATGCCAGTCACGGAAAGTGATGTCGCCATAATCGCCACGTGTCTTGGTTTCCACCGTGCCGCTGTCCTGCTGACCGCTGTAGAGACGGTAGGGAAAACGGTTATCGGCCACCACATGATAGAACTGGCCGGTGGGCTGGTTATACCAACTCGACCAGTTTTGGCCGCCATCCACGCTGACGGTGGTGCCCTGGTCGCTGGCCAGGATCATGTAGTGGTCGTCGTCGGGATTGATCCACATGAAATGATAGTCATCGCCGCCAGGCGCGCCCTTGAACCAGGTGAAAGTCTTACCGCCATCGGTGCTGCGCGCCACCGAACGGTTCATGACATAGACGGTATCTGGATTTTTTGGGTCCACAGAGACGCGGCCGAAATAGGAATTGCCCAGACCTTTGAAGCCCATCAATTTCCAGCTATCGCCACCGTCGTCGCTACGGTACAGTCCGTTTTCATCGGCTTTATGTGTATCGATGATGGCGTAAACACGCTGATCGTTGGTACCCGGTGCCACCACCAGGCCGATACGTCCCATAGGCTCAGCCGGCAACCCATGACCAGAGAGTCTTACCCAAGTTTTTCCATCATCCATGGATTTCCAAATGCCACTACCCGGTCCCGCCTGGGGTTTGTAATATGAAAGCCATGGATACATGCGCGCCGGCCAAGTGGTGGCGAATATCACGTTGGGGTGGGCATCATCGGCGCTGATATCCACCGCACCGGTATCGCTGTCCATGTACAAAACCTTGTCCCAATGCTGACCACCATCCGTGCTACGGAATATGCCACGCTCATCATTTGGTCCGAAATAACTGCCAAGCGCAGCCACCAGCACCACATCCGGATTCTTGGGATCGATCCAGATGCGACCAATGTGCCGGGTATCATCGAGGCCCAAATGTACCCAGGTCTTGCCACCGTCCGAGCTACGGTAGACTCCGTCACCCTCGACGACGTCATAACGTGCAGCCACTTGCCCCGTGCCTACATAAAGGATGTCAGGGTTGGAGGGTGCAATGGCTAAGGCACCGATGGATATGGATCCAGCCTGCTGAAACAACGGCTGCCAGGTCAGCCCCGCATCGCAAGTCTTCCACACGCCGCCGTCAGCACCACCAAAATAAAATACATTGGGCTGGCTCGGTATTCCCACCGCCATAGTGGACCAACCGGCGCGGAAGGGACCGACCTCGCGCCAATGAAGCTGGGAATACAGAGGGGCCATGGAATCAGCTCCGAGCGCAGAAGCACACAATACAGCGAGCATCCCTGCCATTAGCCACCCTGAAATTGCAGAATATCGAAAATGCAGCATGACGCTCTCCTGTTGGAAAATCAGACATCAATCATCGACAGAAACAAGCCGAGTAATCCCATTTGACCCTTTGAAACTAAAATAGTTACAGGCACGCATACGTAATCAAGCGCGTAACTGGTGCGAGCGCGTGTCAATTCTGTTTCAGATTACTTGCTAGAAATGCATCCAGTTGCCGCCAGGCATCTTCTGCATCGCGTTGATTATAGGCCGTAGAATCCGGATCATCGAATGCGGCATTGGCATCTGGATAGATATGAATAGTCAAGGTAGCGCTCGCCAGCCCTGCGGCCCATTGGAATTTACTCACCAGTCCTGCCGGTACGAACGGATCACGGCCCCCGAAAAACGCTAGTATCGGCATGCGCAAAGATGCAAGCTGCGAGGGTTCTGTATAGGGTGGCGCATAAAATACCGCCAGCGCATTGAAATCCTGGGGCAGATCGCTGGCAATCTGGAATGCCCAACGACCGCCAAAAGACCAGCCGATGACACCAAGATTATTCACATGCTGCTGGGCAGTCATATAAGACGTGGCCTGCTCCAGATTGGAAAGAGTAGCAATGGGACTCGCATCCGCGATATCCGCGAAATGCGCTGCTTCGGTCGGATCACGGGTGGTATGTCCATTGAACAGATCTACGGCCAGAACCACATAGCCCTGGCGCGCAAACTGATCGGCCAGATCACGCATGTGCTGATTCAAGCCCCACCACATGTGGATGAGGATGAGTCCCGGAGCGCCGCTTTGCTTCTGAACTGGCTGACTGAGATAGCCATACACAAGCTGTCCCTTGACCAGGGCGTATTGCACATTGCTGTTGGTGATCGCCAATGGCGGCTGTGTTGCTGCAGTAGGGGCTTCAGCGCTTATAGCCTGCTGGAACGGAAATCCGAACAGCGTGGCCACCAGCAGGACTTGGGCAATCAGGCGCTTAGCATGCATGCAATACATCCCGATCAGTTCTCATGGAAAGCATGCGCGGGCGGCGTCATGCTGTGTTTCCCTGCATTATCATCTAAACTTCGCCATTCACCCACCCCGATTTGCAAATACCGGTAAGCAGGAGTCGTACCATGTCAAAATATCTTTCGTTAGCCGCTGTTTTTATTGGCATTTTATTATCTTCCACTGTGCTAGCCGGTCCTACGGCCGAAACCTGGCAAAACCCTGTGATCAAGGCCGCAGGAGATATGCTCCCATTACCTAATGCCATATTCCAGCCTCAAAAGGATGTTACCTACAAGGCGCTGTTCAGTCTGACCCGTGGCAATAAAGATCCAAAAGATATGAAAAACATGAATGACGGCTTGGACCACGTGGCTCGGGCCATCAATGTGTTTGCTTCGGCCGGCGTGCCACTGGATCATCTCAAGTTTGTGGTCATTATCCACGGTGGCGCGGTGCCAGTGGTGTTGGATAACGCACATTATCGCAAGGAATTCGGCGTGGACAACCCAAATATTGCACTTATCAAACAGCTGAAGGCCGCCGGGGTTGAGATAGCGGTTTGTGGTCAGGCTTTGGCGGGTTATAAGTACGAACACAGCTGGGTTAACCCGGATGTCAAAATCGCACTCTCTGCACTGTCCACCATCATCATATTGCAGCAGCAGGGTTATTCACTGATGCCTATGTGAACGACCATTGACATCTTTTTTGTGTAAGAGTCCCCGCATGCGCCTGACGTTACGATATAGCACTGTTAGCTTGCTGGTTTGCCTTGTGCTCATGGCTTGGTGTTCTGGCCTGCTGGCAGCAAACCAACCAGATTACCTGCCGCCCTGGAATCCACCACCAGCCAACGGCAAGCATTTCACCATTCCTGAGATCGATATCATTGCCGATCTGCATGGTGACGTGACCGATCCGCAGCTTACGGTGTTCTTCGCGGGCAACCAGTTCATGGTGGTACATGAGCTGGTAGCGGCCTTCCAGAAGCAGTATCCGCAATACCAACGGATCTTTGTGGAAACTCTACCGCCAGGAATCCTGGCGGATCAGATCCGAGAGGGTGCTTTGGTTGTAGGCAATCTGCGCATCGTCTTGAAACCAGATATCTATACCGCAGGCCAGAACCGCATCATGGCGTTGCAAAAAAGCGATCATTCGTTCAGCACCACAGAGAACTATGCCCGCAATCGCTTGGCGCTGATGGTATACCAGGGCAACCCGAAACATATTGCCGATCTGCGGGACCTGGGACGTACCGACGTGCGTGTGAGCATGCCCAACCCACAGTGGGAAGGCATCGCCCAGGCAATCGAGACTCTATATCGCAAAGTGGGTGGCGAACCTCTGGTAAACAAGATTATGGTGATCAAGGTGAAGGATGGCAGCACCTACCTGACACAGATTCATCACCGCCAGACACCCTTACGGATATTGCGAGGTGAATCCGATGTGGGCCCGGTGTGGTACACGGAAGCATATTTTCAGGAGCACATCCTAGACAATCCGATCAGCACCGTGGAGATCCCGGCGCAGGACAATATGGATATTAACTATGCCGCCGGCTTGATGAAAGCCGCACCGCACCCGCAGGCGGCCAGAGACTTCATGCAATTTCTTGTCAGTCCGGTTGCCCAGGCTATTTATCGACATTATGGATTTCTTGTCTCTAGCCCTGGGACGATCACATACTGAGTGTAGACACACAATGAATGGGGTATCAGTATGCACACTCGCTTAATATCCTTAGTCATCGTCGCGACAACCGGTATTGCACCGCTGCAAGCTGCCGATATTCCTGAAATATCCAGCAGGGCTCCGGCAGCAGTTCAGGTGTGCGCGGGATGCCACGGTCCACAGGGTCTGGGCGCGGGCATATATCCACGCATAGCCGGCCAGCCAGCGGACTACCTGCAGCAACAGCTGCATCTCTTCCGCAGTGGCGCGCGCGTCAATGATTTCATGCGGCCAGTAGCCAAGAGCTTGAGCAACAAAGACATCACCGAACTTGCGAATTATTTCAGCCACGTCAAAGCATCATTCAAACCGTCAACACACCCCATTTCCATTGCTGAACTGAATCGAGGCCATGAGTTGGTAACCGTAGGCGACTGGCGCGAAAGTGTGCCCGCCTGCATGCGTTGTCACGGGCCGGATCTTGCGGGTGTGGCGCCGGGTATCCCGGCGCTTGCCGGACAATCGCCTGAATACATGCTGTCACGTTTGCAGATGTTCAGGAATGTAAACGGTGGTTCGTTGCCGTTGATGATCATGAGTCATGCAAGCAAGGTCTTGGGCGATGCCGATCTGCAGGCGGTCACGGGATATATAGCACATATGAAACCCGAAGAACGACTGGCGATGACGCGTCCACCTCACGATGCCTCCTACAAATTTATACCGCAGTCACCGGATAATTTCGTGCCGCCACCAGCAATAGCCATTCCAACCGGGCCGGACGGCGACATGATCTGGCATGGGATACAGATCTTTGAAGACACCCAACATGAAGCCAGCAACTATGTGGGCGATAGCTTGAACTGCTCCAGTTGCCACCTGGATCATGGTCGGCGTGCCGATTCGGCGCCCATGTGGGCTGCATATGTGGTCTATCCCAAATATCGTGACAAGAACAGAAAGGTGAATACCCTGGAAGAACGCATCCAGGGTTGTTTCAGCTATAGCATGAACGGCACCCCGCCGGCCGCCGACAGTCCGGAGATGAAAGCTCTAGTTACCTATTTCCACTGGCTAGCCACCGGCTTGCCTGTAGGCATCACGCCCAAAGGCGCGGGTTACCCAAAACTGGCACCGCTATCACATCCTTTGGATATCCAGCACGGTGCACATGTGTTTGCTTCAAATTGCGCGCTTTGTCACGGCGATGACGGCCAAGGACATGCAGCGAACGGCGAGCAGGTATTCCCGCCCTTGTGGGGTCCAAAATCCTTTAACTGGGGTGCTGGCTTGGAACGTGTCAGCACCGCGGCGGGATTCATCAAGGCCAACATGCCGTATGGTGCCGGCGGTACGTTGTCAGACCAGGATGCATGGGATCTGGCTGCATTCGTCGACAGCCACACTCGCCCGCAGGATCCGCGCTTCACTGGCAATGTCGAAGAGACCCGCAAGAAGTACCACGCTCATGGCAGCTATTATGGGCAAATGGTTGATGGCCATTTGCTGGGAGCTCCAACTAATCATCAATAATCTATAACTAGTAAAAGTTCTATCGATATCTTGAATGCTTGTCGTTAGTCGCAATGATGATGTAAATTTCATTCATCACTGTCATTCTGCTTCTGAAAACTATTATTCCGCCCGGTTTTTTCCACATGTGATCTACGACTAGGTACCCCTTTCGCATCCACTGACGTGGATCCATGGCTATCATTGGTATTACTGGTTTCCCGCCTCAAGCTGCGCATTTCTTTCTTATGCCGGAAGTAACTATCCCAGAAATCATCGGCTATGTTGTACATGACCCATAAGCCTCATCTAAAGCTTCAGCTGCTCGTGAGAGGGATGCAGAACGACCATTGTGAGCAGGATGCAAATCAAACAAACAGCTGCTATGGCTAGTGGCATAGTGGTGGCACAAGTGAAAGCAAGGTTGCGTATGTGTCTGAACATGACAATTCACCAGTAATCTTGAGAATTTCTCCTATACCTATATACAGGCAAAACCCGTGCCAGGAGGTGGAACCGGCTAATCCAGGAACTTTGGGACTGATATCCAGCCGAGTTATGCATCGGCAAAGGCTGACAAACAGCGTCAGTTTCACACCAAAATAGTGATGTTCTGACTGATATGTAGACCTTCGAATTAACCGGTGGGATTGCGTAAGCAGACGTGATTAATTGACCCTGCTTTCATACTCTTGAGACAAATTCTGAAGCAATGGGATCAGATTGGTTGAGACCTCCGCTTTCGAGACATATCCATAGACGCCTAGATTCTGCCCACCATCACGGTATTCAGGCTCATCATAGAGCGACAGGATGATTATGCGAGGCTTGGTTGACAGTGAATTGATGCGCTTTGTGATTTCAAAACCGTTTATTTCCGGTATCTCCAAGTCAAGAACCACCACATCGGGTCGCTGCTCCGCGATCAGTGCGAGGCACTCATCGCTGTTGGAAGCTGATCCCACTATCTGAAGCCACTCATGCCCAGAAAGCATATTACATACGCATTCCATGAAATAAGCATTATCATCAGCGAGTAACACGCGGATTTGTCCGGCAAGTTTGGGGGTATTCATAGGGTTTCTGTGCTTTTCCCGTAAAGAAGTGTACCTGTACAGGGCAACAGAAAACATACGGGAATGTCGGGTCATACCCTCAGTAAATATCTGATTACTGGGATTGATATGGGCCGAGGGTCGTCCGCATCTCGCCAAGACTTATTGATTAGCGCAAACTGGCCTATTAGTAGCTTGGCTTGGTCAACTGGAATACTGCCGCTGCGTTTGTGTATTTTAGGCTCAACATAATCGGGGAATCCAGCATGAAATCGACTATAACGACATTCATATTCCTGTGTGCTTTATCCTCCGCTGCTATCCCGGCTATGGCAGACGCACCTGCCGCCAGTCCGCCACAAAATGTTCGACAAGGCAGCGGATGGTGTGCACAGAATCAGCAGGAATGTCAGGAGAAAATGGCCAAATTCCTGCAGTGGTGTCAGGATAACCCTCAGAAATGCGCCGCCAAGAAAGAGCAGCACCGCGCTAAAATCGAAGCGTATTGCAAACAGAACCCCAACAACCCCAGATGCGAGAAGTTTATAAAGCATAAAGAAAACGAGACTGGCAATAAAACAAATGACAATACCGTTCCACCGCCGAGCGTCTGAAGTACTTATAGATAGAAACAGTCTGTTGTGGATGCTATCGCTACTATTACGTTACATTGACGAAGGACCGGTCATCTTTATTTTCATTAACAACTGAAACGGGACGCCCGTTGCATATTGCAGGACTGTGCACAACGAGGCAGCACTGAACCCCACAAAAGTCCCGCAAACAAGAAGAGTCGTTAATGGCAGAACAACCATAAAACGATCCATTGGAGCTGCTTTATGGTTTCTAAACCAGCTTTGGATAAGTTGGAGGATGATTACTGACCTATGCCCCATAAGGGGTTCTTTTTGCAAACCCGCAAATAACATCTATTGGCCTGGAAAAGCATTGCATGGAATCCAAAGGATTACCTAAGTGCCCGCAAATATACGGGCTTTCCCCCAACTTCCATTAACCGCGCTGGTTACCCATGGATTCGCACAGGGTTTGCAAGCGGGGCAAATTGAGCAGACGCACGTCCCTGCGGTCCACGGCGATCAGGTCATCCTTCTCAAAACGCGCGAACACCCGGCTGACGGTCTCAGTGGCCAGCCGCAGATAATTAGCGATGTCGCGGCGTGACATGGCCAGATTGAACTCGTTGGGTGAATACCCACGTAGCCGGAAGCGTTCCGACAGGCCGACGAGAAATGCAGCGAGTCGTTCCTCGGCGGTGAAGTCACCGGCCAAGGTCGCAGTATCGGAAATGTCCTTGCTCATCAGCCGCATGATCTGGGTGAACAGCCCGCTGATCTGGCTGGCAAGCGAACTGAGTTGCGCATACGGCAATACGCATACTGTGGCAGTATCCAGCGCCAATGCATTACAGACGTGATGACCTGGATAGATTGCATCCAGGCCTAAGAGTTCTCCCGGTAGATGAAAACCCAGCACATGTTCCCGGCCTTCGCTATCCACGGTATAACTCTTGTAGGAACCGGCGCGCACCGCGTAGATAGCCCCAAACTTGTCGCCGATGCGGAATAGATGATCGCCTTCATGAAACGGTCCCTGGCGCTCCACCAGGGCGTCCAGGCGTTCCAGATCCCGCCCGTACAGCCCACGCGGCAGGCACAACTCCTGCAGCGAGCAGCTCATGCAGGCTTCACGCAAAACGCTGGTTACTTCTACAGAAGAATTAGGCATGGTTCTTATAGCCTCGAATTTGAGAGGCTTAAGGATAACCTATCTGTGCTCAACTCGTGTGCAGAAATGTCTGTGGTGGAATCAGACGGTAATTCTTATACAACATGCGAATAGGTGTTGGCCGCCTTTTCCCGCGGCAAATAGGCATCGAACACCATCGCCAGGGCGCGGCGCAGGAAGCGCCCGCGCGGCAACACCAGCAATCTGTCCGTTTCGACCCGCACCAGTTTGTCGGCCTCCAGGGGCTCTAGAGCCAGCAGTTCGCGTGCGAAATACTCACGAAACACAATGTTATGGCGGCGTTCGATAGTGTTGAATGGCAACTCTTCGTAACACATGAGCCGGCCGATAACATCGGTACGCACGCAATCATCTGCGGTCATCACATAGCCGCGCTCGATTGGAAGGTTACCGGCATCCAAATCAGCATAATAGCAATCCAGAGTCTTGGCGTTTTGGGCATACACGTCGCTCACATGGCTGATGGCGGTCATACCGAAACCCACCAGATCCAGCCCCGCATGCGTCGAATAGCCTTGGAAATTGCGCTGCAGCGTGCCATTGGTCCGAGCTTGCACTAGTTCGTCATCGGGGAGTGCAAAATGGTCCATGCCCAGATATTCATAGCCTTGTCCGGTTAGTACTTCTACCGCGCGCTGCAGCAAACGCAGCCGCAGATCGGCATTTGGGAGTTCGCTGCCATGAATATGCTTCTGGGCCTTGAAGTACTGCGGCAGGTGCGCATAACCATATATCGCCACCCGATCCGGGCGCGCGCCCGCCACCGCTTGCAGGGTCGCCGTGAACCCGGCCTCGGTCTGCTTCGGTAAGCCATATATGAGGTCCACCGACACAGAACAGAAGCCGGCACCACGCGCAGCAGGAATGAGTTCCAGGCACTGCTGTGGTTCCTGTACCCGGTTTATGGCTTCCTGTACCTGCGGATCAAAATCCTGGAAGCCATAGCTGATACGGTTGAAACCGAAATTAGCCAAGATCTGCAAGCGTTTTGGCGTGAGCCCGCGCGGGTCGGCTTCGATAGAAAATTCCCGTAGCGCACGCTCTTCGAATGTAAAAGCCTTGCGCAAGATATTGAACAAGTCTGCGAGTTGTTGGTCGCTCAGATAGGTGGGCGTGCCGCCACCCAGGTGTAATTGGCGCACCGAGCGGTCGCGGTCGAAGCGCGCCCCCTGCAGGTGGATCTCCCGGTACAGGCGCTGCAGATAGGCAGCGATACGCTCAGGTCGGCTGGTGATAAGGCGGCTACAGCCACAGTAAAAGCAAGGACTCTTGCAGAATGGCAGATGTATATACAGCGACAGAGGGCTGGGAATGAAGTCCTCATTGCTGCGCTTCACCGCGTGCAGGTACGCTGCCTCGTCAACCGCTGGCCCAAATTGCCGGGCAGTTGGGTATGACGTATAACGCGGACCCGCCACGTCGTAGCGTTGCACAAGTTCGGGGACGAAACCGACGGCTGTGATGGCACGGTTTGCTTGCATATATGCCGTCGCAGACTAAACCCGCCCGGCTTGCCTGGCCATGATGTAGATCAATTCTCCGTCACCTAAGACCTACGTATTGCTGATCTACGTCAATGCCCTGCTCTGTGCGATTATGCATTATTTCGTCTATCAAATTCCGGATCTTCATGAAACGCATACCCCGTTCTGCCCAGCGACGTCATCATATCGAGGTGCACCTCGACACGTTGCCACAGCTTTTCAACTCCATGGACCCTTCACCCTTTTACCAGCGGGACTTGGATGCGAAGGCTGAAGAATACATCCTCGGCTGGGCGGAAGAGTATCCACTGGACGAGCCGGTTAGCCTCACCTTGCACCTGGAAAACGCTATTGACGTCGATGCACAAGCACTCACGACCGAGGCAATACATAACCACTTTGCCAACCAGGCGCGGCTTGCGCGCCTCGAATTCCACCGCCTCATGCGCCAAGGCTGGCGCAGCCTGCTCATCGGTTTGGCTGTGTTAGCCGTCACGGCTGTGTTATCTGGACTTATGCGGCGCTCCGGTGGTGCGCTTGCAGAGGTCGCAAACGAAAGTTTGCTGATCGGCGGTTGGGTGGCGATGTGGCGGCCCATGCAGATCTATTTATATGAGTGGTGGCCGCTGCAGCGCCGACGGCGCATTTTCTACAAACTGGCGCATATGCCGGTTGAATTCAAGAGACGTGCAGTTCCCTCCCCCCGTAGCCAGTCAGCGATCAGTTTCGCCACCAGTGGGTGAAAGAAGTAGCCGAAGCAGCGGTGTGCATTAGGGCCTTCCCCGGTGCCAAAACAACTATGCACGCCGGCAGCAATATCCTCGATACTCGATACCAATCCGTATTTGCGCATACGGCGGAAATCATTGGCCAGATGCCGGTCGGTGGCAATCACGTCGCCATTAGCGGCAATGTTGATCCAGCGGCCGATGTTGTCCGAATAGCGGCGGGCTCCGCGTTCTCCATGACCGAGCAGCCGGCGCTGTATATAGAACATGCCGAGTGGGCTACCAAGCGTGAGCAACAGCGGACAATGCCAAGGATTGCGGTCGCGGCGCGACAGCTCCCAGAGCATGTCATAGGCGATCACCGAGCCCAGGCTATGGCCTACCAACATGATTTCCGCACCCTGTTCAATCAATGGCGCCAGTCTTCGCTTGACCACTGCCCGTACCTGTCCACCGATACCTTCACGGTTATCGAAATAGCGGGCGGTGTCTGCGATGCGCGCCAGAATCTCGGCATCGCCGAATGCTCGCGCCAGCCACGGCAGCAAGTCGCCCAGCGTGTACTTCAGACGCGTTCGCAGTACCGACCAGCGTTCCGGCTCAGGCGCACAATAAAGCTCCCCCTCACCACGCAGCATATGCTCAACCCAGGGACGATCGATATCGATATCCGCATAGCCGCCGTAATAAACGTAATTCCATGCAGCCAAATGAAAGCGGTTGGCCAACGGGGCCAATTCTTTCTCGTTCATACCTGCCTGCCGAGCGCCGCCAGCAATGCAACGCCACAGCAACGGCAGATGTTCAGCGGGCCGCGGCTTGGGGTTCATGCCGGTGATGAACACCACGTGGCGAAGATTATTCATAGTTATCCATCAGGAACATCAGCCTCATGACCAATCTACCACCACAAACGCGCCGCATGTCCGTGCTCATCGTTGGCTTCGGCCAGATGGGCCACGCCATGCAAACGCTATTGGAGGGCAAAGTGTCCCTCAGCATCTGGCAGGTGACGCCCAAAAATCTGCGGTTAACGCAAGCCATCCGTGAGTCAGCCTGCCATGCCGAAATTGTGATTTTGTGCGTGCCGACCATTGCAATTGCCACAGCCCTGACACCGTTACAGCCATATTTGAGTAAACGCGCAGTGGTCTTGAGCATCGCAAAAGGTCTGGACGATTCCGGCGACACCGCCGCTGATATCCTGGGCGTGCGGTTGGGAATGCACGCGCGCTGGGGCGTACTCGGGGGGCCCATGATCGCCAACGAACTGCGCGCGGGACGTTGTGGTTTCGCTGAACTTGGCAGTCGTAACCCTGCAAGCCTAGCGCTGGTCAGCCGGCTGTTTAGCAAAACGCATTTGCATCTGACACCGAATCGCAGCCCGCGCGCGGTGTCCTGGTGCGGAGTACTCAAGAATGTATACGTACCATTGATCGGGCTCAGCGAGGGTTTGGGCTGGGGTGACAACCTGCGCGGCCAGCTGATATGTGTTGCGCTCGCCGAAATGAACGCATTGGTGCAGCGCTTTTGCGGTATCCGCAATGCTGCCAACGGGGCCGCCGGCTTGGCGGATCTGGTCACCACCGCCACCAGCCGCAACTCCCATCATCGGGCACTTGGCTTGCATGTGGCTCACGGCAGCCGGCACATAATTCAGGGCGAGGGCACACATACCCTGCAGGTACTGATGCGCCGTGGATCTCAGCCATCATCACTCCAGTTTCCGCTGTTGCATGTGGCGGCTGCGCTCGTGCGTCGCCCGGAAACCGCCTGCGCCAGGCTTGCGGCCTGGGTCGAAACCATTGGTTAGAGTGTTGGAGAACCTGGTGAACGAAAGCTGCGCTCGCGCTTGCGCTGGCAGGGTTCGCAGCGCTTGGCGGTTGGATATGCCTGCAAGCGCGCATACGGTATCGGCGCGCCACAATCGGTGCAGATACCGTAATCACCGCTGTGCATGCGCGCCAGGGCCGTGTCGATATCATTGATCTCATCAACATCGCGGTCGATCTCCGCAAGCCGCACATCCACTAGCAGATCAGCAAGCGATTCCTCGCCTATATCGGCTACCTCGCCAGCCAGTTTGCGATAGTCCTCATTGCCGGAAGCCGCGAGTCCAGCGCGAACTTGCTCACGCAGCACACCGTAACGTGCCTGCATTTTGTGGAGCAGCGCCTTTCGTTGTTTGTCATCCAGTACGGGTCTCATGGTCATTCCTCGCTGGCGATTAGATACCTCACTGCCTCCAGGGACAGCCTCATGAAAGCAGACACCAGCGCTGACCGCCTTGATCTGTATCAGCTCCCACAGAGAACGATGCGGATTGATCCAGGTCAGTGCCGGAGGGGTGCTGGGAGACTAGTTTAATACTGAGAATTTCTATTGGTAGAGGACAGTGCCATGAGTACTCCACAGCTGCTTTTCAGCGCCGGTAAAATCGGTGGGCTGACCCTCAAGAATCGCCTGTTGATGGCGCCCATGGTGCGTAACTATGCGGATGAGCATGGGCACATGACGCCGCGTTATCTGGCCCATATACAACGCATCGCGCGTGGCGGCGTGGGCGCCCTAATCCTGGAAGCCAGTTACGTGAGCCGCGACGGGCGCGGTTTCCGCAATGAGCTTGGCCTGCATGATGACAGCGTGATCTCCGGCTTACGTCAGGCTGCAGAATTGGTGCACGCGGAAGGCGTACGCCTAGGCATTCAACTGTTCCATGCCGGCCGCCAGACCAGTATGCAGGTTACCGGTGAGCAACCGGTGGCGCCCTCAGCGATGCCCTGTCCTTTGATGAACGAGCTGCCACGCGCATTGAATCTCGCAGAAATACGCAAGCGGACGGATGCCTTCGGCGCCGCCGCGGCACGCGCCCAAGCCGCTGGCCTCGATTTTGTGGAAATCCATGCCGCCCATGGTTATCTCATCACCCAATTCCTGTCGCCATTCAGCAACCGCCGCACCGATGGTTATGGCGGGAGCGTCGAACACCGGCGGCGTTTCCTCGATGAAGTAATCAGCGCGGTGCGCACACGTGTGGGCAAGGATTTCCCCATCACTGTTCGGCTGTCAGCCGATGAGATGGTGCCCGGCGGTCTTACGCCTACCGACACCGCGGATTTGGCGGCCTGGCTTGAGAGCCGTGGCATTGCCGCAATACATGTTTCCGCCTGCAACTATGCTTCGTATACACGCGGCCGCATGATCCCTCCCATGGCGGTAGAAGATGCGCCCCTGGTGCACTATGCGGCTCTCATACGGGAGCGGGTAAAAATCCCGGTGATTGCTGTGGGCAAACTGCGTACCCCGGCTCTCGCCGAAGCGGTGCTGGCCAATGGTCAGGCAGATTTCATCGCGCTCGGCCGCGAACTATTGGCCGACCCCGACTGGCCGCAAAAAGCGCAGAGCGGGCATGCCGATACCATCCACAAATGCATCGCCTGCAATCAGGGCTGTATCAGTCGTCTCTTCGACCAGCGCGACGTGTGGTGCACGGTCAACCCCCAATGCGGCCGGGAGCGAGAGTTCGCCGAATATGCGGCCGCGCGCAAGTTACGCAAATTGCTGGTCGTGGGTGGCGGTCCGGCCGGGATGGAAGCGGCGCGTTTTGCGGCCGGCACCGGAATGCAGGTCATATTGTGCGAAGCACAGGCACAACTCGGCGGACAATTGCATGCAGCCGGCACGGCTCCCTACCGCCCAGGTTGGCATGAATTACTCGAGGATCTGCAGGGTGAATTACGACGGCTGGGCGTTGAAGTACGACTCAATACCCGCGTGGACCGCAGGTATGTGGAACGCGAGAAACCCTTTGCGCTGGTGGTCGCAACGGGTGCGCAGCCGGTGCGTCCGCAAATTCCTGGGGTTAACGATATGTACGTGATGACCGCGCGTGATCTACTGGAGGGCCGCAGCACAGCTATTGGCTCAGTATTGGTGGCGGGCGGGGGCTGTTCCGGGGCGCAGACAGCCGAGTTTCTCGCCAGGGCCGGACACGCAGTTACTCTCATCGAAGCCGAGGGCGACATCGCCGCCGACGCTCCACTGGATGATCGCACCCTACTACTCAGCCGGCTGCGTGCACTCAAGGTCGAGATCTTTTCGCACACCCGGTTACTGAGCATCGAAAATCAGGTGGTGCATCTGACAGTGGATGGAGAAAACACCCAGATGAACTTCGATACCGTTGTTTTATGCCTGGGCGCGCGCTCCGAGAACAGCTTGGAAAGGGAAGTGTTGGGTCTGGTGCCGCATGTATTCACAGTCGGCGATGCGGTACGTCCACGCAAGGTGACAGAGGCCGTCATCGAAGGTGCGCTAGCCGGTCTGGGCGCTGCCAAAGACAGCAGCCGCGAAACAGCTTCAACTGCGGTCATAAGTGGATAAGACAAAGTCCAGATGCTGCGCAGTTAGAAGAGTAATGTTTCGTTGATCCAGATCAATGCGTGAGTGAGCACGTGGAGCATAATTGTTAATGGATAAGTTTTTATTCGCGGAGCAACCGCGACGGTCCGGTGGATCGATAACGGCCTCCGCACAGTACGGAGGGTCAGCTATGAACATCACACGTTTTGAACCACGGAATTACATCCGCGAGCTATCCGACGACTTCAATCGGTTACTGGGGCCGCGTATGGGCACTTGCCTACCAATGGATGACTCGGATCTGTCCATAGGCGGCTGGTTACCGGCCGTCGATATCAAGGAAGAGGATAACCGCTTCTTGGTCAAGGCAGATATTCCAGGTGTGCAGCCAAAGGACGTCGAAGTGACCATGGAAAACGGCGTGCTCACCATCAAAGGCACCCGCGAGTCGGAAATCAAGGAAGACCGGGATGACTATTATCGGGTGGAACGCGTGGCCGGTGAGTTCTATCGCCGCTTCACGCTACCTGATTCAGCTGATCCCGAAAAGATCAATGCACACTATGCCAAGGGCGTGCTGGAGATCGAAATCGGCAAGGGCGAGATCCACAAGCCGAAACGCATCCCAGTGAAGTCCTGATAACGGCAATACTTAGGCGCACGGCCATCGGTCGTGCGCCTGATTTCTAAATTGCAAATGCGTTCGGAGAAGTAAATGAACTATTATCCTATGCGCTGCCCAGTATGTGGTGAACAAAATGCAATACCGTTGCAGGAACTGGCGGTACGCGGAAGGACCGTGGGTCGTGATGTTGAATGCGCACACTGTGGGGCGGATTTATACCTAAACCATACTCGCGCAAGCCTCTATGCTGAACCTGAATGGCGGCTGGAAAGAGTTCCCCCAATCAAAAATGATGAGTCTAGAAATCGATAAACACCTGTATGGCTCCCTATGCTCATGCGATTCTAGTGGTGGCTGCTGATCGCGGCCGTGCACGTGTGTTCAGCATCGCCCATAATCGGGAACAGCTGCAGGAACTCAATGATCTGGTGAATGCGGATGCACACCGGCGGGCGCATATGCTGGCGTCGGACCGACAGGAGCGCGCCCTAAACCGTGAGCGTGGCAGTCGTGCAGCTCGCTTCGCCCATGATATTTATGCGGTTATCGACGACACGCGCCGTAGAAGGGCCTTCGACCGCGTGTTCATCATCGCCAATCCGCAGTTTCTTGGCTTGCTGCGCATGGAGCTGCGTAACCGGCAAATGGCGATGCCGATGCGTTTTATCGCCAAGAACCTGACACGCACCAGCAGTAATCTTATCCGCAGTTACCTGCCAAAGCGGTTGTGGTCCCGGCGTGTTATGGGTGTGGAAGTATAGATTGTCTAGACCTGCGTGGTCATTTTTTAACAATCTCCATTAATCAGCCCAGCTTCAGATAAACATTGACCACGTTCGGCTGTCCACTAATGTTCTCGGCACGAAATCCCAATCGCCGGCACAGATCCAGCATCGCTGTGTTTTCACGTAATACCATGCCGTTGAGCTCGCCAATGCCATGGGCGCGGGCATACTCGATAAGAGCCTGCATCAAACGCGTGCCCACGCCATGGCCGGCATAGTCATGCTGCACCAGCAGCGCGAATTCCGCGCGTTCGAAATCCGCGTCGGCAGATAGCCGCGCCACTGCGTAGATATCTGATCTGCCTGGCACTCCCGGAGTGGCCAATACCAGCGCCATCTCACGATCATAATCAATCTGCGTGAGACGAGCGGCCAAGGTATGTTGCAAGACTTTCATGCCGCCATGAAAACGCATGTAGATCTCTTCCGGCGTGAGCCGCTTGAACAACTGCTGGATCATGGTTTCATCTTCCGGTAGGATCGGCCGCAGTTGGAGTTTGCGTCCATCAGCAAGTGTAAATTCGCGCTCCAGTTCACGCGGATATGACCGAATAGCCAGCCGCGTATCGGCCCGCAACGTCGCTGGCGCAATTCGAACGCGCGCATCCAATGCCACTACCCCGGCGCTATCCGCAAGCAACGGATTAATATCAAGTTCCACCACTTCAGCCAGATCGCCAGCCAATTGCGCGAGCTTCACCAATGTTAGCGCCACAGCTTCGCGCCGGGCGGGCGGATGGTCACGATAGCCAGCCAACAGGTGTGCTATGCGTGTCTCCTCTATGAGCATCTCCGCCAAATGCAGGTTGAGTGGTGGCAGGGCCAATGCGGTGTCACCGATTACTTCCGCTGCTGTGCCACCCTGCCCGAACAGCACCACCGGACCGAACTGCGCATCCGTACTGATGCCAGCGATGAGTTCATGCGCCTGTTGACGTTGCACCATGGTTTGCACCGCAAATCCTGACAGTTGTGCGTCTGGATGACGTTCTGCTATCTGCGCACGCATATGCTCTGCAGCAACGCCGACTGCTTCCGCATCCGCCAGTCCCAGCACTACTCCGCCGACATCTGACTTGTGGGTGATCTGGGATGAAACGATTTTGAGCACATAAGGTGGTGGTAGACCCCGCGCCAAACGCCTGGCCTCCTCCGGCGTCGACGCAAAGCCTGTGGGCACTGTGGGAATCGAATAGCACTCCAGCAGGGCCTTGGACTCGATTTCCGTGAGCCATTGCCTGCCCTCACCCAGTGCACGGGCAATGAGCGCACGCGCGTCACTGATATCGGGCGTGAAGGCTTCCGGTAGTGACGCCGGTGTCTGCGTAAGCATTTCCTG
Source organism: Gammaproteobacteria bacterium (assembly GCA_049591615.1). Taxonomy (GTDB): domain Bacteria; phylum Pseudomonadota; class Gammaproteobacteria; order Natronospirales; family REEB76; genus REEB76. Next base: position 96,123 of record JBAWFD010000104.1, on the reverse strand, counting down.
GTTGCGGCGATAGTCCGCCAGAAACATGAATGCTTGCACGGCACTCTCAGGGGTCTCGAAACTTGGCATGTGCGCCGCCGTCAGCCTGTGGCGCGCACTAGTCACCGCGCCACCGCCTACCCAGCTAGCCAGGACTGGCTTGCTCGCATGACTGGCAGTCCTGATCACAGCCTCGGCGACCTCTTCCGGATTGCTTACCCCAGTAGGGCAATACAGAACCAGGACTGCATCCAGGCAGGCATCGGCAACCAAGGCCTCCAGGGCCCCAGCATACCGTGTACCGTTGGCATCGCCGATGATGTCCACCGGGTTGCCGTGGGACCAGGTGCGCGGCAGTAGTGCATCAAGTCGAGCGCGCGTCACGCCACTCAGTCCCGCCAGTTGTCCACCACGATCCAACAGTGCATCGGTGGCGAGCACCCCCATGCCTCCGCCATTGGTAAGAATGCCCAAGCGCTTGCCGCGCGGCAGTTCCGCCAGCGTCAATATGTCGGCAGCACCGAACAGCGCACCCAGATTGGGAACACGCAACATGCCGGCGCGCCGGAAAGCCGCGTCGTAAACGCGATCGGCGCCTGCCAGCGCTCCGGTGTGGGTAGCAGCAGCGCGCGCGCCTTCAGCATGCCGGCCGCTTTTCACCACAATCACCGGTTTCAGGCGTGCCGCCGCCCGCGCCGCCGACATGAATTTGCGCGCATGGCGGATGCCCTCTATATATAGGAGGATGGCATGGGTCTCGGGATCGGTGGCCAAGTAATCCAGCAGATCGCCAAAATCCACGTCTGCCATGTCGCCCAGCGATACGAGGTGCGAAAAGCCGATGCCACGGCTACGCGCCCAATCGAGCACCGCCGTCAACAGCGCGCCCGACTGGGTCAAGAAAGCCAGCGATCCAGGAGCTACGGCGTCATGCGAGAAACTGGCGTTCAGACCACAGGGCGGGTTGAGCACACCGATGCAATTGGGACCAACGACGCGCAGCGTGCTGGGTCGGGCCGCATCCAGCAAGGACTGTTGCAGCGCCTTGCCGGCAGCATCGGCTTCACCAAATCCGGCACTTACAACGATTACTGCGCGCGTGCCTCGACTGCCAAGTTCTCCTACCAGGTCAGGGACGGTTGCCGCCGGCGTGCAGATCACTGCCAGATCCGGAATTTCGGGTAGCGAGGCGATATTTTTCCAACACGGCCGCTCGAAGAGCGTGATGTGCTTGGGGTTGACGAAATACAGCTCACCCTTGAAGGCCAGAAGGTTATGCGCCAGCACTGCGCCTACCGAACCAGGCTTGTCACTGGCACCCACCAACGCCACGCTACGCGGCTGCAGGAGTGAATGGAGGTTATGGATACTCATGCGCGGCCAGGTTGGTGCAATGGTCTTCTATCTCGTTTATGCTGCAGAGCAAGTTGCTGAATTTATATCTCAAGGTTTATCTTTCTCACCGCAGTAAACAGTATCGCTACCGAACTCCTGTTCCTTCCAGCAGCGGAAATGCTCTTCGTCCAACGGCTTGTAGGTTTCTGTCTGATTGAACGCCGATGGTGCGGTGGTCGGCTGAGTGCTGGCACACTTGGCCATCTGCATGCATTTCCATTCATAATATAAACGCTCATTCTGCAGGTTATATCGGCAGCTGACATAGCCAGCATCCGGATAGTGCACGCCTTTGTTGATGCAATATTCATCATCCTGGTTCATTTGTGAGAGTTCATTGGCATGCTGATGGGCTTCCCAGGCCGAGCAAGCCCCCAGTGACAGTATCAAGAACATGGCCAATAACCATTTCATGGCAATCTCCTCTGAATTGAACTGCTCCACCGCATCCGCATGATTTTTAATAACACTAAAGACAAGAATAAATGCCATACGGGGATCACACATTGATATGGATCAAGCCTTGACGGTATCTCTGTGACGAAGCGCATTTATCGGTTCGATAGATGCTGTGCCCGGGGCACTAACGCAAACGATAATAAACGACCGCGAATAGCAAACCAGCGATATATAACCATCCAAAACTGCGATTGTGCTGCAAACTGAAACGGTGATACCACAGGGGCCAGCCAACGTATCCTGCAGGCGCCGCCGCCGGTCTTTCGGAAGCCAGTATCCTCACGGCATGCCAACACCGTGGAATGTTGATGAACACCAGCAAAGTCAGCCAAGGCAATATGCCTGTAAAGACCGCCACGACAATGATGCAGTACATCGCAAATATAAGGCCGATTTCGAGCCAACGGGAAATGCGCTCCCCCAGCAGCACCGGCAGTGTATGGATACCATGGGCTGCATCGAATGCCGCTTGATCGATATGTTTTCCCAACAGCACAGTCATTACGCCGAGACCATAGGGAATGCCGGCTATCAGGGCTGGCAGAGACAAATGCCCGGTAATCGCGAAATAGCCGCCAGATACCATCAATGGGCCCCAGACAATAAAACTCGCAAATTCACCCAGACCGATTTCCTTCAGTGAGACCGGAGTCGCGTCATACAGTATGAGTATCGCCATACCTGAGACTGCGTAAGCCAGCATCCAAATCCCCGCCCAATGCACAAACAGCAGGGCGATAGCCAGGTCAATGGCCAGAAGCACGGCCAGTGAGGCCAGGATCTGCCTCCCGGTCATGACGCTATCCGCCAGCGGATGCAGCGTGTACCTTCTTCTCGGAGAATCCGGGGTATCGTGCCCGCGCCGATAGCCGAAATAATCGTTGGAAAGATTGCTGACCGCATGCAGTGAAACCAGCGCGAACAGCAGCAAGACAAAGCGCAAACTATTGAAACGCCTATCCAACAGCGCCATGAGCCCGCCGATCATGGCAGCCTGGGCGGATATGACCAGGATGATGGAGCGCGCCGAAAACAGGAAACGCGAGACGAAGTCCCGGGGTGGATTATCCACCGGATAAAACCCCCTGAAAGCCCGGTACCAGTCTCGTATCATGATACAATCATCCATGTACATGAGAATTGCGGGTATTGCCGCTGTGGCGTGATCCGCTGAAGCTAAAATCCGTCAACAACCAGATTTGATGGCAGTGTCTGCGTGCACTTGGCCTGTTTGTTACAAGATGTTGCACGCTTAGGTTATTAGAATATTATGAAATTCAAATGAGATTAGGTTGATTTATATCAATTACATGTATTGGCTCATTATATTATTATAATCTTGTAGAACTTATCTCAAAATCGAAAAATCATTTCAATAGCATCTATACTTGATACATGCAGGATTTAAGTGACGAGCAGTGGGAACGAATCCGTAAACATTTTCCGGAAGAATTTATTCCCGATGATCGTCCCGGTCGCAAACCGGTTCCCGCGCGCCAAGTGCTTGAAGGCGTGCTCTGGATTTTGAACACCGGGGCACAATGGCATTGGCTGCCGCAATGTTATCCAAACTACAAAACGGTGCATCGCCGTTTTCAGCAGTGGTGCCGGAACGAGGTGCTGCGCAATGTGCTGGTCGAGTTGGCCAATGTATTGCGCGAACAGGGCGGACTGGATGAACGCGAAGCCTATATCGACGCGACGTTTGCGTCTGCGAAAGGCGGCGGTGATCAGATTGGCCCTACCAAGCGGGGAAAAGGCGTGAAAATCCTGGCGATTGTGGATAAGCACGGGTTGCCGCTGTCGATCAGCACACATGCCGCGAATCATCACGAAGTCACCCTGGTACAACTCTCGTTTGACTTCTACATGATTGAAGCGAAGCCGGAGCATCTGATAGGCGATCGTGCGTATGACAGTGATCCGCTCGACGAAGCGCTGCGCAAACAAGGCATTGACATGGTGGCGCCACACAAATCGAACCGGCAGAAACGCAAGACGCAGGATGGACGCACCTTGCGCCGCTATCAGCGGCGTTGGATCGTCGAACGGTTCTTTGCTTGGCTTCAGTGGCAACGGCGTCTCCTGGTGCGCTGGGAATATTACTCGGCCAATTTTCTGGGTTTCGTACAGCTCGCAGCCATTGTCATCCTGTTAAAACGATTTTGAGATAGCTTCTAGTAACTAAGTAGCAGTCTGCTGTGAACATGGAGATTGATTAAGGACATCAAATCTCGATTTTCACTTTTGACTCGAAGCGCAAGATGCCTAAATTATCATCCAATATAAAACGCTCAATACCCTGCAGCCTGTGTGGTTTGTCCAAAACATGTTTGCCAATCAATGTCGGCTTCACACATATTCAGGAACTCGAGAGCTATATTCGCCACATTGGCCCGTTAAAGCGTGGCGACCACCTGTTCCGCACCGGGGATCCGATGGGTGGCCTGCTCATCGTTCAGTCCGGTTGTTTCAAGCTTTACGGGATAGACTCCGCTGGCCGTGAGTATATCCCCGGTTTCTGCGTATCGGGTGATGCCATTGGATTGCACGGCTTTTTCTCGAACGTCCATGAATTCAACGCTCTGGCCCTAAGCACATCGATGGTATGCCAGATCAATCAGGCGCAACTCAACGAGGTCGTCGGCAAGCTCCCGGCATTTCTGCCGGCCATCCTACGCACGGTTGGAAAACTACTGGTCAACAATATCTTCCTATCGGGCAGCCTCAGCGCCGAAGAACGTGTTACGGCGTTCCTTTTCCACTTTCAGGATAAATTGCGGGATACCGAAGACACTGAACAGATATTCCTGCCCATGTCGCGTGGCGATATTTCTATCAATCTGCGTATGGCACTGGCGACAGTCAGCCGCATGCTTTCAAGGCTGGAGCGGGAAGGCATCATAAAAACGGATTATCACCATATACAAATCCTGGATCAGGATCGCCTTGCCCAGAAGTGTAAAAACGTGCCTTTCATCGGCAAACGGCCGAAATGACATCATTTGACCGGGCTGGCATACAATTCCGACAGGTCCACGAATATCAGGTAACGGGAGACCACATCACCTGAGAGCGTGAAAATGTTGGCGAATGGTACAGAAAGGATGCTGCCGTCAATACGAGTATAGGTCACTTGGCCGTGACAGATAATCGCATCCTCCTGTATCCATATCTGGGTAAGCTCGTGATGCAAGCCACGGATACTCTGGAAAAAACCCCGTACAGTTTCCGCGACCGCTTTACGGCCTTTGACGGCCGGTGCATTTCCAAAGCGGAATAGCACATCTCCCGCAAGAAAATCCGCGAACGCCTGGGTGTTCTTGGTGTCAATGCTCTTGAACAAGGCGGCGAGCCACGTAGAAGTTTTCATAGAATATGCTCCTTGACGACAATCTTAAGCCGTATCGCGGCCGGATGTCTTACCCAACGTTCTACGGCATTAACCCTCGTTGTCGAGTTCCGCCGCGCCCGCAGATTCCGGCAAAATAAGACGCGCACCGCGCCAGTGGGTAAAGTAAGCCCATGCCCAGCGCAACAATACCAATTGGCGATTGCGGAAATCGGTCAAATAATAAATGTGTATGGTCACCCAGATGAGCCAGGCAAAACGGCCGCGAATCCGTAAGCGGCCGATTTCGGCCACCGCTCGGTTACGCCCGATTGCGGCCAGCTGCCCTTTATCGAAATACCTAAACGGCTTGCGCCGCTGTCCTCTCAGTTCTCTCAGGATCAACCGTCCGAGGTAAGCCCCCTGTTGAAACGCCACCGGTGCCACCGCCGGCAACGGCCGCCCGTCCGCCGCGGGGAAATACGCCATATCTCCCGCTACGAATACTTCCGGATGCGACTTGATGCTGAGATCGGATGCTACGTATATGCGGCCATAATCATCCTGCGGGACTTCTGCCAGCCCGTCCAACGGAGAAGCCCTGATACCCGCGGCCCATAACAGCGTTGCGGCACGGATGTGATGATTCCTTAACTCCAATCCGCTTGCATCGAGCTTGGTCATCATGGATCCCGTCAAAACATCCACTCCCAAGTCGGTCAGCACCTGGGCAGCATATTGTGAGCTTTCCGCAGACATGGCCGGCAGAATGCGTGGACCGGCCTCCACCAGCACCACGCGCATCTGGTCGGGCTTGATATGCCGGAACTCGCGCACCAGGGTGAACCTGGCAAGTTCAGCGATCGCACCGGATAATTCAACGCCCGTATAACTGCCGCCGACGATCACAAAGGTCAGCAGCTGTTTTTGTTTTACCGGATCAGGTTCGCGCTCTGCCTTTTCAAAAGCCGTCAATATCCTATTGCGAACATGCACGGCATCATTCAGCGTCTTCAGGCCCCTGGCCAATGCCGCCCAGTTGTCTTGTGTGAAATAATTATTGATGCCACCGGCCGTCACGATCAGATAATCGTACGCTACAGGCCCGCATGTCGTGGTAATCTGCTGTTCTGAAAGATTGATGCCGTGGACGGTTGCTTGCAGTACTTCGGTATTCAGGTTGCGTGCCAGAATATTGCGGATCGGGCGTGCAATATCCGAAGGACTGAGCGCGGCCGTCGCGACCTGGTACAGCAGTGGCTGGAATACGTGGTGGTTGGTACGGTCTACCACGGTAATTTCCACGGATTCGCACTTACCCAGAACCCTGGCGGCCCGTAATCCGGCAAAACCTCCGCCGATAATAACGACATGTCTCGTCGCGTGGGCATTCATATGAGTACCCTATAAAGAAATCGTTGCATTGTGAGTATTTGGACGCCATAGCTATACAGGCTGAAGGACTATGCAGACAATCTGCAGAGCACTCAAGATACCGTGGGGTACTGACTGCAATCCATTCCCCATATACAATGGCTTTGGGTCGCATTATATTCCTGGCTAAGCAGTTTCATTTGACCTGGATCAATCAGTAAGAAGTCTTGGCAAAATAAACTACAGGCCAATTTTGCAATACAATATCAGCAGCAGCATAAATCAGGCGCTCTTTTCATCATGTGGAGACAACAAAAACCGATAGATCTGTTGCTGCTGCATGCACCCAGCGTCTATGACTTCCGCAACCGTTCTATCCTCTATGGTCCGGTGAGCGACGTCATCCCCTCCTCCACCGTCTTCGAGATGTATCCCCTCGGTTTTCTTACCATCGTCAGCTATCTTCAAAGTAATGGCTTAAAGGTGCGCATCGTCAACCTGGCACTCAGGATGATGAATAACCGGCGCTTCGATGCCGCCAAATTCTTGGCCAAGTTGCAACCCAAGGCTGTCGGAGTCAGTCTGCACTGGTTGCCGCATGCCCACGGCGCCTTGGAAGTGGCGCGTATCGTCAAAGAAGTCCATCCGGGTGTACCGGTCATCATGGGCGGACTTTCGTCCACCTACTTTCACCGCGAACTGATTACTTACCCGCAGGTCGATTATGTGTTGCGTGGTGACAGCACTGAACCACCGCTGTACCGCTTGTTGATGGCGCTGCGTGACGGGGAATCACTGGAAAAGATCCCGAATTTGACCTGGAAAAACCATGGCGAACCGCGCGTCAACCCCATGACCTTCGTGCCGGATACCCTCGATTATGTGGATCTGCGTCCGGACCTCATGGTCCAGATGGTGATGCGGCACAGCGATCTTGAAAGTGTGCTGCCATTCAACGGCTGGTGGGAGAATCCGATCACGGCGGTGTTCACCGCCAAGGGTTGCGCCAATGAATGCGTCACTTGCGGCAGCTCCAAGACAACCTGCAAGAGCCTCACCAAGCGCCAACAGCCGGTATTCAGAAGCCCTGCGAGTCTGGTAGCCAACATGCAGGCCATCAGCAAATTGATCCGCGGTCCCATCCTGCTCGTGGGCGATCTGTTGCAGACCGGCAGGCAGCATGCCGATGCCGTGCTCGAGTGCCTTCGGGAAGCAGACCTTCCCAATGAGATCGTGTTCGAGTTTTTCACCGTGCCGCCCATGGATTTCATGCACATGATCAATACGCGTGTGCGCCACTGGAGCATCGAGATCAGTCCGGATAGCCATGACCATGCTATCCGCCGCGCCCAGGACGGGGAACCGCTCTATAGCAATGAAGAAATGGAAGCGTTCCTACAGGGCGTGTTGCGTCTCAACTGCACGCGGCTGGATGTATTTTTCATGATCGGTCTGCCCCAGCAGACCTATGCCTCGGTCCTGGAAACCATCGACTACTGTGAACATCTGCTCAAGACCACGGATCAGCGCCTATCGTGCTTCATCTCGCCCATGGGACCGTTCATCGATCCCGGCAGCCGTGGTTTCGAGAACCCGGAGCGTTTCGGGTACAAACTGTTCGCGCGCACCCTGGAGGAGCACCGGCAACTGCTGATCCAGCCTACCTGGGAATCCATACTCAATTATGAGACCCGCTGGATGACCCGGCGGGAATTGGTAGATGCCACTTATGATGCAGCGGAGAAACTCAACGACCTGAAAATGCAGTATGGGCGCCTATCCCGGCACCGTGGGCGCGCGGTTGCCAAACGCGTCAAAGCCGCACGCGCATTGCGCGCGCGCCTGGATGCCGCCGGCGAAAATAATGCAGCCGATAGCGCTGCATCGAATATCCTGAAAGGCGATATCTCGCGTTTCAGCATCTCGACGGTATGCGACAAGCGCGAACTGTTCTGGGAACGGCGTTTCGTGAATTTTCACCTGGGCGAAATATCCAGGATAAGTGGCCGTTACCTGCGCCAGATGCTTTCCTTAAAGCGTGACACCGCGGTAACAGGCTAACAACTCAGAACGAATACTGGGTCGATACCGAGATCACATTGACCACGTAATTGGGACTGTAGATGCCAAGCGCCATCACATTGGGTATGGTGCTGGTCGTTACCCCATCGATGCTCCAATCGGTGGTGGAATAACGCTCGATGCGGTAGGCGGCTTTGACACCCCATTTCGTATTGAGACGGTATTTCGCATACAGCGAGACACTCTGGATACGCATGGTGATATTTGGAAATATCGGTCCAGGGGCTCCAGTCGAAACCGCGGTCGCGCCGTTGGCCAGTGCATAATTGAAATCGACACCGCCGTCCAGTCCTGGCTTGATGTCACGCATCTCGGCACTCAGGCCCACGGTCTGGAATGTGTTCTCATCGTCCCCATACCAGTCAGCGGTCGAATAGGTCTGGCTGTTTGCCTGCCGCCAGCTGCTGCGTTCCTGAGTGTAATAGCTGTTCAGGTTGAGCGTGTTGGTAGGTGTATAGGTGAGACTCAGCGTGTAGTTGAAAGTCTTGCCCTGGGTCAAGCCGATGGTGGTCCCGTCATACTGATCGTCATCATCTTCGGCAGATACCCCGGCGCTCCACTGTGTATTGATGCTATAAGATGCCTGCCCAGTCATTTGATTACGTGTGCGGTCCGCCAGATCGAACTGCCGCATGAGTGGGTTCTCGGGTGAAAACAGCGTATCGACCGCCGTGTAATCCGGCGAGTAACGTCTCTCGTGTGTAAACTGCAAATTGGTGCTTATCGATGAGGTTGGATTCGCGCGGATACTCGCCCAATAGGTATTCGTCTGGGTGCTCGCCGTTTCCGTATAGAAGCGCTCTTCATCATCGTAGGAACTGCCAGCTTCCAGATGTATGCCAGAGGACACCCGGTAATCAGCGATCAAACGCGCCAGTTCATGGTTGAAGCTATAGGGGATGTTGACCGCGTAATCGGAAAGATAGGTGTCGGTGATGACCTGCTGATAGGATTCTTGTGGTGTATGGTTATCGCGCTTGTTGACCGTATAGTCCGCTGTCAGGCTCAGGTCAGGCAGCACATTGGAATTGGCGCGCAGCGCATAATTTACCGTATCCATCACGCCGTCCAGACTGTTCACCGGGAGCGGGGCTGGTGACAATTGGCTATTGATGGTAGTTGAAAGAAACGTGGCGTCCTGCGTGCCGCGTCCAACTGAGGCGGTGGCCATGAAGCGGGTATTGGTGAATGCCTGCCAGGCGCCACTGAATGTGATGGCATTGAAATTGTTGTTGGGTGGCTGTGCCATCTGGCCTTGGGTCGCACCCGGCGTCAGCGGCGTGAATGGGTTGCTCCAGGTGATGGCGGCATTGGCATCCTGGAAAAACGAGCCGTAATAACCAAAGCTCACCTGCCACTTGTCGACGGCATAATCCGCTGAGGCACGGACCTGATTGGTTCTGTAATCGAAATATGCAGGCAGGATGCTGTTGGTGGTCACAAAGTTGCCGCCCAGTGCATCGGTGCCATCCTGGGTATCGCGCTGGAAGTGGACTGAATAACTCCAGTTGCTCCTGGGCGGCATGATCTTCATACCCATGGAAGCGATGCGGCGGGTATTCTGGATATCCACATTCTGCTGGTCGCGGTTCAGGTTCGTCATCTGACCGGTTGAGCCGCCGGGAACCCAATTAGCCGGGAGCGTCAGGGTATCGGAACCGAGTCCCTGGAACGGGGTGCTACCACTGTTGGCGATGTATTGCGGGATCTCCTGGTATTCGACGCTCAGTTCGTACAATCCCTGCTCGCCCCCCTCGATAGTGACATCACGCGAAGACAATCCGAGATTAGTTGCGGTCACATCGAGATACTTACCGTCCTTGTCACGGTAGGCGGTATTGCCGCCAGCAATCAGATAAATACCGGAATCCTCGAGGCCGGTGTATTCCCCGAACTTGTAACTGCTGGACGATACGTTTCCCAACCCGGCGTCCAGATCTCCAGTCCAGCCATAGGCATAGGTACATAACCGGCATTGCCAATTCGTGGTATCCACGCTGGCAGCACCGCTGGTGGAATCCGCATACACCACGGTGGTAAATGCAATGCCAAGAATCGCAGCCAATACCGCTGACAAACAGCGCGCAGTCAATACCCGATGTTCCACGCCTGCTTGATGAATGCTATGCATATTGCCACCTGCATCCTCAACGGTTCAGCGCTGCGCCTGAAGGATCATTCGAGCCATGCACCTGTGCGTGGCAATTCAGGCAACTGCCCGATAGCAGGAAGGCGTTAGGTTGGCCACTGGGCAATCCATTTGCGGTAAACGCGATGCTGGGATGGCCAGCCTGCGAATGGCAGGACTGGCACAACATTGGAGGACGGCTGACCAGCAGTGACGGATTCACGGAACCATGGGGCACATGGCAAAGGTCACAGTTCTCGGACACCGGTGGATGTTCCCATAGGAACGGGCCGCGCATCTGCGCATGGCAGGTATAGCAGGTGTCATTGACGGTGCTGGCGATCAGCAAAGACGGGTTCAGGGAATCATGCGGCGCGTGGCAGGAAGTGCAGTCCAGATTGCCATCCGGCACCGGATGTCTCGAGAACTTGGCGAAATCCGCTCGTACGGCCTGATGGCAGGTATAGCAAACCGCCGGTTGCTGTGCCTTCACCAGCACCGGATCTTTGGCCACATGGATGGTATGGCAGCTGACGCAAGCCAACCCCTCACGCTGGTGGATGCTGCCCTGCCAGCCGACCCGGTGGCTGTCCTGATGGCAGCTCAGGCAAACCGCGTTATCTTCAGCCACCGAGGCCGGCGAATGTTTGCCGAATCGGGGTATGGGAACACGCGGTTGACCGGGATGCAGATGGGCGGCATGGTCACCGCCGGGACCGTGGCAGGCTTCGCACTGCAGTTGTGCAAACGGCGTATGCGGATCGGCGCTGACCGCGTGCTTGGTCTTGAATATGGCGAGTGTCTGGGGATCGTCGTGGCAGCGGATGCAGGTATCGGCGCCACGCGGTGTATAGGGGATGGGCGCCGCTTGGGTGGCCGCCTGCGGCGCATCCGCCGCCTGACCACCGATATTAAATAAGAACAAGGCAGCGGCACATACGGTTATCAATCCGATGTGCCGCTGCCAGCCTGTCCACTTTCCTTGTCTATGCACCCCAGCGTATCCAGGCATTTGTCGTCTACCTTTATTAAGTTATAGATTACGCATCCACTGTCAATACCGTTAGTTACCTCCACCGATCTCGTGCACTACCGAGACATCCGCAATGGCACCCGGTCCATGGCATACCGCGCAGGTTTCAGTTGTTGACCCACTGTTGATCAAGGATTGGGTGATATAGAACGATGCGCCGTTCTGCTGCATATGCGTCATGCTCAAGCTGTCGTCATGGCAGGCAGAGCAGGCTGCAGCCGTGGGTGTAATCCGGTCATAAGCGGCGGTATCCGCAACGTTGCCATAAAAAATGGTGGTGCCGTTCGGATTGGCCGTTTCAACCGTCGCGTGGGTGTCGACAGTGGTGCCTAGCACTCCGCTGGGCAACGGCAACGTATAACCTGTCGATGAATGACACTGGGTGCAATCCGCCAGGACGCCTGGATACAACAATGTGCTGAAATCAGTTGGGCCGCCGCCATGCACGTATACGACGTATGGATCAGAAGGATCATTCGTGGCACGGAATGCAGCGCTATGGATGGCATGGATCATGTATTTGAAATCGACAGTGCGCTGTTCCAGACCATCCACGGCTGCGGTATTCACACCGTTGGGCGTCACGTCGGGGTCAGCGGGGCGTTCTGTGAGATCCGTCTCATTGGGATTGTGGCACATCTCGCACAAGGTCAGATTGTCCGTGCGGCTGCCGCCATGCAGAGCCAGCCCGTCATTCTGACCGTGGCATTTCTGGCAGTTGGCCAGCACCACGTCGCTGCGGCGCGCGGCCGGCGACGGGTCCGTGATGGCGAAGGCCAGTGCCGCGCCGGCCACCGGCACGGTTACGTTATAGGTGCCGGGGGTGGTGGAATCCGTATCCGGATGACCCTCGATGGCCACGGTACCCGACCCTATAGCATTGGTCGGTATGGCGATCGGCGAAGTCACGGTATAAGTGCCATCGCCGTTGGCGGTCGCTGTCAGGGGATTCAGAACCTTGACGCTCTTCACCTGGGCCGTGGGATTACCGATCTGTGCTCCAGTCGCATTCGTGTTGGTGAAATCCGTATTGCTCCAGGCGAGATCGATACTGAGACTGGCACTTGAAGCAGTATTCCAAGTGGGATCGGTCGCCAGATTGTAGGGCGTATTGTTATTTTGCGGATTGGTGACCGAGAATGTGATTACTGGTGTCTGCCCGGGCGCGGTGTTGGTGATACTCAGAATGTTGTATTGATAATTGAGCGCCGCCACCTTGGTGGGGACCACGTGCGACTGCGCCACGCTGCAAGGATACGGTCCCGGGCAGGCGTTGGCGGTATCGTTGACTGTATGGCAGACGTTGCAGGTGGTGTTATCGGTCATCACGCCACCGGGATGGCCGCCGGCTACACCCTGGGCAAAATCGATATCGTCGTGGCAGGAACCACAGGCCGCCATGTTCGGCACCGACGCGAAGTTACCGGAATCCGATGCGTTCGTATCATTGGGCGCATGGCACTTGGTGCAATTCATAATATTTTGCGGGAACTTGACCGTCGAATAATCATTCACGGAATTTCCATAGCCATAGATAACGTAAGGGGTACCTGCCACCACGCTCGGCAGACTGTCGCCGTCATGGATCTTGTGGATCATGACATTAAAATCCAGGGTGTTGCCGCTGCTCGGATCGGTGGATCCCGGGTTGTGGCAGAGCACGCATTCATGCACATCCTGCCGGGGGCCACCATGCACCGCCAAGTGGTCATGACATTCATTGCAGGTTGCGGTATCTACGATATCATCGGCGTCGAAACCGGAGGTGGCGCCGGTCTGCGGTATCCAGGTATAAATGCCATCGTTGGCAGAAGGCAATGTGGATGAACGAATATCGATCGCCACGCGATGCACCAAGCTGGGATCGTATGAAACCGCCAGCGGTTGGGTGATGTTGGTGATGTTGGTGCCGAAGGTGTAGGTATAAGTGCCGTCACCGTGATCGACCAGACTGCCGCCGGAATCGGTGGTCGCCTGGATCGCCGGTTGCGTGCCCGGACCCACCCCATTTGGTTTGGCCAGTACATTGATGTAGTTCTGCCAAGCTGCGGGGTCACCGTTGGTTCCCGGTATCAACTTGGCGATCATGACCTCCAGTGCACTGACCGGCACACCCGGATAGGCATAGCCGCCCTGGTTGGTGATGGTGAAATCTACCGTCGAGGGCTGTCCGATCTTGACGTCATTGATGGTGATGGTAAGTGAAGTGGTATTGCCCGCTCCCGTCGGGCCGGGAGGGCCTTGAGGTCCGGTGGCGCCGGTCGCACCGGTATCACCGGAGTTGCACCCTGCCATTAGCAGGACCATAACCAGAGCTCCCAGACCAAGAAAGCCCCCCCGACCGAGCCTTAGATGACGCATACCGATCTCCTCATCCTGCACTGCACGTTGCGTTATTCTGAGCACCTGGAAACCGACGGGTGGAAGCCTATACCCGTTTGTAAACAGGCGTTTTGACCTAGATCAACCACCGAATGCATATATCCAAAAAGCGATTGCTTTGATTTAGATCAAAGATTTGCTGTCCCATTCAAGTAGGCTATGCTTTTTACAGCACCCGCTTTGGGCCCATGGTGTGGGATAGATTGAACCAAGACTCTAGAGGAGACTGTCATGCGCTATTACATAATTCTTCTACTTGCCGGGTTGGGTCTCTTCCTGAGCGCGGGTGCTGCGTCCGCCACCGCACCTGCCGCCGCGCAGGAATGCGAGAGCTGCCAAGGACCCAACGGCGTAAGTGCCGACAAAAACATCCCCATTATTGCCGGCATGTCGGCTTTTTATCTGGATGGTGAAATACAAGCCTACCAAAGGGGCTTGCGGCCATGCCCTGAGGTCAAATACCCGAAGGATCCTGCTAAACCCGCGACCGATATGTGCGTGATTGCCAAGAAACTGTCGCCGACGGATTCAACAGCCGTAGATAAATATTTTGCGGCGCAGCCATTCGTACCGGCCACCCAAAGCTTCGATCCCAAACTGGCGGCTACTGGCAAACAGATCCATTCCGACGATTGCGAACTCTGTCACTCGGAGGGGGGCAGCGTGGCGGATGATGATGCCGGTATTCTTGCCGGCCAGTGGATACCCTACCTGCAGCAGACCATGAACGACTACAAATCTGGAAAGCGCCAGATGCCTGCCAAGATGAAACCCAAATTTGACGCCCTGTCCGCCGGACAGATCAACGCGCTTGTGCAGTACTATGCCAGCGAGAGTAAAAAATAGTCCGAATGTACTCCCCCATGCATCTCGCGTGAGGAAATGCGTACGATCGATCTCATGAAAAGCAACCTCAGACTCGGTGCCGTTACCGCTCCCCGGTACGCGGCACGGCCTGAGAAAGCGCCGGCAGCATGACTAGCTACTGGACATGCCCGGATCCATGGCACGTTTTAAGAATTAAATCTTCATAAGGGAGGCGGCATCATGAATGCGGCATCCAGGATCACTGTCCGGGTCCTGCTGTTATTCAGCGGTTTGGGTCTGGCGAGCATCTGCCATCCCGTCTGGGCACAGTCACCCGACGCCACTCCGTCGGCCGCAACTTCTGCCCCGGGAACTGCGCTCCATCCCCTCACCAACCAGAACTGCGAGAGCTGCCATGCGCCACAACGCATTCCAACCGTGGATCCCGGTATGCTGGCGCATTCGGTGCATGCCAAGCTCAACTGCACCGACTGCCATTCGGACATCAACATTATCCCGCATCCACAGCAGCTGCAGCCGGTGGACTGCGGCGGCTGCCATCGTGCGGTCATACATCAACTGCGCCTGGGCATGCACGCCCCCGGCAATAAAGACGTGCCTACCTGCGCGACCTGTCATGGCACCCACGATATCCAGAAACCTGACAGTGTCGTATTCCGCAATTCCATCCCCGAGACCTGCGGCACTTGCCATAAACGTCACTTCCTAGCTTACATGGACGTCTACCACGGCCAGGCTGCAATGCTGGGTGTGGCCAATGCACCGCGCTGCTCGAACTGCCACAACCCGCACATGCCCCTGCCACCCGATAATCCGCAGTCGACCATCGCACCAGCGAACCTGATTACCACCTGCGGTGCCTGCCACAAGGACGCAAATGCGAACTTCGTGCAGTTCGATCCCCATCCGCAGCCCAACAACCGGGCACATAACGCCTTGGTGTATTACAGCAAACTGTTCATGGAGCTGTTGCTGGCAGGCGTGTTTGGCTTCTTTGGCCTGCATACCGTGCTGTGGCTGCAGCGCTCCCTGGTCGAGCGTGCATCCCAGGAAGCTGAGCCCAAACCACCGACCAGCGGCAAATATGTGCGCCGCTTCACACCCTACCAGAGCTGGCTGCACGTGCTTGTGGTCGTCAGCTTCATAGGGCTGGCTGTGACCGGACTGCCACTCAAGTATGCATCGGCGCACTGGGCGCATATCCTGTACTTGCTGCTAGGCGGCGAACCCATCATGCGTACGGTGCACATCATCTGCGCCGCGATCTTCTTCGGCTATTTCGTCGTACATATCGCTGTGGTGTTTGTTCTCTACTCCAAAACACGTGACTGGCGCCGCTTCTTCTGGGGCGTCAATTCGATGGTGCCACGCGGCCAGGACATCATGGACATATTCCGCAACTTCCGCTGGTTCCTGTATCTCGGGCCCAAGCCGAAGCTGGACCGCTGGACCTACTGGGAGAAATTCGATTACTGGGCAGTGTTCTGGGGCATGGTAATCATCGGTGTCTCGGGCCTCATGCTCCGGTTCCCGGTATTTTTCGCACGGGTGATTCCCGGCGAGTTCCTGAACGTGGCCTTGGTGGTACACGGCGAAGAGGCGCTGCTGGCGGTGGGCTTCATCTTCGTGTTCCATTTCTTCCACAACCACTTCCGGCCCGACAAATTCCCCATGAACATCTCCATCTTCACGGGGCGTGTGCCGCTGGAAACTTTCAAGGAAGAACGCCCGGCCCAATACGAGCGCGTGGTCGCGGAAGGCAAGCTGGACAGCATGATCGTGGGGCCACCCTCCAAGTTTCTGGTGGTGGTATCGACGCTGTTCGGCGCCAGCGCCATCATCCTGGGCTTGGCACTGATAATTTCCCTGTTCGTGACGATAATCTCATCTTATGTTTGAACGCATGGAACATCGGGAATGAATAGCGCAAGACGATATCGTCAATTGCATCTGGCCCTAGAATCGGTGTCGAGGGTCGACACGCCATGGCCAGAGTGCTGTCAATTACGCTTGAGACGACCGCGATGTTGCCCAAGCATCCCAGGCACATGCATATGACACCGGTACGCCGCAAGCGTCTGATCATCGTGGCCGTGATCGTCGCCGGCATGGCGGTAGCCACGGCCCTGGGGCTGCAGGCCTTCAAGAAGAACCTGCTGTACTACTTCACCCCGGCGCAGGTGGCCGCCGGCGATGCCCATCCGGGCCAGCTGTTCCGCATGGGTGGACTGGTGGCCGTGGGCAGCGTGGAGCGCAACCTCGGCAGTATGACCGTACACTTCACCCTCACGGACATGCAGAAATCCATCCCGGTGGTGTATTCCGGAATTCTGCCGGACCTCTTCCGGGAAGGCCAGGGCATCGTGGTGTACGGGAAGCTGGATAAAAGCGGATTGTTCGTGGCCCAGCAGGTATTGGCCAAGCACGATGCCAAGTACATGCCCCCGGAAGTGGGCGCGGCCATCAAAAAAGCCGAAGCCGCCCAGCAGGCTGCGGTAGCAGCAAAAAGCGATTTATGATTACCAGGCGCCAGCGTCTGGTGTTCATCTAAGTTACATTCAGAACAGCGGCGTGAATACATGCCGTCCTGCACCCTAGAGCGTCAAGTTTCATACAGCGCGGACCAGATGTTCGATCTCGCCATCGACATGGAGAGTTATCACGACTTCATGCCCCTCGAGTTCGGTGGCCATATCATTGAACGCGGCCTAGACACCTTAAAGGCCAGCCAGGCGATCCACATCGGCCCCATACGGTTGACGTTTGAGTCCAGCGCCAGCTTCCGCAGGCCCGAGTGGCTCCGCGTCGAATCAACCAGCCGCCCTTTCAACAAGTTTCTGATCGCATGGACTTTCACACGAATGGAGCGGGGTTGCAGTGTCCGCGTGCAGGTCGATTGCACAACCCGCTCGCCGCTGCTGGGCGCGCTTCTGGCCCCATGGATGGAGATATTTACCCGCGAGTCGATTTCCGCCTTTGAAAGGCGTGCTACAGAAATTTATCCACAAGTGCAAGCGCCCCGGGATTCCAGTGAATGACATGGATTGATCGATCCGTGAAGCAGGTTACTGTTATTTGTTCAATGACCCAATTTCAGTCTTAGACTGCGGTTTATCCGCTTCCGGGAGCCCTTCTTCCTGGGATGCTTTCTTGAAGCTGCGGATCGCTTTGCCAAGGTCTTCGCCCATCTTTGGCAGTTTGGCTGTACCAAACACCAGTACCACCACCAGCAAGATCAGGATAATTTTTCCTACACTGAGTTCCATAATATGCCTCCAGATATAGAGAATCAGCTGCCGCTCAGATTTAGAACAGCCAGCCGACTCCAAATAATATGATCGTCGACATGATCACCGCCACGTTCATGCCCAGAAACGGCGTCAATTCCCTGGGTTTCTCGGCCTTGCGCAGCACTTGATACGCCAGCGGCAGAGCTGCCAGCAATGGAATCAGTCCCAGCAAGGTCATGCGCGGGAACAAGCCAATGCCCGCCCCGACTGCGATCGGCACAAATGCCAGCAGCAGGAATGCCACATAGATGCGAGCGCTAGGGCCGCGGCCCAAGGTAATCGGGAAATGTCGGCGTCCCACCTGCTTGTCGGCCTCTACATCCGGAAACTGGTTGATCAGCAGCAGTTCACTCACCAGAAACAATGGCGTCAGGGATGCGAGAAAAGCCGCCCAGCTATAATGGTCCATCAGCACATAACTGGTGCCCATCACCATCAGTGGACCAAAGCCCAAACCTGGGGCAATCAAACAAAGCAATGGATAGTGTGTGATCCAGTTGGTATAGACGCCGATGATTAGCAGCCCAAGCAAGCCCAGTAGCAGCAACGCCAATCCATGTACATACAAGAAGTAGATTCCGACAGCTGCGGTGATCACGAAACTGAACACGGCCGCCGTCAGCGTCATGGATGCAGCTTCCGGATGCGCCTGCAGCGCACCACTGCCGCCGCTGAATGGGGTCTTCACTGTGATGGCATCCAGACCACTGGTGAAATCCTGGTATTCATTTAACAGATTGACACTCGCATGCGCCATCAACGCGCCCAGCAATACCAGCAGTACATCCAGAATGCGTAGATGCCCAGTCAACGTGTAAGCGATCGTGGTCCCAAGGAACACGCAAACCGGCGGTAAGGTAAGGAAATTTGCACGTGAGGATTTTAAGACCGAAACCAGCGGATTCATGGCTATGCTTCTGCAGCTTTGACGTTGTTATCGAGTTTAAATTACCGGTTTCTGTGTCTTGGCGTTGCCGCTTAATGATATAGAAAGGCGACCAGCCAAAACAGAACCGCGGCCGCACCAGCGATCAAGCCCATGGTGCTACCGCCGGCCAGATTGTAATCATTACCCAACAGGTGCTGATCTCAGTCTTGAAGACACTGGATGCGACGCCTGTCTCAGCAAACGCGGACCTTGAGCAATTCCTGGCCAGCGGGGTTCACCATGTGCACGGCGCAGGCCAGACAAGGATCAAAACTGTGGATGGTACGCAGGATTTCCAGCGGCTGGTTTACGTCGTTCAGCGTCTGCCCCTTGAGCGACGCCTCATAGGGCCCGTCATTGCCGGCTGAATCGCGCGGCCCGGCGTTCCAGGTGCTCGGCACTACCGCTTGATAATTGCTAATCTTGCCGTCGTCGATCACGATCCAGTGGGCCAATGCGCCGCGCGGGGCTTCCGTGAATCCCACCCCCTGGGCATGCTTCGGCCAGGTGGATGGTTCCCAAAGTTTCTCATTGAAGGTGCGCACGTCGCCGCCGGCGATGTTGGCCATCAAGTTGGCGTACCAGGTCGACATCCAGCCGGCGATGATCTTTGCCTCAAGTGTGCGGGCGGCGGTCCTGCCCAAGGTCGAGAACATCGCTTCCAGCGGCAAGTCCAGTTTGCTGAGCGCCATCTGCGCCAATTCTCGGGTCTGCTCATTGCCCTTGGCATACAGCATCAATACACGCGCGAGCGGCCCCACTTCCATGGGATGTCCACGCCAGCGGGGTGACTTCAACCATGAATAGGAGGCCTCGGTATTCAGATAGTCGTACGGCGGTGTCGGGCCGGTGTAATCGAGCTTGGTTTCGCCACGATAGGGATGCAACCCTTCGTTCTTGCCGACGCTGTAGTCATACCAGGAATGGCCTATGTATTCCTTGATCTGGTCCTCCGCATTCAGGTCGATGTCCTGGACCTCGTTCAGGTTGCGGTTAATGATCGCGCCCCGCGGAATCATATAGCTGGCAAGATCCGCCGTGCCTTTTTCCGGAAAATCCCCGTAGGTCAGAAAATTACCGATACCCTCGCCGTAGCCGGGTGTGAACCAATCCTTGTAGAAAGAAGCGATCGCCAGGGTATCGGGCAGATAAACCTGGTCAACGAAGGTCTGCATCTGCTCGATGATGTTCGCGACCATCGACAGTCCAACGGCATTGACGGCGGTGGCGCCTGTCGTGTTTCCCGGACCCGCGCTGATGGCCGCCGGCGTTCCACCTACCAAGAAATTAGGGTGGGGATTTTTGCCACCGAAAATGGTGTGCAGCTTGCACACCTCACGCTGCCAGGCGAGAGCATCCAGGTAATGCGACACCGCCATTAGGTTGGCTTCCGGCGGCAATTTGTAGACTGGGCTACCCCAGTAACCGTTGGCAAAAATACCCAGTTGGCCGGACTCCACCAGCTTCTTGACGCGCTGCTGCACGTCGCTGAACAGCCCCGGCGATGATCGTGGATAGCTGGAGATGGATTGCGCCAGTGCTGAGGTCTTTTGCGGATCTGCCTTGAGGGCCGAGACTACATCCACCCAGTCGAGTGCATGTAGATGGTAGAAATGCATCACATGATCGTGCACAAATTGTGCACCGATCATCAGGTTACGGATCAACTGAGCATTCGGTGGAATTTCATAACTGAGAGCGTTTTCGACCGCGCGCACCGAGGCGATGCCGTGCACCAGCGTGCACACGCCACAGATGCGCTGCGCAAACGCCCAAGCATCCCGCGGGTCGCGGCCGCGCAGGATGATCTCGATGCCGCGCACCATGGTGCCGCTGCTCGAGGCCCGAGTGATGGTATTGCCGTCCATCTCCGCTTCGATGCGCAGATGCCCTTCGATGCGGGTGATGGGATCTACAACTATCTTCGGTTGTGCGTTCATGAGAAACCTCTATGCCTCATCCAAGGTTGTCCGCCACCAGCTCCAACAAGCTATGGGGCGATTTATCCCAGTTGAAATGCGCTTTCGCATCATCGAACGTTGCCCGGCAATCAGAGCAGCTGGTCAGGAAAGTACCCGCGCCGGTGTCGTCCACTTCGCGCAGTTTGGATTCCATGGCCCGGTAACGCAGCGGCGCCGCGCGTTTGATGTCCAGCACTCCGCCGCCGCCACCGCAGCAATAACTGAAGGCTTTGTTGTTTTCCAACTCGTGCAAATCCAGTCCCAGCGCTTGCATTAGCTGGCGAGGGGCCTCCATGACGCCGCCCTTGCGCACCAGTTGACAAGGATCATGGAACGTCACTGGGCCGTTGCCGGCTTTACGCAATTTCAAATGGCCGGCCTGCAGCTGCTCGGCCAGATATTCCGTCACATGCAGCACGCGGAAAGGCAGTGGTTTACCGTAGAGCTCGGCCGCCTCCCAGCGCAGCGCGGTGTAGGCATGTCCGCATTCCGGCACCACCAACACCTTGGCATGGCAGGCTAGCGCTGCATCGATCAGCCTGAGACTAATTTGACGCTGCCAGTCGCGGCCACCGGCATAGTAACCATAGTTTTCTGCCACCAGCCCTTCACTGCGGAAGGAACAGTTGACGCCCAGGTGCTGCATGACGCGCGCTAGGGCCGCCACGGCTTTCGGATAGTGCTCGATGTCAGTACGTGGCACACACAGCATGACCTCCGCCTGCGCCTTGTCCATGGGGATTTCCACGCGCTGCTGCTTGCCGATGGCCTGGAGCTTCTGGCGATAAGGTTCAGTAGAACTTTCCGGCTGGCCGCTCTGCTGCTGATGTTTGGCTTTTGCATACAGCTCGGCCGGCGCCAACCCCGCATCGAACATAGCCCTTCTCGCCTGTTCGATGAGCGCCGCCACGTCGATGCCCATAGGACATATCAGACTGCAGCGGCCACACATGTTGCAGCTGTCATATAGCAGGTGTTGCCAGTTTTCCAACTCAGCAGCGCTGACGCGGTGTTTCAACCCAAACAGCTTAAAGAATGGAGCGAACGGTCCGGCCTCGCGCTTATAAGCCTGCTTGAACGGCTCGACCTTCCAAATCGGAATGTACTGTGGGTCTTCCGTGGCAATATAAAAATGGCAAGCGTCCGCGCAAATCCCGCAATGGATGCAGGATTCCATCCGCATCGCGGTCATGGCGCCGTAGTCCATGACAAAACTGTGCATGGCGCGTTCCACCCGCGCCTGATCGCTGAGGTCACCCTGAAGGTCGGCCGGCATGGCCTGCACCCTGCCGGCGGTGGTGGTATTCGCAGTCTGTGCACTCATGAGGGCGCTCCCTTACGTGCCAGGAAGTAACCATTGATGATCCGGGATGGAAAAATATAAAACGCATGCATCAGCTTGCCGAAGGGGTACCAAATCAGCAGCAGATCGAAGCTCAGGATGTGCCAGGCCATGAGCGTCTCATAGGGCGCACCGAAATGGGCCGTGGTCATCAAGCCGGTGACGATCACCAGGGTGGTGACGAACCAGCTGAAGTAATCATCGAAGTTTGAGAGCTGACGCAGTACTTTATAGGCGAGCCGTCTGACCAAAACCGCCAATAGCAATGTGAATGTGAGCACTGCGATGACTGTGATGATGCCGCTGGGTAACGTCGGCCAGCTGACACCGAACAGGCTCTTGATGAACAGCACGTGAGCTGCAAAGAACAGGATTACTATAAACAAGCCGATGTGGTAGCTGTAACCCAGCGCTTCCCCGTAGCCGGTGCGCTTAATGAACTGCGGGTGCGGCCAGGAGCGCGACCCTCCCGTCAGGAGGCCCTGAAGGGATGATTTGAGGAAACCGTTGCGGGGCACCGACAGGTGCGGATGAATCCTCAGCAGCGCCGTTCCCACCAGCCGCCATAACACACCGAAACAGAATACCGCCAGAGCCACCTTGAGGGCCGGGCCGCGGGCAAATTCCAGTAATTCCATGCTCATTCCTCCTTCGAAATCTGTTTCTCGGATTCCGGCTGCTTGGATTTTCCGCGGTTGCGCAGGCGTGAGAGCGCGGCCGCACCGATGCCGACCGCGGCGCCAACGCCAGCGGCCTCGCCGATGGGCGCGACGCTTCCGATCAGACCGGCGGCCAATGGTGCATAGAAGCTGCCGTTGCGATCCCAGAAATTGGGCTCGGAGCAACCCAGGCAGGGATGCCCGGACTCGATCGGGAAACTGGTGCCCTCGTTCCACTTGACTGTGGCACAGGCGTTATACGTCGTTGGTCCCTTGCAGCCCAGCTCGTACAGGCACCAGCCGTTGCGGGCGCCCTCATCATCAAAAGTTTTGGCAAACTTGCCTTCATCAAAGAACGGCCGCCGATAACAACGGTCGTGAATGGTGTTCCCAAAGAAAGCCAAGGGCCGGTGATGGGCATCCAGTGCCGGAATTCCCAAAGTCACATAGTGGACCAGGGTGCTGGTGATGACCGCGGGGATCGGCGGGCAGCCGGACACATTGATGATGGGCTTGTCCTTGATGATGTCCGATACAGCCACCGCACCGGTGGGATTGGGATGCGCAAGCGGAATGCCGCCGAAGGAGGAGCAGGTGCCGACGCACACGATAGCCGCCGCGCCTTTGGCAGAATCCGTGAGTATCTGCACGGCACTCTTGCCGGCTTGGGTGTTGTATACGCCGCCGTTGCCCAGGGGTACTGAACCGTCCACTACCATCAGGTAATGGCCGTAGTTTTCCTTAATGGCGGAGTCGAGCGCGTCTTCTGAAGCTTTGCCGGCCGCCGCCATCAGTGTGTCGTCATAGTCCAGCGAGATCATGTTGAAAATCATGTTCTCAAGAGTCGGCGTGTAGGAGCGGGTCAGGGACTCCAGGCAGCCGGTGCATTCCTGGAACGACAGATAAATCACCGATGGTCGCCGTGCCTTGAGCAGCTCCTTGGCGATCACCGAACTCATGCTCGGCGCCAGCGCCAGGAAAGAAGCGGTCGAGACGCAGAATTTGAGGAACGTGCGCCGACTGACGCCGTTGGCAGTCAGCACCTCTTGGATGGTTTCCAGACGCTTGGCGGTGGTCACTGTATGTTCCCTCCGGCGGTATGAATAGATAAACGATCGCGAAGGCGGCTGGCGCTTCTGGTCACCTCGTCCCTCTCGGTCACGACAATTTCCGGAATGTTGGTGATTTCCAGCAACTCGGCCAGCAACTCATTTTCCGGATTGCGATGCTCGACCCACCAGACACCTGCAAAGCCTGTTTCTCGTACCCGGGATATGCCATCCACGTTGAGCGTGATTTCGACCTCACCATTGCCAAGGAACTCGTGCAGACTCTGGTAATCGCCGGGGCTGAACGGCAGGGTGCGCAGATCGATGGCTGCAGGTTCGTCATACTGGGCGAGACGCTCCAGCATCTCGGTGATCTCGCGCATGATGGCGATCAAACCACCACCAACAGTGCCAGTGGCACTGTTGGTTTTGCTGGCGCCGCCCTCAACTTTGATGGGTATCTGTGAGAGCCGGCGGCCGGTCATATCATCCACCGTGTGATCAATGCCCTGACATGGGTGCAGGCGGTTTCCAGTCCGGCACGCACGGAGGGCGACACCTCTGTGTGCCAATCGATGACCTCGGGCTGGATGCCCACGAACGCGCGACGGGACGGCAAGCGTCCTGTAAGCCGCGACATGTCCAGCAATTCCGAGAGACTGACCTCATGCACCGAGCAACTGCGTTTGCTCAGCAAGAACTGGTCCATGGCCAGATCCTGATAGATGTGCACCGTACCCGGGTCTTCGCCCAATTGCGCAGCATCCACCACAATCAAGGCGTCGGTGTTTTCGATATCACCTAGCAATGAAAAACTGAGGGTGCCGCCATCCAAAAAGCGCACGCCTGACGGCGTCCTGCGACTGGTCTGAAGCTGTTGCACGACCTTGACGCCGGCGCCATCGTCTCCCAGCAGCGTGTTGCCGAGACCCAGCACCATAATGACGGCCCTCTGCTCGAGGGGGTCGTCGACAGCTATCTCCTTATGTAATGTGGCTAACCGCATCGGAAACCCCGTCTGGCGACATAACGGTCAAAACTTATAAACCCATTTTGAGTCGGATGTTTTGATCCATATCAAGAAACCTTGAAACTGACTGGCTTCCGGCAGTCACCACCCTTCCACCTGGCCGCTGGCTTGATCTGGGTCAAATCCCGCCAGTGAAATGCTGCTATGGTTAAATGGTTTTAGGATAGGTGTTTAATAACCTGGGTCTGAAACCTATGGAATGCTGATGCATGAATTAGCCATTTGTCAGGCGCTGTTGGATCAGGTGCAGGCGGTGGCCGCTGAGCATGCGGATGCGGATGTCTCCCGCATAACCTTGTGCGTCGGCCCCTTATCCGGTGTGGTACCCGAACTTCTGGACCGTGCTTTTTACCTGGCGCGCGCCGGCGGACCTGCCGCGCACGCCGAACTGGTCATCGAAAGCACTGAAATACGAGTTCGCTGCCGTGTGTGCGGGGCCGAATCCGAGGCCACGCCTGCCCACCTGATCTGCGGAGTGTGTGGTGACTTTCACACTGACCTACTGGTGGGTGACCAGCTGGTCCTAAAGCGCGTCGAACTCATTCAACCGGGAGCAACATCTGCCAATGAATCTGCAGGAGGACAACCATGTGTGAAACATGCGGATGCAATCTGACAGCAGGCAATCTGCATATTGCCCAGGTACCCCGCAAGGATGGCACCTCTGCGGTGGAGGTTCTCAAAGGTCTGATGTCAGACAACGACCGGCAGGCGGCCCATAACCGCGAGCATCTGGACAGCCATGGTGTGTTTGCCATCAACCTGATGTCTTCGCCGGGCGCCGGCAAGACCGCGCTGCTGGAAGCCACCATCGAGGCACTCGGCAAGGATGTGCGTATCGGCGTCATCGAAGGCGATCTGGAGACCGAGAATGACGCCGCACGCATCCGCAGCCACGGGATTCCGGCGGTGCAGATCACGACCGGCAGCGCCTGCCATTTGGATGCCCACCTGATACATAGGGCTTTGCACGCCCTGGACCTAGATTCCATCGACCTGCTGTTCATTGAGAATGTCGGCAACCTCGTGTGTCCGGCGAGTTTCGATCTCGGCCAGCACCGCAACGTGGTACTCCTGAGTGTCACCGAAGGCGACGACAAGCCCGCCAAGTACCCGGTCATGTTCCGGGCCGCCGACCTGATGGTGCTGTCGAAAGCGGACCTGCTGGATGTGCTGGATGATTTCGATACTGCAGCGGCCGAAGCTGCGCTGCGGGCTCTCGGAAGGGATACGCCATTGATACGGACGGCTGCGCGTCACCGGACTGATCTGGACAACTGGCTCAGATGGTTGCGTGAGACTTCTGAAGCCCACCGCGAAGGACGCCGCCGTTTCAGGCCCGTGACCGGCAACCAGCCAGTCGTATCCTTGCATCCGTGAGATAGGCACCGGGTATCAAACTATGTGTCTCGCCGTTCCCGCCAAGGTGATCGAGCTTCTGGAGGATGACAATGCCCTCATCGATCTGGGTGGCGTACGCAACCGCGTGTCCCTGGCGCTGGTGGAAGACGTGGCGGTTGGTGACTACGTGATCGTGCACACCGGCTTTGCGATCACCAGGCTGGATGTGGAGGAAGCCGAAAAAACCCTGGCGCTGTTTGCTGAGATTGCCAATGCCATTGGAGAACCGGCCGATGCGGTATATCCGCGAATTTCGTGACGGCCATGTGGCCGCAGCGCTGGCGAGCGCTATCGCCAGCGAAGTAACCCCTGACAGGGATTACCACCTCATGGAATTCTGCGGCGGGCACACGCATGCGATCTTCCGGCATGGCGTGCAGGATTTGCTGCCGGCCAATATCCATCTGGTGCACGGACCCGGTTGCCCGGTGTGCGTGCTGGCGATTTCGCGGCTCGATATGGCCATCGATCTTTTGAAACAACCGGATCTTATCCTCGTCAGTTTCGGCGATATGCTGCGGGTTCCGGCCTCGCGTAAACGCAGCCTGCTGAAAGCGCGTGCTGCCGGCCATGACGTGCGCATGGTGTATGCCGCCACTGAGGCCCTGGAGATCGCAGAGCGCAATCCAAACCACGAAGTAGTGTTTTTCGCTATCGGTTTCGAGACCACCACGCCGCCGACGGCACTCGCCATCCGTGAGGCGCAGCGCCGCAAACTGAAAAATTTCAGCGTGTTCTGCAACCATGTGCTCACTCCTTCTGCGATCCAGAGCATCCTGGATTCACCCGAGGTGCGGGAACTCGGCAGCGTGTGCGTGGACGGCTTTATCGGCCCGTCCCACGTCAGCACCATCATCGGCAGCCGTCCGTATGAGTTTTTCGCCGAGGAATACCAGCGCCCGGTGGTGATCTCCGGTTTCGAGCCCCTGGATGTATTGCGCTCCATCCAGATGCTGGTCAAGCAGCTGAACGAGGGGCGCGCCGAAGTTGAAAACGAATTCACGCGCGGCGTGACGCGTGACGGTAACCGCAAGGCACAGGCACTGGTGGCTGAAGTCTTTGAGCTGCGTCCCGAATTCGAGTGGCGCGGCTTGGGTAACGTGCCCTACAGCGGCTTGCGCATCAAGCAGGCTTATGCCGAATATGATGCAGAGCGGCGCTTCGGCCTGGTGCAGCAGCCGGTGCGGGAGAACAAGGCCTGCCAGTGTCCAGCCATCATCCGCGGCGTGAAGAAACCCACGGATTGCAGCATCTTCGGCGACGTATGCACACCGCGCAACCCCATCGGTTCGTGCATGGTGTCCTCGGAAGGCGCGTGTGCCGCTTATTATCGCTATCGCTTCCGGCGCACACTTTCGAGAAAATCGCAGTCCGAAGCCGTCAGCAGTTTTTGATGGCCGCTGATGCGCATCCTGCTACTCACCCACGCCTTCAATAGCTTGACCCAACGCCTGTATGCGGAACTCGCAGCCGCGGGTCATGAGGTTTCTGTTGAATTTGATATCAGTGATACCGTCAGTATCGAAGCGGTGTGGCTATGGCGACCGGATCTGATCATCGCGCCATTTCTCAAGCGCGCCATTCCGGAACAGCTGTGGCGCAACCACATATGCCTCATCGTGCATCCCGGGATTCCTGGTGATCGCGGTCCTTCAGCGCTGGATTGGGCGATCCTGAACGGCGAGGACACCTGGGGTGTGACGGTGTTGCAGGCCGAGAAGGAACTGGATGCGGGGCCGGTATGGGCATGGCGCAGGTTTCCCATGCGCTTGGCGCGCAAAAGCAGCCTCTACCGTCACGAAGTCACCGAGGCTGCCGTGGAGGCGGTATTCGAAGCCATCAAAAAATTCGCCTCACACAGTTTCGTGCCGCGACCCGCGACAAGTTGCGACCCTGAACGGGTCGGCCAGTCGCACGCACGCATGTCGCAGACGGACCTACGCATCGATTGGCGAAACGATGCCATCTCCACGGTGCTGCGCAAACTGTATGCCAGCGACGGCGATCCAGGCGTCGAAGATGAACTCTGCGGTTTGCGCGTGCGCCTGTTCGACGCCCGCCCGGAAACACGGCTGCGTGGTCTGCCGGGTAAACTGATCGCGCGTTCCGGGGAAGCCGTGTGTCGTGCGACCACAGACGGCGCAATCTGGATCGGGTATCTGAAAGAAGTCGTTCCCGGAAACAAGACCCTGAAGCTGCCCGCAAGCCAGGTTCTGAGTAAATATCCGGATATCATCCAGAAACTGATATTCATGCATGAACCGGATCAAACTGCGGATGGGATGGATGAGATCTGTTATCTTGAAAAGGACGCTGTCGGCTACCTGTATTTCGATTTCTATAATGGCGCCATGAGTACCTCGCAATGCCTGCGCCTGCTTGAGGCTTACAGGCGTGCGCGCCAACGACCCACGCGGGTGATCGTGCTCATGGGTGGCCAGGATTTCTGGAGCAACGGACTCAACCTGAATTGCATCGAAGCAGCAGCCAGTCCGGCGGATGAGTCGTGGCGCAACATCAACGCCATGGACGACCTGTGCCGCGAGATCATCAGCACCGATGAGCACCTGACGATCGCGGCTATCGGCGGCAATGTCGCCGCGGGCGGTGTATTCCTGGCGCTGGCGGCCGACCATATCCATGCCCGTGACGGCGTGATCTTCAACCCCCATTACAAGAACATGGGCAATCTTTACGGCTCGGAATACTGGACCTACCTGCTACCGCACCGTGTCGGTGACGATGGCGTCCATCAAATCATGGATCATCGCCTACCGCTGCTGGCAAAAGATGCTGCGCGTATGAAACTCATCGATAGCTGTCTCGCCAATGATGAATTGCAATTTCATGCACGCATCGAAGCACTTGCCGGTGAGCTGGCAAGTGACGAAGCATTCCAGCAACTGCTCGACACCAAGCGTGAGCAGCTTGCCCGGGACGAGGCACTGCGGCCGTTGCAGGCGTACCGGGAGGAAGAACTGCGCCATATGCAACTGAACTTCTACGGGTTTGACCCCAGTTACCACGTGGCCCGCTACAAGTTCGTGTACCGCATCCCACAAGCCTGGACACCCCTGCATCTGGCGCACCATCGGCAACGCACGACCGAGCTGCCCACCCGCCGCACATCTGGGCTACGCGCCGTGACCGCAGAGTAAGCCGGTGACCTCATGCAGTACTTGGCCCTAGCAGCCCGCAGGATCGTACTCGACGGGCGCGTGCAGGGCGTCGGTTTCCGGCCCTTTGTCTATCGTCTGGCGCATGTCCATGATGTGCATGGCTGGGTCTATAACGATGCGGGTTCGGTGCACGTACAGGCGGAAGGTTCTGCGCCTGCCCTCGAACGTTTCACCGCTGAATTGCTCAGCCAGGCACCACCGCTGGCGCGACCGCACCTGGTGCGCAGCGAATCGGTGCCCATCGAGGGCCATCCTGACTTCCGCATCCGTGCCAGCCACGCCGACAGTCAGCCCAGCATCCATGTGCCACCGGATTACTATCTGTGCGATGACTGTTTGAAAGAACTGCGGGATCCGGCTGCACGCCGCTACCGCTACCCATTCATCAACTGCACCCAATGCGGTCCGCGCTACACCCTGATTCGCGCCATGCCCTATGATCGTCCCAACACCACCATGGCGGATTTTCTCTTGTGTCCAGAGTGCCAGTCTGAATATAGCAATCCGCTCGACCGGCGCTTCCATGCACAACCGCTGGGCTGTCCCGTCTGCGGGCCGCATCTGAGTTTCAAGCATGCAAATGGAATCATTGAGGGTAACGAGCCGGCACTGGCGGCGTGCGTGGCCGCGCTGGAGCGCGGCGAGATCATTGCGGTGCGTGGCATCGGCGGCTATCACTTGGTATGCGATGCCAGAAATGACAAAGCGGTGACCGAATTGCGCGCACATAAGCAGCGTCCGCACAAACCGCTGGCACTGATGGTGCCGCTGATGGGCAGCGATGGCCTGGATGCCGCACGACAAATTGTGCAGCTGAACAAACAACAGGCAGCATTGCTTCTGGATCCGATGCGTCCGATCGTGCTGGCACGCTGCAATCCGCAGGCGCTCATCGCCCCAGGCATTGCACCTGGCCTCCAGGAACTGGGCATCATGTTGCCTTACAATCCATTACACCATCTACTGCTGGGTGATTTCGGCAGGCCGGTGGTGGCGACCTCCGGCAATATCAGCGGCGAACCGGTATTGACGGATGCGCAGGATGTGGAACGACGCCTGGGAAAAGTGGCGGATGCTTGCCTGCATCACAACCGGCCCATCCAGAGGCCAGCAGATGATCCGGTATTCCGTTTTGTGGCCGGTCAGATGCGTCCGCTGCGCATCGGGCGCGGTAATGCACCATTGGAACTCAATCTGCCATTCCGATTAGCGCGCCCGCTGCTAGCCACCGGTGCCTTCCTCAAGAATACCGTGGCGCTTGCCTGGCAGGATCGCGTAGTCATCTCACCGCATATCGGCGACCTGGAAAGCGCGCGCGGCCAGCGGGTATTCAAGCAAGTGGCGAATGATCTGCAAGAACTTTACGGCATTCAAGCCGACATCCTCGCCTGTGATGCGCATCCGGATTTTCCCAATACTCGCTGGGCGAAACATTCCGGTCTTCCGGTCATCCCCGTCTACCACCATCATGCGCATGCGGCGGCTGCGGTTGGTGAATACAACATTTCCGAACCCTGCTTGTGTTTTACGTGGGATGGAGTGGGCCTTGGGGATGACGGCACGCTCTGGGGAGGCGAAACGCTGTTGGGGCGGCCCGGCGCGTGGCGGCGTGTGGCCAGCCTGCGACCGTTCCGTCTGCCCGGCGGCGAACGGGCGGCCCGCGAACCATGGCGCTCGGCATTGGGCATCTGCTGGGAGACCGGTGCACACTGGCAGCAGGGTGACGCGTTTACCGATCCTCTAATGCATAAAGCCTGGCAAGCACACATGAATTCCCCAGTCACTACATCCGTCGGCAGACTGTTCGATGCCGCCGCAGCCCTAGTGGGCTGCGCTACCCAAGCGAGCTTCGAGGGTCAGGGACCGATGCTGCTGGAGGCACTCTGTGAACAGCCGGGCGAACCGCTGGAGCTGCCGCTGGTTAAAGATGATGCTGGCCTGTGGCGCATGGATTGGTCGCCGCTGATCAGCATGCTCATGGATGCGCGCATGCCGGCAGCGCTGCGGTCGGCACGCTTTCATGCCAGCCTGGCGCAGGTATTGCTTGTTCAAGCGAATGCAATAAGGCAGATGTACGGCGTGCAACATGTGGCATTGACAGGCGGCGTGTTCCAGAATGCGGTACTGGCGCAGCAGGCGCAGGCATTGCTGGCCGCACATGGTTTTGACGTGCATATTCCTCTGTGTGTGCCGGTCAACGACGCCGGTATAAGCTACGGCCAGATCATTGAAGCCGGCGCACGCTGCCTGTGCACAGCATGAACGGCATCCGGTCAGGGCCAAGGCAGCGACCAGAACATGTATCTTGGAGGATCGCATGGCGTTGAAAGAAACCCATATCGCGCTTGCCCACGGCAACGGCGGGCGCTTCATGCGCGAACTCATCGATGAACTGTTCGCCGCACGCCTGGGCAATGCCGTGCTGGATACCAGCCTGGATGCCGCGAGTATTCCGGCGCTACCTGCGGGAATTCTGGTCGTGACCACCGACGGCTTCACGGTGCAGCCGCTGGAGTTCCCGGGCGGTAACATCGGTTCCCTGGCAGTGCATGGCACCATCAACGATCTGGCGGTCTCTGGTGCGGTACCGCATTACTTCACATTGAATGTCTTTATAGAGGAAGGCACCGAGATTGCGCTGCTGGAACGGCTCATCGATGGCATGGCGCAGGCGGCCCGCGATAGCCAGGTTTGTGTGGTCGCCGGCGATACCAAGGTCGTGCCCCGTGGCCAGGCGGATGGCGTGTATTTCGCGACCACCGGCTTCGGCGTACGTCCGCAATCCCTGCGTCTCGGGATGCAGCACATCCGTGCCGGCGACCGCATCATGGTAAGCGGCACCGTGGGCGACCATGGCGCAGCGGTACTGCTGGCCCGCGAGGAATTCGGTTTTCACGGCGATCTGCAATCCGATTCCGCCAGCGTCTTCGAAGCTACACAGGCTTTATGCGGTATCTCTGGCCTGCGTTTCATGCGCGACCCGACCCGTGGCGGATTGGCCACGGTCGCCAACGAGATGGCGCGCGCCACCTCTATGTGCGTGCGTCTGCGGGAAGACAGAATCCCCATCAGCGAACCGGTGCAATCGGTGTGCGAGATGCTGGGTTACGATCCCCTATATCTCGCCAGCGAAGGCCGCCTGGTGGCGGTAGTGGCAGCCGAGGCCGTCAACCAGGCGCTCGCGGCTTTACGCAACACTGGTACTGAGGCAAGTCTGATCGGTGAACTGACTGATGAGCCGGCGCAAGTCATCATGCAGACAGAACTCGGTGGCGAGCGCGTGCTCGAAGAACTGGAAGAGGATCCTCTCCCCCGAATCTGCTGAACCAAAGACACCCGGATAATAGCCGGCACTTCTCACCAGACACCGGGCAGCTAACGGCCGGGATCTGCGCTAGCCATGAAAGAGTAAATCGCCACCAACCGCAGTTTCACCGTGAACCAGCCACATGCTATCGTTTAAGCCGTATCAATATAGAGAGGAGGCAAGCATGTCTAAACAGGAAGTTAAAGGAAAAGGTCATTCCCATCACAATCATGAACATCGCCATGAGGGGGTCGTGCACCAGCACGAACATATCCATGTCGATGGGACGACCCATTCACATGAGCACAGCCACAAGCATCTGACGCATGCGCATGTGCACCAGCATGGGGAGACTGGCCACACAGCGCATGAGCAAACCCATGACAGCATGGGTAGCGACGCGGGTCACAAGAATTCGGTGCACCAACATCCACACAAGAAATAGGTGATGCTGCGCGCCCGCGTGCCCACCTAATGGAAATGCTTGTGCACGTGCTTCACGCCATTCGCATGCACATGCTCATGGGAATGCGCCTGGTATCGATGCCCATAGCGCTCCTCGATACGGCCCATCTTCCACACCAGCAGCGACAACACCCAGGCGAGGATAAACAGTCCAACGATGATATAGCCGAGCCCGCCAAAGTCGAGACGATTGACTGTTGCGAAGAAAGAACCCTTGAGGTCCAGCACTGAAGTCATTACCTGGATGATCTCGATGCTGCCGATGATCAGTGCCACTGCAATCGACAGGCCGGTAGTCGTGATGTTGTAGAAAATCTTGCGCAAGGGGTTGATAAATGCCCAATTGTAGGCCTTGCACATCAGGACGCCGTCGCTGGTATCCATCAACAACATGCCTGCCGCAAACAAGATCGGTAATGAGAGAATCGCCGGCACCGGCAGGTTTCCAGCCGAAGCACCTGCCGTCATGGCCAACAAACCGATCTCAGACGCAGTATCAAATCCCAGTCCGAACAGGAATCCCACCGGGTACATCTGCCAGCTGGAATTGATGAAGCCCTGCAGGCGTCCACCCAGAATACGATTGATGAACCCGCGCTTTACTAGAAATTCTTCCAGATGCTCGTGGCTATGCTTGCCGGCCTTGGTCTGACGCCAGACCTTGAGAATATCCAGCAGCACCAGGAGATTGATGATGCCGATGATCCACAAGAATGTGGCGGATATCCCGGCACCGATGATTCCACCCATGTTTTGCATGGCAGGTAATGCGTGCTTGACGGCGGCAGCAGCGAATGTGATCCCGACGGCGAGCGCAAACACGACTGTGGAGTGTCCCAGGGAAAAGGAGAATCCGATACCCAGCGGCTTCTTGCCCTTCTGCAGCATGTAACGCACGGTATCGTCAATGGCCGCAATATGGTCAGCATCGAAGGCATGCCGCAAGCCGAACATGTAAGCGACGAAACCCAGCCCCACCAGCGCGGGATAACGGGCCGCGTAATACAGAAACAGCCCCCAGCCTAGCAAGTGCAGTGCGGCGACGAAGCCATATAGTCCGGTTAGTCTCCACCATTCACGCAAGGTGAACCCAAGGCTGCGTTTCTCATCCTGCCTGATGAGGGGAATAAACGTGGAGACCCCGAGACTTTCCTGCATCATGGATGTTCGCCTGTGTAGAGCGTTTCCCTATCGAGCGATGTCGCGGATGTCCCAGCAGGTTAACCGCCACAGACATTAACATTTTGATCCAGGTCAAATCGGAGCGATTCTTCCCAAGAACACAGCTAAGACAGGGTGATGCCTATCAATATGCCCACCCCGTAAGTCACGGCCGCGGCCGCGCTGCCGATGATCACTTGCCGGCCTGCCGAGAACCACGGGCTGCGGCCGTTGAACAGCGAGGTGGCCATGCCGATGCCGGCCAAGGCCAGGATGCTGAAACCGATACACAATCCAATGGAAACAACGCCATGAGTGCCGAATATGAACGGCACGACCGGGAAAACTGCGCCCGTGACGAATAATGCAAACGAAGCGCCTGCAGCAGTCCAGGGATTGCCGCCCAGTTGTGTCGGGTCGATGCCCAGTTCCTCACGCGCCAATGTATCCAGAGCCGCCTGTTTATCCTGCATCAATTCAGCAGCAACTTTCTGCGCTTCCTCGCGACCCAGTCCCTTGGCCTGATAGATCAGTGCCAACTCCTTCTGTTCCGAATCAGGTGTCTGCTCCAGTTCCATGCGTTCGCTTGCGATCTGGGTGCGCGCCAGCTCACGGGAATTGGTCACCGACAGCCATTCGCCCAGAGCCATGGAGGATGCTCCCGCCAGCAGTCCGGCCAGGCCAGTGAGCAGGATTTCCCTGCTGCCCACCCCGGCGCCGGCTAAGCCCATGATCAGACAAAAATTCGAGACCAGACCGTCGTTGGCGCCCAGCACCGCAGCTCGCAGGTTATTACCCGAGGCTCCACGATGCCAGGGTTCTGCCCTGGCGATGTCTGTACCGATCGTGGCAGATGGCCGATCGCCCTGGAGCGCAGCATTCACCACCGCCGCGTGGCCGCGTTCCTCGGCGGATAACGCGTGGGCATCACTCTGCCGTGAATATTTATCCCGGTCCGCAAACTCCGCCTCGGCGATGCTCGGCAACACGAAACCCGGGCCGAAACGGCGTGCCAGCCGCGCCAATACCCGGGTACGCAGACTGGGCACATGCCGGATGTCCCGGATGCCGTGCGCCACTAGCTTCTTGCGCCAGAATTCCGCGTGCCGGGATTCGGCTTCGGCGAGCTGCAGGAACAGGTCCTTGCGGACTGAATCTTTTTCGGCCGCTGCCAATGCCACATACAAGGCAGCCCCATCGATCTCGTCGCGCAGATTCGACTTGAAGCGTTCGATGTCCTGCAAGCTACTCATGTCGTTCTCCTTACCCATGACCCAAGCCTCCTGAAATCATCTCGATACCATGTAAACAATACCGTCTCTTTTGCAATTCAATACGGACACATCTGTTCAATCGAGGCGCTTCCGGAACTTGAATACTGCCAGTGCCATGGTCACCAGGAAAAACGCCAGCAGCGGATAAACCTCTGCCATCAGGCCACTCAAGCTTGCTCCGCGTAACACGATACCGCGTACCAAACGCACAAAATGCGTGAGCGGCAGCAACTCCCCGAACCATTGTGCCAAGCGCGGCATCCCATCGAAGGGGAATATGAAGCCGGACAGCAGAATAGAAGGTAAATAGGTAAACACTGTGAGCTGCACCGCCTGAAATTGTGTCTGCGCGAATGTGGAGATGAGAAGCCCCAAACCCAGACTGGCCGCTATAAAAAACAGTGCCGCCAGATATAGGTCCACGAGACTGCCACGCACCGGAACCTGGAACAACCAGGCGCCGACCAGCAGCACCAGTGTTACCTGCACGATCCCGATGATGATGTACGGGGCGATCTTGCCAATCATGATCTCGACGGTACTGACCGGTGTGGTGATCAGCAGCTCCAGGTTGCCGCGTTCGCGTTCGCGCACCACGGCAATAGCCGTGAAAAGCACCATGGTGAGCATCAAGATCACACCAATGAGTGCCGGTATGATAGCCACCGCCGAGCGCCGTTCCGGATTGTAATAATTGCGCAACTCGAAGAGTCCGGCCTTGCGAGGCCGCAACCAGTCGCGGCTGGTCAGCGTCATGTCCATCAAACCCTGAGCGATGCCAGACAATGTCGGATCGCTGCCATCCACCATCAGCTGTGCCGCCGGTCGGTCACCTGCCATCACGCGATGCTCGAAATCCGGCGGTATGTAGATACCGACAGCGATCTTGCCATCCCGCAGCAGACGTTGGATCGCATCGGCGGAGTGTACTTGGGCGACGATGTCCAGCACCTGGCTGGCCTGCGCTTCAGCCACCAGGGTGCGGGACAGCTGCGTCCCGGACAGGTCGGCCACGGCCGCGCGCAGATGGCGTACATCCATGTTGATCGCATAGCCGAACAGCAAGATCTGTAACAAAGGGATGCCAACAATCATGGCGAAGGTCAGCCGGTCACGCCGTAACTGCCTGATTTCCTTGCCGGCGATGGCCAGCAGCCGCAACAGGGAATCACGCATGGCCTGACTCCCGATTACTGAATCCAGTGGCCGCCACGAACACATCCTCCAGATTGGCCGGCATGAGCTCGATCCTCTGCGGGGCGCCGTTGGCTTCGCCCAGTGCCTGGCGTACGCCCATGACCGGGTCGCGCATGTCCTGCGCTACCAATACATGCAGATGCGTACCTAATTGCGCGACGCTTTTCACGAACGGTTGCGCGCGCAAACGACGGATGGCCGCTTGCGGATCTGCGGTCTCCACCTCCACTACCAATGCTTTGATATCGCGCATCAATTGAGTCGGCATGCCTTCTGCCACCAGACGGCCACGATCCAGGATCGCCAGACGATGGCAGCGCTCTGCCTCATCCATATTGTGTGTGGATACCAGAAAGGTGGCGCCCGTAGCGGCGATCTCGAACAGGCTGTCCCAGAAATCCCGCCGGGTCTGCGGATCCACGCCACTGGTAGGTTCGTCCAGGAACAGCAGTTCAGGATCATGCAAGGTAGCGGCAGCCAGAGACAGACGTTGCTTCTGGCCGCCACTCATGGTCGCAACCCGCTGCTCACGACATTCCGCAAGGTCATAACGTTTCAATACCTCGTGCACGCGTTTGATCCGCTGTGCACGTGGCAATGTAAAGATGCGTGCCATGAATTCCAGGTTTTCCCCCACGGTGAGATCCTGATAGAGAGAGAACTGCTGGGTCATGTAGCCGATTTTGCGCCGCAGCATCTCGGCATCACGCGGCACAACATGGCCAAGAACGCTGGCGTAGCCCGCAGTTGGCTGCAGTAGCCCGCAGAGTATGCGGATGGTAGTGGATTTCCCTGAACCGTTGGGGCCAAGAAAACCGTAGATCTGGCCGCGGTGAATCGCAAGACTGACGTCATCAACCGCCACCAGAGTGCCGAAGCGGCGCGTGAGATGCTCGGCCTGGATAGCGTAGTTTCCGGACATCAACGTGCTTGTTGATGCAGCGCCGGAAAATCCACGCTGACCGGTGCACCTGTGGGTAGCTCGTCCAATTTACCCTCGTCGAGATAAACTTTCGCCAGATAGACAAGACGGCTGCGGTCCCTATCATTGAGGGCATAGTAGGGAGTAAATGCAGCGTCAGAAGATACAAAACGTACACTGCCAGCGTACGTGTGGCTATCACCGTCGAAGCGAATGGTAGCGCGCAGACCGGGCCGAACTTGGGTAAGCAAGGGTTCCGGGACATATATCTGCGCATAGGCACTATCGGTGGCAAGTAACACGGCAACCACTGCATGCACCGGCGGACGCTCACCCAAATGAAATGGCAGGGAATCGACTACAGCAGCACGAGGTGCTCGCACCGTCAGTCGCGCGAGTGTGAGTCTGGTGTCCGCAAGCGCAGCCTGCTCACCCTCGAGCGCTGAAGTATCCGCATCGAGATTGGCACGCGCGGTATCCAGAGCTGCGCGTGCTGCATCTAAGTCCGCTGGACTGCGCACACGTTGATTGACCAATGCTTGGATGCGCGCAAAACTTTTCTGGGCCGCCAAAAGCGTGGCCTGATCTCCTGCGATACGTGCCTTTGCCTGATTGCATGCTGCCAGCGCTTGATCTATGAGCGCTTGATAACGGATGGTGTCCAACTGCAGGATCACCTGTCCCGCCGCGACCTGCTGGCCTTCGTGCACCGGGATCTGTACGATCGGTTCCTGGGCTTCCGCCACCAACTCGATACGGTCGCGCTCCAATGTTCCCACGAGCGGCAGTGGAGTGGGCGCGCTGCACGCAGTAACAATGAGCAACAGCATAATCAAGCATGCTCGATGATGGACTTTCATACTGCCTACCCATATCGAATGCGCCATAAAATCACCTGAACAAAACTGTAGGGTCTTCACATGTTATCCATAGGCACCTGTCAATCCTAGCTCCGTAGTGCCTATAATTTGATCTGAGTCAGATAACCAAGGGATTTACTCACTCCTGGGCATGTTCTGGAAAGAATTTCCAATCGGCCAACATGCCTGCGCACATCGTCACAGCGCACCTAGCCTGTACAGCAAATTTTTGCCGACGACATCCACATCAATATCCGATTGCGTTTCTACGCGAAGCGATCGTTCGCGCTCACTGACGCCCAGGGGCTGGGCTGTCTGGAGCTGGTGTCGTAGCACTGCCTCATTTGCCTCCGATGCATCCAGTCCCATATCCAGACGCTGTGTCACCCGCGCACTCAGAACAGATACGGGCGCTTGGCAGTCCAGGATGACCCATGGGATCGCAAGTCGCGTGGCGAGATCCTCAAACATCTGGCGCTGCCACTTCTGCAGAAACGCCGCATCCACGATCACACTCCAGCCGGCGCAACAGACACATTCTGCGAGCTCGGCCAACTCACGGTAAGTCCGTTCTGCGGCCGCCGGGGTGTACAAATCGTCTCTCGGTGCGCTATTGCTGTGGGCCTCGATGATTTGACCATGTATGCGTTTGCGCTCCACGTCGGAGCGCAGGCGCACCGCTGGCAGGGTCGTCATCAAACGGTCGCTCAACCAGGTTTTGCCAGAGCCGGACAGGCCATGCATCAGTATCAGCTGCGCCTGCCTGGGCTGGATGATGAAATCTGCCAGTTTGATGTGCAAATCCGCATCTTGCTTGGCGGATGCAGAGGAAACCGTATTACCTTTCTGGGTAGCCTTCAGCAAGGCAACCTTGGCCCGTACCAAAGCCCGGTACACCAGGTAATAACGCAGCACTGCCAGCCCACGGTAATCGCCGGTAGATTGCAGATAGCTATTCAAAAAGCGGAACGCCAAATCTTGGCGCTTGTGGTAAAGCAGATCCATCACCAGGAAAGCTGAATCATTCATGACATCGATCCAGCGCAAGGCTTCGCTGAATTCAATGCGGTCGAATGCCAGAATCCGGCCATGATACTTGACTAGGTTGGCGAGGTGCAGATCGCCATGGCATTCGCGTACATTACCGAGATTACGCCGTGCATCCATATAGTTACGCTTGGCCTGGAATTCCGAGTCACTCCATCTGCGTAAGTTTTCCATCTCAGACATGTGCTTGCCGGCCAGTAGTGAAACGATGGTGGAAAAATTATCTTCTATGGGTTTGTGTATATCCCATGCACGGCCATAAGGCCTGGTTGGATCCAATATTGGAGCCACCGTGTGGAAGGCGGCCACATGTTTGGCGACGACATCCATGTCTTCAATGCGGAGTTCGCCCCGCTTAAGCATATGATCCAGCTGACAGCGTTGGTCGAATTCATGCATGTGCACGGCATATTCGATGACATCACCCTCGCCATTCATGTGCGGCTGAATAGCTGACCCCGATATTGGCACCACATCCATATAGAGTTCGGGTGCCAGGATAGAGTTAAGGCAGAGTTCTTCGTAACAGGCTTGGCGACGTTTCTCGAGCGTCGAATAATCAAGAAAACCGAGATCCACGGATTTTTTGATCTTATAGGCATGCTCGCCCGTCAATATCACCCAGGATGAATGGGTCTCGATAACATCCAGCCTGGATATGGGGTGTGGATAGCATCTTGCGTTGCGCAAGGATTCGATCAGGATTGGGGAATCGGACAAGATATGCTGCCCTTCAGGAAGCGGCGTGCTTGTATTATATCTTCTCATGACCCGCGATATGCCGGACTATCGCCTTCAGTACCGATCATTAAGATATGCGCCGAACATCCAAAACAGGCATTGTGCAAATGCCAGACACAACGCAATCATCGGCGCCAATCACCCAATTTCAGGAATCATCGTTGCTTCCAGCCGCTGCCTTCACTGCATCACAGGCATCTGGACTCGGATAATCGACACACGAGGAGGATACGCATCTCTATATATTTTATATATAGATGACAACCGCACCCAGACGAGCCAGATGCCGGCAGCGTTGTGGGTTCGGCCTCATATCATAGACAGCCATCTTTTTGACCTGGATCAATTCCTGACCTCTATCGAGGTCTTAGGCTAGGCTTATCGATTTAGATCAATCGGATATAAGGGCATGACGTGGAAGTCTACGACGCGGATGTTGCCATCATAGGAGCTGGCGGTGCGGGCCTGCGCGCGGCCATCGCTGTGGCCGAGACCGATCTTACGCTCAGGATCGCACTCATCTCCAAGGTCTATCCCATGCGCAGCCATACGGTGGCCGCAGAAGGCGGTTCGGCCGCGGTCACGCGTCCGGACGACAAGCTCGACTACCATTTCAACGACACTGTGGGCGGCGGCGATTGGCTCTGCGAACAGGACGTGGTCGAATATTTCGTGGCCCATAGCCCAGAAGAGATGGTGCAGCTAGAACATTGGGGTTGCCCCTGGAGCCGCAAGCCGGATGGTCATGTGAACGTGCGCGCCTTCGGCGGCATGAAGGTGGAACGCACCTGGTTCGCCGCTGACAAGACCGGCTTCCACATGCTGCACACCCTGTTCCAGACCTCCATCAAATATCCTTCCATCCGGCGCTTCGATGAACATTTCTGCGTGGATCTGGTGACTGCGGACGGACACGCAGCGGGCGCCGTCGCCATCGAGATACGCACCGGCCAGTTCACCTTGATCAAATCCAAAGCAGTCATCATTGCGACCGGTGGCGCCGGACGCGTGTTCCATGAGAATACCAATGGCGGCATCGTCACCGGCGACGGCATGGCGCTGGCCTACCGCCATGGTGTGGCGCTGCGCGACATGGAGTTCGTGCAATATCACCCGACCTGCATGCCCGGTACCGGATTACTATTCACCGAGGCCTGCCGCGGCGAGGGTGGATTCCTCCAGAACAAGGACGGCTATCGTTACCTGCAGGATTACGGTCTCGGTCCTGCGGAGGACAAACCACACAACAAGTACATGGAGCTCGGACCGCGCGACCGCCTGAGCCAGGCATTCTGGTACGAGCAAAACAAGGGGCGCACCCTCGACGGGCCCCACGGCGCCTACGTACAACTCGACATGCGTCATCTCGGCGAGGCGCGTCTGCGCGACCGCCTGCCACAGATCTACGAGATGGCGGAAACTTTCATGGGCATCGACCCGGCCAAGCAACCGATACCGGTACGCCCCGCCGTGCACTACACCATGGGCGGTATCCTGGTGGATGGACACTGTGCGACGCCGCTACCTGGATTGTATGCGGTCGGAGAGTGTTCGAGTGTCGGGATCCACGGCGCCAACCGCTTGGGTTCGAATTCGCTGGCGGAACTCTGTGTGTTCGGTAAGGTGGCCGGCAGCGAGGCGGCCCGGTTTGCGAAAACTGTGCCTGCCGGCGATACCAAGACCTTGCTGGAGCAGGCCACAGCCACGCAGCAGCACACCGAACAGCTGTTGAAGCGAAGCGATGGCAGCGAGCGGATCGCGACGCTGCGCAAAGAGATGACCCAGAGCATGGAAGATGGCTGCGGCATTTACCGGCTCGCTGACAGCATGCAGGCCACCTGCGACAAGCTCGGCGAACTCAGGCAGCGCTTCAAGAACATCGACGTGGAGGACAAGTCCCGCGTGTGGAACTCAAACTGGTTGGCAGCTATCGAGCTCGGCTATCAGCTCGAAGTGGCCCAGTCCATGGTGCATTCAGCAATCAACCGCAAGGAATCGCGTGGCGCCCACCAACGCCTCGATGGCTACGAAAAGCGCGATGACACTAATTACCTCAAACACACCCTGGTCTATTACAACGGTGACGCTGCGCCACGCATCGAATATGGCGCAGTCAAGATCACTAAATCACAGCCGGGGGTACGCGCCTACGGCGCGGCCGGAGAGAAAGCCGAACACGACAGGAAGGCCACAGGTCACTGAGATGCCGAACACCGAAAACACCATTATGATGGATGTGCTGCGTTACCAGCCCGAGCAGGATGCCAAGCCGGTACTGCAGACCTATAGCGTGCCCTTCAGCGAGGACATGTCGGTGCTGCAGGGATTGCAGTACATCAAGGATTATCTGGATGGCAGCCTGAGTTTCCGCTGGTCATGCCGCATGGCCATCTGTGGCAGCTGCGGGATGATGATCAACGGCAAGCCAGAGCTCGCCTGCAAGACCTTCCTGCGGGATATCTATCCAGGACGGGTACGGGTGGAAGCGCTGGCGCACTTCCCTATCGAACGCGACCTGGTGATCGTCATG
This sequence comes from Gammaproteobacteria bacterium, assembly GCA_049591615.1. GTDB lineage: Bacteria > Pseudomonadota > Gammaproteobacteria > Natronospirales > REEB76 > REEB76. The sequence continues at coordinate 52,789 of JBAWFD010000104.1, read as the reverse complement.
GACGACTTCATCGAGAAGCTGGAGAGCATCAAGCCCTACATCATCGAGAGACAGCCGCGCCCGCTGGCACAGGGTGAGTACCTGCAGACACCGGCTGAGCGCGATATCTACGAACAGTTCAGCTCCTGCATCAATTGCATGCTGTGTTATGCCGCCTGCCCCCAGTATGGTCTAAACCCGAGATTCCTGGGCCCCGGCATCATCGCCTTACTGCATCGCTACAATCTTGACTCGCGTGACGGCGGAGAGCAACAGCGCTTGCCGCTGGTGAATTCCGAGGATGGAGTCTTCAATTGCACCGCGGTCGGCTATTGCTCCGAAGTTTGTCCCAAGCTGGTAGACCCGGCCAACGCGGTGAACATCAATAAGATGGAAGCCGCCAAGGATTATTTCCTGCGCTTCGTAAGGCCGCGGTGAGGTAAACAATGACCACTCCGGCAGGCAGCGGACGACGGCCATACAGGCGCCCCATGCAGGGATGGTGGCGGCGCAATACTTTCTATATCGAATACATGATCCATGAGGCCACTGCGGTATTCGTGGCCGCCTATGCGCTGGTGCTGCTGGTGGGCCTGGTGCGCCTATCGCAAGGTCAGTCAGCCTGGGACGCCTGGCTGCAAGCGTTGAGATCGCCGCTGTCCATAATCTTTCATATGATAATCCTGGTTGCCGTCAGCTATCACGCCTGGACCTGGTTCAACATCATGCCGAGGACGCTGCCGCCAATCGTGCTGAAAGGCAAGCGCCTGTCCGCGGCGGCCATCACATACAGCGGACTGGCGGCGACTGTCATCGTCAGCCTCATCCTGTTTGGCTTGGTCTGGAGTCTATGGGCATGAAGATCAATATGAAACGTTCCGATGCGCCGGTTTTTTGGCTGCTGTTCGGCGCAGGCGGCATGCTGTCCGCTCTGGTAGGCCCCATGCTGGTGTTCATCACCGGAATCGCGGTGCCGCTCGGGCTGCTGTTAACGACAGACACACTGTCCTATCCACACGTGTTAGCGTTCGCGCACTCGTGGATCGGAGCTGTGTTCCTGTTTGCCGTGGTGGTGCTTTTCTTGTGGCACGCCGGCCATCGCATCTTTCACAGTCTGCACGATCTCGGGATACATGCAGGTGTCGTCGTCAAACTTTGCTGCTATGGGCTGCCGCTGATTGCAACCTTGATCACGGTTTATGCATTGGCATTGATAAAGTATTTTTAGCCTGGTTCCAGCATTTGCTGGTGCAGGTTAGGGGATGAACCAATTTTGAATGCAGAGTAAGGATAGAAGAATATGGATACTTTGATAATTTATATTTTTGGGTCAGTCATCGTGCTGCTCACGGGCACAGCACTGTTTTTCTTCACCTTGACCCGTGGTGCACTCATCGTCCGCAGTGCCCTCTCGGGAAACAACACCGACGCTGCACACGTGTATCCGATCTATTCGAATATGCGGCTCATACGCATCATCGATTTTCAACCTATTATCTCTGCAATCCTGCTATTTCAGTATCACCGGCTGGTCTCCGGAATCGTCGATGGACTACGGCGTGTTGACCTGCGCGACCAGAATGTCCTAATCACCTCTTGTGCCTTCGGCAACGTGATTCCGCGTGTAGTGACGGTCGCGATTGAGCGCGGTGCACGCAAGGTACTGATTGCCGACATCATCAAAAACGAACTGAGTCATGCCGAAAGCAAGCTGCTAGGCCAGGCCAACAAAACCGAGATGCTGGAACAGAATGCCGCCTCCCTTAAGCTTGCGAGCGGATCAGTAGCTGCCAACGTGATCTTCTTCCTGCTGCACGAGCTGCCACACCCCCTCAAGATCCAGGCTCTGCGGGAAGCTGGGCGCGTGGTCAAACCGGGCGGCAAGGTCTATCTGGCGGAATTCCACAAACCGGAACGCTGGGTGCTGCGGGCGCTCAGCTGGACCTACTTCAAGGTCTTCGAGCCATTGGGTTTGGCGCTGTGGGATACCCATGACCCGGTGATGCTGTTCCATGAGATCGGTGGCTTCACCTGTGAACGCCGCACCTACTTCTGTGGAAATTTCCAGATCATCGTCGCCACCAAAGACCAGTAACCGAGAGTTTCGTTACCCTGCGCATCTAAGGCCTATACGTATAAGCACAAGTCCCGGCGTCTCTGCTTTCCATTCGTGCATGACTGGGCTCGACGCACAATTAAGGTTTTCATTCTCGAATGATTATGGACTGACGTTGGCACGTCACGGGCCCTATAACCATATACACAACTCCTCCAAAACCACATCTTTGGACATCAGTGCTTTCGGGGTGTGGCACTTTCTGAATCGCACTAGTCCACCGTAATGCACGTGTTTGATCTATGTCAAGGTTCCAGGTCACGTACTAAGTCATGCTGATCAGGAATTTTTATACGAGAGTCGGACATGACTGCACGACAAAAACCTCATCTTAACTCCGCTAAGCAGGAAGCCGACCTGGCGTTTGCCAATCCATGCTTTCTGGGATCAAGCGGCGAGAACAGTGATGCCTTCGAACGCGTGCTGCTGGAGTTTCTGCGCGACCATGTGTACTGGCGGCGCAACTTCCATCCCGAGGATCCACCGCCCATCCCTATGTTCGCCGCCCACGATCCGGCCTATGTCGAGTTCATGGATCGCATGCGTACCGAGTTGAATACGCTGACTGCTGCGCTCAAGCGTTCAGTGCCGTTCTTCAACCCGCGTTACCTGGGGCATATGGTCTCGGATACATTGATGCCGGGTTTGCTGGCGCAGCTCATCACCACGCTCTATAACCCCAACAACGTGAGTCCCGAAGTGGCACCGGTGACGCTGCGGCTGGAGCTGGAAGTGGGTCTGCAGCTGGCGCGCATGCTGGGCTTCAGCACCGATCCTGCATCCACGCCATGCGCCTGGGGACACCTGACTTCCGGCGGTACCCTGGCGAATTACGAAGGCCTAGCCTATCTGCGTTCACTGCGATGCTATCCGCTGGCGCTGCATGATGCCCTGCATGCCGCGCATCATCTGCCGGCTCTCAAGCTCGATGATGGGCGCTGGCTCGCGGGCCTGGATGACTGGACGCTATTCAACCTGCCGTTACCCCAGGTAATGGCGCTGCCTGCAAAACTGGCGGCCTCTGTCCAGGGACTTAAGTCAACCGAACAACGGGAGTTCAACCAGGCGATTGTCACGTCTCGCATCGAACATCTTGGACCCGCGGCCTTCGCCGCACGCCACCCGCTGTGGGCACAAACGCGTATCCTGGCTCCGGTCACGGTGCATTATTCTTGGCACAAGGCCATGCGCGTGCTGGGTTTCGGCAGCAGCCAGCTGGAATGCTTGCCGGTGGATGCACATATGCGCCTTGCTGTGCCCACACTCAAAGCGCGGCTCGAAGCCTGCGCAAATGAGAAAATTCCGGTGCTCTCCACAGTGGCGGTGCTCGGCACCACCGAATTCGGCAGCATCGATCCAATCCACATGCTAGCGGAGCTGCGCCAGAAATTCCGTACGCGTGGACTCGAGTTTGCACTTCACGTGGACGCCGCCTGGGGCGGTTATCTCACCAGCATCTTCCGCGAGCCGGATGGCAGCTTCGCACCGCACAAGAAAGTGCGTGGTGAATTCAGTTATTTTCCTTCAGCGACGGTACATGCCAGCTTTGCAGCGCTCAAGGAAGCTGATGTGGTGACCGTGGATCCTCACAAACTCGGCTATCTGCCGTTTGGCATCGGCGGTGTCGTGTGGCGCGACCGGCGGGTGCTACAGTTCTTGGGCGAACATGCTGCGTATGTGTTCGATGAACAAACCGGCGCCGATGGTTCCCTTGGCGAATATATCCTCGAGGGTTCCAAACCGGGTGCGCCGGCAGCGGCTGCCTGGGTGACACACCGGGTGCTGCCGCCCGACCGGGAGAATCTCGGCCGGCTGCAGCGTCAGACCATCCGCGCCACCGAATATTTCTATGATCGCTTGCCGCAGCTGGCTGCGCGCCTCAAGGGCAAGGCGCGTCTGCTGGTGCCCTTCGAGCCAGACACCAATCTCTTGTGCTTGGCAGTGAATCCGGAAGGCAACCGTTCGTTGGCCGCCATGAACCGCTTCGGTCGGCGACTCTACGCGCACCTCGGCATCGCCACCGGTCCGGTACAAATGCAGGACTTCTTTAGCTCACATACAGCCGTGGAACGCCGCATGATAGCGCCCCGCGAACTCACCCGCGTGCTAAATACTCTGGGTATCGCTCAAGAGAGTTTTGTCGACAGTGTCGACATACCGGAGCTGCAGTCCAATAGACTATTCCTTCTACGTCATACGCTCATGAACCCCTGGCTGCTCGAGCAAGTGGATGGACGCAATTACCTGGACCGCTATTGCGATTTTCTGGAGGAGCTGGTCTTGTTGGAGCTGGATGCGGGAGCCTGGCGTGCAGCCGGTAGCGATACTCCGCTTTCAGCCGCCTCACGCAGCAGATAGTCATAGAGATAACGATAACGTTCAGGCGGGTTGCTGCCAAACAACGGATCATCAATGCTCACCGATTTCTTGCGAACGTCTTTCCAGTCATAAGCACGCAGGTTTTGCAGTGCCGCTGGAAACAAGAAGCGCTCTTCGGTCTCCACATGCATTGATTGGATGGCAAGATAGTGCCGGCCGAACTCCAGCAAGCGCGCTTCCGCCTTGCAATCGCCTTTCTGTAGTGCGAGTGCCAGTTCGATCAAGTCGTCTTCCAGGGCATAGATCTCTTGATGCTGCGCGTGCAATTGCTCTACCTCCTTCTGCACCGGCGCACCACGAGCCAGCAGCTTCTCGAAGATCAATTCTTCCTTGGGATGATGCACGACGCTGGGAAATTTGCGCATGTAATAGAGCGCATTAGTTAGTAGCACCAAGTCTGGCTGCGCGTGCCGCTCCAGCAGGTCCAGCTGCAGCCGGATCAGGATTATCACCCTGCGCATATCCGCGTGCTCGCGCCGCAACTTATCGATTATGGGGTTGACCCGCATGAATGCCTTCAAGTGCAAGGATCGGCTTTATATAAGCTTTTCCGGGGCCTGAAACATTGATCTAGATCAGTTTCTGGACTATCAATAGCAGCACGCTACTTTGTGCCCATATCGTCGTGAAGTCTCTCCTCATGTAGATGCGCCAAACTAAGTTTTGGATGAGGTTTCACGAATGACCCTGAAGCTAAATGCAGGCTAATACCAAACGACGATTGCGTTGGATCAGTCAGAATTGAAATCCTGGGTCAATAAAGCAAGAAGTTCGACAGGCAGTCCGAGTATTCAGCCGACTCAATCGTTCATTAGGGCGATGTTTCAGAGCCATCACTTTTGTGGGCCCATGGTGGGCCCAGCATGGGCCCAGAACATTTCGTGTTAGAGAAATGTTGATGTAAGTGCTTGATTTAATGGCGCGCCTGGAGAGATTCGAACTCCCGACCCCCTGGTTCGTAGCCAGGTACTCTATCCAACTGAGCTACAGGCGCGTGGAAGGCTGCGAATTATCCCGGAGCGTCAGGTGAGAATCAAGAAAACCACCTGTTTTGCTGCGCAAATAAACCTAGGACTCAATAACCGGCCGTCTTTCCGTCCTTGCGCGACTCGGAAGCACCCGGCATACATGATTCTTTGCGTATGAAGTTATGACAACCAGGAGATTGGCTGTCAAACATCAATGACTGGATATACAGGGATATCTACCTATAGGGGCATGCCCTGATTTAGCCCAGCTTGACCCGGATCAAGGACAGACGGGTTGGATTAGTAGATATTTTATTTGGAACGTGCGCTTATTCAACCAGAACAGTAGCCAGCACTGGCGTGTGCGTGAGGAGGCTAGATGATGACACATATACAAAGATATTCTCCAGCATCGAGGAATTTACTGCCGACGTGTGGTTATCTAATCGGCATAATCATTGTCGCAGGCTGCCTGGTTTTCTTGCCTGGTTGCTCACGCGCACCCAGCTACACACAAGACGTGCGGCCAATCCTGAACGCAAACTGCCTCGAGTGTCATCAGCCGGGAGGCATCGGATACGAGCGCAGCGGGCTGGACATGCGGACTTATGACAGCCTCATGAAAGGTACGAAATACGGTCCTGTCATTATACCGGGTGACAGTTACGACAGCGTCCTGGTGGAGCTGATCGAACATCGTGCGAATCCCAGAATCAACATGCCATACCATAAGATCGGTCTTTCAAAATCCGACATTGATACGCTGAAGACTTGGATTGATAAAGGTGCACTGCAGTAAGGTGTACCGACTCTGGACAGGATGATTCAGGCCGCTGTTGCGCGCCTGGATTCCGCAGCAATTCCGAGTTTATCTGCGACTGCCTGGCTGGCAGCCTCCGCCAACTGGCGCTCAGTAGTGCCTATCACTGCAAGCGGTCTGGTGAAGCTGATATGCAACCGTATGTCACGAAGGCCCATTACTTTCCACAGATGGGACACAAATCCCATTTCCCCCACGAATGCGGCACGTTCCTGGTGGCCGCTAGGAATCTCGTAACGTAACGCCACCGGCTGTACCGGCATTTGCGCCAAAACTGCTGCGCGCAACAGCAACGGCTTGAATGGCAGCACTTGTGCTCCAGTGGTCGTGGTACCTTCTGGAAATAGTATGACGTTGCGTCCTGACTTGAGACGAAATGCGGTTTCCTCGATAATCCGCTTGCAGGCAATTGCATGCCCACGGCGCACAAACAATGTACCACCCTGCGATACCAACCAGCCTAATAATGGCCATTCGCGAACTTCCTGTTTGGCAATGAAGTCGCCCTCCGTCACCGCGGCCATGGCTAATATATCCAGCCAGGAAATATGATTAGCAACAAATAGGGCATTTTGCACGGGTAGATGTCCGGCGACTGAGATGCGTATGCCCAATATGCTGACAGCGGAAGACAACCAGCGGCGTACCCAGCGTGCGCGAATGCGCAAATATTTTTGCGGTAGTGTGGCAGCAATAATCCACAGCACACAGGCGAGCAGCAACCCATAGATCAGATGGGCAGCTATCCGGGCCGCACGCACAGAACGACGAAGAATAGTGACGTGTTCGCTGGATATGCCTAACACGCGCGCTGCAGGAAATGCCTGGCGTAGCGTGAACGGATTTCCTGTGGATCAAGAACCACGAGTAAATCCGCGGAATTGAAATCCGGATCCCAGCACGGTGTTCCGCAGATGCGGGCGCCGAGCCGTACATAGGCCTTGATCAGCGGCGGAAGCATGGCTGCTGGCGGCATACTCGGAAGCACCGGTAAAGGCAAGCGTGGCATGACACCGAAGGAATTGATCACCAGCTTGTGCTGGACCAGCCACTGGTAGGCGGCCGATGCTTCACCCCCACCATCCTGCATAGGGATACTGGCGCAGCCGATCATTCGGCTATATTCGCGCAGATCGAAGAACTTCCCCAATCCTGACCACAGCACCGCAATGGCTGCACCGCGTCGATAGTTCGGATGCACACAGGTGCGGCCAATTTCCATGAGCGGGCCGCAGCGTGCGATAAGCGGTTGCATATCAAACTCAGCCTCGGAATAAAAACTGCCTGCACGGCGTGCATCGGCATCGAGCAGCACCCGGGTTGAGGCGATCACCTCACCAGTCTCCTTGTCGCGCACTATAAGATGTTTGCAATATTCGTCGAAGCTGTCGTAATCCAGCTCATCCGCTGCGCTTTTCAGGGAGGCTCCCATTTCCTGGGCGAAAACTTGATAGCGCAAACGCTGCGATTCGCGTATCTCATCTTGGTGTTGAGCCAGTGCCACCGCATAGCCAAATGCTGGCGCCTCGGCGGTGTTCGTCTGGGTAGAGGATGCAGCAGATGGCACCCTGCCGGAGCGCTGCAGATTGGCCATTGCATTACCTCATAAGGTAATTATTCCGACTGCCATACTGGCTAGACAGCATGTAAGCCATGTGACGAAACGATGTATTTTTGGTGACAGCGCCGAGGCCGGCTGCATGTCTAACGTGCGTTGGCCCGAGGCAGCGACCCGATAGCAATCGGACCCCTGAACTGCCTGAATACCTGGATCACAAATGCGCCATGGTAGTGCCATCGTCCGGTGCGAAATAGTTTGGCTAGCTCATGACAGGGAGCTTGCACATGCGCGTGGTGCACGCCATGCAGATTAAAGTGCAGCATGGCGAACGCCAGCGGCCACGGCATCCACAAATTGAGTGCAAAACGTGTTTCGCTGAGTGGCGTGGCATAGTGATAGGAGTTATCCAGCAGAGATATCATCAATCCCCGCATCAGCAGGTAGAACACCAGCATTCCGGCATCAGACCCATAATTGGCTAGAGCCATGCCGAGCACCAGCACCACCAGTAGCGCATCGTTTCGCCACGCCCATAATCCGTGAGCACCAAGCAGCTCGCTCTGGATCACGGCTCGTTCCTGCTTACAGGGCTCGTTGCCGCCTTGAAATTGATGCGTGATGAGTCTGCGTAGGGCAGACCTCGGCAGCCAGCCCAGAAGCCCGCTAGCAACTTCCGCTAGGTACAGACCGCCCAGCAGCCGTGGATAATAGACCGCCGCATGTATCCACCAGGATTTCTGGTTTGGATCATAAACCTCGGTACGATCCAGCGAGCTGCGGTTGCGACGATGATGCATGAGATGGCCGGCACGCAGCACCACGAATGGTGCGCCGTAGACAATGCCCAATAACCGCCCAAGCAGGCGATTCACTCTCCGATTTGGCCACAGATTTCTATGAATCGATTCATGAATAAGCGCCCAAAGAAGCGGCGTGGTCAATGCTGCGAATGTGAGGTACGTCCATAGTAGAAGCGCCGGTAGATGCAACCAAGGCAACAGGAAGTAGATTGTGCCATTCAGACAAAGAATGGCCACTATTAGCAAGGTATTGACGACACCATGTCTTGTTCCAGCTATCCCTTCAGACTGGCGAGTATTAGTTAAAATTTTCATGGAACGGAGGATCGCCCGGTGTGTAGCTCAACCGGTACCTCCCTCAAGGTGCCTCGCAAGCGGATACTCAAAGCCACCAGAAAGATTATCAGGCGTGTCAGATAATGAAGGGTACGTGGCATCTCCGGACGCAGCACATCAATCAGCAAAGCCGCACGCACACTGGGGGCTGTATTCCATACCTCGTGTTCGAAAGTATCGTCCCACAGCAGACCATCACCCTCGACCAACGAATAATATTTGCCATTGATACGGAAACGATTACTGGATGCACCATGCATGTCTTTCGCAATGACTAATCCCAGGTGATAACGCAGCACACCGCGGAAAGGTCCACGATGTGCCGGCAAATGTTTGCCACCCTCCAGAAATGAAAATGTGGCTGACTGGATCGCTGGATTTGCACCTATTAAATCTGCGGTTACTGGGCACTTGGCCTGGTTGGCCTGGTGTGCTACGCCATACGCTTTGAGCACGAATACGCGCCAATAACGTCCACCATATTCTGATAGAGGCGCCTGCGCATGCATCAGCTGATGGAATTCTGGAACCGCTTGCAGATTCTGCATCACTTGCAGGCACTCCGTACGTATTGCAAGCCAATTATCGGTAAACTTCCGGTGACCAGGAAAGTAGCGATCCTTGTCAAGCACTGCTGGTGTCCTAATCCGGCGGTTATATACGGATCGGAAAATATTACTTAGGTTGTCATAAACGCTTTGCATAATGCTCTGTAACTCCAGAACAAATACTGAGTTGTCATCTCAATGTTATCTGCGCTTTGTCAAGCACAGTTAAAAATACAGATGCAGAAGTCTTCCACAAGACTAGTTACATCTATGCAGCCTAACCAGGCTATGTGACAGTTTTTTGACAGCCTTGTGTGAACGTCGCATCACACTTTGTAACGGCGTTTTAATTGAAACTGCACACATGCGTCATATTCAAAGCTGATAGTGGCATGCGCTAAACACTGGGTATCCAATATGCAGAACGTCACAGCAACCCGAGCCGAACAAATCATGTCCGCATTGCTCCAGTACCAATCCGGGGTACCCATCTATACCATCATGCTTAAGTACGGGATAACAGAAGAAACCCTGTTCGCCTGGTACAGGCAATACCAGAATATGAGCTTTGATCAGCTACGCCGCGTTTGCCTGATGGAAGCCGAGATTGTAGCCCTTCAGATGCTCGTGGACTCGATTGCTAGAGATGACGATCACCAGGTCAATGAAGGCGCTCTAGGGTCTACAGCAGACGTTGTATTGTCCGCTTAAGAAGCGCTTAGTTCCTATGATGATGTGAATCAGAGTGTATATAAGGTATCAGCCGTTACGTCAGGCCGCTGTATTTGAAAACCCATAGCTGGTTTCTTGGTGTAACCATCCGGATTCTGCTGTTGCCAGTGCCAGGCATCGCGACACATGTTCTCCAGCGTAAGTTGTGTACGCCAATTGAGTCTTTCCGCCGCCAGCGTCGGATCTGCATAAGTCACAGTAGTATCGCCGGCGCGGCGCTCCGCAAACCGGTAGGAGATCGAGACACGGTTCACCCGTTCGAAGGTCTTCAGCAATTCCAGAACACTGGTGCCTCTGCCTGTCCCGAGATTGGTGATCTGGACGTTATCCCCACCGACTGTATGCTCGAGTGCATATACATGCCCGCGGGCTAGATCCACCACATGGATATAATCGCGGATCGCCGTGCCGTCTGCTGTCGGATAATCATGGCCGAATATCACAAGCTCCGGCCGCCGCCCAGCTGCCGCTTGGCAAAGAAACGGCATCAGGTTATTGGGCATGCCCACTGGGGCTTCGCCGATCAGTCCGCTCGGGTGAGCTCCTACAGGATTAAAATAGCGCAATATCACAGCGCGCCTGGCTGGATTCGCCAGACACAGATCGGTCAAATACTCCTCCACGATACGTTTACTGCGCCCGTAGGGATTGGATGGGGACGTAGGGCAATCTTCTCTCAGCGGTGAACTAGCAGTGTGTCCATATACAGTTGCTGATGAACTGAACACAATGCGCGTTACTCCATGACGAGAGGCCGTCTCAAACAGAGATAGGCTGCCGCGCACATTATTACTGTAGTACTTGAGCGGATCGGCGATCGATTCCGACACCGCCTTTACTCCAGCGAAGTGCATGATCGCGTCGAATTGTTGTAAATTGAACAAATGCTCGAGCGCTGAAATATCGCGTACGTCAATATTAAAAAACTTGACTTGTCGACCGCTAATCCTCTCAATACGCTCGATCACATTGGGTGAACTATTGGAAAGATTATCCACGATCACCACATCGTGTCCGGCATTCTGAAGTTCCACGCAAGTATGGGAACCGATATAGCCTGTACCACCTGTCACGAGTACTCTCATAAAGTGGCATTCTTAATGTCTGGAGTGTGTGAGAAACAGGTAGCAAAAACGATTTTGGCGGAGCGCTTACTATTCAGACGTTTGGACATGCGCAGGTATTTACACTCAAACAACAGAGACATCCGAATGCATCTGCCTTGATGGTTGACCATCCACCATCATCTGCTCATCTGTCCATTTCAGTATCTCGAGGCTACCATCGTGCTGTTCCACCAACGCCGTACAAGACTCGACCCAATCACCGTCGTTGCAATACAACACACTGCCATGCATGGTGATCTCTGCATGGTGTATGTGACCGCAGACCACACCATGCACATTGCGTTTTAGGGTCTCACGGGTCACCGCCTGTTCGTAATCGCTGATGAATTTAGTGGCATTCTTGACCTTGTGTTTGATATACGCGGCCAATGACCAGTATGGAAATCCGAAATTGCGTCGAATCACATTGAGCCAGCGGTTCGCATACAGCAGCCAATCATAGGCACGATTACCGAGAATCGCAAGGAAACGGCTGCACTGTACTACCCTGTCAAACTCATCACCATGCAACAGTAACAGGCGCTTGCCAGTGGCAGTTACATGGATGGCATCACGGCGGATGGCTACGTTACCGAAATCCATATCCACGTAATCGCGTAGTACCTCGTCGTGGTTACCGGGTATATAAACCACCTGGGTGCCACGCTTGGCCTTCCCAAGGATCGTGCGGATCACATTGTTATGCGTCTGAGGCCAGAAGAGACGGTTGCGCATCTCCCATACATCGATGATGTCGCCAATGAGATACAGATATTCGGATTCGGTGCGATGGAGAAAATCCAACAGGAAGTCGGCCCGGCATCCTCTGAATCCAAGATGCACGTCGGAGATAAATATACTGCGGTAACGCAGAGGCGCAAGTTGATGAACTGTCACGATCGCCCTCAAATGCCTGATAACATGACGGCGAAACTAGGCTCCAAGTGTTACAGATACAGGACAAATGTGTGACTGACCTGTGAATATACAGATCTGATAAAACCATTAGTTAATGGATCGTTAGGATGCTACTTTAAGGAAATGCATCACGACCGATAAATGCCAGTGACATAAATCCATAATCGTTACGTCACTAATCTGCAATCATGTTCTTCTACTGTGTCAACATGTTTGCAAATATGGCGCTGCGGACAATTGCCAACACGATCCAAGTACCCTCCGTGAAAGTAAATCGACAGTCATGCTCGATTTCCATGCTTGGCCCCACTACATCTCCCTTTACGGCTATCTTGCGGTCTTCCTGTTATCAATTATCGAAGGACCGCTTGTGACGGTATTTGCCGCATTTCTCGCGGCACAAGGCATTCTCAATGTATTCGCTGTGTCCGCCACAGTTGTTGCTGGGGATCTGGTGGGTGACATGCTTATCTATGGTGTGGGGCGCTGGCTTTTAGGGCGCTTGCCATGGCGTCTTAGCATACGTAGTCGGGCATTCAGGAACCGTATCAGGCTGTTGTGCATTGACATCACTCAGCGCGCCGGTCATTTCCTGTTGATCGGGAAACTCACCCATGCGGTCGGATTTGCAGTCTTGCTGGCGGCCGGTGCGGCCCGGATCCGCTTAAGTGTTTTCGTCCTCTACAACATTCTCGGTACTTTGCCGAAATCGTGTGTGTTGGTAGTGATCGGCTATTTCTTTGGCCGCTTCTATCAGGATCTGGGCGCCCAATACCAGACAATCAGCCTGGTGGCTCTGGGGTTGGGCATGCTCATGATGATGTACCTGATGCATCGGTTATGGGTCTCGCATAACAGCCGTGATGGGCTGGAGTAAGCATGCGCATCGCTGTATTCACCGACAACTTTTATCCTGAAATCGGCGGGATTCAGGACTCAATACGCACAACCGTCCGCGCACTGGGTACACGCGGTCACGAAATCATGGTGTTCGCGCCGGCAGCCGCTGAGCGCGATTACCGGCGAGCGAACTTGCCTGTAGGCGAGCCCGAGTTTGGCGCGAATGTAACTGTCCGGAGACTGTTCTCAGTACCGATGCCTAGCTCCAGCCAGCAATCGCGGATAGTAATACCGATTGGCCAAAGTTGGCGCGAGCTTGCCGAGTTCCAGCCCGATATCGTGCATACCCATAGTTTTCTGGGAGTCGGTTTGGAAGGTTTATGGTCAGCGCGGCGCTTCGGTGTACCAGTGGTGGGCACCAATCATTGGGCCATGAGTGCGTTTGACATGTATGCTCCGCTTGCACGCGGTGCCTTCCGCCTCGTGAGTTCAAACGCTGTGGTTCGCTACTATCAGTGCTGCGATTATGTAACCGGCCCGTCAAATTTCACGATTGAGGATATGCGGACAACTGGTCTCTCAAAACCCTGCAAGGTGATATCCAACCCGATAGATACCAATATCTTCCACAAAATCTCAGGAGCCGAAAAGCAAAGACTGAAAGCGCGGCTCGGACTAGGTGCTGCCACCATCATCTATGCGGGGCGCCTTGCGCCTGAGAAACGCATCGACTTGCTTATGCATGCAGTAGCCAGAACACGTATCTCACTGCCAGAGATATCGTTGGTACTGGCAGGGCACGGCAGCTCACGGGAGAAATTGAAAGCTTTGGCACATGAGCTAGGCATCAACCAGCGGGTTTACTTCGTCGGCACACTCCCACACAAAGAACTTGCCGAATTGCTCTCCGCTTCCGATCTGTTCGCCATCGCCAGCACTTCGGAGACCCAGAGCATGGTGCTGTTGCAGGCGATGGCCTGTGGACTACCGGTCGTCGGCGTCCGCTCTGGTGGGCTGCCTGAACATATACCGGCAGCCGCAGGCTTGCTCGCAGAACCCGGCAGCGCGTCGGATTTAAGTGCGAAATTTGTAAAGATCCTCGCTTCGCAGCCATCGCGCGAAAAAATGGCGCGCCAAGCCCACAGATTCGCCAGCAAGTTCTGTGTTTCATCCATCACGAATGCCTGGGAAGACATCTACGAGCATATCGTGCGTGAGCGCTCTACTGAAAAAATGCCGTCAATTCCAGAACCTCGATATACACAAGGAATGAACCATGCGCTTGAGCATCATCATACCGGCCTATAACGAAGAGAAGTTCATTTCCGGATGCCTGGAGCACGTGCAAGCTGAGATCCTGCACTGCAACGATGCAGGATTGGTTGACGTGCTGGTGATCGATAATGCTAGTACGGATCAGACCGCAGCGATAGCTGGGACATATCACGGCGTTCGCGTCGTGCATGAAACTCAGAAGGGCCTGACACGCGCTCGTCAAAGAGCCCTGAATGAGGCTCAGGGTGACATATTGGCGTTCGTCGATGCCGACACACGCATGCCGACGGGATGGATAAAACGCATACAGACGTTGTTTGCGACGAATCCCAACGTCGTTTGCGTCAGTGGTCCATATATTTATTATGATGCGCCGATGTTAAACCGTATATTCGTCCGGCTGTACTGGACACTCCTAGCGCTGCCGACGTACTGGATCACACGCTATATGGTCGTCGGTGGTAATTTCGCGGCCAGGAAACCGGCCTTGGTTGAGATTGGCGGCTTTGATACCAATATTGAATTCTATGGCGAGGACACCAATATAGCGCGCCGCCTGTCGGCTGTGGGCAAGGTGAAATTCAGCATGCGGTTGCCGATGCCCACATCGTCGCGGCGTCTGCATGCCGAAGGGCTGTGGGGGACAGCACTGAAATATGTGGCCAATTTCCTATCGGAAGTGGTTTTGAAACGGCCAGTCACACGTTCCTACAGAGACATCCGCTAAATTGATGCCAATCAAGGCTTAGCCTCATTGACTCGATGAGGTTATGGGCTTAATGCCCGAGCCTTTCCGGCTTTAGATAAACAAATGAGCGTTGCTATTTACCGGCCGGTGGCTGTACCGGTGTGGCCTCTACACGGGCCGGCTTGGAGACCCGTTTTGCCGACGATTTTCGTTTCTTCATTTTCGCTGTTGTCTTGTGCAGCTTGGCCAGAGCTGTCTCGAAATCACTAATCACCTGGGCAACATCTTTTACAGCCTTCTTGATCTCTTGTTTAGTAAGGTCGATCTTCTTGCCGCACTTCTTGCATTTCAACGTCTTGTTTTTCTTCATCCATTTTATTTTCTTCTCAAGTTGCTTGCCGCATGCGTGGCAAGTGATGCGCACTGGTGTGTCTCCCAAGAGCTTATGCATGATGATCTCCATATAGCATGATACGTACAAAGATTAATCCACAGCCCCTCATACCAATACTGATTACTGGGGTAGTCGTGCGTGGAATAACGGTATTTTCAGTGCTAATAGCATAGCTCATTTAACAAGATTGATTGTTACAGCAGCCGGAGATGTGCGGTCTTATCCCTGGTCAGCGACCAAATGGAGAGTGCAGCCCGTTATAAATGGAGCTATTTACGGGCATAATCTCTCAATAATTGAGATACATCAGACTTGCATCTATGAATCGTTTCCGCGCGGATCTGCTTTTGCTGTTAACGGCAATTATATGGGGCACGGCATTTATCGCCCAGAAAAATGCCAATCACAGCATGGGGCCGGTGTTGTTCGTGGGTGCGCGGTTTCTGTTATCTGCGCTCATGCTGCTGCCGCTGGCCTTGTTTGAAGCAAGAAAGAGCACATCTGCCCTGACCCAAAAGGATTTCGTTCAGGCGGGTGTCATAGGTCTTTGCATATTCACCGGCGCCAACCTGCAGCAGATCGGGCTGATAACGACCACGGCAACTAATGGTGGATTCCTGACCGCCCTTTACGTAGTCATGGTGCCTTTCATCCTCTGGCTCCTGACCCGCCAACGTCCGCGCTCCAGCGTAGTGCTGGCCTGTGTGATATCCGTCATCGGTGCCTGGTTGCTGGCTGATAATGGCCAGGCACACACGTGGAACCGGGGGGATCTGCTGGTGGTGGTAGCCGATGTAGCCTGGGCCCTGGCCATCACGCTGGTCGCAGATTTTCTGCAACGCACTGACCGGCCTTTCTTCCTGTCATTTGCCCAGTTCGCTGTTACCGCGGTACTGGCGCTGGCATGCGGATTTATCTCCGAGCCCGTGGTCATAGCGGGAATAGCAGCAGCACTGCCCGCGATTCTCTACGCCGGCCTGCTGTCCGGCGGTGTGGCCTACACCCTCCAGGTGCTTGCCCAGAAACACACGCCGGCGCCAGAAGCGGCACTTATCATGTCGCTGGAGAGCGTATTTGCCGCTCTCGCCGGTGCACTGCTATTGAACGAACGCTTGACCCCGCTGGGGATCGTCGGCTGTGCCCTTATCTTACTGGGTGTGCTTATAGTCGAACTCGGCCCGGGGTTATTACGGCGAATGAGATTGTTCCGCGCTGACACTCAAAATAGCAATCCAGGTTGAGTTCCCCTAAACCTGCATGATTAGAATTCGATTATGGCCGTTGGCTGGACTACGCATCGCAAAAAATCCAGGGTTCGGCCCGATTACTGGATCTCAGCTTGATCAGGGTATGACCCGATCGATCGTGATCTTGGCAATGTGCGTTTTAGGTGCAAATTTAAACAACGTGCGTCCCTCCATATCCCCTGGCTGGGCGGCAGCATCGCCCTTCAACGACAAACGCGCGATCACATCCACTTGGCTATAACTAGCCAAGGTAGTGCCGGGCATCATGGCATTGGCGTCGGTCAGCTCCAGCTCGGCGGGCAGTTTCCCGATGAGCACGCGTGTCGCCAGCAATGGCGGGCCATTGCTATCGCCCGTAGGCCTGACGAACACAAACAGCGTGGTATCCGCTGGCACCTGTTTAGCGAGCCGTGGATCGATGCTGACACGCACGGGGATCACGCGCTGACCCGCCGGTTTGGTGATCTCTTGGGATGCGACTTTTCCGCCCGCCTCCTCGATCTGCTTGACCACCAGTTGCCGGATTCCCGGTGGCGGGTTTTGTGCGAGCAGGTTCTGCCAGCGCTGGATCGCGAGTGCCTTGTCGTGTTCGGCGAATGCCAGCAGTCCTCCGTACCAGAGTGCCTTCGCATTGTCGGGAGCCACTTGCAACGCTTTAATGAGCAGCGGCGCCGCATCGGTTGTCAACTTGCTGGGATCCGACAGGATGATGGCTTCGGCATAATCGGCCAGCAGGTCCGGATTAGTATCACCCGCCAGCGCATAGGCATGCGCATAGGCCGGCACAGCATCCGCGTACCGACCCATCACCACATAGGATTGACCCAGCATCATCCAGCCGTTGGCGTCGTTGGCATCGGTGGTATTGAGCCGCTGGGCCAGCTGCTCCACCATCTGGCTGACCGAATTCTGTTCCGCTACCTGCATGCCGACGGTCGCAACCCGCCAGTTGCCGATCAATAGATATAGGCCGATCGCTAACAACGGCAACAGGATGGATACCACCACAGCGGTCAGCGGGCTTGAAGTGACAGTGCCGGCATCGGGCACAGTTTCAGCCTGATTTGAAAGGCTGTCCTGCAAAGCCTCCTCGAGCTGCTTGCGCGCCTGCATATATTCCGGCATGTGCAACTCGCCCTTCTTGAGTTGGCGTTCCAGGATAGCGAGTTTCCTTTTATGTTCCTTGAGTGCCCCCACATTCACGGTGTCACGGGGTTTGCGAGGCCACCACAGGGGCACAGCCAGACAGGCGATGGCTGCCAAAAGCATGCTGACTGCGATCGCAATGAAGATCATGTTCGAATTTCCTGACGAGTGGCGGGCATCAAGGTCTTAAATCATCCCCACTGTCTTCGCCGGGAGATATTTTCAAAAGCTGAGCCTTGCGGCGCACCACCGTGATTACCACCAACGCGCCGATGCATAACAACAGCAGTGGTCCACCCCAGAGCAGCCAGGTATTCGGTTGCCAGGGTGGTTTGAAGAGCACGAAATCGCCGTACCGGGCGACCATGTATTGCTTGATTTGTGCATCGCTCTTGCCAGCAAGCAGCTGTTGCCGGACCTGGGCGCGCAGGTCGGCCGCCAGGCCTGCACTTGATTCGGCAATCGTTTCATTCTGGCAAACCAGGCAGCGGAATTCATGCGTCAGGGTTTCGTAGCGCTGTTGCAATGCGGCATTTTGAATAGGTGGCTCAGTATCCACTGCCAGTGCCTGTACAGAGGCAAGAACGAGCAGGAGGATAAAATACCGCATCACTTTGATACCTGTTCCAGTTCGTGCACCATCGGGATCAGCGAAGTGTTAATCAAAGACGCTGTCAATGGCCCAATATATTTGTGCCGGATGATGCCATGGCTGTCCACCACAAAGGTCTCCGGGACGCCATACACGCCGAAATTGAGGGCTACCTGTCCCTTGGGGTCATAACCATCCTTGGCATAAGGGTTACCTTGCGACTGCAGCCATTGCACAGCACTATCAGCATCATCTTTGTAATTCAGCCCGTAGATGGCAACCACGTTTTGCTGCGCGAGCTGCACCAGTTCCGGCTGCTCGTCGCGGCAGGGTATACACCACGTAGCCCATACATTCAGGATGGACACGTGCCCCTCGAAATCAGCGTTATTCAGAGATGCAGACGTGCCGCCGACACCCGGCAGGCTGAATTGGGGTAACGGCTTGCCGATCAGCGGTGAAGGAACCTGGGATGGATTCAGATACAGCCCCTTCCAGAATAGCAGGATCAACAGCAGCAGGATGCCGACCGGCAACAGGAATAACAGCGCTCTCATCCCTTGGCCACCGCATGCTGTGCATCCGCGAATTTGGGCGCATTGACCGTGACGCGCCTGCGACGATCCGAAACCGCCAGGATTCCACCGAACACCATCATCAGGCCTCCGAACCACAGAAAACGTATCAGTGGCTTGTACTGCAGTCGCATACTCCATGCGCCGTTGCCCAATGGGTCACCCATGGCGACGTATAGATCACGGAACAGACCTGGATCCAGGTCCGCCTCGGTGGCGCTTGAATTGGCGCCATCGTAGATCCGTTTTTGGGGGTGCAGCACCGTCACCAGCTCACCGTTGCGGGTGATGCGGATATCCGCCTCGACCGCCTGATAATTCGGACCTCTCACGTTGCGCGTACCGTCAAAAGCAAAACGATAACCGTGCACTACAGTACTCTGACCAGGCGCCAATGTGACGTCTTTCGCAATTCCCAAGCTGCTGGTTATGGCAATTCCCAGTGCCAACATACCCACGCCCAGATGCGCAAGCGTCATGCCCCAGATACCGCGCGTCAGCTTCTGCCCGCGGCGCCAGCGTAGCATCACGCCCATGATAGTGCTGATCAGTAGCCAACCGGCAATGATCACACCCAAGACCGTAACAATGCCGACGCGCCCCGATAGCAGCACTAATATAAGGATGCCCACGGCAGCCACAATCCACATCGTGATCTTGAACTGTGACAGCAGGCGCTTGAGTGTGTCGTGTTTCCAGTATAGATAGGGGCCGATGCCCACCAGAATCAACAATGGCAGCATCAACGGCATAAAGATGCTGTTGAAATATGGCGGCCCCACGGATATTTTCCCGAGGTTGAGGGCACTTAGCACCAGCGGGTAGAGTGTGCCGAGAAGGATGGCTGCGGCCGCCACCACCAGAAACAGGTTGTTCAGCAACAGGAAGGTCTCACGCGACAACGCGCCGAAACCATCTTCGGACACCAGTTTGGGCGCGCGCCAGGCATACAGTGCCAGAGAACTACCCACAACGACTGCAATCAACGCCAGTACGAATATGCCGCGGCGTGGATCGGTGGCGAATGCGTGCACCGAGATCAGCACGCCGGAGCGCACCAGGAACGTACCGACAAGGCTTAGAGAGAATGCGGCGATCGCCAGCAATGCCGTCCAGCTTTTGAAGATGCCACGCTTTTCGGTGACGTTCAGCGAATGTATCAAGGCTGTGGCCACCAGCCACGGCATGAACGAGGCATTCTCCACGGGATCCCAGAACCACCAGCCACCCCAGCCGAGTTCATAGTACGACCACCAGCTGCCCAGGGTGATGCCGAGTGTCAGGAACATCCAGGCAACGATCGTCCAAGGACGCGCCCAGCGCGCCCAGGTGGAATCCATCTTGCCGCCGATCAATGCCGCCACCGCGAACGCAAATGCCACCGATAATCCCACATATCCCATGTACAGCATGGGCGGGTGTCCCGCCATGGCGGGATCCTGCAGGATCGGATTGAGATCGGCGCCCTGCTGCGCTGCCGGTAAAAGGCGCGTGAATGGATCGGAGGTGGTGAGCATGAACAGCAGGAACCCGATGCTGATGACGCCCATGACACCAAGCACCCGGGCAACGAACTGTAGCGGTAGATTGCGGCTGAATAAGGCAACCACAACGGTCCACAGAGCGAGAACGGTCGCCCACAGCAGAAGTGATCCTTCATGAGCACCCCAGGCGGCTGCGATCTTGTAAATCCAGGGAAGTTCCGTGTTCGAATTCTGCGCGACGTACAGCACCGAGAAATCGCTGCGCAGCAGACAGGAAACCAGCAGCAGGAACGCCAGGCCGGTAAACAGGAATTGGCCGATAGCCGCCGGGCGTACAGCCATCATCCACGAGCCGCTGCCGCGCTGTGCGCCCACCAACCCGAAAAAACTTTGCGCCAGCGCAAGGCATAAAGCCAGCACCAGTGCCACCTGACCGAGTTCTGGGATCATTGCTCCTCCAGCCGTGCTATCAGCGATACTTCAGGGATAGGGTTTCTGATGATCGGCAAACAAGAATTATACGCATCTGGAGCTATAAGCAGTATTGACCTAGATCAATACCGACATCCACTTGAGCAACACTCGCTCTGGAGGCTATGGCTGCTTGCTGGCCATCTGCATCGATACCAGCCGCGCTATTAGGACGGCCAGATAGAGTGGCCCTGTCACAGCTTCTGCGGAGGTCAGCGTGTGGGCAATCGGACTGATAGGCACTATTTGTCCGTAGCCGACCGTGGTCAACATCCCGAAGCTATAGTTGACCCATTCACTCACGTCCGCCGGATTAACTGCCGAGGTATTGAATGAGCCAGGGGCCAATAAATGCACGATGTTATAAGCATGTGCCCACCAAAATGCCAGGAACAGGTAGGCCGCAATCGCGCCCTGGATCCGTACTCCAGTGATAGGCCCCGAGCGGAATATCTGCCACAGCAGTGCCGTAACAATCGCAAGGATAGCTATCAAATCGAGCGCCTGGCTCAGGATGAGAATCCCACTTTCAGGCATCCACCATGTCACCCAACGC
Organism: Gammaproteobacteria bacterium; assembly: GCA_049591615.1. GTDB lineage: Bacteria > Pseudomonadota > Gammaproteobacteria > Natronospirales > REEB76 > REEB76. Next base: position 31,258 of record JBAWFD010000104.1, on the reverse strand, counting down.
ATAACGATCGCCAAAACGCACGCAACCGATGTCAGTATAAAGAGCTTATGGTTCCCACGAGCAATGCCGATCCCGGCAATAAATCCGATGGTAGTACCGATGTCTGCATAGAGCGCCACATGATGCACGCCAATATCCAGAGACGGGAACACAAAAACCAACAGGATGATGATAAACAAAAAAATAGAAAGGTAAGCTTCTGACTGCCAGCTCTGACTCAAGAAATCGCGAGCTTTTCTGACTTTCATGAGCAACTCCGTCGAAACTTTCTGTGCAGTGACCTGATTACGTCTTTATGAGAGGAAACTTAGCATTACAGTGTGTAGCTCGGTATCAACTTTCGACAGAATATTACCTGAAGGTTCATAATCGCGATACAAACAACTGCATGCCCAATACACCAGCCAGCCCTTGCATTATACGCGAGGGATGGCTGGTGATTTTCATGGTTCTAGAACGGGTAAGCTAGGTTTAGTCGTCCTAGCTAATCACGATGCTAACCCCGGACGGTTCTTTATGGTGAGGTGGAAGAAGTCGCGCCGTTTGTTGTAGCCTGAGGTGCATACGTATAATTTTCGACAACCCCATTTTTAAGCAACACATACAGAGTCTTTATAGTGGTCGTGGTTTTCACATTGGTACCGAACATCCAGGGTTTTGCCTGGGATTATGCAGTCGTATAGGTATACATTCAGTGTTCTTCCGTAGCTGACACCGGTGTTTTTTTGGAACGGCTCGCCGAACAACTCAACCAGCTGTGCGGCCGTGGTCTTTCCCTTGACGATCTTGCTTACGTTTGCATCGGAAAAGTCCCTGCCATACAAAGAGGCGGTGGTGGCACAGACGGCTAACAGGGTAAGTGTGAAGATCCCAGATACAAATAATGCTACTAAGCCTTTCATGATTGCCTCCCTAATGAAATAGCTTTAATCCAACCGGATAATAACCCCAGGCAGGCGGCGTATTCCACCCTTGAGACAGGTATCAAAGTCTGCTGATTCCAAAATCGCTCAGCCGCATTTGGTATGACTATTGTTGCTCAATACCTTACAGGTCAAATATCAAGTTGATATAGACTCTCGTAATCCCTCAGCGAGGCTTTAGGATTATTCAGAGAGCCAACGTGAGCCGGATATTAGTGCTGGGTGAACTGCGGTTGCAATATGATCCTCGATTTTCTTACCCCATGCCTGTATTGTAAAATTTTTCACCCTCACCGCCTGAACTAGGCAAAACGTCACTGCGTCTCGTATTGAACAATCAGGCTTCCGGCATCGACCGCGCTGTCCGAACGGAGAACTGTCATATCTCCTGGTACGACCACAGCCAGCACATAGGATGCCGTCTGCCCTCCACTCAGGTTGAGTGTCATGGCAAATGTTCCAGCCACGTTCAGGGCTGCAATACTTCCACTCACCGATGTGACAGGCGGGATTGACCCGTTAGTATTGACCAGTTCCTGCCCCGTGACCTGCCCTGAGGAGCTTACCTGCAAGATAGCCTGCGTAGTGCCAATACTCTGAGTGTTGGGAATCTGGTTGATGGTTGTCAATAAATACTGCCCGGCAGGGACCGTCGTCATTCCCTGCGTAGCGATTGCGAATCCGGTCGTATTTCCGAAACCAGAAGACGTTTCAAGAAAGTTCAGGTTTCCGGCGGATTGCACGTTGAAAACAAAATTGCGGGATCCGGGTCCAAATGGTGTCGGGAGTATCGTCATACCCCGACCAGTAGTTGATAAGGTATAGGTTGTACCATTAGTTATGGATAAATAACTGCCATTGTAATTTTCAAACATAGTTAAATTCATGGAGCCCGTGGTCGCACTTGTAGGCGTCACACTGCCGATCCCCATCAATGCATCCGGTGTCTGGCCGGTACCACTGCCAATAAGCTCATAGACGTAGGTCCCCGCGCTCACGGCCTGAGTCGACTGCGCATCCAGTTCACCGGTATTCGTACAGCTCGTATCAGTACACATAAGTTCCAGTTGGCTCGGAGATACGGCGTAGAAAACGTAGTGAGTCGTGGTAGTGCCCAACGTCAGCGACAGGGTGCCGTAATTCTCGCTGACAACCATATAGCTCCCACCTACAGTGTTATACAAAGTGTACGCACCCCCATTGTTTACATCGAAATTGGTGCCGGTGATAGTCGGTGAGGTTAGAGTTATGATCCCAATGCTATTATTGTTGGAGGCAAACGCCGAAGCACCCAAGCTGACCGTATAGTTTCCATTCAAATCAGTACCCATATTCACTTGGCCTGTCTGCAGGTATAGAGTCCCGCCACCCACATTGCCACTTGTCGCGTCCGTCAATATACCCTCCGTCGCACCAGCCACCAGGCTCAGGGTCAAAGTCAGCGTCCCCGCATTGCCTCCATCAATTGTCAATGTTCCCTGACCATTGGCTGACAGACTGTAATGCCCACTCACGCTCACCGGATTAGATATTCCGGAAACATTCTCGGTGCCAGTGATATTGCCGCTGCCATCTGCCGTGATCAGACCCACAGCATTGGTCGTGACTCCACCAGACAGTTCACTGAAGGTAAAAACAAACTGCCCGTTCAGGGATGCATTGGAATAGGTCACTGTGGCGGCGGCAGAACCGGTGTTGCTGTCTTGCATGGCAGTGATGCTCACCGGTTGCGAGACCGGTGGTACATCAGGTGCTGTATACAACCCGCCGCTAGAAATCGTCCCGACACTGGCATTCCCGCCGGTTATGCCGTTGACCTGCCAGGTGATGGTATCGCCAGTGCCGTTGGTTACGGTATAGAGCTGGGTGCTGCCCGCAGCCACGGATACGCTTGCCGGTGAAACGGTAAGTGTGCCTGATGATGAGCCTGATGAGCCGCCTCCGCAGGCGGCTAATGCGCCACACATCAGTAAGCCAGCAAACAATTGGGTGATTTTCATCGATTACTCCCGGAGGCAAGACAGCGGATACTTTTGCTGCATAAAACCCACTTATCTCGTTCACCAACAGATCTGAACATAGCCAGTTTGGTTGATCGATATTGACCTGTATCGTACACAGATTCAACTCTTGACACCAAGTCTGTCACCAATACGAGTAACTTTCTGCATTCATCAAAAGGCATCATTGACCCTGAGGCGAATCATTGCGGTAGTTACCGCTTTCACAAACCGCTATGCCGTAACTCCCGGCTGTGCATTTAAACGCTATTAGCCTTCGCTGGAACCGGACCGGAATTCTACCGGGTCGAGGTGATAACGATGCAATAATTTGTAGAATTCGGTGCGATTTCGCTGCGCCAAGTGTGCCGCCTGACTTACGTTACCCTCGGTGATTTGTAGAAGTTGCACCAGGTATTCCCGTTCAAAATGTTCCCGCGCTTCAGCCAGAGAAGTTACCTGTCCGGTTTTTTCACGCAGCGCATTTTGCACCAGTACTTCCGGTATGAGAGGCGTGGTGGCGAGTGCTATGGTTTGCTCAACCACATTTTGCAGCTGACGGACGTTTCCTGGCCAGGGCGCACTTAATAATAGTTCCATGGCCCGGGGTGAAAATCCTTTGATGTTTTTGGTGTTGCTTGCGACAACCTGACTCAGGAAATGAGTGACCAGAAGCGGAATATCTTCACGGCGAGCTGCCAGCGGTGGCATGGTCAGCGGCACTACTGCCAGCCGATAATATAAATCTTCCCGGAACGCCTGTTCCGAGACCCTGTTTTCAAGGTCATGGTGAGTCGCCGAAATGATACGCACATCCACAGCGATTGGATTATTCGAGCCCACCGGTCGGATTTCCTTCTCCTGCAATGCACGTAGGAGTTTCACCTGGAAGCTCAATGGCATGTCACCGATCTCATCCAGGAACAGAGTGCCAGTATGTGCAGCCTGAAACAGACCATGCCGGTCCGCAGTTGCGCCGGTGAACGCGCCCTTGCTGTAGCCAAAAAGCTCGGATTCCAGCAGAGTCTCGGGGATGGCCGCACAGTTGACGGCTACGAATGGCTTGTCGGCACGGGGGCTGGCTTGGTGAATAGCACGAGCCAATAATTCCTTGCCGGTACCACTCTCACCTTGTATGAGTACCGCTGTATCGCCCGCAGATACAAGCTTTGCTTGACGCAGCAAATCTTCCATCAGCAGGCTACGGGTAATAATGCCCGCACGCCACGCAGAGTCCGCGTTTTCAACATCCTTTAAATCAAGCTTGCCGGATATCCGCAAGGCATCGTTCACCCATTTCAACAGTGTTTTGCTATCAAACGGTTTGGTGAGATATGCAAACACCCCATTATGGGTCGCATTCACGGCGTCGGGGATAGTGCCATGCGCGGTGAGAATGATCACCGGTAAAGTTTGATCATGGCGTCGTATGGCATTGAACAACTCGATACCATCCATACCCGCCATGCGCATATCGGTTATGACCACCTGTGGCCGGAACTGTGGCAACTGCGCTAAGGCCTGTTCGCCGCTTTCCACCGTTCGCACCTCGTGCCCCACGGCGGTCAGTCGCATTACTAACAGGCGCAGCAGTCCCGGGTCATCGTCGGCAACCAGAATGCGTCCCGTAGTCAAGGTCGCGTTTGTGGACGTTGTTTTCAAAGATATTCCCCAGGTGGTGTGGCTGGAGGTTGTGAGTGGCTGGCTGCGCCAGGCGGCATTTTGGGAATGGGTGGCGCTACTATCGACTTGTCGCGTTTATCCATGGTTTTTTCGATGCTCTTCAACGCGTCCAATTGTTGTTGAAGATGATCTTTTTGCGAGCGCTCCGATGCCAATTGCTGCGCGAGTGATTGGTCAATTGTGGCATTTGCTTGCTGACTACTGGCAATATTTAAAAGCAGATTAGCCAATCCCTTAAAACCCGGACCAACCGTTTCCCAGTCATATCCAGAAAGTAATGATGTTGCTTGATCCAAGTTGCGTGACGGCTCGGGCAACAGAATATCTAGAAGCGCAAGTCGCATACGATCTTCGGGGAACTGTGTCAGCTTGAATTGCTGGCCAAGGTTTTCCTGCGCGGCCGCCTGTGCAGCCGGTGGCAAAGTCAAGACGTTGTTGACGTAGTCCATCAATCTGACAATTTGGCCATCACCCGTTTCGGGGACCATGAGCACATCCGGCTTTGTAGTTCGTGGAACACAGCCCGCTATAACCACAAACATCGCGATGACGAGCGGTACAGTTATGCTAGGCAAGATACGGTGCATTCAGCCTCCTAATCCCGTTGCGGGCAGAGCAATGCGAAAGCCTGCTCCTTGCTGTCGTTCGACAATCTCGATGATACCCTGATGGAGACGTACATATTCGCGGGCGATTGATAAACCCAAACCGGTGCCCTTTACATAACTGGTGTCACTGCCCTGACCTTGATAAAAAGCTTCAAAGACCTTCTCCCGTTCGTCTGCTTTGATGCCTGGACCCTGATCTTCCACATTCAAAACCGCTTGGCCAGCCTCTACCTTTAGATAGAGTCCGATGACGCCGCCCATGGGCGAGTATTTGATGGCATTGGAGAGCAGATTGTCCACGACGATACGAATTTTCTCCGCATCCGCCAGTATCGCCACTTCATGCAAACGCGCATCGATTTTAATGCGCTTGGCCTTGATGGCAACCTTTTGGTCCTCAATCACTTTGCCAATCACCTGATTGAACTTGATCAATTGATTCTCATTAAACAATTGGGCCCCTTGAACAGCACTGTAATTCAGAAGATCTTCGATACGTTGCTGTAACTGCAACCCATTCTTTTGCAGAATCTGTGCAACTTCCAATTGTTCTGAATTAAGCGGCCCTACTATCTGATCAGTCATCAACTGCGAGCCTTCGCGGATGTTTGTCAACGGTGTCTTGAGCTCATGCGAGATATGTCTGAGAAAGCGAACGCGGTGCTGCTCAAGATCCAGCAACCTGGAGCGCAACCAGTCCAGGCGCTTACCAAGTTCATTCAGGTCCTGCGGACCTTTCACCGCAATCGGGGTGGCGAGATCTCCCGCGCCGATTTTCTTAATCGCCTGATCTATGGCGCGCATTGGCCGGGTGATCAATACAATTGAAATTGCGGCCATACAAAACCCCGCAAATATCAGTATTGCTACCAGCCACGCCAGTTGACTTTGACGGGTTTTTGATACCGTCTGCATATTATTGATTTCGTTGTCAATGGATTGGGTGCCTAACGCGAGAATGGATCTTGCCAGATTGTTCAAATCCTCGAATTGATCCAGCGCAATATTGGAATCAGTTGAATTCGGATCGATCTGCGAAAAATTATTGAAAACGACTTGTTCACGCGTGGTGAGTTCGTTGAGCTTTTCACGCATGGCATCATTGAGCTTCAAACGGGAGAAGGCTGTGCTGGTTTGCTGGAATTCTTGATGCCGTTCTGTATAAAGCTTATAAAGCGATTGATCATGTAGCACTCTGTACTGGAGCGCATTACGTTCCATATCGGGAAGTTCCTCCAACAATGTGCGGCTGTATTGAACAGTGTCAGCGGCATTTAGCACCGCGTTTTGCCCTTGTGTACTAAGGCTATGTATGGAGAATATTGCGACTGCCAGCCCAAACACCAGAGGCAACATGACCAGCGAGAATGAGAATAGAATCCGCTTGCGTATAGAACTGGGCTGAAGAAGCTTCATAAGTGCTACAACACTCCCCATTTCAAAAGACGTCCAAAATACAGCAGCGCTGCATGCCTGCTCTAAACCTCGTGGTTAACTCCTGCTAAAACCTAGCACTCAAAATCTGGCTGTTCACTTCTATTTTGCGCCGTGCGAGAGTTGCAGCGTCGCCCTGCTTCCAAAGCTTGCAAAGGGGTATATTTAAATATACAGCATTCCGGCAAAGCCCAATGGGCTCTGCCGGAGTGCTGCCTGTACTAACCCCTGACGCGATCAAAAACCGCGTAATCAAGCGAAATCAAACTGGCGGTGGGGTCATCTGTCCCTGGGATTGCTGGCTCATGCTGCTTCTGCACTGGGACTGAACCCATGCCGTATATTCTGATTGGCTCAGTTTGCCATTGTGGTCAGTGTCGGCTTTCTTGAAAGCACTTTTCAAGCCAGGAACGTGGGTTACCTCCTTGATGGTGAGATAGTCTTTATGCTTGGTGTCAAGCTGGCTGAAGCTTGGGTATTTGGTGTTACAAGCATTCTGCGGATCAGATGGGGTCTGCGATGCGGCCCGTGGCATCTGCATGTCCTGCGCGCCGCTTGTTGGACCATTGCCCGCAAAAACAGTGCCTAGGCTGATTGCCAACACAATTCCTGAAATTATTGCGATTACGTTTTTCATAAATATCTCCATAACAAGTGAATGTGATTTACCTATAAACACGATATTTCGTCACCAGTCTAAATCTGACGACGCAATCATATCGACGGGGGCGGTGGCTGTTGGGTCGTCGGAGCCGGAGCCGGCTGCGTTGTCGGAGTCGGTGCCTGCTGAGTGGTGGTACCCGAAGCATTCGCACCCGGTTGTGGGTTCTGCGATGCGTTACCGGAGCAGCCTGCAACAAGGCCGAGTGTCAACAGCGCGGCCAATGCGGTGGCATTTCCAATTTTCATATCTCTCTCCTTCCTAGTGGTGATATTGACGTAAGAAGAACGATGTTTAATCGTCTCTGGTTAAACTGTTGCAAGATGCGTGCCAACCTATCAACATGGGCAACTTTCAAGGCCTTATGCATAAATTCAACTCAAAATTCCAATTGTTAAAGGCACGGCGCGTAATCAAAGTGTTGTCCCATTGCGACAGCTAGTATCGTGAATGCATTAAATAGTCAGTCCTAATCAATTTAGAATTAGCCGGCTGTTACAGTGGTTGAGAAATCATCATCAATCAGATGTGTAGCGTATTCAGTGCCCAGCTTCAATGCTTGTTCCGGCGTGACGCATGTGCCGCCTGGATAGCAGCGCATCGCATCTTTGTGGCGTGCGGCATCCACGAAGCGCATGATCACCACCGACGCTGCATAACGGATACGCCTGTTCGCTGCGGATTGCATGGCAATGACTTCACGCGGTATCACCTTTATGACAAAACCCTTATAGCCAAAGATCTTATGAGTCATGGTAGTTCTCCTGGTGCAGCGGCTTTCCTCACAGAGGCGGCGGTGTGATGTTCGATCCAGCCTTCGATTTGGTCGTGGCTGAAGGTGCCGCCTGCGTTGCGGGTGTGGGTGCCTGCTGGGTCGTGGCGGCAGGTGTCGCTTGCTGGTCATTTTGCGGATTTTTTCCAATACAAGCACAAAGTGCCCCGAGGATTAGCGAGGCCGTCAAGCATCTAGTAAGTATGGTTTTCATAACGTCACCTGATGTTTAATGGAGTGAAAAGACAGGTTCGATTGTCATTCAATATTCTTGCAAACGACGTGCCAGAATCGAGGTAATCGGCAATCACCGTTAATTGCGCAATGTTCTTCTGACCGTTACCTGGGGAACTGTCGTCTGATGGTGACGGTTAGACCGAATTGAATCTATAACTCTTTGAATCGCGTTAAAAATAAGATGTCGGCGGATTGAGACAATCACGATTTATCCCTCTAATTCAAATTGTATGGGTACCGTGAAGGTCTTACGCTGGCTCAGATCGCCCCTTGGAAATGGTGGAAAATGTATGCGTTCAATAAGGCGTTTCACCGCTTCATCAAAGATTGGTTGCCCGGATGACTGTTCAATCTGGTAGGCAAGCACCGTACCTTCACGGTTGAGGACGAATGACAACACCACGGTCCCCTGATCTCCGGCAAGTAATGCCTGCCGTGGATAGCGCTTATTTGCTTCTAGGAGTGCGCTGACGATCTGCGCATAGGTCGCTTCTAAGGGTGTAGTTTGACTCTGAGTAGGCTGCGGCGGTGTTGGAGCAGGAATGCTCTTGGGCGGTGGCGTTGATATATCGGCCTGAGAGGCTTCGGTGGAAATAGTCTGCGGGGGCGGCTGTGGCGCCAGCGGAGTTGGCAGCGGTTCTTGTGGTTGTGGTGGCTGAGGCGGTGATCGCGGTTGCGGTGGTGGAACGATATTCACGGCGACGGCGTCGGCCAAAGATGCATCGGAAGGCGGCAGCGGTGTGGCCGGATGATATTCGGCGATCAAGAATATGAGCAGAATCGCCACTATATGGATGCCGACCGATATCCCGAGACTGTGGCTGAACTGGAGCATGATTCAGCGTGGCGGCTGTGTACCTGCCGATGGAGGAGCAGATGAACTGGCGGCGGACGTGTCCGCCGAGGCGCTCGCCCGTTTGCTTATCAGTGAGATTTTGTAAAATCCCGATTGGCCCACTTCCCCTAACAGTGCCATCACTTGCCCATAGGGGATAGCTTTATCAGCGCGTACATACACGGTCTGATCGGGATCCGCATTGGCAAGCGTCTCGAGTTGCGTTGGTAGATCGACAGATGCTGTGGGCTTGCCGTCGATATAATATTGCCCCTTTGTGTCCAGACTCACAATGAGCGGCTGCTTGGGCTTACCGAGTTCCGCCGCGCTGGTTTTCGGAAGTTCGATGGGTAGTTGCGCCATCATAAGAGGCGCTGTGATCATGAAGATGATGAGCAATACCAGCATGACATCCACCAGTGGTGTCACGTTGATTTCGGCCATCGGTTGATAGCCGGATAATGCATCTTCGGACGATGCGCTGGGTATTACATTCATACCCATGTCAGTCATGCTCCAACGCGAATGCGTTTGACCATCAAGTTGCTGCAAACACCGATAAGTGTCTGCAGCCGCCCCGCGTAATAGCCCAGTTCCGTTACCAGTTTGTTGTAACCGATGACTGCGGGGATGGCCGCGGCTAACCCCGCTGCCGTGCCGATGAGGGCCTGGGCTATGCCGGGAGCCACCACGGCGAGACTTGTATCATGGGCTTGGGCAATTGCCGTGAAACTGTTCATAATTCCCCAGACCGTGCCGAAAAGACCGATGAATACTGCGACCGAGCCCACGGTTGCGAGCAGCGGTAGGCGTTTCTGCATGCGCCGCATCTCGCGTCCCAAGGCGTTGCGCATGCTCCGTTCTATGCGTTCGCGCTCTTCACCAGGAGATTCACGAAAGCTTGGTCCGGTTGGGGATTGCCATTCCAATACGCCGGCCTTGATCACTACGGCGGCTGGATGCGTTTCAACTGTGCCAATTTCATCCGGCGAATGACCATTTTCGATAGCGGTCTCCAGTTTCTTCACCACCCTTTTGGCACGATGCAGTTCAAATGCCTTCTGAACAATAACTGCCCAGCTCCATATGGATAACACCAATAGCAGCAGTATCACTGCTTGCACGATTGGATCTGCATGCAGCACGAGTTGGCCGAGCGACAGATTGGGTGGATTGATAATATTGTTAATATTAGGATCGGTCACTGTATTCATGTGAATCCCTCCGTTTAAAGAGCTATGCCCGATTTATACGTGTATTCATATCGGGCGGGTCGTCATGAATTTACTCAGGTTTGAATACAATATTTCTTCATCAACAACGTGCCTGGCAAATTTTTTGCCATAGTCCATGGCTCTATCTGGACTGACTGAAATCCTGCCAGGGTGCAAGGATTCCTCATGGTCGCAATACTTATCATTCGGGTTTTTTGATATAGCAACTGAACTGGTATACCACCCGAGGTTTACTCCTGAAGGACCAAGACCGTGAAACAGCTCGTGTGCGCTCACTTTTATGGTGAAGCCCTTATAGTTGAATTTCTCGATGATCATGGTGGCTCTCCTATCACTGTGTGTTATCGGGGTCCGCTTAGTCTTAAGTCTTGAGGCGCGGCCGGCATGCACAGGAATCAGCTTGAGTTGGGTGGGGGCTTAGGTATCGGCTTTTGAGCCTGGCAGTGCATTTGCTCTTCGGTCGGAAGTCTGGTTTGCGGCCACTGCGTCTTATTTCCAGTCGGAATCACCTCGGCATCATGATTAACTGCAGGTTGTCTGCTGCAGGGTGGCGCAGCCGCATTTTTCGCTTTCGTTGGCGGTACTTTGGAAGCTGACGCAGGTGGCACCGTCGTCGCGTCTGCTAACGCCGGTGTGAATCGCGACGATCTACCTTCGAGCTGTTTATTTTCTGCTGCGGCTTGTGTTGGCGCTTGGTTGATAATCGAAGCGCCATCCGGACGTGTGGGCCTGAACCCGAAGGCTGGCACCATCACTAGCAGTACTAGGCATGCGCTCTTCATAACTGCTCCTTCATAAATTTGCTGCGGTAATGCAATTCCCCAATGGGGAAGATCCCTATGCGCGCTGGCACATATAAACGTGCAAATGCCGTGCCAAGGCTGCATCGATGCGTAATTACAGATATTTATGGATATTTATTCACGTCGGCTATGCGAAAGGCGCACAAATGTAAATCGAACGTCATCCCATGACGACAGATGTGTCTCTCCGTAAACCAACGAAGTCGAACGGATTCTTCAACACAGGCGGACTAATCAAAGTCCCATCGTGAGTGCCGGCTTGCTTTGGTTCACACTGTCACCTTTAGCCGACACCCGAATACGCCTTTCTTTCAACGCACTACTCAACAACTCGTATTAATTTGTCTCCGTAAGGAGACAACCTTTATCCCCGTTTTATTAATTTCATAATTTGAAAGTTGTGATAACCCATTGGAAGAATGCTGCTTTTATAAATTGGCATTCCAGTTGCTCCTTCTTCCCTGAGTCGAGATTGTTTTCTTATTTCCTTATTTGGTATTTCACATAACCATACGAGTTAAAGAGGTGATTGCCATGCTAGAAGAAAACTTCGAATACATGGGATTCATAGTAAAAGTAGTCCCGATCAAACTAGCCTCTAAAAGCCATAGCCAACGCCCGCGATTTGTCTCTATAGCGATTGTGCGTATGTCATGGATTCCCGGTCGATATCAGGAGAAATGGCTGCACCCAGGTAGGATCTCCAGCTCTCCACGGCGGGCTGTGGAACATGGCAGGCAGTTTGCGATATGTGCTCTAGACGATGAACTATCGTGCACAACCTTTAGCGATCTAATGCTCAATCATGCTTGATGAATAACGATACGTTGGGATGAACTTAATGGAGGCTATGTCATGTTAATTCCAAAACGTCTGACGGCATTGATTGTTTCAATTTCCATATTTGCGCCACTGATGATGTATTCATCCGCAGCCATCGGTGAAAACGTAGCCACGTACACCGATGACACGGTCATTACGACCGAGGTCAAAACCGCGTTATTACACACAACAGGACTCAAGTCGACAGAAATCACCGTTGAAACATATAAAGGCATTGTCAAATTGAGTGGCTTTATTGACTCCAAATCTGAAATCGAGAAGGCCGTCGATGTTGCTAGACACGTGAAAGGTGTCAAGTCCGTTGAAAATGACCTCTCAGTAAAATGTAGTTAGTGATCTGGTCATGGGATCATGGCGACGCGCTCTTGAGAGTGTTGTGGTTATGAGATATGTGTGCTTCGTTATGGACATGCTTTATTGAGTAAGTAATTTTAGCAAACTCGATCGTCGGTAAACCGCATTTTATGTTTGGAGAATTACGGTGCAGCCAACAGTTTTTGGATATAAAGGATTCGTTGTAAAGGTGACGGCACATAAATTGCCGTCCAATGTAGTGGACGCCATTGCCCAACTTAAGTATGTAGCTTCAATTGCGATCATTCGACCGAAGGAAGGTAGGCTGTCGGACCAGATACGTTGGATTCATCCAAAGAGTATTTACGCGACCCCGGAAGAGATTATTGAGTACGGAAGTAAATATGCCATCCAGGTAATCAACAATGAACTCATTGAGGCATCGGTTGATAATTCTACTTCGGATAAATCGGGACATGTTTATACAATCGCATCGGATTCAAGAGAACCGGCAGAATAAAAGGCTCGTTTAAATCCATTTACATGTAGTTAGCGTGATTCTCAATAGTTAATGCTTGCAAATGGAGCTGACGCAAATAGTGATCGCTTTGAAATTACAGCAACTAATAGGATTATTATGTGCCTGCGCGCTTATATGCGCTTGTGTCTCAAGGTATACCTCCCGTCTGAATAATACAGGTAATTATGTATCGATAAAAGATGGGAGGCTCGGCTGGTCTGGAATATTTATAAATGATGCGTTCGGCAACATACAAAAGGAATTAGGAATAAAACTAGATATCCACGAACAAGCGTTTCCCACCTGCGGACAATATGCATCACAGTTCGTTCTCAATAACCGCAAAGTCACATTGCAGTGGTCTGCATCATCGGTGGACGCGACACTAGACTCAATATATGTCGATCTACCCATCGATGAGTACGCCTTATCACCTGCTGCAATTGCAAAACAAATAAATAATCGCCTGCCACGCCTAGAATGGGCGACGAGCGGCCCTGACAGCGCTCAGCTAAATTATTCAAATGGTGACGAGATTCTGATCAAAAATGGCGATGATAACTTCTTGCTTGTGTCTCTAGAAAGCTGCCTTGACTGATTTATTGCCGGCTTTATGTGACCACGCATAAACAACTCATCTGGTATCAATTGCCGAACTTTTGTGAAAAACAGATTTTCCATAGCGCAAATGTTTAGCGATATGCTGAATACCGTTTACCGGAAGCGCTGGATAAATCATTCTATGACAATTGGATATGGGTTCGAATCTATTCATTCTGCACTCAATAAGAAAGGGGCCGAAGGCCCCCTTTTATTGAACAATGGCGGTAGATGCACTCCGATCCAGTCTACTGCCAACCTCTCTCTCCTCAATTTCCCTGTTAAACAGGGGATTATCCGATTTCCAGACTCTAATCCTCGATAACCATGCCTGCAAGCACTGCGATAACAGTAAGTTGAGAACAGTTTCCCTGCGCAATGGAACAGGGAATTTGAATTCCCTGATATGCATTTGATATTTATGAATTAATTCACAAGTCAGCTCTCATCCGAGATGGGCCCGCAGTCAGGATACTACTGCCTATACAGATAATTTATATACGCTCCATTGATTTTTATACAATTTTTACATCTGTCCCTTTAAAGTCTGTCCCCTCCATATATGGAAGGTGGCCGCATGGATATTCTGTTCTTGTTGCTCGCCTTAGGATTATTCGTGATATCCGTCATTTTGGTGTACGGATTCGAATGCCTGAGGAAATAAATATGAATTGGCTATACCTAATCGGCCTGGCGCTCGCCACGGCTGTATTCATTTATCTGATTATCGCCCTGCTCAAGCCCGAGTACTTCTCATGACTCTGAATAGTTATCTGCAGATCGGCTTGTACCTATTGATTATTCTGGCACTTGTCAAACCGGTTGGCTGGTACATGGCACGGGTTTATGAGGGGCGCTTGGCATTCGTTAACCGCATCGGCGGTCCACTGGAACGTTTTATCTATAGATTATGTGGGGTACATGCCGATGCGGAGATGCGCTGGACGCAATATGCACTGGCCCTGTTGGTATTCAATTTTTTGGGTTTCCTGGCACTATATATGCTACAGCGGATCCAGCTTCACCTGCCGCTAAATCCACAGCAATTGGGAGCCGTCACGCCGGATTCCTCCTTCAATACCGCTATCAGCTTCGTAACCAATACCAACTGGCAGGATTACTCCGGTGAAACCACCATGAGTTATCTCACCCAGATGCTCGGTCTGGCGGTGCAGAATTTTTTATCCGCGGCTACCGGCCTCTGTATTGCGATTGCTTTGATCCGCAGCTTTGCGCGGCATACCACCGAAACCATCGGTAATTTCTGGGTTGACCTTACCCGCAGCGTACTTTATATCCTGCTGCCGATATCGCTGCTGTTAGCCGTGATACTAGTAAGCCAGGGTGTCATCCAGAATTTCAAGCATTACCAGAGCGTTCCACTCGTGAGTGCGATTACTTATCAGATTCCTGGGACGGATGCCAATGGCAACCCAATGAACGACGCACATGGCAACCCACTAACAACAACAGCAATACAGAAAGATCAATTGTTGCCCATGGGACCCGTTGCATCTCAGGAAGCTATTAAGGAGCTAGGTACCAATGGCGGCGGATTCTTCAATGCGAATTCTGCCCATCCTTTTGAGAACCCGACACCCTTGAGCAACTTCCTAGAAATGTTGGCCATCCTGCTACTACCCGGTGCACTCTGTTTCACCTTTGGTGAAATGATTGGTGACCGGCGTCAAGGCTGGGCCATTCTCATTGCCATGACAATGCTACTGGTAGTGTTCCTGTCGGTGGCGGTGTACGCGGAGCAACACGGTAATCCGGCCTTTACCCGATTGGGAATAGATCAGACCAACTCCACAGCGCAAGCGGGTGGAAACATGGAAGGTAAGGAAACACGCTTTGGCATCGTGGATTCAGCGCTGTGGGCCACCGTAACTACCGCTACCTCCTGCGGTGCGGTCAATTCCATGCACGATTCTTATACGCCGCTCGGTGGGATGATGCCGCTATGGCTGATACAGCTCGGCGAAGTGGTGTACGGCGGTGTTGGCTCAGGTATCTACACGATGCTGGTGTTCGCTTTGCTTGCAGTGTTCATCGCCGGATTGATGGTGGGCCGAACGCCGGAATACCTGGGTAAAAAGATTGAATCCTTCGAAATGAAAATGGTAGCCATGGTTATCTTAATCACCCCATTTCTCGTGCTGGTGGGCACGGCAGTGGCAGTGATGCTGCCCGCGGGTCAAGCGGGGCCGACGAATCCAGGCGCCCACGGATTCAGCGAGATCCTGTATGCGTTTTCGCAGGCTCCTAACAATAACGGAAGTGCCTTTGCTGGAATCAATGCCAACACGCTGTTCTATAACACCGCGCTCGGCATTAGCATGCAGATCGGCCGTTTCTGGCCAGCGGTGGCCACGCTCGCCCTGGCCGGAGCATTGGCCGGCAAAAAACGCGTACCGGTTGGATTAGGCACACTGCCCACCCACACACCACTCTTCATTGTGTTGTTGATCGGCACGGTGTTGTTGGTCAGTGCGTTGACCTATCTGCCGGCCCTGGCACTTGGACCCATTGCCGAACAACTTACCATGATCGGCTTGCACTGAACGCGAAGACACTTCATGACCACACAATCCCTGTCCGCATTCATGTTTGACCGTCGTCTTCTAGTAGAAGCTGCTATTGCATCTTTACGCAAACTCAATCCGCGGGATCAACTGCGTAATCCGGTGATGTTCGTGGTGTATATCGGCAGCATGCTGACCACATTGTTGTTCGTGCAGGCCCTGATTGGTCACGGTGAAGCACCAGCGGGTTTTATCTTCGGCGTCAGTGTGTGGCTTTGGTTTACAGTGTTGTTCGCTAATTTTGCAGAGGGCTTAAGTGAAAGCCGCAATCGTGCCCAGGCGGCGGCCCTGCGCGGCGCACGACGTGAAATCACAGCCAAAAAACTCCAGGAGCCGCGCCATGGATCCCCCGTTATGTCGACGCCAGCGGCCAGTTTGCGCAAGGGCGACGTGGTGCTGGTGGAAACCGGCGACTTCGTCCCTGGCGATGGCGAAGTGATCGAGGGTGTGGCCTCGGTCGATGAAAGCGCCATCACCGGCGAAAGCGCGCCGGTGATTCGCGAAGCCGGCGGCGACTTCAGCTCCGTCACCGGCGGTACACGCGTGCTGTCCGACTGGATCGTGGTGCGCATCAGTACCAATCCCGGTGAGGCTTTCCTGGACCGCATGATCAGCATGGTGGAAGGCGCCAAGCGCCAGAAGACCCCCAACGAGATCGCTTTGACGATTCTTCTGGTGGCCATGACCATCGTGTTCCTACTGGCAACGGTCACGCTACTGCCGTATTCGCTCTACAGCGTGATGGTGACGAAAGCGGGATCGCCGGTGACCGTCACTGTGCTGGTGGCATTACTGGTATGCCTTATCCCCACCACCATCGGCGCGCTGTTATCCGCTATCGGTATCGCTGGCATGGGACGCATGCTTAAGGCAAACGTTATTGCGACTTCCGGGCGGGCTGTGGAAGCCGCTGGGGATGTCGATGTCCTGCTACTGGACAAGACCGGGACCATCACACTCGGTAACCGCCAGGCCGCCGCTTTTATGCCGGCATCGGGTGTAGCTGAGAAGGAACTGGCTGACGCTGCACAATTATCGTCGCTAGCAGATGAAACTCCTGAGGGCCGCAGCATCGTGGTGCTGGCCAAGCAGAAATTCGGTCTCCGGGAGCGCGACATCCATGCGCTCGGCGCAAGCTTTGTTCATTTCAGTGCCCGTACCCGAATGAGTGGCGTAGATCTCAACGGCCACCAAATCCGCAAGGGTGCAGCTGATGCAATACAGAAGCATGTGGAAGCCTTGGAAGGTAAATTCCCGGATGCGGTAAATACCCTAGTAGAAACTGTTGCGCGTCGCGGCAGCACACCACTGGTGGTGGCTGACAATACCCGTGTGCTCGGTGTGCTTGAACTCAAGGACATCGTCAAGGGCGGCATCAAGGAGCGTTTCGCGCAGTTGCGGCGCATGGGCATCAAGACTGTGATGATCACCGGCGACAATCGTCTAACCGCGGCGGCCATCGCAGCGGAAGCCGGCGTGGATGATTTCCTGGCGGAAGCCACGCCCGAAGCCAAACTGAAATTGATTCGCAACTATCAGGCCGAAGGCAAACTGGTCGCCATGACTGGTGATGGCACTAATGACGCACCCGCACTCGCCCAGGCGGACGTCGCGGTGGCCATGAACACCGGCACCCAGGCTGCCAAAGAAGCCGGCAATATGGTGGATCTGGATTCCAACCCAACCAAACTCATCGAGGTGGTGGAAACTGGCAAGCAATTGCTCATGACTCGCGGAGCACTCACTACCTTCAGCATTGCCAACGATGTGGCCAAATACTTTGCCATCATCCCGGCGGCTTTCGCGACCACCTATCCGGCGTTGAACGCACTCAACATCATGCATCTAGCTAATCCTCGCAGTGCGATCCTGTCGGCAGTGATCTTCAACGCATTGATCATTATCGCGCTAATCCCCCTGGCCCTCAGGGGTGTGCGTTACCGACCCATCGGGGCAGCGGCTATCTTGCGCAAGAACCTGTGGATTTACGGTGTCGGCGGCATAATCGTGCCCTTCATCGGCATCAAGTTGATAGATATTTTGCTTGTGGCACTGCACATGGCTTGAGGAGACAACATGTTTACCCAATTGCGCATTGGTTTGCTCATGCTGATTATTTTGTCCACCGTCACCGGAGTACTCTATCCGCTAGCCGTGACCGGCGTCGCCCAACTGCTTTTCCCCGTCCAGGCCAACGGCAGCTTGATAGTGCAGCAGGGTAAATTGGAGGGCTCTGCCCTCATTGGTCAGCCATTCAACGATCCAAAATATTTCTGGGGACGTATCTCTGCAACCACGCCGTTCCCCGACAACGCCCAAGACTCTACTGGTTCGAACTTGGGGCCCACGAATCCTGCCCTGCTTGATCAGGTGAAGGCGCGCATCGCCGCACTGCAGGCCGCGGACCCGGCACAGAAAGCACCGATCCCAGTGGACTTGGTGACAGCTTCGGGCAGCGGTCTGGATCCAGATATCAGCCCAGCGGCAGCTGAGTATCAGGTCGAACGGGTGGCGCATGTCCGCCATCTAGATGAAAACGTGGTACGCGCATTAGTTGAGAAATACACAACCGGCCGGCAACTGGGTTTTTTAGGCGAGCCGCGGGTCAATGTGTTGGAACTGAACCTGGCGCTAGACGCTGCAAAGTGATTTACCTGATGTTGCCTAGTGACAAAGGATCAATGTCGTGGCTACTGTTACGGCTGGTGGCGGCGATCTTGACTTTGGTGATGCTTGGAAGTGCAATGGCGAGAGCCGATACATTGACTCTGCCTACGGCCGTCCCAATCGATGGCGGACCGCTGGGCGAACTCAAGGTCCAGGGCATGCTCAGCGGGCTGGCCGCAACCCAGAGCAATGCGACAAGCAGTGACCTGAGTCAGCGTTTTGACGTGGACAACGCCGAACTGATCCTGCAGAAATATTCAGGGGAAGTTCAATTTTTGGTACAAGGCGGTGCGTATAACTTTCCAGTCGTTGGTGAACCGTTCACAGACACTCCCGATTTGGTTAATAACCTATACGGGCCAGTGCCACTGGCCTACATCAAGTTCGTGCCTACAGACAGTATCTCCCTGCAAGTAGGCAAACTACCGAGTCTGGTGGGTGCCGAAGGCGCCTGGCCCTGGGGCAACTACAACATCGAGCGCGGTCTGCTGTGGAATATGGAAAACACCGTGACCCGAGGCGTGCAGTTCAATTATTCCAAAGGCGTGATCAGCGCCTCCCTGGCCTGGACCGATGGGTTCTACTCACACCGGTTCAACAATCTGACCGGATCGTTAACTTACACACTGAGTACGGCGGATACACTCACGGCGGTGGTGTATGACACCTTAGGAAATACGCCTTACGGTTCCAGCGCTACCCCAGAAGTGCTCAATAATGCGCGCATTTACAACCTTATTTATACACACAGCACCGGTAGTTGGACCTTTACGCCCTATATTCAGTACATCGATTCATCGGCCTCAGCTGAACTAGGATACACCCATGACAATAGTTCGTTCGGCGCCGCGCTATTGACGGACTATGCGGTAAACAGATTATGGAGTCTGGGCGCGCGGGTGGAATACGTCACCAGCTCGGGTGCAGACAACACGAGCGCCAACAATAACCTATTGGGTTACGGCCCAGGCAGCCGTGCCTGGACTCTGACATTTACGCCCACATGGCAATCCGGCGGCCTGTTCGCGCGCATCGAATTGTCTTATGCACGTGTAGTGGGCTACACGCCAGGCCTTGCGTTCGGCAGGTCCGGCAACCAGGCGGATCAGATGCGCCTGCTGCTCGAAACCGGGGTTGTGTTTTAATTAACGGAATCTTCCCAGGTATATACCATGAGTAATGGGCGTCCCGATCCGGACAGTCTGCTTGCCAAAATCGAGCACGAGGCACGCAAGGCGAGACGCGGGCATCTCAAGATATTTCTGGGCGCGGCGGCCGGAGTCGGCAAGACATTCGCCATGCTACAGGCGGCCCAGGCTTTGCATAGGCAAGGGCAACCGTTACTCGTAGGCGTTATTGAGACTCACGGGCGCTCTGAGACTGCGGCGCTGCTCATGGGTCTCGACCTTTTGCCGCGGCGGCGTATACCTTACGGTAAGGTTGTTCTCGAGGAATTCGACCTGGATGCCGCGCTGGCTAAGCATCCACCATTAATAATGGTGGACGAACTGGCCCATAGCAATGCCGCCGGTTCCCGCCATGCCAAGCGCTGGCAGGATGTGGAAGAACTACTGACTGCCGGCATTGACGTATACACCACCCTCAATATCCAGCATATCGAAAGCCTCAATGATGTAGTAACTCAGATCACCGGTGTACGCGTATGGGAAACGGTGCCTGATACCTTCTTCGAACAGGCGGATGATGTGGAACTCGTTGACCTACCACCCGATGAACTGCTGCAACGGCTCCATGAAGGCAAGGTCTATCTGCCCCAGCAAGCTGAACGAGCTATCGAAAACTTCTTCCGCAAAGGGAATCTGATCGCGTTACGCGAGCTCGCACTACGTCGTACAGCTGACCGCGTGGATGTGCAGATGCGCGAATACCGTGAATCCCATGCAATTGAGGATGTATGGCCGGCACGTGAACGCATCATGGTATGCATTGGTTCTGGAATAGAGGGCGAAAAACTGGTGCGCTCCGGCAAACGTATGGCTGACTCCCTGCGTGCCGAATGGCTGGTGGTGTACATCGAAACTCCCGATTTATTGCGAATTCCAGAAAAACAGCGGGAGGTGGTGGCGCGCGTATTACGGCTCACAGAATCACTGGGCGGTGAGACCCTTACGCTCAATGGAAGCCGGCATTTCAGCGCTGAAGTTTTGGCGTTTGCACATGCGCGCAATATCACCAGAATCATCATGGGCAAGCCTCATCGCCGAGGTTGGAAACGTTGGATTTTTGGTTCGGTGGTGGATGCAATTGTTGCAGGAAGCGGCACCATCGACGTGCATGTAGTCAGTACCGATGACGCCATGAAAACTGCCCAAGCATCACGTGCTTCAAGGATTGCCAATTATCTTGGCTTAGCCCACGAGACACGCGAATTTCCAAGTCTCAAATCCCGTAGACGCGGTTACCTCTGGGCCCTGATAGCGGTGATTGCATGTACCTTGGTGGCCTGGGCCATGCTGAGCCATTTTGCGCTGTCCAACTTGATTATGGTGTATCTGCTGGGTGTGGTGGTCGTAGCCGTACGTTACGGACGCGGCCCTTCGATACTTTCGGTAATTTTAGGCGTCATGGCATTCGATTTCTTTTTCGTCCCGCCTTATTTCACATTCGCAGTAGCCGACACCCAGTATTTCGTAACTTTTACGGTCATGTTGGTAGTCGGCATGGTCATCAGCAATCTAACTGCCAGCGTCCGTTTGCAGGCACGTGTCGCCGCGCATCGAGAACGACGCACCGCGGCTCTATATGCCATGAGCCGGGAACTTGCTGCCACCCGGGGGCAGCAAAATCTACTCGATATCACTGTCCGTCATGTTGCTGAAGTATTTGACACAAGCGCTGCAGTGTTACTCCCGGATGAGCACGGTCGTATCCACTATCCGGAAAGTATGTCTAGCAGCGATTCATTCAAAGGTGCTGATCTTAGTGTTGCGCAATGGGTGCATGATCATGGGCAACTTGCAGGCATCGGCACTGATACACTGCCGGGCAGTGATGCGCTGTACCTGCCTTTGACTGGTTCAACAGGTGTGCTAGGAGTACTGGCTGTAATACCAACGGAAATGCGCCGCGTGTTTTTGCCTGAGCAGCGCCGTCTGCTGGAAACATTTTGCAGCCAGGTAGCGTTGGCGCTCGAACGCGTGCGACTGGCACGTCAAGCAGCCGCCACTCAACTAAAAATGGAAACTGAGCGACTACGCAATTCACTCTTAAGTGCCATCTCGCATGACCTGCGTACACCACTTGCAACTATTGTGGGTGCCTCGAGCAGTTTGCTGGAGGAAGCTGATAAATTAACTCCGACTGAACGGCATGATTTGAGCAGCGACATTCTTGAGTCTGCGCAGCGCATGAATGATTTAATGAATAACGTGCTGGATATGGCGCGCTTGCAAGCCGGCGCAGTTAAACTCAATCGTCAGTGGTACCCGCTGGAGGAAGTGGTGGGGAGTGTGTTGACACGCCTGCGCGATAGGTTGAAACAGCATCAAGTAAGCGTTCATTTACCGGCGGAATTGCCTTGGCTGTCACTGGACGGTGGCTTGATAGAACAGGTACTGGTGAATCTGCTGGAAAATGCCGCGAAGTACACACCTCCGGGTACACCCATCGAAATCAATGCGGCCGTTGCGGATGGAAAAGTGACCGTGGAAGTAACGGATCGCGGCCCGGGGCTGTTAGCGGGAAGCGAAGAGCAAGTATTTGAAAAATTCTATCGTGCACAGCTTGAAGGACCACAAGCAGGGGTAGGCCTTGGACTTACCATCTGTCGAGCCATTGTTGAAGTCCATGGCGGCAGAATTTGGGCAGAGAATCGTCCCGAAGGTGGTGCAAGGTTCAAGTTTACGCTGTCGGCGAAGGATAAACCGCCTGCCGTGGAAGCCGAAGTCAATGTCTGAAGGTGACGTGAAGATCCTGATTATCGAGGATGAACCACAAATCCGTCGATTTGTTAGAACCGCGCTCAGTGCCCAGAAATTCGAGGTAATCGAAGCCGAGAACGGCCGACAAGGGCTAACAGCAGCGGCAGGCAGCAAACCAGATCTGGTAATCCTTGACTTGGGATTACCAGATCTGGATGGTGTCGAGATCGTACGTTGTTTGCGCGAATGGACATCGATTCCGATCATCGTACTATCAGCCCGAACAACGGAATCCGCGAAGGTAGTGAGTTTAGATCAGGGTGCCGATGATTATTTAGAAAAACCATTTGGTATGGGTGAATTAATGGCTCGCATTCGAGTGGCGCTGCGGCATGCGGTCGGAAATTCGAGTAATGTACACGGTGAGTTCATAGCTGGAAACTTAAAAGTCGATCAGGTACGCCGTAATGTCTACGTTGGCAATCAGGAAATCCATCTCACACCTATCGAATACCGTTTACTCAGTGTGTTGATAAAGTATGCTGGTAGAGTTATTACCCACCGCCAGTTATTGCGTGAAGTATGGGGCCCATCACATAGCGATGCCAATCATTACGTGCGTATATATATGGCTCAGCTACGGCACAAGCTCGAAAAAGACCCGGCACAGCCAAAGCTTCTATTAACAGAAGCAGGTGTTGGATACCGTTTATCTGATAACTGATGTTTTACACGAAAGTGAAATTATCAACACGTAAATACGCCAATGGATATTAACCGAATCAATTAACCCGGTTGAATGCTTCGGGCCAAGTTCATCCAGCAGACATATGCTAATCCAATTGGCCAAATTAGTGCGAAACCCGTTCCTTTCTCCGATTTGCGGAGAAAGGGCCGGGTTAGCTCATGACCAAATGGCGGTGGGTACAGTCTAGTGCTCACTCCTCTCTGCTCAAATTCCCTGTTAATCGAGAAATTAACAGGGAATTTTGCTGGTTCAAGGCTCAAAGCACTATAAAAGTCTCTATAAACAGCGTGGCAACAACTGCTTACGAGCATATTTCCTATACGACGAAACAGGGATTTTATCGGCCACAACAGGGAATTTAAATTCCCAGATATGAATGACTTAAAATTGACCCCTAATATCAGCAGTCGCCCCATAACAAGCGAACGGACAGGATCCCACGCGGTGGCATCAAACCACGACCGGACGAAAGGAGAGATTCACCTCATTGAATTCAGTTATAACTTGCTGCGATTTACTACTGCTCAGGCACGTTTAAGAAATTCTGTTCAAAGGCCACATCATATTTGTACCGGTACCGAGCACGTGCCAACATACTGATACCTACAGATACAGCGATTGTGACAAGCACCTGGAACCATGGCTGTAAATACCACTTCATACCAGGCTCATATGCAACAATGACCATCAACGGTAATCCAATAACAATGGAGGCAACGGCCGCAACCTTAATCGCAGCACCAAAAGTGAGTTCATCCGAAAAGCTCCGTACCGAGTTCAATCTTAATGAGATGGCAAGCGCCAAAATACCTACGCCAAGCATGGTGAATGCAAGCATGATACTGAAAGATCGAACGGCCACACCGATTTCCCAACCTGAGAATATCCCATCTATCAAGAACAAACTGCCTAGTGCCGCCGATATAATCACTGCAAGCGCGGGTACATGAAAACGATTTGTGGATTGCACTGTAGATGGGATAAATTCATCTTCTGCCCATCCATAAAGATAACGGCTAGCACTAAGAAGTTGCGGGGCTAGAGTCTTTATAACTACCACTGTTACTAGTATGTTTATAATGACTGCAATTGGTTTCGATACCAGCATCCCTGTTATGAAAGGGACGGTGAGCACATGACCCTGACCGCTCTTTAGGATTGGAACGGCGAGCCACCATGGTACAGCGTGAAATAGTGCAAATGCGACCGCAGTATAAAGTATCAACGCAAGTGTCCAGCCGGCGATGATGCCTCGAGGCATCGAGTGAGTTGGGTTGGCTGCTTCCCCGCCTAGCGATGCCCCGCCATCCAGCCCTCCATAAGAAAAAATAAAAAGTGCCGTGGTGGAAAAAAAAGCAATAATAGAGGGTTTGGCGACTTGGGATGTCGCCTTAATATTCGTTAACTCAGCAAGCTTCGCAGCAGTTACAGCTGATGATGCAGAAAAGCAGACATATATCGTTATCAAGGCGACAATGAATACTATTGCACCTACGACATAAATAAAGCGGCCGTAGCGTTTTACTCCGCTGCAGTGTAGGGCAGTCAACGACCAAATTGCCATCAGACCAATGGTCAAATGTCCGACCGCACTTTCTGACCAGGCCGCGGTTAGACCCATGGTTTGCAAGGTGTCTCCAACAAAGGTTGCGGACACATATGCAACAAAACCTATCGAGCCACAAAGACCAATGAGCCACATAAAAGCTGTGGCGAAACCTATTACGGGTCCTAGCGACCTCGTTAGCCAGACATAACTAGCACCCGCTGTCGGCATGATTCTAGCGTAGCGGACAAAAAGCACAACGCCTGGAATGAGTACCAAACCAGCTACAAATATGGCAAGCGGAACAAGATTCTCCGCCTCGGGATATTTTCCCAACCCGTGGGGAACAACAAAGTTAATACCGCTGCCGTATTCCTGCGATAGCGCAGATAGAGCAATAACGATGCTTCCAGTTACCCGCGCTAAACCATTACTTCCAATTACGATAGCTGGAGACTTTATTTCAGGATTCGTTTCAGTCATGTGCAAAGGTTCTTTTGTACTTCGAATTACCCGAAAATCAGGTAATTCTGAACATTGTAAACATGTATTTCTGGCGGAAGCTTAAACTGCGGCTTCGAGCGGAGCAAAGGGACGTACGCCCGCCACCAGGACTCCCCCGCGCATTCCCGGATTAACGGTGCCATAACGCTCCGCGAACACGGGAGGCAGGGGGCGCGCGTTGGTCGGAGCCAGCCACAGGCGCAGGAGATGCCGCCGACGTTCCGGCTCGGGCCAGTCCTCAAAGGCCGTGCGGTCGTGTAGCAGTGTGTGGTTGTGGACGAGTTGGATATCTCCGGGTTGGAACGCCATGTGCAGGTTGAGCGCAGGGTCGTTCGCCAGCAGGTCAAACAGATCGAGGGCGGCAATCTGGCGCGGTGTTAGAGGCGGCACCTCAGCAAAGCGGCGCGCAGACTCGATGTACTGGCGTTGGTACATCACCGAGAGTAGGCCGGCATACCAGTTGAACACGGGGATACGGAAATAAGGCAACTGTCCTGCTTGGATCTCGCCGCGGTGGTCGGTCTCGATGGGCTTGAATAGTGCCGCTGCGAGATCCGGCCGCCGTGTACGCATCTCGTTGTAGATCGTGATGGCACTCACAAGCGTCGAGAGTCCGCCGGTCTTCGCGGTCCTGAGGCACAGCAGTGCGACGATGTCGCAGGAGTCCGTATGGTAGGTTTGGCGCTCGTGGGTCTGGTAGATGCGGACGTTCGGGTCAACGCTCGACAATCCGAGATCTTTCACATGGCCCAGTATGTGCCCCTTGGCGTTCTGGGGCCGTGCGTTGCCGAGGTGGCTGCCTAGACCGAGGAAGGCGATGGCCACCGCGCGCCGGTCATAGCGCTTGATGTCGAGACCCCGGATGAGCGCGAAGCCCCGACCATCGAGCACCTCACCGGCGATACGCTGCAGGCGTAGCGCGAGCGTGGGCAGCGGAAAATCCGTTGCGTGTATCGCCGCAAGGTCGATGTCGCGGCCAGCAAGGCGTTGAATTGCGCGGTCTACTTCTTCGATCTCCGCGGACGAGAAAGTCTCGATCCAATCGCGCCGCCGGTCCAGCGCCGGGCCGTACCACGCGGCGGGACCTACGATGCGTTCGGGAACCTGTGCAAGGGTAAAGGAAGTCACGTACCGGAAGGATAAACCGGCTATTTCACGGTAGTCAATTTGACCTAGCCATCAAAAAACGGTACCAGATGAAAAGTTGTAATTAGAGCACGCGCATGAATCACCGCAATCGCAGTCTCTACGTGCGACTGGATGATCTCAGGCCCAGTAGCTAACAACTCCAGAAGCTTCAGTCCTTCGACTATTAACTGCTAATCCCACCGCGGCCGATCTTGATCACCAGAGAGTTTAAGTTCCCTGATGCATCGAACGGGTCGGCAGCCGCGATGTATCGAAACGCATCAACGCAGCAAGCGCATACGTCGCGGGCGTTTTTCCCAGCGGGTGCTCCAAAAGCATAGCTGTAAGACGCATGGCTTCCTGGCATAATTCAGCACCAACTGCCGTTATGCTGGATGCACCGTGGTGCCCCTCGTTAAACAGAAAGTAGAGCGCGTGGTGTACGGCTGGAAGTCGCCTTGTGAACTCGTCGCCTATAGCAACATCAAACAGCTTTTTCGAAGTCGCAAGCATTTTCTTGGCACACATTATCCGCTTCTCAATCGAAGCGTGCCTGCTGGCGAAGACGTCCGCGACCTCATCAGCGCTAAAACCACACAGTAAGTGCAGAATTAATGCAACTTGAGTTACCTGCGTAAGTCGGGGAGAGCAGCATGAGAACATCATGCGAAGTTGATCGTCTTGGATTGAGTTCTCTGTAAAAGGCTCCTCGACAGTGGGCGCAAGCGTCCGTTCGGAGTCAAGCAACCGCCCGAGCTCGGGTGCGGATGTGTGTGCTGTGCGTTCGCGTCGTAGGACATCGAGCGCGCGGTTCGTTGCTGTAGCCATCAGCCACGCAGAGGGGTTCTCTGGCACACCACTATATTTCCAGACTTCAAGCGCGCGGCAGAAGGCGTCTTGTACGCCGTCTTCTGCCAGCGCGAGGTTATGGACCCCGAAGATGCGCGTCAGCGTGGCAACTATGCGCCCCGCTTCACTTCGGAAAAGATGTTCGCTTGGACCTGTCACCTGTGCATATTCATAACTGGCCGTACCTCCACCATTCCTTCACGCTCGAAGATCGGGCAGCCCTTCGAGAGCTCTACCGCCTGATCCAAGTCGCGAGCTTCAACTAATGTGAAGCCACTCACGACATCATTGGCCTCGGCAAAAGGGCCATCAATCACAGTTTTCAGGCTGCCTTTCACCAGTTTGCCGGTGCGTTCCAGTGGTTGGCCCGGGCTCTTAATGTGGCCTTTTTCAATGAGTTGCTTAAACCAGGCTATCCATTTCTGCATCTGCTGTTGCTGTTGTTCCGGGGACCCTTCCCTTAATCCGCCACGATAGAGATATACAAACCCGCTCATGATTATTCTTCCTAGACGTTGATATTGCGAGTATTAGACGTTTGAAAGGCGCACGACCAACCATTTGTCGAAAAGCCTTTGGTCTTTCCAACTCTAGGGTGCCAGGTTCTTTGAAGAGACCAGCTTGGAATGACTGCCCTGATCTAAGTTGGAAAATGTGTGCCAGGCGGAATGTAGTAAATTTAATGGCTGGTCTTGGATCTCGAGTGAAACCGCTACGCGGCTACTTTGTCTAATTCCCACGTTAAGAGAAGATTTTGTAGCTCCCTCTTGTACAGAATCCCAGACATGAAACTCTCGCCACCATGCATCACGAATTTATATTGACATTTAATAGGAACGATCTCCTGTACATGTTTCAAGTTCACGATTATGGAGCGTTGAATCCGTCGAAATCTAAAGGTCGCGAGTTTTTGTTCCAATTGTGATATACGCTCGCTGGTAAGAATTGTCTCGCCTGTAATCATGTGAACATTGGCACGATCATGATCAGCAGAGACGTAACGTATTGCCAATGTGGACAAAAATCTGATACGGCGTCCGGTGCGCATCGGGACGCGTTCCCTCAAAAGAGGGATCGACATTTCGGCAATATTATTTGCACGTGTGCCCACACATTTGTTATTTGTCTCTAACTCGTTTAATTGCGCATATCGACGCGCTTTTGTAATTGCATTATGCACACGCTGTTTTGCCAGCGGTTTTAGAAGATAATCTAGTGCGTTGATTTCGAATGCCCGGACAGCATATTTATCCGACGGTGATGTAAATATGACGTTACAAAATGTCGATCGATCCATCGATTTCAAAATGTCAAATGCGGATGTATCGGCTACTTCTGTTGAGGTAATGAAAATATCTGGCTGAAGTATGTGAAACTTCTCACGGACCTCATCCTCATCTGCGCATTCACCAATGACATTTATATCATGTTCATTTTTCAAATAGTTGCGAAGTATATTTCTTGCAGATGAGTCACCATCTGCTATCAATAGCCGAAGCATGTTGCTGCCTCCTGGAAAGCGGCCCCGGAGTACCGGGGCCGCATAAAGATACAAGCATTCGTACTTGCATTTTTAACCTAGAATTTCACGCCAATACGGCCATAGAAAAACCGGCCGGGGGCCCGATAGAGCGTTGGCAGAAAGCTGTTGGCGAATGCTGACATGGCGATGGGCGGCTCCTTGTCAAACAGGTTACGGATTCCGAGGGTAAAATCGGTATTCCAGCTATCCAAGTGATAGGTCACCGACACGTCATGATAGGTCGTGGCACCGATATGATTGACCGGCACGACCGCAGCGCTGTCGAACGGGAAGGAAAAGCTTTGCGTGGTGCAGCGCGTGGAGATCAGTTGCGAGGCTACAGCTGGGGCTGTGGAATATAAGGCATTGCAGTCCTCGATCAGATGACTGATGTAATCCACATTCCACACAGCCGACCAGTCACCGTAGTTCCAATTGAGCGCAAAATTGGCACGCTGCTTGGGTATACCACCAACTACCCCGCTAGCGCCCGTACTAAAGGGAACGTTGATTGTGGACTGCGAGGTGGTGCCCGACATTTCCTGACTGCTCAATCCGCCGTTCCCAAAGGGAACTGTCGCCACATACTGCTTGACAAATGTTACATTCAGACTTGCCTTGAAATCGCCGATAGCGCTGGACGGAAATTTGTAATCGGTGTTGATATCCACGCCTTCGGTCTTGATGCCGCCGATGTTGACGTTGGTATTGAGTATGTCGGTGATGCTACCGCTGGTGGAGTAGTTACCCTGTGTTCCGCCGGCGCGGGTAATCAGATTGCAATAATTCAGGTTCCCGCCGATGTAACAGCCGTTCATGATGGTCTGTCCACCAATGACGGATACCGGGTTCAGCACGTTTATCTTGTAATAATCGGCGCTGAAGTCGAAGCCTGGCAACCAACCGGGGCTGTAAACGAAGCCTACGGTCTCAGAGATGGACCTCTCCGGCGTCAAGTCGGGGTTACCGCCAATAGTGGTGCGGATCTGCGAGTTGGGTTGTTTGGCGGCCGCAGGACAGAATCCGGGCTTGGTCGTCGCCGGACTTGCCACACAGGGGTCTGACAGAGTCGGAAAACTGTCGCTCTGGCCCAGAAAGAATTCGCTGACGCTGGGAATGCGAAAGCCCTGAGACCAGGAACCGCGCAGCAGCAAGTCATTGGTGGCCTGCCAGCGCAAGGCCGCGCGACCTGAGCTATTGGCGGCCGAATGCTGAACGCCGGCCCCCGGTACCCCCTCTTCGCCGCCCTTCCACGTGAACTGTGACCAGCGGTTGGCGATGTCCAGGCTCACGCTTTTCATCAACGGCTCATCGCTCACCAGCGGAATGTTGAACTCTATGTATTCCGCCTTGGTGTCTTCACGGCCGTCGGTAGCCGCAGTTTTGGAGCCGCTTGAGTTACCCGATGCCACAAGTGAATCTGGGTGTTCGTAGGCATCGTGTTCCAGTGACTCCCCACCCAAGGCAATACCCACCGGGCCCGCCGGCAGGTTAAAGAGGCTGCTGTTGGTGAGGTTGGCGGTATAGTCCCGCATGGTCTCAGAGGTAAGGTCGTGTTCCTCGAACAGCACGTACTGAGCCATGGCCGGGGTGATGCTGCCCTGCCCGGTCTGCAGGTTGTAGCCGCCGAAAATATTGAACGGCACGCAGCCAGGTATAAGACCGGTATTGGTGGGGCTGATCTGGCACGGCGCCTCGCCGGGATAGCCAAGAGCATTCTGCAGGTTCTGGAGGTTTACTACGCCGGAAACATCTCCTCCGTTGGTAACTTCAAGATTGGAGCCGTAATTGTTCCCGTAGTTGTAGGTGCTGTCCCAATCCCACTCATTGCCGAACATGTTGAAGTAGCCGTTGAACCCACCCCGGAACGCGAAGCTTGATGTGTTTTGGTTGAACACCCGGTTACCCAGTTCCAGCGGCCGGCGGCCTAGGAACTGCAACACATCGCAGGTGTCATGCGCAGCACAGGTGGAGGCCGCGCCGGTGCTGCCACCGGTCAGATCCACGCCAAAGGGGTTATAGGGGTTCTTGGCTGAGATCGTGATCGGCTCGCCGTTGACGACGCTGGTGCCGCTGCGGCCCAGGAACAGGGGTGAGGGCGCCAGTACCTGTTGCGACACGCGGTTGTTGTAGATCGCCATGGTGTTGAAGGTCAGATTGTCCGCCAGATCATAGTGACCCTGCACATACAAGCTGGTGCGCTCGTTGGGCGTCACCAGGTAATTGAGCGGTGCGTAGTTATAATGGTCACCATTTTGCCAGTCGCGGAAATTGGCGAGCGTCGGGTTGCTGGTGCCCGGATTGATCAATGACATGTCGCAGGTGGTGGAAAAGGGATTCACATTGGTCGTGACCCCCGCCGGGCAGGTGGTGCCTTTGG